>NZ_JBFUHC010000009.1:0-300191 GCF_056402615.1 Pedococcus sp. P3_C7 | reverse complement strand
GGCCGAGGCTGCACCCGAGCCCGTGGCCGAGGCTGCACCCGAGCCCGAGGCTGCACCCGAGCCCGAGGCTGCACCCGAGCCCGTGGCCGAGGCTGCACCCGAGCCCGTGGCCGAGGCTGCACCCGAGCCCGTGGCCGAGGCTGCACCCGAGCCCGTGGCCGAGGCTGCACCCGAGCCCGAGGCTGCACCCGAGCCCGAGGCTGCACCCGAGCCCGTGGCCGAGGCTGCACCCGAGCCCGTGGCCGAGGCTGCACCCGAGCCCGACGCTGCCTCCGAAGCCGCTCCCGCTCCCGCACCGAAGCCGGTACCCCGACCGGCTCCGAAGCCGGGCCCGGTGCCGACCCCTGCCGCGGTGCGCAAGGTGGCTCACGCCCAGCCCGCTGCGCTGACCGTCGCTGCGCCGCCCGGACCGCCGTCGGAGACGTTCGGTCGCGCGGCCGAGGACGGCACCGTGTTCGTCCGCACCGCCGATGGCGAGCGGGAGGTGGGCGCCTACCCGGGAGCCACCCCCGACGAGGCGCTGCACTACTTCGCGCGCAAGTACGACGAGCTCTACGCCTCCGCAGACCTGTTGCACCAGCGGCTGACCACCACTGACCTGTCCGCCAAGGACGCCGCCGAGGGCCTGGCCAAGCTGCGCGAGCACTGCGCCGAGGCCAATGTCGTCGGCGACCTCGCCGGTCTCGACGCCAAGGTGGGCGAGATCGAGGGCCTGGTTGCTGCGCGCAAGGCGGCCGAGTCCGCCGAACGCAGCGCAGCCCGAGCCGCGGCGACGGTCGAGCGCGAAGCCATCGTGGCCGAAGCCGAGAAGATCGCGGGACAGCCCGAAGCCAAGATCCAGTGGAAGAGCAGTGGTGCCCGCATGCGCGAGCTGCTCGACGGCTGGAAGAAGCACCAGCGCGAGGGTGCACGGCTGGACCGCGAGACCGAGGGCGCCCTCTGGCAGCGGTTCAGCCAGGCCCGCAACTCCTTCGACAAGGCACGTCGGGTCCACTTCGCCCAGCTCGAAGGCACCCAGGCCGAGGCCAAGGCCGCCAAGCAGGAGCTCGTCAAGGAGGCCGAGGCCCTCTCCACCAGCACCGACTGGGGCCAGACGGCCGGCGCCTTCAAGCGACTCATGGATCGCTGGCGTCAGGCCGGGCGCGCCTCCCGGTCCGACGACGACGCGTTGTGGGAGCGGTTCAAGGCCGCCCAGGATGCGTTCTTCGCCGCGAAGGACGAGGTCGCGGCCAAGGAGGACGAGGAGTTCCGGGGCAACCTGGCCGTCAAGGAGGCCCTGCTCACCGAAGCCCAGGACATCCTCCCGGTGAAGGACCTCGAGACCGCCAAGGCCGCCCTCCGCACGCTGCAGGACAAGTGGGACGCTGCGGGCAAGGTCCCCCGGGGCGACGTCGACCGCATGGAGAAGGGGATGCGTCGCATCGAGCAGGCGGTACGCGACGCCGACGACCAGCGCTGGAAGCAGTCCAACCCCGAGGTCGCGGCCCGCGCCCAGAGCATGGTCGACCAGCTCGAGGCGTCGGTCTCCTCGCTCAAGGACGACCTGGCCAAGGCGCAGGCCTCCGGCAACGAGAAGAAGGTCAAGGACGCCCAGGCCAAGCTCGAGGCCCAGGAGCAGTGGCTGGCCCAGGCCCGCGGCAACGTCGACGAGTTCGGTTCCTAGACCACGACCCTCGTGTGCCGCGGGGCTAGGCCTTGGCGGCGGTGGCCTTGGTGCCGGTGATCCGGTAGACGTCGAACACGCCGTCGATCTTGCGGACGGCCTTCATCACGTGTTCGAGGTGGCTCGGGTCACCCATCTCGAAGGTGAACTTGCTGATCGCCACCCGGTCTCGCGAGGTCTGCACCGAGGCCGAGAGGATGTTGACGTGCTGGTCGGACAGCACCCTGGTGACGTCGGACAACAACCGGTTGCGGTCCAGGGCCTCGACCTGTAGCTGCACCAGGAAGACCGACGCCGACGAGGGGGCCCACTCGACCTCGATCATCCGATCTGGTTGCGACAGAAGGGATTCAGCGTTGGTGCAGTCGGTGCGGTGCACTGAGACGCCATTGCCCCTGGTGATGAATCCCATGATCGGGTCACCCGGCACCGGGGTGCAGCAGCGGGCCAGCTTGACCCACACGTCCGCAGTGCCGACCACCACGACGCCGGGGTCGCCCGTGCGTCGCCGCATCGACCGGGTCGGCGTCGTCGCCTCCGCAAGGTCCTCGGATGCGCCCTCCTCGCCCCCCAGCGAGACCACCAGCCGGCCCACCACGTGCTGGGCGGACACGTGCCCCTCGCCCACCGCGGCATACAGGGCGTCGATGTCCTGGTAGCGCAGCTCTGACGCCAGGCCGGTCAGGGTCTCGACGGTGAGCAGTCGCTGGAGCGGGAGGCCTTCCTTGCGCATGGCGCGGGCGATCGCGTCCTTGCCGGTCTCGATCGCCTCCTCGCGACGCTCCTTGGAGAACCACTGCTTGATCTTGTTGCGCGCCCGAGGCGACTTGACGAAGGTGAGCCAGTCGCGGGAAGGTCCGGCGCCGTCGGCCTTGGAGGTGAGCACCTCGACGACGTCACCGTTCTCGAGGGTCGACTCCAGCGGCACGAGACGGCCGTTGACGCGGCCGCCGATGCAGTGGTGGCCCACCTCGGTGTGCACGGCGTAGGCGAAGTCGACCGGCGTCGCTCCGGCCGGCAGGGCCACCACCTCGCCCTTGGGCGTGAAGACGTAGACCTCGCGGGCGTTGATCTCGAAGCGCAGCGAGTCGAGGAACTCCCCCGGGTCGGCGGTCTCCTTCTGCCAGTCGAGCAGCTGGCGCAGCCACGCCATGTCGTTGATGGGGCCGGTCTCGCCTTCCTTGGCACCGGACGCGGGGGCAGTCCCATCCTCCTTGTACTTCCAGTGGGCGGCGACGCCGTACTCGGCCCGGCGATGCATGGTGTGCGTGCGGATCTGGATCTCGACGGCCTTGCCCTCAGGGCCGATCACCGTCGTGTGCAGGGACTGGTACATGTTGAACTTGGGCATCGCGATGTAGTCCTTGAACCGCCCCGGCAGGGGGTTCCAGCGCGCGTGCAGCGCACCCAGCGCGGCGTAGCAGTCGCGCACCGAGTCGACGAGGACCCGCACCGCCACGAGGTCGTAGATGTCCTCGAAGTCGCGACCCCGGACGATCATCTTCTGGTAGACGGAGTAGTAGTGCTTCGGCCGACCGGTCACCGTCGCCTTGATCTTGGCGCCCCTGAGGTCCTCGCTGACCTGGTCCCGCACCCCTGAGAGGAACTCCTCGCGTGCGGGGGCCCGCTCGGCCACGAGGCGCACGATCTCGTCGTAGACCTTGGGGTAGAGCGTCGCGAAGGACAGGTCCTCGAGCTCCCACTTGATGGTGTTCATGCCGAGCCGGTGGGCCAGCGGGGCGTAGATCTCGAGGGTCTCGCGAGCCTTGCGCTGCGCGGACTCCACCGAGACGTAGCGCCAGGTGCGGGCGTTGTGCAGGCGGTCGGCCAGCTTGATCACCAGCACCCGGATGTCGCGGGCCATCGCCACGACCATCTTGCGCACGGTCTCGGCCTGCGCGGCGTCGCCGTAGGTCACCTTGTCGAGCTTGGTGACACCGTCCACGAGCATCGCCACCTCGCGCCCGAAGTCCTTCTCCAGCTGCGTGAGGCTGTACTCCGTGTCCTCCACCGTGTCGTGGAGCAGCGCAGCCGCCAGGGTGGCCGGCGTCATGCCCAGCTCGGCGAGGATCGTGGTCACCGCGAGCGGGTGGGTGATGTACGCGTCGCCGGACTTGCGCGTCTGGCCCCGGTGCGCCTCCTCGGCGACGACGTACGCGCGCTCGATGACCGTCAGGTCAGCCTTGGGGTGGGTGGCTCGGACTGTCTGGAGCAGGGGCTCCAGGACCGGGTTGATCGGACCTCCGCGGCTGCCGAAGCGGGCCAGGCGGGCGCGGACGCGGTTCGCCGAGGAGGCACCGGTGGGCACCGGTCCGGTGACGACGTCCTCGGTCATGCCGAAAGCCTACGGGACCACCACGGTGGCGTGGATCTCACGCCCAGCCAACCGCTCACGGCCGGGCAGGAACCCGAGCTCGACCAGCGTCTCGAAGGCCACGACCGTGGCACCGGCCTGCTCCAGCAGCCGACAGGCCGCCTCGGCGGTGCCTCCCGTGGCGAGCACGTCGTCAACGAGCAGGACGCGCTCACCGCTCACGAAGGCATCGCTGTGGATCTCGATGGTCGCCGTGCCGTACTCGAGGTCGTAGGTCAGCCCGACGGTGTCGCCCGGCAGCTTGCCCGCCTTGCGCACCGGGACGAAGCCGACCCCCAGCTCGTGCGCGAGAGCGGCTCCGAAGATGAAGCCGCGAGCCTCGATACCGACGACCAGGTCGATGCTGCCCCTGCGTCGGTCCGCCATGTCGCGGATGACGGCACCGAAGACCTCGGGGTCGGCCAGGACCGGCGTCACGTCCTTGAACAGGATCCCCGGGCTGGGAAAGTCCTGGACGTCGCGCAACCGCGCGGAGACCCGCTCGGCGAGGGTGTCGCTCACTGACCCACCCGGGCGCAGCGGCTCCATCTCGTCGACGAGCTGCGCCTCATCGACGAGACTTCGGCGGACGCTTGGGCTGGTTGCGCGGACCACTGGTCGCGTACTTGTGGGTCTCGCGCACCACGCCACCGGAACGTGCCGCCGCCGAGACCGACTCGCGGCCGGAGGTGGCTGCAGCGAGCTCTTCGGCGTCGGGCTCGTGCGGGACCGGAGCGGCATCGGAGGCGGAGACGACGCCGCCATGACGCGCTTGGTAGCGGGTGGCCTTCTTCTCGAGATCGACGACAGCCGGCTCCTTCAGGCGCAGGTGCACCAACAGCGGCGTGGCGATGAAGATCGAGGAGTAGGCGCCGACGGCGATACCGACGAACAGGGCCAGGGCCAGGTCGAGCAGGGTGCCGGGGCCGAGGAAGAGGAACCCGATGACCAGGATCGATGCGATCGGCAGCAGCGCCACGATCGTGGTGTTGATCGACCGCACCAGGGTCTGGTTGACGGCGAGGTTCGCCGCCTGGGCGTAGGTGAGACGGCCGTTGCCGAGCGCCTCGGTGGTGTTCTCACGCACCTTGTCGAAGACGACGACGGTGTCGTACAGCGAGTACCCGAGGATCGTCAGGAAGCCGATCATCGTGGCCGGGGAGACCTCGAAACCGGCCAGCGCATAGATGCCCACCGTGATGAAAAGGTCGTGGAGCAGGGCCACGAGCCCCGCGACGGCCATCTTCCACGTGCGGAAGTAGATCGCCATCACGATCGACACGAGTGCGAGGAACACAGCCAGGGCCTTGAGGGCCTGCTGGCTCACGGAGGCACCCCAGGACGGCCCGACGAACGATGCGGAGACGTTGTCGACGTCGGTCTTGAACTCGGAGGCCAGTGCCGTCTGCACGGCACGGATCTCGGACTCGCCCAGCTGCTCGGTCTGCACCCGAATGGTGCCGGTGCCGACCTTGGTCACCTCGGCGGCACCAGCCGTCGGGATGTGGCTGACGGCGTCCTTGGCCCTGGCCTCGTAGTCCGCCGAGCTCGCGACCGACGACACCCGGAACTCCGAGCCGCCGCGGAACTCGAGGCTGAGGTTGAGGCCGTGCCAGACCAGCCCGATGATCGCGAGCAGGACGAAGACCCCGGAGACGGCGTACCACCGCTTGTAGCGACCGACGAAGTCGATGGACCGCTTGCCGGTGTAGAGGTCGTTGCCCAGTGCGGCGAAGTTGATCACAGTGCGCTCCCGTCGCTCACAGCAGATGCGGTGGTCGGCATCGCGACCCGTCCGCGCCCGGCATACCTGGGCTTGTGTGCCTTGGCCCCGAGCCGCTCCGGGTCGAGACCCGACCACTTGTGTCCACCGCCGAAGAACTTGGTGCCGGCCAGGATCGCCACGAGGGGGTGGGTGAACAGCACGACGATGAGCAGGTCGATCAGGGTCGTGAGGCCCAGGGTGAAGGCGAACCCGCGCACGTTGGAGGACGCCAGCAGGTAGAGGACGAACGCGGCCAGGAAGTTCACGCCGTCCGCGGCCAGGATGGTTCGTCGGGCTCGGCGCCAGCCGGTGTCGACGGCGGCACGCAGGGGTCGTCCCTCACGCACTTCGTCGCGAATGCGTTCGAAGTAGACGATGAAGGAGTCGGCGGTGACACCGATGGCCACGATGAGCCCGGTCACGCCCGCCATGTCGAGTCTGAAGTTGTGTGACCAGCCGAGCACGGCGATCGCGACGTAGGTCAGCAGCGCCGCGATGACGATGGACAGCACGGTGACCAGGCCCAGGGCGCGGTACTGCGCGAGGGAGTACATGAAGACCAGCGCGAAGCCGATGACTCCGGCGATCAGACCCATCCTGAGCTGCTCGCTGCCCAGGGTCGGGCTGATCTGGTCGCGGGTCTGCAGCGTGAACGACAGGGGCAGGGCACCGAACTTGAGCTGGTTGGCCAGGTCGCGGGCCGACGTGATCGTGAACTGGCCCGAGATGCTGGCCTGCCCGTCGAGGATCGCGGCCTGGAAGTACGGCGCCACGATGACACGCGAGTCGAGGGTGGCGGCCATCTGGTTGCGGGGAGTCTCGAGGGTGACCATCCGCTTGCTCGCCTCGGCGTAGGCCTTGGTGCCCTCGGACTTGAAGCTCAGCGTGATCTCGACGGTGCTGGACGGCTGGCCGTTGGACAGGGGTCGGTAGCCGGCTGCGGCGTCCTTGATCTGGTCGCCGTTCACCACGACCGGGCCGAGGACGTACTTCTCTGCGCCGTCGTCGCTGCACGTGACCAGCGGCTTCGCCGGGTCGTCCACGATCTTGTCGACCACGGCGGGGTCGGAGCAGTCCAGCGCCTGGAACGCAGCCGCGACGTCGGCCGTGATCCACGCCAGGTCGCTGGCGTTCTGGGGCGCGGCGGTCGAGCCCGTGGGCTTGGCCGTGGAGGTACCCGTGGCACTGCCCGTCGCGGAACCGGTCGGAGTGGGCGGCGTGGTGGCCTTGACGAACGCCCCGGGCAGGGCGGAGCCGGCCGGCGTCGCCGAACCGGTGGCCGTGGCGGACGGGCTGGGAGCCTTGCTCGGCGTGGCGGTGCCGGTGCCCGTTGCCGTGCCGGTGGCCGTCCCGGTGTCCGTGCCCGTGGGGGTCGGCTGGTTCACTCCCGGCGCGGCAGCGAGGACGGGGCGGAAGCGCATCTGCGAGGACTTGCGGATGGCGTCCTCGGTCGTCTTGTCCAGGCTGGTGCCCGGGACGCTCACGACGATGTCCTCGCCGTTGCGCGTGGTCACCTCGGCGCCCGCGACGCCGTTGGCGTCGACGCGCTGGACGATGATGTCCCGCGCCTGGGTGAGCTGCTCGTTGGTGACCTTGCTGTTGCCGACCAGCACGGGCTTGAGCACCAGCTGGGTGCCCCCGTCGAGGTCGAGACCGAGCTTGGGCTGCCACTGTGCGTCACCCCAGGTGGTGGCCGCGAAGAGGAGGCCGTAGAGGCCGAGGGTGACGGCCGCCAGCGCTGACAGGATCTTCAGCGGCTTGCGGTTGTGCGGGTTGATTGCCACGTGCAGGGACCTCTACTCGGTGGTGCGGGGTGCGGCCGGGCCGGGTGACACCGTCTTGGTGCCGATGGCGCGCCGGTCGAAGCGGACGGTGACCCCGGGGCTGATCTCCAGGGTGGCGGTGCTGTCGTCGAGGGACGTGATCGTGCCGTAGAGCCCGGAGGTCGTGCAGACCTCGTCGCCGACGGCCAGAGCCGCCTGCAGTGACTGCACCTCGCGCTGGCGCCGACGCTGGCTGAACACCATGAAGACGATGAGCAGCACGGGCAGCGCGAAGATCAGCAGGCTGGCTATGGGCGAGCCGCCATTCGACATGGAGCAGTCCCTTCACGGTTTGGGGCAGTCAGGGTGCGGCGCCACGCAGTAGGGCACGCGCAAGTCCCCGGCTCCAGCCGGGGGACCGCCCGAGTGTAGGTGACGCACGGCATACCGACCAACGTGCCCCACCGTGGCTGCGTTCCAATTGTGACCTTTGCTCGCCCATGGCGAGAAGGGGCGAGCACGGGCGAGCACGTGCAGGTATGCCGTGGGCACGCCGCCCGAGCGGGTCACCCGCCGAAGCGACCCTCGCCGGTGTCGAGGGGCAGGCTGGGCTGGGGTTGGTGGCCGAGCGGTGGCGTCAGGCCCAGGTGCTCCCATGCCATGGCCGTCGCGGCCCGGCCACGAGGCGTGCGCGTGATGAAGCCCTCACGGACGAGGAACGGCTCGGCGACGGTCTCGACCGTGTCGGCCTCCTCCCCCACTGCGACCGCGAGCGTCGACAGACCGACGGGTCCGCCTCCGAAGCGCCGGCAGAGGGAGTCGAGGACGGCGCGGTCGAGGCGGTCCAGCCCGCGGTCGTCGACGTCGAACAGGGCCAGCGCGGCATGCGCCGCCTCCTCGTCGACGACGTCGCGTCCGTGCACCTGGGCCCAGTCGCGGACCCGTCGCAGCAGCCGGTTCGCGATGCGTGGTGTGCCGCGCGATCGCCGCGCGATCTCGGTGATGCCGTCGGTGTCGGCCGACACCTCGAGCAGTCGCGCCGAGCGTTCGAGGATCGTGACCAGGTCCTCGGCAGCGTAGAAGTCGAGGTGCCCGGTGAAGCCGAACCGGTCGCGCAGCGGCGCGGGGAGCAGCCCTGCCCGGGTGGTGGCGCCCACGACGGTGAAGGCGGGGAGCTCCAGGGGGATGGCTGTGGCGCCGGGGCCCTTGCCGACGATGACGTCGACCCGGAAGTCCTCCATGGCGAGGTAGAGCATCTCCTCGGCCGACCGCGACATGCGGTGGATCTCGTCGAGGAAGAGGACCTCCCCCTCCATGAGCGAGGAGAGCACCGCCGCCAGGTCGCCGGCGTGCTGGATGGCGGGGCCGCTGGTGATGCGGATCGGCCGCCCCAGCTCGGTGCCGATGAGCATGGCCAGCGTGGTCTTGCCCAGACCCGGCGGCCCGGAGAGCAGCACGTGGTCGGGCGGTGTCCCCCGTCGCCGGGCCGCCTCGAGCACGAGCGAGAGCTGGTCGCGCACCCGCGTCTGACCGGTGAACTCGCTGAGCCTGCGTGGTCGCAGGGCTGCCTCCACGGTGCGCTCGTCGGCATCGCCCTCGGCGTCGACCACCCGCGCGGTGGCATCGACCGAGGAGTCCTCGAACATCTCGGAGGAGAAGCCCTCAGCCATGGCCTAGCGCCCCAGCTCTCGCAGCGCCGCGCGGAGCATCGAAGAGACGTCGGCCCCGGCCGGCGCCGCCTCCGCCGCCCGCGACACGGCGTCGTCGGCCTGCTTGGCGGAGTATCCGAGCCCCACGAGGGCCTCGGCCACCTGGTCACGCCAGGCCGTGGCTCCCACGGCCGGGACGGCAGTCGCGCCACCCGCCGCACCGGACGGCATACCGAGCTTGTCGCGCAGCTCGAGGACGATGCGCTCGGCACCCTTGCGGCCGATCCCGGGCACCTTGGTGAGCGTCGCGAGGTCCGCGCTGCTGACCGCTGCCCGTAGCCGGTCGGGGGCCAGCACCGAGAGCATCGCGAGGGCGATCCGAGGTCCGACGCCCGAGACGGTCTGCACCTGTTCGAAGATGTCACGCTCGTCGTCGGACGTGAAGGCGTAGAGGGTCAGCGAGTCCTCGCGGACGACGAGGGTGGTCGCGAGCAGCGCCTCCTGACCGAGGTGCAGTGCGGACGCGGTGGCCGGTGTCGTGTGCAGCAGCATGCCCACTCCCCCGACCTCGACGACGACTCGGTCGAGACCGATGTGCCGCACCGGTCCGCGGACCGAGGCGATCACCGGGCCACCGCGGCTCGGCCAGCTGAGCGGAGGCGTTCCTGCTCCGCCCTGGCGGCGTCCTGGAGCCGGGTGGCGGCGGGGCCCTGCCACAGGTGGCAGATGGCGATGGCGAGGGCGTCCGCGGCGTCGGCGGGCTTCGGCGCGGACTCCATCCGCAGGATCCGGGTCACCATGGCCGTCACCTGGGCCTTGTCGGCCCGGCCCGAGCCGGTGACCGCTGCCTTGACCGAGGTCGGCGTGTGCAGCTGGACCGGGAGCCCCCTGCGCGCCGCGGCAAGCAGCGGGATCGCCGAGGCCTGCATGGTGTTCATGACGCTGGCGACGTTGACGTCGGCGAAGACCTGCTCCACGGCGATCGCGTCAGGCTCGAACCGGTCGAGCCACGCGTCGAGCTCGGTCTGGAGGTAGAGCAGCCGCTCGGCGGTCGGCTCGGTGGCCGGGGAACGCACCACGCCGACGGCCACGAGGCGGACCTGGCGACCACGACCGCCCTCGACCACCCCGATGCCACAGCGGGTCAGGCCGGGATCGACCCCGAGTACGCGCACGACAGCTGCTCCCTCACGTCCGACTGCGTTTTCGAACAACCATGCGTTTCCGAACACATGTTCGGTTGAACGCTACACACCGGTTCGCACCTTCGGGCGCAGCAACACGCCTTCTACTCGTCGTCGTCCTCGATCTCGGCGAGCACGTCGTCGCTGATGTCTCCGTTGGCGAACACGTCCTGCACGTCGTCGGAGTCCTCGAGGGCCTCGATGACGCGGATCATCTTGCGTGCCCCGTCTGCGTCGAGCGGCACCTTGAGGTTCGGCACCCACGAGGCCTCGGCGGAGTCGTAGTCGATCCCGGCGTCCTGGACGGCCTTGCGGACGGCGACGAAGTCGGTCGCCTCGGAGATGATCTCGAAGGCGTCGCCGAGGTCGTTGACCTCGTCGGCACCGGCCTCGAGGACGATCTCGAGGATGTCGTCCTCGGTCTTGTCGCCCTTGGGGACCACGACGACGCCCTTGCGGTCGAAGACGTAGGACACCGAACCGGGGTCGGCCAGCTGGCCGCCGTTGCGGGTCAGCGCGGTGCGGACCTCGGCAGCCGCTCGGTTGCGGTTGTCGGTCAGGCACTCGATGAGGACGGCGACACCACCGGGCGCGTAGCCCTCGTAGGTGATGGTCTCCCAGTCGGCGCCGCCGGCCGTCGCACCGGACCCGCGCTTGACCGCGTTGTCGATGTTGTTGTTGGGGACCGAGGTCTTCTTGGCCTTCTGGATGGCGTCGTAGAGCGTCGGGTTGCCCGTGGGGTCACCGCCACCGGTGCGCGCCGCGACCTCGATGTTCTTGATGAGCTTGGCGAAGAGCTTGCCCCGCTTCGCGTCGATGGCAGCCTTCTTGTGCTTCGTGGTTGCCCATTTGCTGTGGCCGCTCATGCCTTGCCTCTCACGATCTCGACGAACAACTGGTGGAACCGGTGGTCACCGGTCACTTCCGGGTGGAAGGAGGTGGCCATCAGGGACCCCTGACGAACGGCGACGATCCTACCTGCGGCAGGTCCGTCCTCCACGCGGGCCAGCACCTCGACCCCCTCGCCCACCTCCTCGACCCACGGCGCACGGATGAACACGGCCCGCATCGGCGCGCCGCCGATGGCCCGGATGTGCAGGTCCTCCTCGAAGGAGTCCACCTGCCGGCCGAACGCGTTGCGACGCACCGTGATGTCCAGGCCGCCGAGCGTCTGCTGGTCGGGTCGGGCGTCGGCGATGCGGTCGGCGAGCATGATCATCCCCGCGCAGGAGCCGTATGCCGGCATGCCGGCCGCCAGCCGCGCCCGGAGTGGGTCGCGCAGCTCGAAGGCGCGGACCAGCTTGTCCATGGTCGTGGACTCACCGCCCGGGATGATGAGCGCGTCCACCGCGTCCAGCTCGGAGGTCCGGCGCACGGTGGTGGCGCGGGCGCCCGCCTGCTCCACGGCATACAGGTGCTCGCGCACGTCGCCCTGGACGGCGAGGACTCCGATGGTGGGCTGCTCGGTCACGCCCGGAATGCTACGGGCGGCGGGAGCGCCGCAACGCCCCGCCCTGCCCCGACCTAGGGTGGCGCCATGACTGACGCCTTCGAAGAGGTGGTGGTGCGCGAGCGCACCAGTGACGACATCCCGGCCCTGGCCGACGTCCTGACCGCCCAGCAGCCGCACTCGGGGTATCCCCAGAGCTGGCCCCTGCCGTTCCCGGTGGAGTCGTTCATCGCGCGGGCCGACGAGGACGCAGCCTGGGTCGCCGAGCTCGGCGGGCGCGTGGTCGGCCACGTCGCGGTCTCGCGGGTCGAGCCGGGGATGGAGGCCGACCTCTGGATCGCGGGGACCGGCCGCCCACGGGAGGAGCTCGCGGCGGTCGCGGTCCTCTTCGTGGATCACACGACCGTCGGCAGGGGTGTCGGGAAGGCCCTTCTCGCGACCGCGGTCGCGGCCATCCGCGAGTCGGGCCGGACACCTGTCCTGGACGTCGTGCGGGAGACCACCTCGGCCGTCGAGCTGTACCGGCGCACGGGGTGGCAGGTGGTCGGCGAGGGCCGCCCGTGGTGGCTGCCCGAGGACCACCTGCCCGTGCTCTTCATGGCGCTGCCCCCTGCCCGGGAGCCGGGAGCGCGGGGCTGACGCTTGCGTCGAGCGGTTCCTGGACCCCGAGCAGGGGTACTTTTCAGGCATGTCCGACTACACGATCAGGGCGCTCACGCCGGAGACGTTCGACGACTTCGCCGCGCTCGTCGAGCGGAACAAGGGCATGTTCGCCAACTGCTGGTGCACCTGGTTCCATCCGGAGGACCGGGAGCCGGACAGCACCGCCGAGGACAACCGCGCGTTCAAGAAGCGCCGGGTGGATGAGGGGATCGCGCACGCGGCGCTGGTCTACGACGGCGACCTCGCCATCGCCTGGGCGGAGTACGGGACGCCGGAGGAGCTGCCCAGCATCCACCACCGCAAGGAGTACCTCGCCACGGCCGAGCGACTCCCCGACTACCGGGTCACCTGCATCCAGGTCGAGCGCAGCCACCGCGGCAAGGGCCTGGCGTCGATCGCCCTGCGTGGAGCGGTCGAGCTGATCGCTCGGGCCGGCGGTGGTCTGGTCGAGGGCTACCCACACGACACCGGTGGCGTCCGGAAGAAGAACTCGTCGTTCCTCTACAACGGCACCCGCACGATGTACGAGCGCGAGGGCTTCAGCTACGACCGCCCCAAGGGCCTCGGCAACTGCGTCATGGTGCGCGAGGTGGCCTCGAGCGACCGGACCTCGGGGAGTAGCGCCGGTCGTCGTGGACCTGCGCCGCACGCCCGGGGTGTGGCATCGCGTCCCCCCACGCGACTGGCCAGGACATGAACCTGTGCCGTCGAGGCCCTGACATCACCGCACCGCCCACCTATAGGTTTCGGGGCATGACCGACCTCACCACCCGCGCTCGCGACCTCGATGCCCAGCACTCCTCCACCGACCGACGCAGCGCGTTCCGGATCCCTGAGGGGGTCATCTACCTCGACGGCAACTCCCTCGGCGCCCTGTCCGTCGCTGCGGCCGAGACGGCCGCCGACGTGGTCGCCCGCCAGTGGGGAGAGCAGCTCATCCGTGCATGGAACGAGTCGGACTGGTGGGGTGCGCCCGAGCGGGTCGGTGACCGCATCGGCTCGCTGGTCGGTGCGGCGCCGGGCCAGGTCGTCGTCACCGACTCCACGTCCGTCAACCTCTTCAAGGCCATCGTCGCCGCCTCGCGCCTGCGCCCGGGCCGGAGCACGGTGCTGACCGACCCCGACTCCTTTCCCACGGATGTCTACATCGCCCGGTCCGCCTGCGAGCTGCTCGGCCTGACCCTCGAGCTCGTGCCCACCCCCGAGGCGCCCGCGCGCATCGCGGAGCTGGGTGACTCGCTGGCGCTGGCGGCCTACTCGCAGGTCGACTACCGCACGGGTAAGCAGTGGGACCTGCCGGCCCTCACCCGCGCCGCCCACGGCGTCGGCGCCCTTGTGTGCTGGGACCTCTGCCACTCGGCCGGTGCGATGCCGGTCGGGCTCGACGATGGCGGCGCAGACCTCGCGGTGGGCTGCGGCTACAAGTACCTCAGCGGCGGCCCCGGCGCCCCCGCGTTCATCTACGTCCGGCGTGAGCACCTGGGCGACTTCGAGAACGTCCTGTCCGGCTGGCAGGGCCACGCCAGCCCGTTCGGGATGTCCACCGACTACGCCCCCGCGGCCACCATCACGAGGGCCAGGGTCGGCACGGCTCCCCTGCTCAGCCTGCTGACGCTGGAAGGTGCGCTCACGGCATACGACGGGCTCTCGATCGAGGAGGTGCGCGCCCGCTCACTGTCACTGACAGGACTGTTCATCGAGGCGCTGGACGCCCTGGGTGTCGACCTGCCGCTCGCGACGCCACGCGAGGAGGCGCGGCGCGGCTCGCAGGTGAGCCTGCGGCACCCCGAGGCGTATGCCGTGGTGCAGGCCCTCATCGCGCGGGGCGTGATCGGCGACTTCCGTGAGGTCGACATCGTGCGGCTCGGGTTCAGCCCGTGGTTGGCCACCGGGCGCCGTGCTCTGTCAGCTGTGGGACGGGCCGGTCACCAACCGCGCTCGGAGAGGCGGTGCGGCTCGGGGATCTCGTCGACGTTGAGGCCGACCATCGCCTCACCGAGGCCGCGCGAGACCTTGGCGATGACGTCGGGGTCGTCGAAGAAGGTCGTCGCCTTCACGATGGCCTCGGCGCGCTGGGCCGGGTTGCCGGACTTGAAGATGCCGGAGCCGACGAACACGCCCTCGGCGCCGAGCTGCATCATCATCGCGGCGTCGGCCGGGGTCGCGATGCCGCCCGCGGTGAACAGCACGACGGGGAGCTTGCCCAGCTCGGCGACCTCCTTGACCAGGTCGTACGGCGCCTGGAGCTCCTTGGCCGCGACGAACAGCTCGTCCTCGGGCAGGCCCTGGAGCCTGCGGATCTGCTGGCGGATCTGGCGCATGTGGGTGGTCGCGTTGGAGACGTCGCCGGTGCCGGCCTCACCCTTGGAGCGGATCATCGCCGCGCCCTCGGTGATGCGGCGCAGGGCCTCGCCGAGGTTGGTCGCACCGCAGACGAAGGGAACCGTGAAGTTCCACTTGTCGATGTGGTTGGCGTAGTCGGCCGGGGTCAGAACCTCGGACTCGTCGATGTAGTCGACCCCCAGGGACTGCAGCACCTGGGCCTCGACGAAGTGACCGATGCGGGCCTTGGCCATCACCGGGATCGACACGGCCTCGATGATGCCGTCGATCATGTCGGGGTCGGACATGCGCGACACGCCACCCTGGGCGCGGATGTCGGCGGGGACCCGCTCGAGGGCCATCACGGCGACGGCGCCGGCGTCCTCGGCGATCTTGGCCTGCTCGACGTTGACGACGTCCATGATGACGCCGCCCTTGAGCATCTCGGCCATCCCCCGCTTGACGCGTGACGTGCCGGTGGTGGGCTGCGTGGCTGTGCTCTCGACGGGGTTGCTCTCGGCGGACATGGCGGACCTACTCCAGATCTGTTCAGGGCGCAGCGCAGGGAACGCGCTTCGGCACCAATGTTAGTTGGTATGCCGCGGCGTCCCGACCGCGGCTCAGTCCCGCACGGCGGGTGGGAGCTCGTCGTCGAACTCGACGGTACGGGGCAGGTCGGCGTGGCCGGCCAACCGGAACCAGCGGACCACCCACTTGCGGCGGACCCGCTGCACGTCGGTCACCGCGTCGTTCAGGAAGCGCCTGGCCAGCTGCACGCGCACGCCGGCTGCCTCGACCCGCTGCAGGCTGCTCGCCCCGAGGGCGTCGGCGTGACCCCCCCGGATGTCATCCACCACGTCGGCCGTGAGCGCCGCCTGGAGCGCCTCGGTCAGGTCGCTCTCCAGCACCTCCCGTGCGCCGAAGCTCTGGCCGTCGAGGAGGTCCTCCTCGAGGGCACGCTCGTTGTGGGCCTCCAGGGACTCCGACGCGGCGCCCGCCAGCATCAGCGCGCTGGCCGGGTCGAGGGCTCCCGAGTTGGCCAGCTCCAGCGTCGCCTCGGCTCGGCGGACCAGCTGGGCGTCGAGAGCGGACAACGCACCCTCGGCGCGCGTGTGCAGCCGGTCGAGCCGGGCTGCGCTGTAGGAGAGGTACCAGGCGACGCCGAGCAGCACTGCGACGACCACGACGCCCCACGTCAGAGAGTCCATCACGCCTCCCCTCCCCTGCGACCGCGGAGCAGCCGCGTCCACCGGGTGTCGGCGGCCGGGTCCGACCGCGCGTCCTCGGAGCCATGGGTGACCGTGTCGTAGACCGCCATGACGTCCTCGGCGACGACCGACCAGTCGAAGACCCAGGCCCGGCGGTGCCCGGCCTCCCCCAGCCGCTCGCGCTCCCCCGGATCGCCCAGCAGGCGCAGCAGCTGTCGGGCCAGGTCGGCACTGTCCTCGTTGGTGAAGGTCGCGCCGGCGTGTCCTCCGTCGAGGACCCGGACGAAGGCCGGCAGGTTGCTGGCCACCACGGGCGCCCCTGCACTCATCGCCTCGACGAGCACGATGCCGAAGCTCTCTCCCCCGGTGTGCGGGGCGACGTAGAGGTCGACGGACGACAGGAGCACGGCCTTGTCCTCGTCGCTGACCATGCCCAGGAAGTCGGTGGCAGCCGCCACGGACGGTTCGAGGCGTTCGCGAGCGGCTTGGACGTCACCCGGTCCCGCGACCAGGACTCGGGCTCCGGGATGCTTCGCCAGCACCGCGGGCATCGCCGCCGCCAGCACGGGCAAACCCTTGCGGGGCTCGTCGATCCGCCCGAGAAAGGCGATCGTGGGCGCCGACTCGGTGCCGGTCCACCTGGCAGCCGGCACGGCGTCGGCGAACCGCGCCACGTTGACGCCGTTGGGGATGACGACCGCGTCACCACCCAGGTGGGTCGTGACCGTGCGCCGGGCGTCCTCGGAGACGGCGATCCGCCCGTTGATCTTCTCCAGGCTCGGGCGCAGCAGCGGGTAAGCAGCCTGCATCGCCCGCGACCGCAGGTTGGAGGTGTGGAAGGTTGCCACGACCGGGCCCTCCGCCGACCACAGCGCGAGCAGGGCGATGCTGGGCGTCACCGGCTCGTGGATGTGCAACACGTCGAAGTCGCCCGCCTCGAGCCAGCGCCCGACCCGCGAGGCGGTCAGCGGCCCGAAGTTCAGCCGGGCCACCGAGCCGTTGTAGCGCACGGGAACGGCTCGGCCCACCGACTCGACGTAGTCGGGCAGCGGGGTGTCCTCGTCGGCCGGGGCGAGGACCGAGGCGTGGTGCCCCTGCCCCAGGAAGTGCTCGGCCAGGTCGCGGACGTGGAACTGCACCCCGCCGGGCACGTCGAAGGAGTAAGGACACACGATGCCGATCCTCACGGCCAGCTCCCCTGCGCCTGGCCGGGTCGCGCTGACTGCTCGGGTCGCGGCTCGAGGTCCTCGAGGAACACCCGCTGGAGCATGTGCCAGTCGGCGGTGTGCTCCACGATCGCGGCGCCGAGTGCGTCGGCGCACTGCTGCGTCATCGCGACGGCCTTGGCCCGTGTCGTGCCGGTCGCCGGCACCTCGACCCGGTCGTGCCAGGTGATCACGATGCGGTGCTTCCAGCTCGACCCCTCGACTCGCTCGTAGTGGATCGAGACCGGGTGCAGCGCCGCACCGGTGCCCAGCGACAGCGCCGCCGGACCCGCCGCCATCTTCGAACGGTGACCGCACAGGTCGACCTCGATGCCCCGGTCGGTCAGGTCGCGGTCGGCAAGCAGTGGCATGAGCACCGGCTTCGTCAGGTGCCCCCGCAGCTGCGCGAACACGTCGCCCCCGCCCGTCAGCGGCAGGATCGTCATGCCCAGCGACTCACGGAAGGCGAGGAACTCGGCATACACCTCCTCGGGCTCGAGCCGCTCGGCGACGGTGACGACGGGACCGATCTCCTTGGTGCCCCAGGCTCCGGCCAGGTCCCAGTTGCCGAGGTGGCCGAGGAAGCACACGACCGGTCGGCCCGCGGCGAGCTCGGCCCGCACGGGCCCGTCCCCCTCGACCCGCACCGACGCCGCGATCTGCTCCGGGGTGCGGTCGGGCAGCCGGAAGGCCTCGCAGTAGTACCGCAGGTACGAGCGCATCCCTTCGCGCACCAGTGCGTCCAGCTCCGCGCCGTCGAGCTCGGGGCGCACCCGCGCGTAGTTGCTCCTCAGGCGCTGCACGCCCTTGCCGCCACGAGCCACCGTCAGGTCGGCGATCTGCTCGAAGACTGTGTATGCCGTGCGCTCGGGCAGCCGACGCACAGTGCCCCACCCGAGGCGGTAGCCGCTGACGGCCAGGAGGTCGCCGAAGCCGGTCACGTCGCGTGGCCGCTCAGGAGGCTTCGACCAGGGCCTGCCGACGCACGAGCAGCATGCGCTGGAACACCGTGACGAGGCTGGCGACGGCGAGCAGGGCGAGTACGACGGCGAGGACGACCTCGGGCAGCCCCAGACCCACCAGTCCGGTCACCACGAGGACGGCGACCAACCGGTCGGCGCGCTCCGCGATCCCGACGTTCGCGGTGAAGCCCAGCCCCTCGGCCCGTGCCTTGGCGTAGGACACCACGCTGCCGAGGATGAGGCAGGCCAGCGCCAGCCCGGCCATCAGGAAGTCGTCGCCGCTGCCGGCATACCAGAGCACGAGGCCCCCGAAGATGGCCGAGTCGCCCACGCGGTCGAGCGTGGAGTCGAGGTAGGCGCCCCACTTGCCGGAGCGGCCGGACATCCGCGCCATCACGCCGTCGACGGTGTCGGAGAAGACGAACAGGGTGATGACGATGGTGCCCCAGAAGAACTCGTGCCGGGGGTAGAAGGCCAGCGCGCCGACGCAGACGCCGAGCGTGCCGACGATCGTCACGACGTCCGGGCTGATCCCCAGCTTGAGGAACAGTCGGGCGACCGGCGTGAAGATCTTCGTGAAGAGGGCGCGTGCGTACTTGTTGAGCATGGTGGGGTCAGCCTACTGAGACCGAGCCGCCGTCCCCGCAGAACCGCTGACGGACACGTGTGTGGGCGCGCAGGCGGGAGTGCCTCCCGGCAGCGCGTAGCGGTGGTCGGCCACCCACGTGTAGACCCGACCAGCCAGCCGGCTGATGCCCGGCAGTGTGACGAGGTGGCCGAGTGGCCGCCAGAACGGGGCTCCCTGCTTGAGCCCCTCTGCGATGGCGAGGTGGGCGGCCACGACGGTCCCGTCCGGGCGGACGAACTGGGCCGCCTCGATGCAGTCCTGCTCGGTGAGCCCGAACCGACCGAGTTCCACCTGCTGCCACGGCTGGACGTCGTAGCGGTCGCGGCGGTCCACCCAGCGCGTGGCGAACCGCGCGCTGGTCGTGCAGAACCCGCAGTCGCCGTCGAAGATGAGCAGGCCCCGCTCGCTCCCCGTCACCATGTCCATGTCCTCAGTCTGTCACCCGCATGGGACCATGACCGCGTGAGGGGAGCATGAGGGGGCCGACCACCCGGCTCGGCCCGTATGCCGTGCTGTGGCGGCTGGCCGTGACCGCCGCCGTGGTGACGACGGTCTGTCTGGGGACCTGGGTGGGCAACGACAGCTGGTGGCCCTTCGCCCCCATGTCGCAGTACGCGTTCTCGGTGCGGAACGACGGGGTCATCAACTCGTTGAAGTTGGATGCGTTGACCGTGGACGGCGAAGTGGTGCGGGTGCCGCTGTCCAAGGAGAAGATCGGCATCGAGCGCGCCGAGATCGAAGGACAGGCCCCCCGCATCATCGAGCGCCCCGAGCTCCTCCAGGACATCGCCGTGCTGCATGCGCGCCGGCTCCCGCGCGAGGCGGCCTACGCGGTCCTCTACCTGCGCAACACCTCAACCCAGATCGGCACGGGGGCTGCCACCGTCCGCACCCTGGCCACGTGGCAGGTCCGCCACCCGCTGCGTCCCCAGCCGAGCGGCATACCTGGTGGTGCGCCGTGAGCCGCCTGGAACACTCCCCGATGGAACGCCCTGCCGTCGAACGCTCCATCGTCGAGAAGTTCCTCGCGCCGGAGATCTCGCTCGCGCGCGTGGCGTGGCTGCGGCTCGCCGTCTACGCCTTCGTGTGGCTCGACGTGCTGTGGATCGTGACCGACCCCATCCCCCACGGCGACGTCCCGCCGAGCCTCTACCGCGGCCTCGAGGTGCGTTCGCTGCTGCTCCTGCCCGCGCCGTCGCACACCTACGTCAGGGTGCTCCTGGCGGTGATCCTGGTGAGCTCCGCGGTCGCCTTCACGGGCCGGCTGCCGCGGCTGGCGGGATGGGTCTGCGCGGTCGGGATGCTCGACTGGGTGAGCAACGCCTTCTCCTACTCCAAGGTCGACCACGACCACTTCGCCCTGGTCGTCGCGCTGTTCGTGCTGCCGACGGTCGGGCGGGCCCGCCTGCGCGATGTCGACGTGAGGTCGCAGGCCGCTGGCTGGGCGATCCGCATGGTGCAGATCGGGGCCGTGTCGATCTACTTCCTGTCGGCCAGCGCCAAGATGCGTTTCGGCGGCAGGGGCTGGGCCAACGGAGCCACCCTGATCTGGGCGCTGACCCGACGGCCGAACGGCATCGGTCCCTGGGTGGGCGCCCATCCGACCCTCACGCACGCCCTGCAGTGGATCGTGCTCGTGGCCGAGTTCACTTCACCGGTCCTGTTGTGGCTCAGGGGAAAGGCGCTGTACGCCGCGCTCCTCTTCTGGGCGGGCTTCCACCTCAGCACCTACGTCATGCTGAAGATCCACTTCCTGCCGCTAGTGGTGTGCCTGCTCAGCTTCCTGCCGCTGGAGCGCCTGCCGCACCCGGCCACGCTGCGACGAGCCGTGAGCGCACGTCCTCGAGCAGCATCGGCAGCGCCTTCGTCTGTCCGATGACCGGCAGGAAGTTCGAGTCGCCACCCCACCTCGGCACGATGTGCTGGTGCAGGTGGGCCTGCACACCCGCACCGGCGACCGCCCCCTGGTTCATGCCGATGTTGTAACCGTGCGGGCCGGAGGCAGTGTCGATGGCGGCAATGACCTGCTTGGTCAGCAAGGCGAACTCCGTGGTCTCCTCGTCGGTCAGGTCGACGTAGAGCGAGGCGTGGCGGTAAGGACACACGAGCACGTGGCCGGGGTTGTAGGGGAACAGGTTCATGACGACGTAGCAGCTCACGCCGCGGTGCACGATGAGGCCGGTCTGGTCGTCCTTGGCCGGGGCGACACAGAACGGGCAGCCGTCACCCGCGTCCTCGCTCGGCCGCTCCCCCGTGATGTAGGCGAGCCGGTGCGGTGTCCAGAGCCGTTCGAAGCCGTCCTGCACCCCGGCGAAGTCGGTGTCGGGCTCGAGCGCGTCGGTCATCGTCCGTCAGACCTGGACGCGGGCCTCGACCGCGGCGACGATCTCGGCGATCGCCTCGTCGACGGGCACCCCGTTCTTCTGCTCGCCGTTGCGGTAGCGGAACGACACCGCGCCGGCACCGCGGTCCTCGTCCCCGGCGATCAGCACGAAGGGGACCTTGGACTTCGACGCGTTGCGGATCTTCTTGGGGAACCGGTCGTCGGAATCGTCGATCTCGACCCGGATCCCCTTGCGGCGCAGCTGGTCCGCCACGTCGTGCAGGTAGGGCGAGAACTCGTCGGCCACGGGCACCCCGAGCACCTGCACGGGTGAGAGCCAGGGCGGGAACGCGCCCGCATAGTGCTCCACGAGCACACCGAGGAAGCGCTCGATCGACCCGAACTTCGCCGAGTGGATCATCACCGGCTGCTGCCGGGAGCCGTCGGCCGCCTGGTACTCCAGCCCGAAACGCTCCGGCTGGTTGAAGTCGTACTGGATGGTCGACATCTGCCAGGTGCGGCCGATCGCGTCGCGTGCCTGCACCGAGATCTTCGGGCCGTAGTAGGCCGCGCCACCCGGGTCGAGGACGAGCTCGAGGCCGGACTCGGTGGCGACGTCGCGCAGGACGTCGGTCGCGTGCTCCCACTGCTCGTCCGAGCCGATGAACTTGTCCTTCTTGTCGCCCTCGGTCTCGCGGGTGGACAGCTCGAGGTAGTAGTCGTCCATGCCGAAGTCGCGCAGCAGCGAGAGCACGAAGTTCAGCAGGTGCTTGATCTCGCCCGGTGCCTGCTCGGCGGTGACGTAGGAGTGCGAGTCGTCCTGGGTCATGCCACGCACGCGGGTCAGGCCGTGCACGACGCCGGACTTCTCGAACCGGTAGACCGACCCGAACTCGAACAGCCGCAACGGCAGCTCGCGGTAGGAGCGACCGCGCGAGCGGAAGATGAGGTTGTGCATGGGGCAGTTCATCGCCTTGAGGCGGTACTCGGTGCCCTCGAACTCCATCGGCGGGAACATGGTGTCCGCGTAGTAGGGCAGGTGCCCCGAGGTGTGGAACAGCCCGTCCTTGCTGATGTGGGGGGTGCCGACGTACTGGAAACCCTCCTCGATGTGCCTGCGGCGGACGTAGTCCTCCATCTCCCGCTTGATCACCCCGCCCTTGGGGTGGAAGACGGCCAGGCCAGACCCGAGCTCGTCGGGGAAGCTGAACAGGTCCTGCTCCGCCCCGATCTTGCGGTGGTCACGGCGCTCGGCCTCGGCGAGCCGGTCGAGGTAGGCCTTGAGCTCGTCCTTGGTGGGCCAGGCGGTGCCGTAGACGCGCTGCAGCTGGGGGTTCTTCTCGCTCCCCCGCCAGTAGGCGCCACCGCTGCGCATCAGCTTGAAGGCGTTGCCGAGCACCTTGGTCGAGGGCACGTGCGGGCCGCGGCACAGGTCGCCCCAGGCGCGTGAGCCGTCGCGCTTGAGGTTGTCGTAGATGGTCAGCTGCGCGCCCCCCACCTCGACGTCCGCACCCTCTGCCTGCTCGCCGGCCGCGCCACCCTTGAGACCGATGAGCTCGACCTTGTAGGGCTCGTCGGCGAGCTCGACGGCAGCGTCGGCGTCGCTGATCTCGCGGCGCACGAAGGTCTGGCCCTCGTTGACGATGCGCTGCATGACCTTCTCGAGCGCCTTGAGGTCGTCGGGCTGGAACGGCTCGGCCACGTCGAAGTCGTAGTAGAACCCGTCACGCACCGGCGGTCCGATGCCGAGCCTGGCCTTGGGGTTGAGCTCCTGGACGGCCTGGGCCAGGACGTGGGCGGCGCTGTGCCGCAGCACGTCCAGCCCGTCCTGCTCCTGCGCGGTCACGGGCTCGACGACGTCGCCCTCTGCGAGGGCGTGGGCGAGGTCGCGCAGCTCACCGTTGACCCGGGCCACGAGCACGGCGCGGTCACCCTCGAAGAGCTCAGCGGCAGTCGTCTGCTCCGGCACCGATCGCTCGCTTCCGGCGACGGTGACGGTGATCTCGGCAGACACGGTGCTCACTCCTGGGGTGGATGACTGGGTATGCCGCGTGCGGACGTCAGCACGCGGCATACCGATGCTATCGGCCGGGCGCGGGCACCCGCGCGGGAGTTGTTCCGCAGGCTGGGACAGCCGTCCCAGAATTCTTGACTCGTTCCAGAAACCGGGCCAGACTCCGGGACGTGACCCCACCGTCCGTCGTCCGCGCAGGCGACCTCCCGCAGATGCTGCGGGACGTGGGCCTGCGGGTGACGCGGCCCCGGGTGGCAGTCCTCGGTGCGGTGCACGCGCACCCCCACTCCGACACCGACTCGCTCATCGCCGCGGCGCGACGCGACGTGCCGGAGGTCTCCCACCAGGCGGTCTACGACTGCCTGCACGCCCTCACCCGCTCCGGCCTCGTGCGCCGCATCCAGCCGCCCGGCTCGGTGGCGAGGTACGAGTCCCGCGTGGGCGACAACCACCACCACGTCGTCTGCCGGTCCTGCGGCGCCATCGCCGACGTCGACTGCGCCGTCGGCGCAGCCCCCTGCCTTGCCCCGTCGGACGACCACGGCTTCACCATCGACGAGGCCGAGGTCGTCTACCGGGGCCTGTGCGCCACCTGTTCCAGCCCGCGCAATCCCAGCGCCTGAGCAACCCACAGCCTGACCACCCAACCGCCTGAACCCTCGACACCACGTCCGGAAGGAAGCAATGTCCGACAACGAAATCCATGGCGCAAGCCAGACCGGGGACCACGAGACCCAGCTCGCCGAGATGAACGAGAGCGAGCAGAAGTGCCCTGTCGTGCACGGACGGGCCCCCGAGCCCGTCCAGGGCGGCGGCAACCGGGGGTGGTGGCCCGAGCGCCTCAACCTCCGGATCCTGGCCAAGAACCCCGCCGTCGCGAACCCCTACGGCGAGGACTTCGACTACGCCCAGGCGTTCAGCTCCCTCGACCTCGCCGAGGTCAAGCGCGACATCGCCGAGCTCCTCACCACCTCCCAGGACTGGTGGCCGGCCGACTTCGGCCACTACGGCCCGCTCATGATCCGGATGGCCTGGCACAGCGCGGGCACCTACCGCGTGCAGGACGGCCGCGGCGGCGCCGGTGCTGGTCAGCAGCGGTTCGCGCCCCTCAACAGCTGGCCGGACAACGCCAACCTCGACAAGGCCCGCCGCCTGCTGTGGCCGGTGAAGAAGAAGTACGGCCGCAACCTGTCATGGGCCGACCTCATGGTGCTGGCCGGCAACGTCAGCCTCGAGTCCATGGGCTTCCAGACCTTCGGCTTCGCCGGTGGTCGCCCTGACGTCTGGGAGCCCGACGAGGACGTCTACTGGGGTCCGGAGACCGAGTGGCTTGGGGACGAGCGCTACACCGGTGACCGCGAGCTGGAGAGCCCGCTCGCCGCCGTCCAGATGGGCCTGATCTACGTCAACCCGGAGGGCCCGAACGCGGACCCCGACCCCCTCGCGTCGGCCCGCGACATCCGCGAGACGTTCAAGCGGATGGCGATGAACGACGAGGAGACCGTCGCCCTCATCGCCGGCGGCCACACCTTCGGCAAGACCCACGGTGCGGCCGACCCCGAGGCACACGTCTCCGACGAGCCGGAGGGCGCAGGACTCGAGCAGATGGGCCTGGGCTGGAAGAACAGCTTCGGCACCGGCGCGGGCCCCGACGCCATCACCAGTGGTATCGAGGTCACCTGGACGATGACCCCGACGCAGTGGGACAACAACTTCTTCGAGAACCTGTTCGGTTTCGAGTGGGAGCTCACCAAGAGTCCCGCGGGCGCCAACCAGTGGAAGCCCAAGGACGGCGCCGGTGAGGGCACGACGCCCCACGCCCACGACTCGTCCAGGCGCATCGCGCCCAACATGCTCACCACCGACCTCGCCCTGCGCGTCGACCCCGTCTACGAGCAGATCTCGCGCCGCTTCCTCGAGAACCCGCAGGAGTTCGCCGACGCCTTCGCCCGTGCGTGGTTCAAGCTGACGCACCGCGACATGGGCCCACTGGCCCGCTACCTCGGTCCCGAGGTGCCCAGCGAGGTCCTGCTGTGGCAGGACCCGCTCCCGGCGCCGACCGGTGAGGTGGTGACGGCTGAGGACGTGACCGAGCTCAAGCGGCTCGTGGCCGAGACAGGACTCAGCGTGACCCAGCTGGTGTCCACGGCGTGGGCTGCGGCGTCATCCTTCCGTGGCAGCGACAAGCGCGGCGGCGCCAACGGTGCCCGCATCCGGCTCGCCCCGCAGAACGGCTGGGAGGTCAACAACCCCGCACAGCTCGCGACCGTGCTGCGCACGCTCGAGGGTGTCCAGGAGTCTTTCAACTCGCGTGGCGGGCGCCAGGTCTCGCTCGCCGACCTCATCGTGCTCGCGGGCGGCGTCGGCGTCGAGCACGCTGCGCAGGCAGCGGGTCACACGGTCGAGGTGCCGTTCACGCCGGGTCGGGTCGATGCGACCCAGGAGCAGACCGACGTCGAGTCCTTCGCCTACCTCGAGCCCCGGGCCGACGGCTTCCGCAACTACGCCGGCAAGGGCTCACGGCTGGGCGCCGAGTACCAGCTCGTCGACCGCGCCAACCTGCTCACCCTGAGCGCCCCGGAGATGACCGTCCTCGTCGGCGGCCTGCGCGTCCTCGGGGCGAACTACGACGGCTCGCGGCACGGCGTCCTGACCGACGCCCCCGGCACGCTGACGAACGACTTCTTCGTCAACCTGCTGGACCTCGGCACCCAGTGGAGCTCGACGTCCGAGGACGCCTCGACGTTCGAGGGTCGGGGCGCGTCGGGCGAGGTCCGCTGGACGGGCACCCGGGCAGACCTTGTGTTCGGATCCAACTCCGAGCTGCGTGCCCTCGCCGAGGTCTACGCCAGCAACGACGCGGGAGACCGCTTCGTGCAGGAGTTCGTGGCGGCCTGGGCCAAGGTCATGGACCTCGACCGGTTCGACGTCGCCTGAGGCCATGACAGTGCCAGCAGCGCCTCGGCCACAGCCTGGTTCCGAGGCGCTGCTGGTCGGCCCGGTGCCGTTCGCGGACCTGCGGGTCCAGCGCCTCGTCGACGAGGTGCAGGCCCACTACATCGTCATCTACGGCGGACCCGACGACTCACCGGTCGACCCCTCCGAGTTCGAACCGCCACAGGGGCTGTTCGCGCTCGGCACCCTGGACGGAAACGGCGTCGCGATGGGTGGCTGGCGTCGCCGACCGGACCTCGCGACCGTGTTCGACGGTGCCGCCGTGGCGGAGATCAAGCGGATGTACGTCGCTCCGTCGGGTCGGCGTCGAGGCTTCGCTCGCCGGGTGCTGGCCTTCCTCGAGGACACGGCTCGCCAGTCCGGGACGGACGTGCTCGTCCTGGAGACGGGGACCATGCAGCCTGACGCCATCGCGCTCTACGAGGCCAGTGGCTACGAGCCGACGGTGCGCTTCGGGCACTACGCCGACTCGGACCTGGCCCGGTACTTCGCCAAGCGACTGGCCCCGGCCGACTAGGTCACCGTTGGGGTCAGCGTGTGCTCACCGGCGGGTCTGCGTCTGGGTCACAGCCCGACGATCCGGCGTGGAGGCTTCCGGATGGGTCCGCTGTCGGTCGGCATCACGGCCTGGTGGCTTCGTACCTCGAGCTCGCGGATGAGCCGTTGCGCGTCGAGGAGCATGGCGCCGTAGGCGGGCCACGCCTCGGGGTTCTCGAGCTCGCTGGTGCGGACCTCGTTGCCCAGTCGGGCGAGGATCTCCTCCGCGGAGCGCAGGTAGGTGGCGACAGCCTCCCGCTCCGCGTCCTCGGGCAGTCCGAAGTGGCCGATCGCACCGGCGATCTCGTCCAGGGCCTCGGCATAGCTCTCGAGGAAGCGCTGGCTGGGTGCTGGCTGGCTCTCCTCCTCGTCCGCGGCGTCCACGAGCGTCCGGGCGATCCCGGACAGCTGCCACTGACTGCGCCGGATCGCTTCCACGGTGTGGGAGTAGCCGACCCAGTCGACCTCCAGCCCGTGCAGGTTGTCACGGGGGTTGAACTTCGTGCTCTCCCGCCCGGTCTCGATCTCGCTCTGGATGCGGGGCGCCAGCTGGATGATGTCGGTGCTGGTGTCGTACCACTGGTGCGCCATGTCGCTGTCCCAGCCGTCTCGCAGTCCCGCGGCGATGTCGTTGAGCAGCTGGCAGACCCGGCCGGTGAGCGCGCGGATCTGCTCCCGCGGCTGCCTGATGTGCAGGGGGGCCAGGACGATCGCGTTGGTGAGCACGCCGATGACACCACCGGCCAGGGTCTCGACGATCGTGAGGTACGTGAACTCCACATCGGTCCCGCCGACGGTCAGCAGGGACAGCAGCACCATCGTCGGGACCTGGATCCCGTGGTCCCCGAGGCGACGCCACCGAGCGATGAGCAGCCCCAGGTAGAGGACGGGCAGCATCGTCCACCAGTGCACGCCGACCAGCGATCCCACGAGCCACGCGGCACTCATCCCCACGACGACCGCCAGGACTCGCTGACCACTCGCCCACAGGGACCGGAAGATCGTCCGGTCGACGACGAGCAGCGCCGCCATGGGCGCGTAGAACGGTGACGGGCTGTGAAGCACTCGCACCGCGAACTGCCAGGCGAGCACCGTCGCCAGAGCGGCCTTGCCCATCAGCAGGGCCGTGTCCCGCTCAGGGCCGGCATGCCGCACGGCCTCGCGTCCGGCTCGGACCCACCCAGCCGCGTCCTCGCGAACCGTGTACAGCCACGACGCCGGCGGCCGCCGGTCGGCGGGAGTCTCCATCCCCCGACACTAGAGGGGACGTCAACGCATGACGAAGCGGGCCGACCGCTCCCGCCCGATCGCCCCTCAGCCCGCGTGGTGGCCCGACGCGAACGACATCGTCAGGTGTGTGGTCGACGGGTCGCGGGTCGAGCGCAGCCCGGCGACGACGGTGGCGCCCGCATCATCGACGACGACCTCGACCGTGCTCGGCAGCAGCACCGGCTTGGCGAACCAGACGTGCGTCGTCGAGGGTTCGGTCGACCGCTGCCCGAGGACCGCCAGGGTGCGGGCCGCTGTCCACATGCCGTGCGCGATGGCTCGGGGAAAGCCCATCGCCTTGGCGCTCAAGGCGTGCAGGTGGATCGGGTTCACGTCGCCGGACACCGCGGCATACGCCCGGCCCTGTCCCTCGGGGACGCGGATGAGGCCAGCGGGCCCACCCTGCGGCAGGCTCGGCGCGTCCTGTGCCCGCGGCGCGGACACGTCGCCGCTGCCGCGCCGGAGGTAGGTGCTTCGACCGTCCCAGACTCGCACGCCCTCGACGTCCACCTCGGTGACCAGGTCCACCAGGCGCCCCTTGGGGTGCGGTCGCAGGCGTTCGGCGTGCACAGAGATGGTCAGGGGGTCGTCTGCCGTGAGGCGCCGGTGGAGCGTGATCTGGTTCTCGAGGTGCACCAGACCCGGCAGTGGCAGGGGGAAGGACCGATCTGCCATCAGCGCGACCTGGAGCGGGAAGCCCAGCACGTGCGGATAGGTGTGCGGCAGGACGTCGCCTCCGGTGAACCCGCACACCTTGTCGTAGGCGAGGAGGTGGTCGCGGTCCACCACCACTCCCTCCCGGCGCCAGACCGTGTCGGGCAGCTCACCGCCCCGACCTCGTTGGGTGAGCGTCGCTTTGGCGAACAGTGGTGCCAGTGAAGGGGCTTCGGTCAATGTCCGGACGGTCATGTCAGGCGCCCAGCAGGCTCTGGCCACAGACCCTGACGACGTTGCCGGTGACCCCGGCGTTGGCGTCCTGGCTGAACCAGGCGATCGTCTCGGCGACGTCCACCGGCAGCCCACCCTGGCTGAGCGAGTTGAGCAGCCGCCCCACCTCGCGCGTCGCGAACGGCACCTTGGCCGTCATCTCCGTCTCGATGAAGCCCGGCGCCACCGCGTTGACCGTGATGCCCCGCGCCCGAAGCGCCTCGTCCGCAGACATCGCGTCGACGAGTCCGATCACTCCTGCCTTCGAGGCTCCGTAGTTCGTCTGCCCGCGGTTCCCGGCGATGCCGGCGATGGACGACACCAGCACGACATGGCCACGATCGCGTACGCCGCCGACCCCGAGGAGGACCTCGTTCATCCGCAGGATCGAACCGAGGTTGACGTCGAGCACCGAGGCCCAGCGCGCCTCGTCCATGTTGGCGAGCAGCTTGTCACGGGTGATGCCGGCGTTGTGCACGACGATGTCGAGGCCGCCGTGCCGGCGAGTGGCGTGGTCAAGGATCCGGTGCCCCGCGTCAGCGGCGGTCACGTCGAGCTGGAGGGCGGTGCCCCCGACCCGGTTGGCGGTCCTGGCCAGCGAGTCCCCCGCACCCGGGATGTCGATGCAGACCACGGTCGCGCCGTCCCGCGCGAGCACGTCAGCGATGGACGCACCGATCCCCCGGGCCGCACCGGTGACCACGGCCACCTTGCCCGCCAGCGGCTTCGCCCAGTCCTCAGGTTCCTTCGGCGCGCCGCCACCGACTCGAACGACCTGACCGTCGACGTATGCCGCGCGGCCGGACAGCAGGAACCGCACCGCTGCGTCGACGTTGACGTCCGATCCCTCGTCGACGAGGACGAGGTTGGCGGTCGCTCCGGCCCGCAGCTCCTTGCCGATCGACCGCGTGATCCCTTCGAGCGCTCGTCGCGTGGCGGCCTCGGCGAAAGTGCTGGCGCCGTGGGGGTCCCGACCCACGACGATGACCCGGCCGCTCGGCTGGACACCCTTGAGCGCCGGGCCCACGAGAGCCCGCAGCACCTCGAGGTCGGCGGGCTCCCGGGCCTCGGTCAGGTCGGCGACGACAGCCGCGACACGGCCGCCGGACGGCAGCTCGTCCACGGCGTCGACCCCCTCGAGCTTGAGCAGGTCGCGGACTCGCGCCGCCACTGGTGCGGCGCCCAGGCCGCCGACGAGGACGGGGCCGTCGATGAGTGGCGCTCCCACGGCATACCTGCGCAGTCGTGCGGGGCGGGGCAGGCCGAGCTGAGCCGCCAGCCTCGTGCCAAGTCGGCTGTTGACGATGCCGGCGTAGGTGCCGGCCATCAGGCGGCCTCGAGGATCGCCATGACGCCCTGGCCACCAGCGGCGCAGATCGAGATCAGGCCGCGTGCCCCAGATCCCTTCTCGTGCAACATCTTCGCGAGCGAGGCGACGATGCGCCCGCCGGTCGCGGCGAACGGGTGACCCGCGGCCAGCGAGGATCCGTTGACGTTGAGCTTCGTGCGGTCCAGTGCACCGATCGGCGCGTCCAGACCCAGCCGGTCGCGGCAGAACTCCTCGCTCTCCCAGGCCGCCAGGGTCGTGAGCACGGTCGCGGCGAAGGCCTCATGGATCTCGACCAGGTCGAAGTCCTGAAGCTTCATCCCCTGACGCTCGAGCAGGTGCGGCAGGGCGTAGGCCGGGGCCATCAACAGTCCCTCGTTGCCGGTGACGTAGTCGACGGCTGCGGTCTGTGCGTCCAACAGGTGCGCGAGGACGGGGAGCCCGTGCTCTGAAGCCCACTCGTCGGAACCGAGCAGCACGGCGGAGGCTCCGTCCGTGAGCGGCGTCGAGTTGCCCGCCGTCATGGTGGCGCCGTCGCCCTTGCCGAAGACCGGGGTGAGCTTGGCGAGCTTCTCGACGGTGGAGTCGGCGCGCAGGTTCTGGTCGCGCGTCAGCCCGAGGAACGGCGTCACGAGGTCGTCGAAGAAGCCGCGTTCGTAGGCCGCGGCAAGGTTCTGGTGCGACGCCGCGGCGATCTCGTCCTGCGCCTCGCGGGTGAGCCCCCACTGCTTGGCAGTCTGTGCCATGTGCTCACCCATGGACAGCCCGGTGCGCGGCTCGACGTTTCGCGGGATCTCGGGGACCAGCTGGCCGGGGCGCAGGCCTGTCAGGGCTTTGACCCGCTGCCCGGGCGTCTTGGCGCGGTTGAGGGTCAGCAGCGTCTCGCGCAGCCCCTCGTTGACGGCGATGGGGGCATCGGACGCCGTGTCGGTGCCGCCCGCGATGCCCGAGTCGATCTGGCCGAGGGCGATCTTGTTGGCCACCAGGATCGCCGCCTCGAGGCCGGTGCCACAGGCCTGCTGCACGTCGTAGGCCGGCGTCCGGGCCGACAGGCTGGACCCGAGGACGGACTCGCGGGTGAGGTTGAAGTCGCGCGAGTGCTTGAGTACGGCGCCGGCAGCGACCTCGCCCACCCGCTCCCCTGCAAGCCCATGCCTGGCCACCAGACCCTCGATGGCTGCGGTCAGCATGTCCTGGTTGGTGGCCTTGGCGTAGGCGGCGTTCTGCCGCGCGAAGGGGATGCGGTTGCCGCCGATGACGGCAGCGCGGCGGGGCTGGCCGACCGAGCGGGCGGGCTTTGACGAGGGGGCCACGAGTACTCCTGAGGTGGGTCCGACTGTGGGACAGGTAACTGATACGGACAGTAGCAGGTACGCCCAGTACCTGCTACTGTCACGACCTGTGACCACGACCACGGACGCCTCGACGCCGAGCCCCGACGGCCGCAACACCCGGTGGAACCAGCACCGGGCGATCCGTCGGCGCGAGCTCGTCGACGCCACGCTGCGCGCGATCCGCCAGCACGGCGCCGGGGTCGGGATGGACGACATCGCAGCTGTCGCCGGCACCTCCAAGACCGTGATCTACCGCCACTTCACGGACCGGCAGGGCCTGTATGCCGCAGTCTGCGAGAGCGTCGACGCGCTGATCCTGCGCAACCTCGCTCTGGCTCGCAACGTCGAGGGCGACGTCACCGGTGGCGATCTCACCACCGTGGAGCTCTCCCCACGCGCCCTGGTCGCTGGAGCGGTCGATGCCTACCTCACGCTCGTCGAGAAGGATCCCGAGGTCTACCGGTTCGTCGTCACCGCACCCCTGCTGGACAAGCCGTCAGGCGACCCGGCGGCGATGGTGACCGACCACATCGCCGCGCAGATGACCGAGGTCATCGGCGAGGCCCTGGACCGCGCCGGGCGCAGCAGCGCACCCGCTCCCGTCTGGGGCGCCGGGTTGGTCGGCATGGTGCGTGCCGCCGCCGACCGCTGGCTCACCGACTCGGCTATGAGCCGCCGGGAGCTCACCGAACACCTCACCGACCTGGCCTGGGGCGGCTTGTCCGCGGCCTGGCCAGCCGACCCCGCGCCCGACACGCAGGAGGACTCATGACCACGCTCGCCAATGCACTGCAGAGGACCCTCGACGGTCGGTGGGCGGCGATCCGCGAGGAGGCCCGAACGGACCTCGACCCCGAGCGTTTCGCTCCACCGACCGAGCCCCTGGACCTGGAGTCCTACCGCGCCAGGATCGCCGAGCAGGTGCAGGCCCTGGCCGCCACCGGGCACGCCAAGCGCGGCTTCCCGACCTCGATGGGCGGCAACGGCGACCTCGGCGGATCGGTCACGGCGTTCGAGCTGCTGGGGCATGCCGACCTGTCGCTGATGGTCAAGGCGGGCGTGCACTGGGGCCTGTTCGGCGGCGCGGTGGCGAACCTCGGCACGCAGCGGCACCACACGGCCTACCTGCCGTCGATCATCGACGCGACGCTGCCGGGCTGCTTCGCGATGACGGAGACAGGACACGGCTCCGATGTCCAGTCACTCGGCACCACCGCGACCTACGACCCCGACACCGACGAGCTGGTGGTGCACACCCCAGACCTGCGCTCCCGCAAGGACTACATCGGCGGCGCCGCCCGCGACGGACGGATGGCCGCAGTCTTCGCCCAGCTGGTCACCGGTGGCGAGAGCCACGGCGTCCACTGCGTGCTCGTGCCCATCCGGGACGACTCGGGAGCAGCGATGCCCGGGGTGACCATCGGCGACTGCGGCGCCAAGGAGGGACTCCCCGGTGTCGACAACGGCCGGCTCACCTTCGACCAGGTCCGGGTGCCTCGGACCAACCTGCTCAACCGCTATGGCGACATCGACGAGCACGGCACCTACACCTCCCCCATCGAGAACCAGACTCGCAGGTTCTTCACGATGCTCGGCACCCTGGTGCGCGGGCGGATCAGCGTGGCGGGCGGCGCGGGTGCGGCGACCCGCAGTGCGCTCACCCTGGCGATCACGTATGCCGGTCACCGGCGCCAGTTCGCCCCTCCCGGCGGCGACGGCGAGGTGATCCTGCTCGACTACCGGGTGCACCAGCGCAAGCTGCTCCCGGCGCTGGCCAAGTCCTACGCCCTGGCTGTCGCGCAGAACGACCTGGTGTCGCTCATGCACGACGTGCTGACCTCCGGTGAGGCCCCCGACGAGCACCAGCAACGCGAGCTCGAGGCCCGGGCGGCCGGCATCAAGGCCGTCGCCACGGCCCACGCGACAGCGACGATCCAGACCTGCAGACAGGCGTGCGGAGGCGCCGGCTACCTTGCGGTCAACCGGCTCCCGGCGCTCAAGGCCGACACCGACGTGTTCACCACGTTCGAGGGTGACAACACGGTGCTGCTCCAGCTGGTGGCCAAGGGCCTGCTCACCGACTACCGCGACGCCTTCGGCGACCTCGACACGTTCGGCATGGTCAGGTTCGGCGCCCGGCAGTTTGCCGGGGCCGTCATCGAGCGGACGTCGGCCCGAGGCCTCATCCAGCGCCTCATCGCCACCGCACCCGGCCGCGACAGCGAGAAGGGGCCGACCGACCGCGGCTGGCAGCTCGACCTGTTCGAGGACCGGGAGAAGCACCTGCTGGAGACGCTGGCCCTGCGGCTGCGCAAGGCCGGCAAGCCGGGGGCGCAACTGTTCGACGTCTTCAACCAGGCCCAGGACCACGTCATCGAGGCGGCCCGCGCCCACGTCGAGCGGACCATCCTCGAGTCGTTCGTCGCGGCGATCGACGCCTGTGACGACCCCGCGGCCGCCCAGACGCTGGATCGGGTGTGCGACCTCTATGCCCTCAGCACCATCGAGGCCGACAAGGGCTGGTTCCTCGAGCACGGGCGCATCACGCCGGCGCGCAGCAAGCAGGTCACGGCAGCCGTCAACGACCTCTGCGCAGCCCTGCGACCGCACGCGCAGGAGCTCGTGGACGCGTTCGGCATCCCGCGCGCGTGGCTGGGCACCGAGCTGCTGTCACCGCTGGTCGAGGACGTGAACCAGACCCCGACGACGGCTCCCTCCGCGACGGAGGCGGTGCAGACGGCGGAGGTCGGCAGCTGATCCTCAGGCCAGCCGTCCGAGGACGCCACAGCCCCGCTGACGGGTGGCCGGTCCTCACGACCGCGCTGGAAGCACGCAGAACTCGTTGCCGGACGGGTCGGTGTAGGAGCGCCACGGGAGCTCGCCCCAGTTCGTGTGGAGCAGGCCGCCGCCACGCTCGGCGATGGCTGCCCCGACCTCGTCGGGGTCCTCTCCCGCTTCCAGCCGGACGTCCAGGTGAAGCCTGTTCTTGGCCGTCCCCTTGGGGGCACCCTCAGGGCACAGCTCCAGGAGGGGGCCGCGCAGCGACGGGTGGCGCAGGGACCGTGGCGCGACACCGACCACTTCGGTCCAGCCGGTCAGCCAGGACCAGAACTGCGCGTCCCGGTCGGGGTCGGCGGAGTCGAGCGGGAGTGCCGCGATGGGTCCGGTGTCGGTGTAGGCCGCCCGCTCCTCCATGACGCAGCAGGGATTGCCCTCCGGGTCGGCGAGCACCACCCAGGGCACGTCGCGCTGACCGATGTCGAGGTGTCGAGCGCCCAGCCCGAGCAACCGCTCGACCTGCTGGGCCTGGCGAGTCCCACCCAGGAGGTCCAGGTGGAGTCTCAGCGGTTCGGAGGGTTGCTCGGGCACGCGTTGGAAGCAGAGGTCGAGCACCGGGCCACCCTCGATGGTGAGTCGCGTCTCGTAACCTTCAGGCTCGTCGGTCAGCCTCTCGCCGCCCACGACCGCCTCCCAGAACTGCCCAAGCCGTTGGGGATCGATGGCGTCGAAGACGAGGTTCTCCAGGTACATGCTCCTACCGTAGAGCCCGCAGCCGACGCCGATGCGGCACGTGCGGCGTCACGCGCAGCACGTGACCTTCAGCCGCGCAGCAGGGTGCGGCCGTCGTCGGTGACCGTCCAGAACGGGTTGTGCGCGACCTCCCACGGGTGCCCGTCGGGGTCCACGAAGACTCCCGAGTAGCCACCCCAGAACGTCTCGGCGCCCGGACGCCCGATGACCGCGCCTGCCGCGGCTGCGTCACTGAGCACCTCGTCGACCTCGTCCGCGCTGCGGACGTTGAGCGCGAGCGTCACACCGCCCCATCCACCGCCGTCCTCCACCGCTGAGTCCTCGGCGAGGGCGCCGCGGTCCCAGAGGGCCACGACCAGTCCGCCGCACTGGAAGAAGACCACCTCAGTGTCGTCGTTGCCCCGCTCCCACCCGAGGTCTGTGTAGAAGCGCTCGGCCCGCTCGAGGTCTTCGACTCCGAGGGTGACGAGAGAGAGCCGTTGCTCCACTAGGCGTTCCACCAGGGTCGCAGCGGCAGTCCCGCTCCCCCACGGTCGTCGAGCTTGACGGCGAGGACCTGGTGGAGCTGGACGATGTTGCGCTCGAATCCCACCCGCGACCCAGCCATGTAGAGACCCCAGACCCGCGCCGTGGACTCCCCGACCTCCTCGACGCAGGCGTCCCAGTTGTCGCGGAGGTTGGCGCACCAGCCGGCCAGCGTGCGCGCGTAGTGCTCCCGGAGGTTCTCCTCGTGGCGCACCTCCAGACCGGCGTCCTGCGCTGCCGCGATGATGGTCCCCGAACCGGTGAGCTCCCCGTCGGGGAAGACATAGCGGTCGATGAAGGCTCCCGTCGACATCCGCCGGTTCAGGGGTCGGGTGATGCTGTGGTTGAGCAGCAGGCCACCGTCGCGCAGCCGACCCTTGATGAAGTCGAAGTAGGCCGGGTAGTTGCGCACCCCGATGTGCTCGGTCAGCCCGATGGACGACACGGCGTCGAACCCGGTCTCGGTCACGTCGCGGTAGTCGCTGTGGCGCACCTCGGCCAGGTCCTGCAGACCCTCACGACGAATCGCCTCCTGCGCCCAGGACGCCTGCTCTGCCGACAGGGTCGCCCCGATGACGCGCACTCCCCGCCGCGCGGCATACCGGACCATGCCTCCCCAGCCGCAGCCGATGTCGAGGAGTCGGTCACCCTCGGCGAGCCGCAGCTTGTCGAAGACGAGGCGGTACTTGTTCTCCTGCGCCTCCTCGAGGGTGGCCCCGTCATGGGGGTAACAGGCGCACGTGTAGGTCATCGACGGGCCGAGGACGTACTCGTAGAAGGTGTTGGACACGTCGTAGTGGTGGTGGATCGCCTCGGCGTCGCGGGTCTTGCTGTGCCGCAGGCCCTCGGCCACGCGGCGCCAGCGTGGCAGCGCCTCCTGCGGGGGCGGCGGCGGAGGCTTGAGCAGCTCGACGCCGAGCGAGCGGGCAATGGCCGCAGCGGTCTTGGGCGGGGGCATCCTGAAGTGGAGGTCACCCATCGCGTTGAGCAGCTCGTAGGGGTCGCCCGGGTGGACGCCCACCAGGTCGAGGTCGCCCGCGACGTAGGCCCGGGCCATGCCCAGGTCGCCAGGCGCGGTCGCGAGGTAGCTCGCCCCCCGCGGGGTCTTGAGGTCGAGCCCGTATGCCGCGTCGGCCGGGCCGGTGGCCGACCCGTCGAAGGCCGTGAAGCGCAACGGCACCCCGTCGGCGGACACCGCGTCGAGGATCTGGGCCATCGACAGTCGCTGGGGAGGCTGAGACCCCTGGTGGGAGTCGGACCGGTTCGTCCTGAGGATCGTCACTTGCGTTGCACCGCCTTGGAGTAGAGATCGAGCAGTCGTGCGTCAGGGTCGTAGCGTCGCTTGAGAGCGGCGTACGTGTCGCCCCCGTAGAGCCTCCAGAACTGAGTCTCCTCGTAGTAGGCGTCGGAATACAGGGACTTGTGGCCATCGAGGGCGGTGACCTGCTCCTCGATGAGGCGGTTGGCGGCACCCTCCGCCCCGTCGGCGTCTCGTGGGACGCTGGACCAGAAGCCGACGTTGACATAGGTCTCGCCCGGCCGGAGGGGGTAGAGCGGCCAGGATCCCTTGCTGCGCACCGGGCACAGCCAGATCGGCTCGATCGGGATCTCGCGCAGGAACCAGAGGACGAACTCGGCGGTGCGGCCCAGGGGCACTTCGATGTCCTGGACCACCCGCTCGCGTGGCGGTTGTCCCTTGCGCGCCTCCAGCCGGTCCGCGATGTCGTGGCGGTGGTCGAGCGCGATGAGCTTCCAGTAGAACGAGCTGCGGCGATAGCGGCGCGGCCAGAGTCGGCGCAGGCGGGGGTTCTGGGCCCCGAACGCCCGGCTGCACCAGAACCAGTCGGTGTCCCACCGCCAGAGGTAGTCGTGGATGGTCAGCCGGTCGACCTTGGGCTCGGGCGAGTCGTGCTGGATGGAGCGGTAGTAGATCTGCTGGCCGGTGTAGTCGCTGACCGGCCCGGGCTGGGCGGTCCTGGTGCCCAGCGTGAGGTAGGACTCCGTGGCGGAGAACACGACGCCGTCGAGGTAGTCCACCCGAACCCCTTGGTGCTCAGCCGTGTCGCTGATCGTGCCCAACGCGCTGACCATGGACTCCACGTCGTGGAACCGCAGGTGCCGCAGGGCCACGAAGGGCTCCACGGGCTCGAGGGCGATCCGCAGACGGGTGGCGTAGCCGAGGGTGCCGTAGGAGTTGGGGAACCCGTGGAAGAGGTCGGCGTGCTCCCCCTCGGGCCGCGCGCTGACGATCTCGCCGGAGCCGGTGAGGATGTCCATCTCCAGCACCGACTCGTGGGGCAGGCCGCTGCGGAAGGAGGTCGACTCGATGCCCAACCCGGTGACCGCGCCGCCGAGCGTGATCGTCTTGAGCTGTGGCACGACCAGTGGCGCGAGACCGTGAGGCAGCGTCGCGTCGACCAGGTGCTCGTAGGTGCACATGCCCTGCACGTCCGCCGTGCGGGCCTGCACGTCGACCGCGATCACACCCCCGAGTCCCGACACGTCCAGCCCTGGTGCCTGCGAGGCGTCCCTCGCCCGGAACAGGTTGGACGTCTTCTTGGCCAGCCTGACCGGCGCATCCGCGGGGATGGCGCGATAGCTCGCCGCGAGTCGTTGGACAGCGCGCTCGTGTGTCCCCGTATCCAGCAGCCCCAGCACGATTCGACCTTATGCCGCGACACCGACCGGCGTCACGTACCTACCCGTTCGCGTTCACCCGCGAGGCTCAGGACACGACCTCCACCGCGTCGCCCACCAAGAGCTCGCCGGGTCGCCGCACCGCGGCATACACGCCCGGGCAGTTGCGTGCCGTGCCGGTGACGTCCAGCTCGACAGCGCCCACGCGCAGCACCCTGCCGATGCTGGCGGCCAGCTCGGCCGAGCCCAGCGTCACGACGAGGTTGGCGCGGGTGTCGGACCGGACGTCCTCGGCGGCGACCACCTGGACGGCGGCCTTCTTGCGCCGGTCACCGGCCAGGCCCTCGGGTTCGACGACCGCTCCCTGCAGGTCCTGACCGGGCTCGCCATGCACGGGGAAGATGTGGATCTCGTTGACCTGCGCGGACATTCGTCAGACCTCCGGGGGTGCGGAGGCAAGGGCAGCCTCGATCGCGCGGACCAGCCGGCCAGCGGAGTCACGAGTGAGCTCGACCGCAAGGCGCGCCCCGGGGCCACGCGACGGGTCGGCCAGGTCGATGTTGAGGGTGTGTTCGGCCATCGCGTGCACCGGGTGGTCGTAGTAGACCGTGGCATCAGTGACGTGGAACCACTCGCCACCGGGCCCCTTTGCACTGCCGTCGACCTGTTCGGAAACCGTGGCGTACGTGCACATGTCAGCTCTCCCGTGGGCTCAGGTGCGTGGCGAAGAAGCGGGCGATCCGCTCCCACCCGTCGTTGGCCGCGGCGACCCGGTAGCTCGGGCGGTCGACGGCGAAGAACCCGTGCCCCGCGTCCTCGTAGGAGTGGAACTCGTGCGGTTTGTCCAGGTTAGTGAGGCGACTGTCCAGCTCGGCGACGTGTGCCGGGCTCGGCGTCTTGTCCTCGACACCGAACAGCCCCATCAGGGGCGCCTCCAACGACGGGAGCAGGTCGACCAGGTTGGTGATCTTCAGGGCGTAGCCCGCCGGCGGTTCCCCGGTGACGAAGGCGCCGTAGCAGTCGACCGCAGCGTCCACGTCGAGGTGGCACGCGGCGAGCACGGCCTGACGACCACCGGAACAGTGCCCGATGACGCCCACCCTGCCATCGCTCGTCGAGAGTGCGCGCAGGTATGCCGCGGCCGCACCGACGTCGCCGACCAACCGCTCGTCGGGCACGCCGCCTTGCGCCCTGGCCGTGGCTGCCGCATCGGCTGGGTCGGCTCCCGGCGCCTCGCGGGAGTACAGGTTGGGACAGACGGTGTCGTAGCCGAGCTCGGCGAAGCGGCGCACCATCTCCTTGGTGGCCCGGTCGTAACCGGGCATGTGGTGGATGACCACCACGCCGCCCCGGGTGTGCTGGCCGTCCGGACGGGCGAGATAGGCCTCGACCTGCGCCCCGTCTGCGCCGTTCAGGGAGACGGTCGTTGCGCTGAGGGAGTCACTCACCTCGCGATGGTATGCCCGGGATGCCTACATCCAGTGCTGTAGTACCCGCGTCCGAGAGGCGCTCATGCACCGGTCGGTGGGCGCGGGTCCTGCGTTCCCCTAGCGTCGAAGCAGCACCCCCGTCCGGTCCAGAACCGCGGGGGTGCTGCCATGACTTCGTGCTGGTGGACGTGAAGGGACTCGAACCCATGGCCTCTCGCGTGTGAAGCGAACGCTCTAACCAACTGAGCTACACGTCCAGGTGCCCTCGTCACACGCGGTGACGGTCGGGCCTGCCGAAGAATAGCCGGATCGGGCGGATCAGGTGAAATCCGGGGGTGTCCCGGGAGTCACCGGCCGCTTCTCGGGCCCCACAGCCCGCCGGGTGGCCCGCCCGCCGGGTCACAGCCCCGGCAGCCCGTTGATCCAGTCCTCCGCGAAGTCAGGCAGGAGGCTGGGGACCCCGGACACCAGGAACATGGCGTAGAAGACCAGACCGACCAGCGCGGCAGTCCCGAGGGCGACGAGCGCCTTGACCCACAGCGGCTTGGGCTCGAGCCAGTCGGCCCACGCGCGCACCTTGGTCCGGGCGAACTTCAGCAGGCGCTGTGCCCAGTCGAACTCCGACGCCCAGACGGCCAGCCCGACGAAGATGATCACCCAACCCGGACCTGGCAACGGGAGCAGGACCACACCCCCCGCCACGATCAGCAGGCCGATGATGCCGATGACCCACTTGTAGATCCGGTGCGTGTGCTGGTTGGACCGGATCTTGCGCCGCCACTCCCAGTCGGACTCCTCCTCGGCGGCGAGCTCCTCGGCGACGGCCTCCCGTGCGGCCAGGTCCGGTGCCCCTGATTCCCCCGCTGACGGTGGGTCGCTGCCCTCGTTCACGGGTCCATCCGCTCGGCGCACAGGCGCGCGAACACGGCGGCGGCCCTGGCCGTGACCGGACCGGGTTGGAGCGCACGGTCGTCGACTCCGTGAACCGCCAGCACGTCCTTGGTGCTGCTGGTGATGAACACCTCGTCGGCTTCGCGCAGGACATCCAGGGGCAGGGTCTGCTCCCGCACGTCCAGGCCGTCCTCGCGGCACCACTCGATGGTGACCTCCCGCGTGATTCCCGCGAGGCAGCCCGAGTCGAGCGGTGGGGTGAGGATCGTCCCGTCCACCACGACGAAGATGTTCGAGCCCGTGCACTCGCACAGCTCGCCGCGCGTGTTGCCGAAGACGGCCTCGATCCCGCCCCGCTCCTTGGCGTACGCGAGCGCGACGACGTTCTCGGCATAGGACGTGGTCTTGAGCCCGGCCACGGCGGAGCGCTCGTTGCGGGTCCAGGGCACCACCGCGACCGAGGCGCTGGCGGGCGGCCGCGGCTGCGGACCCGCCGTCACGATGTAGGTGAGGGGGCTGTCGTCACGGTCCGAACCGAGCGGCCCGGCTCCCCCGGTGACGGAGTAGCGCAACCGGCCGAACTCGATCTGGTCGCCGGCCTCGAGCACCGCCTTGGCCCCCTGGGCGATGTAGTCGTGGTCGGCGGCAGGCAGGCCGAGGCCGGCCAGCGTCCGGTCCAGCCGACGTGCGTGCCGGGTCGCGGCGAACACCTGGCCATGGTCGACCTTGGCCGTCTCGAAGGCCCCGTCGCCGACCGTCACGCCGTGGTCGAGGGCGGAGATGGACGGCTCGTCCACTCCGGTCAGTCGACCGTTGACCCACACCCTGACGTCGCTCATGACTCGCTCACGCCTCCACCCTCCCAGATGCCAACCCGATGAGTCGCGCGGCTTTCACCCGTGTCTCCTCCCACTCACCGACGGGGTCCGATCCCCAGGTGATGCCCGCGCCCGTGCCGAACCGCAGCCAGCGCCGACCGTCCTCGTCCCGCTCTGCCCAGAACGAGCGGATACCCACAGCGAGTTCCGCCGTGCCCCGGTCGGCATCGATCCAGCCGATGGCACCGCAGTAGGGCCCCCGAGCCACGGTCTCCAGATCCGAGATGGCCTGCAACGCAGTGTGTTTGGGCGCCCCAGACACCGAACCCGGGGGGAACGTCGCCGCCATCACCTCGGGCCACCCCACCCCCGGGCGCAGCTCTCCCGACACAGCGGACACCAGGTGGACCATGCCAGGGTGCTCCTCGGGGCGGCAGAGGTGGTCGACGCGCACCGTCCCCTCCCGACAGACGTGCGACAGGTCGTTGCGGACGAGGTCGACGATCATGACGTTCTCGGCATAGTCCTTGGGCAGCATCGCCTCGAGAGTCGTCGCCGTTCCCTTGATCGGACGGGACTCGAGCCGGTCCCCGCCGCGCAGGAGGAACGCCTCGGGGCTCGCGCAGACGACGTCCAGGCCGAGGGACGGCACCGTGATCCGTCCCGCGTGGGGTGCCGGGTTGCCCCGTTCCAGCAGCCGCGCCAGGCCGTCGAGGTCAGCGCCCTCGGGGAGCTCGTGGGACAGCACCCGGCAGAGGTTCACCTGATAGACCGTGCCCGCAGCGATCCGCTCCCGGATCTCCGCGACCCCGTCGAGGTATGCCGCCCGGTCCAGGCTGCTCTCCCACTCCCCTTCGAGGGGCGACCAGCTCGCGGGTGTCGGGGGCGCGGCATACCGGGTGACGTCGGCGAAGCGGACGGCGGTGACGTCGCCCTCGAACTCGGCGACGACGGCCCAGAACCCCGACTCCAGGGACGCCAGGTCGTGTCGCACCTCAACGGGGCGGGTGGCGTACAGGTCGCCGAACAATGCGTGCCCCGTCGCCGCCTCCACGATGGCGATCCTAGGCCGACCTAGACTCACCGATCATGCGCCCTCTCGCCCCAGGTGTGGCCGCCCCCGTCGCGGCCCTGGCCGTGGTGCTGGCCGCGGCCGCCTGCGACGGTGCGCCACCCCCTCGTCCTGCGAGCACCCGGCCGCCCGCGAGTGCCTCTATGACGGCCGGTGGGACTCCGGTGACGACACCGGCACCGCCCACGACGACGGCGCGCGCCTCGGACCCGGGCACCCTGACGATGGCGTTCGCCGGGGACGTCCACTTCGAGGACTACCTCGCCCCGCTCGCCCGCGACCCCCACGGATTGGACGAGCTGCAGACCTCGCTCGGTGCAGCGGACCTGGCCATGGTCAACCTCGAGACGGCGATCACCGAGCGCGGCACCAAGATCGGCAAGGAGTTCCACTTCCGCGCTCCGGCGTCGGCGCTCGACACGATCAAGAGCGCCGGGATCGACGCGGTGAGCATGGCCAACAACCACGGCGTCGACTACGGACCCGTGGGACTCGTGGACACCCTGGCGGCCAAGATGTCGAGTCCCGTCCCGATCGTCGGCATCGGCAAGGACCAGGAGGAGGCCTTCGCCCCCGCGATCCTGCGGGCCAAGGGGCTCCGAGTCGCGGTGTTCGGTGCCTCCGAGGTCTTCGAGATGACGCTCGCGCGCTACTCGGCGGGTCCGGGCAAGGGCGGGATCGCCAGTGCGAGTCCGGTGGACCGGCTCCGGTCGGCTGTGTCGGCCGCGGCCGCGAAGTACGACCTCGTCGTCGTCTTCCTGCACTGGGGCCTGGACTACCAGGCGTGCCCCGACCGGCTGTCCGTCCAGACCGCCGAGGCGCTCGAGGGCGCCGGGGCCGACATCGTCGTGGGCGGACACTCGCACCGCGTCAACGGGGCGGGTTGGCTGGGGCGCGCCTACGTCGACTACGGGTTCGGGAACTTCGTCTGGTGGCGCAGCCGCGAGCCGGATGCCCGCTCGGGGGTGCTGACGCTGTCGATCGACGTCGATGCCGCCCGCGGCACCAAGCGCGGCAGGTTGAGTGCGGTGCGCAAGGCCGTCTGGACCCCCATGCTGATCGGCGCGGACGGCATACCGCGCGAGCCCGACGCTGCGAGCAGCGCCCGGTTGCTCAGGCTCTGGCAGCAGGCCGGCGCGTGCGCGCGTCTGGACGCCACGCCGGAGTGACACAGGCGCCTGCGCCCGGAATGAAACCCGGCGGCTCGCGGTTCATGTAGTTGAATTCGCAACTACTTATCCACCCAACTCACGAGGAGCGCGAGCCCGATGCAGTTCGGAATCTTCACCGTCGGTGACGTGACCATGGATCCGACCACCGGCACGACCATCAGCGAGCACCAGCGGATCAAGAACACCGTGGAGCTCGCACGCCAGGTCGAGCAGGTCGGGCTGGACGTCTTTGCCACCGGTGAGCACCACAACCCTCCGTTCGTGCCCAGCTCCCCCACCACCACGCTCGGCTTCATCGCGGCGCAGACCGACAAGCTCCTGCTGTCCACCTCGACGACTCTCATCACGACGAACGACCCGGTGAAGATCGCGGAGGACTACGCGACCCTCCAGCACCTCGCCGACGGCCGCGTGGACCTGATGATGGGCCGCGGCAACACCGGCCCCGTCTACCCGTGGTTCGGCAAGGACATCCGCGACGGCATCCCGCTGGCCATCGAGAACTACGCGTTGCTGCGCCGCCTCTGGACCGAGGAGGTCGTGACGGGGGAGGGCAAGTACCGCACGCCCCTGCAGTCCTTCACCGCCACGCCACGCCCGCTCGACGGCATACCCCCGTTCGTGTGGCACGGCTCGATCCGCAGCACTGAGATCGCGGAGCAGGCGGCCTACTACGGCGACGGCTTCTTCCACAACAACATCTTCTGGCCGATGAGCCACACCCGGCAGATGGTGGCGCTCTACCGTCGCAGGTTCGAGCACTACGGCCACGGCTCCGCGGACCAGGCCATCGTCGGGCTCGGCGGGCAGGTGTTCATGCGAGCCAACAGCCAGGACGCGGTGCGCGAGTTCCGCCCCTACTTCGACAACGCACCCGTCTACGGTCACGGACCGTCGCTGGAGGACTTCAGCCGGGAGACGCCCCTCACCGTGGGTTCGCCCGACCAGGTGATCGAGCGGTATGCCGCGATGGCCGACTCCGTCGGCGACTTCCAGCGCCAGCTGTTCCTCCTCGACCACGCAGGGCTGCCGCACCGGACAGTGATGGAGCAGGTGGAGATCCTGGGCACCCAGGTCGTGCCCGAGCTGCGGAAGATCGCGGCTGCGCGCAAGCCGGCCCACGTTCCGGACGCCCCCACTCACGCCAGCCGACTGGCCGCGGCGACCAGGCACGCCACCGAGCGCCCCGCCACGCACGCCACCACTTCCGCCACCACTCCCGCCACGCAGGACCTGGAGGTCACCCGATGAGCTCCCAGCAGACGAGTGCCCGGCAGATCGTCGTCGTGCAGGCCGGGCTGGGCCAGCCCAGCACCACGAGACTGCTCGCCGAGCGGCTGGCCACCGCCACCCAGGACGCCCTGCTCGAACGCGGCGACGAGGCGGAGGTGACCTTCGTCGACCTGCGCGAGCACGCCCACGACCTCGCCAACACCCTGCTGACCGGCTTCGCCACCGGCGGCCTACGCCTGGCCCTGGACGCCGTCCGCGACGCTGATGCGGTGATCGCCGTGACGCCGGTGTTCCAGGCGTCCTACAGCGGACTGTTCAAGACGTTCGTGGATGTCCTGGACGACTCGGCCCTGCGCGGCACCCCGGTGCTCATGGCGGCGACCGCCGGCACGGCGCGCCACTCCCTGGTGCTCGAGCACGCCATGCGACCGATGTTCTCCTACCTCAAGGCGGTCACGGTGCCGACAGGCGTCTTCGCGGCCTCTGAGGACTGGGGCACGGGCGGCACCGTGGATGCCGGCTTGTCGAGCCGCATCACCGTCGCCGCGGGCGAGCTCGCCGACCTCGTCACCGGCGGCGCGGCGCCTGGGTCGGCGTCAAGGGCCGCTCGGGTCGACGAGTTCGCCGATCCGGTGCCGTTCGAGGAGCTGCTCGCCCGCTGAGACGCGCTAGGAGCGGACGGCATTGACGTCATCACCGCCTCCGTCGGCAGACTCCCGAACCACGGCACCAACCTCACCTAGCACGTGGCACCGACAGTCCCATTGCGATGAATTCCATTGCGCTGCAACCAATTTCCCAGTTACGGCGCTTGCGAAGGAGTTCGAACACCTGTACGATTGCGACATGTCGATCAGCCCGATTGCCGAGCAGCGTGACGAGGTCCAGCGCGACCTCTGGGCGCGCACCGCGACCGTGGCCGGCCGGTTGAACCGCGCCCACGCGGAGCTGGTCGACGTCGCGGCCGAGCTCATCGAGGGCGACCACTGGGGCGACGGCGGGTTCCGCTCCCCCGAGCACTACTTCGTCGTCCGGGCAGGGCTGTCGCCGGCGCACGCGCGAGATGTGGTCGCGGTGGCGCGGCGGCGAGCCGAGCTCCCGACGATGGCCAGGTCGGTCGCGACAGGTGCCCTGTCGCTGGACCAGGCCGCTGTCGTCGCCCACCACGTGCCCGCGTCGCACCAGCGGTCGGTCGGTGAGCTGGCGGTGCACATGACGGTGCCGCAGCTGCGGCGAGCAGTCTCGCGACACGCGTTCACCGTTCCTCCTGGCGACGGTGACCCGGCGGAGCCCAACGAGCCGAGCTCGCCGACAGACGCCTCCGTCGCACAGGGCCACGCGGAACGTCGAGCCTGCGCGCGTCCTGAGCTGTCCATGCACTACGACCGCGACGGCCGGTTCCAGCTGCGCTACAGCGCACCGGCACCGATCGGGGCATTGGTCGAGCAGGCACTCAAGGAAGCCAAGGACGCGCTGTTCATCGCCCAGACTGGCGCGGCACCGCCCGAAGACACGAAGAGCGGGCAGGGCTCCAGTGGTGGCGAGGGGGCGTCCGTCGTCCCGCTGGTGCACGATTCCAGGGCGGACCGTCCCACGTACGCCGATGCCCTCGAAGAGATCGCCCACCGGGCGCTGTCGACCGTGACGTCGACCAGCCGGTCCAGTCACTACCGGGTCTATCTGCACCTGTCGACCGATGGCGCCTGGATCAACGGCGGCGGAGCGATCCCGCAGCGACTCCTGAGCCGCTTCCTCTCCGACGGCATGGTCCAGCCGGTCTGGGAGACCGATGGCCGGCCGGTCAGCGTGGGCCGCGCCATGCGGATCCTGCCGAGTCGGTCGCGTCGGCTCATCGAGGACCGCGACCGCGGCTGCCGCTTCCCGGGCTGCACGGCCACCCGGTTCGTCGAGATCCACCACCTCGAGGAGTGGGCATCGGGCGGCGCGACCGACGTCGACAACCAGGTCAGTCTCTGCCCGTTCCACCACGACGCCATCGACCGTGGCGACGTCACGATCAGCGGCGACCCCACCCGGCGCGACGGCCTGGTCGTCACCAACCGCTACGGACTCCCCGTCCGACCACCGACTCCAACTGAGCTTGCCGCCTCACCCGACAACTCCCCACGCGGCGCCCCGCAGGGCGGCGCTCCACCCGGAGCGGTCCGCGACGGCGAGCAGCCGGCATACCGACCACCCACCGGGGAACGCGCCCGCTGGGCTGACATCGAGATCCCACCCGACCGCGAACTGCCCCGACGAACCCACCTGCACGCCGTCTCTGCGGGCTGACGACCTCCGCGCGGTCCGACTCGTGCGGCGCGTTGCCCGATCGCCCCTACGTCATCTTGCTGATGCCCAGCGGGCGACATCGCGCCCATACTGAGGCATCTGCAGGGAAGCCCCTCCGACCAGCAGCAAGGACGACCACGGAGGCGTGCCGCGATGGCGATCATGAGTGCCCTGCCCGACCCAGCGCAAGGGGCAGACCCTACGGCTGCCCTGCCTGAACCCACGTTCACGCCCGGGCCGGCCACGGTCGAGCAGATCGAGGCAGTGCGGTCGGCGAAACGGGATGCGTGGCGGACCGAGCCGTTGGCCCGCAAGGTCGCGTATGCCAGGCGGCAGGGCGCACCGGTGGCCGGCAACGCATCGCCGACCGTCGTCGACGAGACCCTCGAGCGGATCTTCAAGAACGCCGACTTCCTGCCGGGGTGGTGGCTGGGCGCGGGCGCGAAGCGTGCCGAAGCCGTCGCGAAGCTCACCACCGCCATGGAGATGGGCACCGGTTTCCTCGTCTCGCCATGGGTCTTGATGACCAACCACCACGTCCTCGACTCGGCCGAGACCGCGGCGGACACCATTGCCTGGTTCCGCTACGTCGAGGACGAGGACGGCGCGAGCCAGCCCACGAAGGTGGCCCTCCAGCCCGAGCGGTGCTTCGTCACCAGCCCCGCCGACGACCTGGACTTCACCCTGGTCGCCGTGGCCCCGGTCGCGGGCAAGCCCCCGGGCGAGACGTTCGGCTACATCGCCATGCACGGCGGGGTGGGCAAGATCGTGAAGGGCCAGCCGGTCAACGTCATCCAGCACCCCCAGGGGCGGCACCGCGAAGTCACCCTGCGCAACAACACCTTCAGCGGTCCCCTCGTCGACGGTCAAGGGGTGGAGAACCCCAAGTACCTGCTCTACGACGCCGACACCGAACCCGGCTCATCCGGGGCTCCCCTGCTCAGTGACAGCTGGGAGCTCATCGGCCTCCATCACGCCAGCGAGCAGCAGCGCAACACCGAAGGCCAGTTCGTCGACCTCGACGGCAACCTCGCCGACGCCGACACCCCTGAGAACAAACGGATTTGGGTCGCCAACCGCGGCATCCGGATCTCCGCGATCGTCAGGGACCTGTCCGCACGAACCATCGATGCGAGCAACGGAACCGAGGCAGCGGAACTGGTCAGCCACGCGCTCGGACTGGGCGGGAACATATGAGCCGGGCACCGCTGTTGGTCCACGGGCGAAGCCGCATAGACCTCAGCGGGCGTCGACCACTGCAGGCACTGCTCGCCCTGCTGCTGGCGTCGATCCTGGTCGCCTGTGCCGGTTCCGGCGGTGGCGGGTTGGCGACCGACAGCTCGACGTCGGACCAGTCGACGTCCGAGCCCGGTCCCGAGCCGGCACCCACCCCAGAGGACACGGACCCCACCACCCCGGCTTCGTCGAGCAGCAACAGCAACCCGGCGATCTCCGTCGCACGCCTCCCGGTCGGCGGCGGATCCGCGCTGCGTGAGGACGACCCCACGCTGCAGTGCGCCGAGGTGTCCTGGATCGCCAACAACAACGGAGAGATCCCGCGCGGTACCGCGGTGGAGATCACCAGTCCCCTGTTCACCCCGAACGTCTTCAAGGTCGTACGGGGAGGATGTGGTTCCTCGCAACCCAACTGCGTCGGCTACATCTTCCGGTCGACCGCCCAACGCTGCGACCTGCTCGTCCGGCTGGTCGGGACGATCCCCCAGGACACCAGTCCGTCCGTGGGCTTCAAGGGCCTCGTCTACTGCCCACGCAACGACTCCCCCACGTGCCGGCAGTTCGTGGCAGCGCTCGGCGACCAGCCGCAGATCTCCGTCCAGCTCACCGTGCCACCATCCCCAGAACCCGAGACGACCTGACGGATGGCAACCGAGCCCAGCCGACCGGGGGCGCAGGACGACGACGCTCCCGGGAGCCCCAGCACCGTCGCCAGTCCTGACACCTCCGCCAGCACCTCCAGGCTGTCGTGGGACCGGGTCTACAGCTTCGCGGGCAACATCGTGGCTCCCGCGACCGCGCTCAGTGCGTTGCTCTTCTACTTCGGATACGTCTCGACGCGGGCGCAGTACCTCTACTTCGGCCTGGACGTCGACACCATCGGCCTGTCGACGCAGGCCTTCGTCATGCGCAGCCCTCAGCCGCTGCTGGTGCCGGTGCTCGTCCTGTTCCTCCTCGTGGCGGGTGGCGTCGCCGTCAACCGTTGGCTCGGGCCCCGACTGACCGGACACGCCCGGGCCACTCTCATCGTGGGCACGACCATCCTCGGCGTCGGGCTGGTGGTGCTGTTCTCGTACCCCGTCTCCGGACGGTGGACCTACTACCCGCTCGTCGCCCCCGTCCTCCTCGCGCTGGGAGCCGGCATCACGGCATACGCCATGGGGCAGCGGCACGGCACGGTCCGCCTGCGTGTCGCCCTGTGGCTCACAGTCGCCGCCGCGGTCTTCTGGACGAACGCGACGCTCGCGCAGTGGTCGGGCACGGGGCTGGGCCAGGAGCAGGCCGGTCGGCTCAACGAGCTGCCGAGGGTCGTCCTCGACACCCGCGAACGGCTCTACCTGCGCAATGCCGACGTCTCCGAGGCGGCCCTGCAGACGGAGGAGGGGCAGACCTTCCGGTACCGGTACCGCGGTCTGCGGCTGCTGGTGCAGAACGGCGACCGGATGTTCCTCGTGCCCTGCACCGAGCGAGTCACCCCATGTCCGTACCACCAGGGCAGCGCGACCCTCGTCGTGCGGTTCTCCGACAACACCCGCGTGCAGTTCCTCGCGCCCTAGCAGGACAGGTCGGTGAGCCAGCGCCGGTCCGCGGTGATCGCTGCGCGGGTATGCCGTGCGGCCACCGGTGTCGCGTGTGTTACCCGAGATCTAGATTGGTCGGATGAATGCACTCGACCGCTTCTCCCTGGCTGATCGGGTCGCCGTCGTCACCGGCGCGACCCGAGGCCTGGGCGCCGGGTTCGCCCAGGCCCTCGGCGACGCAGGCGCCTCCGTCATGCTGGTCGGACGAGACACCGCGGCGGCTGAAGATGTGCTGGACTCGTTGCGAGGCAACGACATCCGGGCAGACTTCGTGGCGGCCGACGTGACTGTGGCCGAGGACGTGCAGCGCGTCCTGGACTCGACCCTGTCCCTCCACGGCCGGGTCGACGTCTTGGTCAACAACGCCGGCGCCTGCGTCCACGCGCCGGCCCTCGACGTGACGCCGGAGGACTGGCGTGCGGTCATGGCCGTCAACCTCGACGCGGTGTGGACGTGCTCGCAGATCTTTGGCCGACAGTTCGTCTCGCAGCGCTCCGGGTCGATCGTCAACATCGGCTCGATGTCGGGGTTCATCGTCAACCGGCCGCAGTGGCAGCCGGCCTACAACGCCTCCAAGGCGGCCGTGCACCACCTCACGCGCAGCCTGGCCGCCGAGTGGGCTCCACACGGGGTGCGCGTGAACGCCCTGGCCCCCGGCTACATCAAGACGGACATGTCCCCCGTCGACGACCCGCAGTTCCGTCAGCACTGGATCGACGACGCCCCCATGCAGCGCTACGGCACCGTCGATGAGCTCGCCCCGGCGGTGATCTTCCTGGCCAGCGACGCGTCCTCGTTCGTCACCGGGTCCGTACTCGTGGCCGACGGCGGCTACACCGCGTTCTGACTCGGTGTAGCCGGGTCAGACGGCCGGGCACGACAGAGCCCCCGTTCCGGGGGAACGGGGGCTCTGGTCCTTGACCGGTCGGGCTAGGCGATCGCGGGCTTCGGCGCGGTGCGGCGCGAGCCGACACCGACCTCTTCCTCGACCGGTACCCGGCGCAGGTGCATGAAGCCGAGGAGGGCCAGGGCGATCATCGCCGCCGCGCCGAGGAAGGCGGCCCACGCGGCATACATCGCGATCTTGCCCATGGTGCCGAAGGCGTAGGCATTGAGCAGCAGGCCGCGCAGGGTCTCGCCCTTGAAGGCCAGGTCGACCATGGCCTTGGCTTTCGGGTCGTCAGGGTTGGCGCGGGCCGCGGCGCTCAGCTCGGAGTAGGTCTTGCCACCGGTCGACTCGTTGAGGTGGACCTTGATGAAGTGGTCCGCATAGGCCTTTGCCTGCGCACCCGTGGTGAGCTGCTGGCCGGCGTACTGCTCGAGGTAGGGCTTGACCAGCGGGTCGTTGAGCTGCTCGCTGCCCTTGGCGGGGAAGTTGATGTGCTGGGCCGCCAGCTGGGAGTGGACCTCGTTGTCCACGAAGCTGCTCGCCCACGTCATCAGTCCCCCGGCAACCAGGAGGACCGCGGCGACGATGAGACCGCCGGTCGTGAGCAAGGCGTCGAGTGTGCGTCGTCGCATGGTGGTGATTCCTCCAGTGGTGCTTGGCACCGTGGTATTGGTTCTGACAGAACAACTTTCGCGTGGCTGAGTGCGTCGGATCAGGGCCTAAGGTCCCGTCATCTCGGGGCGGGTTTGAGTTGGCCGCGGGTCACTCGTCTTGCCTCGTGTGCGGAGGGTCGGCGGAGACGTGCCCACCCCGCACGGCGAACCGACGTCCGGACACCGAGTCCGGGTGGATCCGCATGATCCGCGGCTTGGGAGCGTCGTGCCACGGGTACAGCGGCAGGCGGAGCGCGTCCAGCGCGTCGTCGAGGTCGTAGACCTCATGGGCGACTCCACGCACGACGACGCTCCACGCCGTCGCGTCACTCGTGTCGTAGCCGTCCACCTCGAAGGCGACGAAGGCGCCGTCGGATGAGGTGAAGAGAGTGCCGGACCCGGTGCGGAAGACCAGCGACCCGTGGTCGACGGCGTAGTTGACCGGGAAGATGTCGGGACGTCGGTCGTGGATGACCGCCGCGCGCCCGACCACCCCCTGCCGGAGCCTGGCCCAGCACTGGGCCACCGTGAGCACCTCCGCCGGGCTCTCCCCGGGCTGCTCGTGCTGCTCGTACGTGTGGAGCGAGGTGCGGTGCGTGTCGTCGCGGTGCGTGTCCATGGGTCCACAGTGACGCGCCCGGGTATGCCGTGGTCAGGGTCCAAGGTCCCTGTCGCCGGCCACTTCGCCGGACAACCCTGAAGGCAGAGGCCAGCGGCCGGCCGGCCCGAGCCGAGGAGGAGCCATGTCGTCCACCCCCAGCAGACGCACCGTGATGTCCGACGTCGTCAGGCCCACTGACCACACGGGCCTCGAGGTCCTCGACCTCGAGCAGTGCCTCTCACGACTGGCACAGGTCCCCGTCGGTCGCCTCGCCTTCCACCTCGACGGAGAGCTGGCCATCCTGCCAGTCGTGCACACCCTCGACGGGGTGGACGTCTGCTTCCGCACCGCGGGTGACTCCAAGCTCCAGGTCGCCATCGACCGGGACGTCGTGGCCTTCGAGGTCGACTGGTTCGATGCAGCCACCCACAAGGGTTGGAGCGTCCTGGTCCAGGGAACGGCCATGCTCGTCGAAGACGAAGCGGACGTGCGACGACTGGACTCGGTGGCCCGCATGCCGTGGGTGCCATCCCACGAGGGACCCAGCACCTGGGTGAGGGTGCGCACCCAGAGCATCACTGGTCGCGAGCTGGTCTGACTCCCTGCCCGGCGATGTAGACCGCAGCCTGAGTGCGGCGCTCCATCCCGAGCTTGGCGAGCACCGAGGTGACGTAGTTCTTCACCGTCTTCTCGGCCAGTGACAGCGAGTCACCGATCTGCCGGTTGGTCAGGCCCTGCGCGATGCAGTCGAGGATGCGGCGTTCCTGCGGGGTGAGGGCCGCCAGCCGCGGATCGGCCGGCTGCTCGTGTCCCCAGGCCTGACGGAGCCGCTCAACGACGTCGGGGGCCAGGAGGGACTCCCCCGCGGCGACCCGCCGGATGGACGTGACCAGGTCGGCACCGCGGACGTCCTTGAGCACGTAGCCGGCCGCTCCGGCCGCCACTGCGGCGGTCAGCGCCTGCTCGTCGTCGTAGGACGTGAGGATGATCGCGCGGATGCTCGGGTCGACGGACCTGACGTCGCGGCACACGTCGATCCCCGAGCCGTCTGGGAGCCGCCCGTCAAGGACCATGACATCGGGTCGGAGGGCGGGGATGCGGCGGCTGGCCTCGTGCGCCGACCCCGACTCACCCACGATCTCCAGGTCGTCCTCCACCTCGATCAGCTCGCGCAGGCCACGTCGCACGACTTCGTGGTCGTCGAGCAAGAACACGGTGATGCCCACCACTGATCACTCCCTCTCGTCCACGAGCCTACCGATGCGCGCAGTCGACGGAGGGGGACGCCACGTCCACACGGTAGCGGCGCTCAGGCCATCGGGCCGGATCACAGGGAACCCCGACGCACGACCACCACGGGGCTGGCCGAGCGACGCATCACGCCGTGGCTCACCGAGCCCACCATGAGGCCCGCGAAACCGCCCTTCCCGCGACTCCCGATGACCACCAGGCCCGCACGACGGGACTGCTCGACGAGGACGTCGTCGGCGCGCCCCTCGATGACGGACCCCGTGACCGTCAGGTCGGGGTCGACGGAGCGTACCTGCGCGATGGCCTCGTCGACGGCTGCGTGCGCCACCGACACCCACGGCTGCGCCGATGACGAGAAGGACACGTCGTCCGGTCCGTCGGGCCACGCCGTGACCGATGGCGCGCGCCAAGCGCTCACGACGTGCAGCGGTGCCTGCCACCTGCGGGCGAACTCGACGGCGAGGGCCACCGCGGCCAGTGCCGGACGGGACCCGTCGATACCGACGACAACCGGCCACGATGTGCCCGGGTGTCTCTCCGCGCCCTCGCCCACCACGACCACGGGGCACCGGGCGTGCAGGGCCACGGCGAAGGAGACGGACCCGAGGACGGCTGCCTGGAGGGCGCTTCGCCGGTTTCGCCCGACCACCACGAGCCCGGCCTCGCTGGACCGTGCGACCAGCTCGCCGGCAGGACCGCCGACGACCCCCACGGCCCCGATGGCACCGTCGGGGTTGCACGACCGGGCAAGGTCCACGCCCCGTGCGGCCGCCGCCCGACTGAGGCTCCACAGGTCGGGCACCGGGCGGATCACACCGGCGCCCACTGGCGTCTGGACTGGTGGATCGGAGGCGCTGAGGACGATGAGCTCCGACCCGAGCCGTGCGGCTTCCGTCGCAGCCCATTGAACCGCCGCCACGGACGCGGCGCTCTCGTCGAACCCGACGATGACCGGGGCACCGACGAGTCCGGTGGACGGAAGGGCGCGACCGGTCCTGGGTGGGCTGTCGAGGTGAGACGTCATGCACCGAGAATGCGCCCGGCGCACCGGTGAAGACAGGGGCGAAGGTCCCTGCGTCGGTTCAGCCCTCCGACAGGAGTGGGACCTCCCAGTCGAGCACCGTGCCGCCGGTGGCGACCGGAGCGAGCTCGAAGCGGCCCCCGCGGCCGTGCGCCCGGCGCGCGAGGTTGTCGAGCCCGGACCGGTTGGCGTCCGACGGCAGCCCGACGCCGTCATCCCGGACCCGCACCAGCACTGTGTCGGACACCTCGATGACGACCTCGGCCTGGCTGGCCCGGGCGTGCCGCGCGACGTTGCTGAGCCCCTCCCTCACAACCGCCAACAGGTCGGCCGCGATGTGCTCAGGAACGTCGGCGACGCTCCCACGCATGGTGAAGGACGGCGCGAAGCCCAGGCTCACGGCCGCGCCCTCGCAGATGGTGGTGACCTCGGCCGCAAGACTGCGGGCGTCAGGGGCGCGGTTGAGCGCAAAGATCGTGTGCCTGATGTCCTTGATGACGGCGTCGACCTCGTCCACTGCCGTCTCGATGCGTTCGCGGGCAGTCGGTTCGCTGGTCAGGCGACTCGCGGACTGCAACGACATGCCTGTGGCGAACAGCCGTTGGATGACGTGGTCGTGCATGTCCCGGGCGATCCGGTCGCGGTCCTCGAGGAGGTCAATGCGCGACTTCTCGCGTTGCGCACTGGCTGCGGTGAGGCCCACTGCCAGTCGCTGGGCGAAGTCGAGGAGGGGTGCCGAGATGCCACCGAGCTCGACAGGCAGCCCGTGGACGACCATCACCCCCAAGGCCTGCGGTCCGCCCGTCGAGAGGGGCACGACGACGTGGTCCGCCGCCGGGTCGGGTTCGCTGGGCGCCGCGGTCAGGGTGGCGCGGGTCTCCGCGTCATCCAGGATCGTGCCGACCCCGGCCGCCTTGGGTCCCGCCGACGCCACGACAACCAGGTCGCGACCGGTGGGCTGGGCGATCAGCGCGCCCTCGGCACCAGTGAGGACGAGGACGCGATCGACGGCGTCCGCGAGGACATCGGCCTCCGACCCGCCTGCCAGCAGGGCTGACACGAGGTCGCGGGTGGCCTCGCCCCAGTGTTGCTGCGTGACGCTGCGGTGGTAGAGCCGTGCGTTGTCGATCGCCACCCCGGCTGCTGCGGCGAGGGCGGTGAGGATCGTCTCGTCGTCCTCGCTGAAGCGCTCCGCGTTGCGCTTGTCGGTGAGGTACAGGTTGCCGAAGACCTCCTTGCGGATCCGCACCGGCGCCCCGAGGAAGCTCGTCATCTCGGGATGGTTGGCGGGGAAGCCGTAGGAGTCCGGGTGGTCGCTGATGCGGTCGACCCGCTGGGGGTGGGGGCTCGTGATGATCATCCCGAGCAGGCCCCGGCCGTGCGGAAGTGGACCGATGGCCGCCCTGTCCTCGTCCGAGATGCCGTGGGTGACGAACTCGATGAGCTCTTCCCCGTTGGGGCCGAGCACCCCCATGGCGCCATAGGTGGCGTCGACCAGCTGGCAGGCAGACTCCACGATCCGCCGCAGGACCGCTGCAAGCTCCAGGTCCGAGGTCACCGCCACCACGGCATCGAGCAGGGCCTCGAGCCGCTGCTGCGCCGTCCGCGCGCTGCCGGCCCGGGACCTCAGCTCGGCGATCAGGTCGTCGAGGTCGAGCCCGGAGAGCCGCGCGATGGTGCCAGGCCCCTGCGCCGGTTGCGTCTCCTGGTCTGCCACACGCCCCATCGTAGGGTGGCAGGCGTTACCCCGACCGGTGTTCGTCGGCCCGTCGATCCCCTGGGTCCGTCTCGACCTCCACGACCACGTCCCGGACCCCCGGACCTGTCGCCACGACGGACGCTGCGAGTCGCGCGTCGCTCCGGCCCAGCACCCCGGTGACAGTCACCACCCCACGAGCCACCGACACCTCCCAGGCAGGCCGGTCCAGCTCCGCCACGTCGCGGACGACCCGCAACCAGATGTCGGCGTCACGCGTGGCCAGGGCCCGGATGACATCGCTGCGGCTGACCATGCCCGTGAGCTCGCCGTGCTCACCCACCACCGGAAGGCTCTTCCACCCGGTGTCTGCCAGGATCCGCGCAACCTCCGACACGTCGCTCGCCTCGTGGGCAACCAGGGGGTCGGCGCTCATCACCTCGTGGACGGCGGATGGCCACGGCTCGGGCCGGCCGTCATCGACGGGCCGGAGGTGCGCCCGCGGGTCGGTCGCGACGTGGAGCCGCAGGATGTCGGCCTCGCTGAGGATGCCGACGACCCGGCCTGCGGCGTCCACGACGGGCAGGGCGGAGACGTGGTGCTCGGCCAGGACGCGCACAGCCGCGTCGAGCGCCGAGCCGTCCAGCACCGAGACCACGTCTCGGGTCACCAGCTCACGGACCAGCATGTTTGCCTCTTTCGATGGATGTCAGGGGTCTACTGCTTGGTACTCCAGAGTGGCTCCCGGACGGTCGACGCCACAGGGTCCTTCGTCCCTGCCCGTTGCGGTTGTGGGTCGAGCGCCTAGATTGGGCAGGTAGTCGTCCCACGTCCGCTCAGCAAGGAGTGCCCATGGCCACCACCCGCACCGCGTCCGCCCACTGGGAAGGCTCACTCATGGAGGGCTCGGGCCAGGTCGAGCTCCAGTCCTCCGGGATCGGGACGTATGCCGTGTCATGGCCCTCCCGCGCCGAGGAGGCGAACGGCAAGACGAGCCCCGAGGAGCTCATCGCCGCCGCGCACTCGACGTGCTTCTCGATGGCCCTGTCCAACGTGCTCGCCAAGGGTGGCAACCCCCCGACGTCGCTGGACACCACGGCCACCGTGACGTTCCAGCCGGGCACCGGCATCACCGGGAGCGCGCTGTCGGTCGTCGGGAACGTCCCCGGCATCACCGCCGAGCAGTTCGAGGAGGCGGCCCAGGACGCCAAGGCCAACTGCCCGGTGAGCCAGGCCCTCAAGATCCCGATCACCCTGGAGACGAGCTTCACCGGCTGAGGCCGGACGCTCGCCAGCCACGGGTCGAGACACACCACCATGATCGGCACCTGCTGGGTGTCGGAGGCCGGGCTCGAGGAGCACGACGTCGCCCAGGTCGACGCCCTGCTGCAGCGCGACGACGGGTTCGTCTGGGTGGACGTCCCCGAGTTCGACGACGCCGCGGAGGCGGTGCTGCGCGAGCGGTTCCATGCGCACCCCATGGTCGTGAAGGCCTGTCGTGAGCGGAACTTCGTCCCCTCCGTGCACGGCTACGAGGAGCACACCTTCGTCATCGTGCACACGCCCCTGGCCGGCGAGGGCGGGCACGTGCACATGCTCGAGCTCGACCAGCTGGTCGGCACCCGCTACCTCGTGACCGTGCACGGTCCGCGCAATCCCGCGGTCTCCCTGTTCGACGCCACCGAGGAGACCAGGACCGTCCGGGAACGCATCGAGGCCGGACGGTTCCGCCCCAGGACCCCGAGCGAGCTGTCCTATGCAATCGGGTCTGCGGTGGCCCGTCGGCAGAGCGCGGCGGTCAAGTCTGTCGCAGGCCGGCTCCCGGCCCTGGAGATGCGGGTGATGGGTTCGGACTTCCACCAGCCCGAGGAGCTGCTCGAGGAGCTGTTCCTGCTGCGCCACGAGCTGCTCATCTCCCGAACCCAGGCTGGGCAGGCCCACGAGGTCTACGGGCGGCTGGCCTCGCTCGAGCGGTTCGCCAGCGACGAGTCACGGCGGCACGCCCGCGACCTGTCCGAGCAGTTCGACCGGGTCCGCAGCCTCGCTGACGGTGAGAGCCAGTTCCTGTTCGGCGTGATCGAGCTCTACCAGACCCGGGTCACGACCAAGATGACCGTCGCGATGGAACGCCTCGCGGTCATCGCGGCGATCACCTTGCCCGTCACCGCCATCGCGTCGGTCTACGGCATGAACGTCATCGTCAGGGCTGGTGGTGAGCCAGCCCTGGCGGCCCCCTCCTAGAACTCCTCGTTGAAGGCGACCGAGCCGGACACCCCGACCTGGTAGGCCGAGACGCGACGCTCGAAGAAGTTCGACAGCTCCTGGACGTCCTGCAGCTCCATGAACGCCAGCGGGTTCTTCGAGCCGTACTCCGGGTCGAGCCCGAGCTGTTCGAGCCGCCGGTCGGCGACCGACTCGAGGTAGGTGCGCATGTCGGTGACGGACAGGCCGGCCACGCCTCCACCGAGCAGGTCCTCGGCGAACTGCGCCTCGGCGTCGACGGCGTCGCGCATCATCGCCCGCACCTGTGCGGCGAGGTCGTCGTCGAAGAGGTCCGGCTCCTCGCGCCGCACCGTCTCGACGACGTCGAACGCGAACGCCATGTGCATCGACTCGTCGCGGAACACCCAGTTGGTGCCGCTCGCCAGCCCGTTGAGCAGGCCGCGCGACCGCAGGAAGTAGACGTAGGCGAAGGCGCCGTAGAAGAACAGCCCCTCGATGCAGGCGGCGAAGCAGATCACGTTGAGCAGGAAGGCCCGTCGGTGCTCCCTGGTCTCCAGCTTGTCGAGGTCGAACACCGAGTCGATCCAGCGGAAGCAGAAGTCGGCCTTGTCCTTGATGGACGGGATGTTGTCGACCGCGGCGAAGGCCTCCTGGCGCTGCTGCTCGTCGGGCACGTAGGTGTCGAGCAGGGTCAGGTAGAACTGCACGTGCACGGCTTCCTCGAACAGCTGGCGGCTGAGGTAGAGCCGCCCCTCGGGGGAGTTGATGTGCTGGTAGAGGTTGAGCACCAGGTTGTTGGCCACGATCGTGTCGCCGGTGGCGAAGAACGCCACCAGCCGCCCTACGAGGTGTCGCTCGGCGTCGGTGAGGCGCTGGAGGTCCTTGAGGTCCGTGTGCAGGTCGACCTCCTCGACGGTCCAGGTGTTCTTGATGGCGTCGCGGTAGCGCTCGTAGAAGTGCGGGTAGCGCATCGGCCGCAACGTCAGGTTCATCCCCGGGTCGAGGAGCATCCGCGTGGCCGAGTGGTCGGTCGCGACGGTCGTGTCGGTGGTGGTCTGGTCGATGCTCACTGGCAGGCCTCGCAGCTCTCGGGGTTCTCGAGGGAGCACGCGACGGCTTCCTCGTCGGGGACGGTCGGGATGGGCGCGGCGACGGAGATGGTCGCCTGCTGGATGCGGGTGGCTGGGCGGGACCGCAGGTAGTAGGTCGTCTTCAGGCCGGCCTTCCACGCGTAGAGGTACATCGAGCTCAGCTTCCCGATCGTCGGCGAGGCGAGGAACAGGTTGAGCGACTGGCTCTGGTCGATGTAGGGCTGGCGGGCAGCCGCGATGTCGATGAGGGACTTCTGAGGCAGCTCCCACGCGGTGCGGAACAACAGCCGTACGTCTGCAGGGATCGACGTGATGCCCTGGACCGAGCCGTCACTGCGCTTGATCGCCTCGCGCACCTCGGGGGTCCAGAGCCCGCGTGCCTTGAGCTCGCGCACGAGGGCGGTGTTGACCTGGAGGAACTCCCCCGAGAGTGTCTCGCGCTTGAACAGGTTGGACACCTGTGGCTCGATGCACTCGTAGGCGCCCGCGATCGAGGCGATGGTTGCCGTGGGCGCGATGGCGATGAGCAGCGAGTTGCGAAGTCCATTCTCCTTGATGGCGTTCCGCACCGACTCCCAGCGCCGGGTCTGAGTCGGCGTGACACCCCAGAGGTCGGGTTGCAGATCACCGCGCGCCGCGCGCGTCTGCTGGTATGCCGGGTGCGGGCCGTGCTCGCCCGCCAGCTCCGCGGACTGCTCCAGTGCCGACAGGTAGACCTCCTCCGCTATGCGGGTGGACAGCTCCTGCGCCTCGGACGAGTCGAACGGCAGCCGCAACGCGAACAGCACGTCCTGCAGGCCCATGACGCCCAGGCCCACGGGCCGCCATCTCGGGTTGGACGCCGCGGACTCGGCGGACGGGTAGTAGTTGATGTCGATGACGCGGTCCAGGTAGGTCACGGCCGTCCGCACGGTCGCCCGCAGCTTGTCCCAGTCCATTGCGTCGCGACCACCGGTCAGGTGCTGGGCCAGGTTGACCGAACCCAGGTTGCACACGGCCGTCTCGTCGTTGCTGGAGACCTCGATGATCTCGGTGCACAGGTTGGAGAGGTGGACGACCGGCGCGCCGGGCACCTGGTCGTCGCTGGTCTGGTTGCACGTCCGGTTGCTGGCGTCCTTGAAGGTCATCCAGCCGTTACCGGTCTGGGCCAGGGTCCGCATCATCTTGCCGTAGAGCTCGCGAGCGCTGACCTGGCGCACGAAGCGTCCGTCGCGCTCCGCCGCGGCATACACAGCCTCGAAGGCCGGACCCCACAGGTCCGGGAGTTCGGGCACCTCGTTCGGGTCGATCAGGCTCCACTGCTCGTCGGCCTCGACGCGGCGCATGAACTCGTCCGGGACCCAGTTGGCCAGGTTGAGGTTGTGCGCTCGGCGGGCGTCCTCGCCGGTGTTGTCGCGCAGCTCGAGGAACTCCTCGATGTCGGGGTGCCACGGCTCGAGGTAGACGCACGCGGCTCCCTTGCGGCGACCGCCCTGGTTGACCGCGGAGACCGACGAGTCGAGGGTGCGCAGCCACGGGACGATGCCGTTGGAGTGACCGTTGGTGCCACGGATCAGCGCCCCACGGGACCGCACCCGCGACCACGAGATCCCAATGCCACCAGCGAACTTGGACAGCTTGGCGACCTGGGTGTAACGGTCGTAGATCGACTCCAGCTCGTCCTGGGGCGAGTCGACGAGGTAGCAGGAGGACATCTGGGTGTGCCGCGTGCCGGAGTTGAACAGGGTGGGAGAGCTGGGCAGGTAGGCCAGCGAGGCCATCAGCTGGTAGAAGGCGATCGCTTCCTGAGGTGTGTGCGACAGGCCGCAGGCCACCCGGAGCAGGAAGTACTGGGGGGTCTCGATGACCAACCGGGTGTCGGGGTGGCGCAGCAGGTAGCGGTCGTAGACGGTGCGCAGCCCGAAGTACTCGAACCGCCGGTCGTTGGACACGTCGACGGCGTGGTCGAGCTTGCGCGCGTTGGCCTCGACGAAGGCAGCGGTCTCGTCACCGATCAGTCCCTCGAGGTGCCCGAGGCGGACGGCCTGGCTGAACGACGCGATCTGCTGCCCGCGGACCTCCTTGTCGATGTAGTTCGACAACAACCGGGCTGCGAGCCGGGAGTACTCCGGCTCGGCCGCGGTCATCTCTGCCGCCGTCTGGATGGACAGTCGGTCGAGCTCGGCGGTGGTGGCTCCGTCGTAGAGGCCGCTGATGGTCCGGGTGGCGATCGCCATGGGGTCGACCTCGGCGAGGTCGTCGCACCACCGCTCCACGGCGCGGACGATCTTCATCACGTCGACGGGTTCGGCGTCGCCGTTGCGCTTGCGCACGGCCATCGTCGCGCGTCGGGCGGTCGTCGCTTCGGCGGCCTCAGGGGGGTGGACGACGTCACTGTCGACCACGTCGGTGCTGGTGTCGGTCACTGCTCTCTCCTCGCGAGCGAATCGGTGCCGCGGACGCGAGGAGGAGACGACAACGCAGCCACGCGCGTCGCCGAGGGCGACGGGGTGCGGTGCTGCGCATGTCGTGTGACCCGCCCTCGAGGCCACGACTCACCGCGCACGGTGTGCACGGTCGCTGGCAGGTCTTCGGACTCGCGGACGTGTCGTGCCGGCGACCCGGATCTGGTGGGTCGCCGACTCGGTTCCTACTGGCCGTCGCTTCCCACCCGCGTGTGCGAGCAGTGCTTGATGACGGCGGTCGTTTCCGCTTACCGCTGCGGGGCAGTCCCGGAATCTCACCGGGTTCCCTCTTGCCCCGAAGACCGATTGCGCGGCCTTCGGACCAGCGAGAGACACCATATGCGGGTGGTTGGCCCAAAGCGCGGCACCACATGTTGGGTCGGCGTGTCGCTTCCCTAGGATTGCCTGCATGCGGCGCGCCATCCCCTTCGCGGCCAGCGCGGCAATCGTCCTCCTTGCCCTGGTGGGGTGCTCCGCCCCTTCACCAAGCGGTGCGCCGGCACCGCCTGCCGGCACCCCGGCATACCCCCGACTCACCCCGACCTGCCCGGTGGCGACCTCCACAGGGAGGCCGCCCACGGTGACGGTCGGCCAGCTCAACCGGATCGTCGCGGGCCTCGACCTGCCGTTGTGGCAGGCCGGCGACATCGGCGCCAGTGCCCGACTTCCCGATGAGCGGATCGTGTGGGTCTTCGGCGACACAGTGCGCCGCGAAGGGATCTCCCCGCGGATCGTGGCCAACTCCATGCTGGTCACGAGCGGACTGTGCACGTCCCAGGTCGAGACCTCAGCGCGGGGACCGGCGATCCCCGACCGCGCCGATGGCGTCGTCCACTGGCCGATGTCGGTGGTGTCGCTGTCGAGGCCGGACGGTGACTTCCTCGTCGTCACCACCGCACGCATCCGTCGTGGCGTTGCGGGAAGCTTCGACTTCACGTACCTCGGCAGCAGCGCAACGGTTTTCGAGGTGCCCACCGGTGGGGCCCCGCAGCTGCGGCACCAGCTGGACATCACCCCCGACAGCCCCGCGCCCGACCAGGTCAACTGGGGCTCGGCGATGACCGTGAGTGGTGACTGGCTCTACGTCTACGGCACCCGGCTCCCCACTCGCCACTCCTTCGGACGAGCGCTGTATGCCGCCCGCGCACCGGTGGCTGCCGCGCGTGACCGCTCCACGTGGCAGTTCTGGGACGGCGCGGCCTGGGTGTCGGAACAGGATCGCGCTGCGGTGGTCCTCGCGGCCGAGGGCGGGGTCTCCCAGACCTTGTCGGTCGACGCCGTCGACGGCCACTTCGTCATCGTCTCCAAGCGGGACGGCGACCTCGGCAACACGGTCTACGCGTGGTCGTCGGAGTCGCCCGTCGGCCCCTGGGCCGCTCAGCGTGGGACGAGGGCGGAGTTCCAGGACCCGTCGGGACAGCTCAAGTACGCGCCGCTCGCCCACCCCGGGATCGCGCTGGCCGACGGACGACTGCTCATCTCGATCTCGCGCAACACCACCGACTTCGGCCGGCTGCTCGAGGACCCGACCCTCGGACGGCCGGTGTTCGCCGAGATCGACCGCCCCTGAGGAGGAATCAGGGTCGCCTCAGGGTGAGCATGGGGTCTGTCCCCGATGTGTCCACGTGGCTGTCAGCGCCACGATTCTCGGCATGATCACTGTCGAATCACTCACGAAGACCTACGGACGTGGACTGACCGCCGTCAACGACGTCTCGTTCTCCGCGGCCACGGGCCGCGTCACCGGCTTCCTCGGCCCCAACGGCGCAGGCAAGTCGACCACCATGCGAATCATCGTCGGCCTCACCCCGGCCACCTCCGGTACCGCCACCGTCGATGGACAGCGGTTCACCGACCTGCCCAACCCGGGCCGCGAGGTGGGAGTCCTGCTGGACGCCTCCGCACAGCACGCCGGCCGCACCGGACGCGAGATCCTCACGCTCGCCCAGCGGACGATGGGCCTGCCCCGGGCGCGGGTCCAGGAGATGCTCGAGCTCGTCAGCCTCACCGACAACGAGGCCGACCGGCGCGTCCGCGACTACTCCCTGGGGATGCGCCAGCGCCTCGGCATCGGGACCGCCCTCCTGGGCGACCCGCACGTCCTCATCCTCGACGAGCCCGCCAACGGCCTCGACCCGGCCGGGATCCGATGGATGCGTGACCTGCTGCGAGGGTTCGCCGACCAGGGCGGCACCGTCCTGCTCTCCTCCCACCTCCTCCACGAGATCGAGGTCATCGCCGACGACCTCGTGGTCATCGGCAACGGACGGATCGTGGCCCAGGGCACCAAGTCCGACCTGCTCGCATCGGCCGGCACCGTGGTCCGGGCACGCGACGCCGCCGCGCTGGCGCGGGCCATGGCGGATGCCGGCCTGGCCGTCACGCCCCACCCAGACGGCAGCGTGCACACCGACGCCGCACCCGACCAGGTCGGCGAGATCGCGCTCGCCGCACGCCTGGTCCTCACCGAGCTCCGTACCGCCGACGGGGCCGGGCTCGAGGAGATGTTCCTCGAGCTCACGACAGACACCCAGCGCGAAGGAGCAGCAGCATGACCACCACCGTCCTGCGGACCCCGACCTCCCAGTCGGCCGCCCCCGCCCCCCGCACGCGCACAGCAGCCGCGCGGATCCCGCTGACCCGCATCGTCGGGGTCGAGCTGCGCAAGATGTTCGACACCCGCTCGGGCTTCTGGCTGATGGCCAGCATCGTCATCACCAGCGTGCTCGCCACGGCCGCCATCATCGTGTTCGCTCCCGACGACCAGCTCACCTACGACAACTTCGCGGCAGCGATCGGAGCGCCGATGACCGTGATCCTGCCCATGATCGGGATCCTCGCGGTGACGAGCGAGTGGAGCCAGCGCAGCGGGCTGACGACCTTCACCCTCGTGCCGCACCGCGGTCGGGTGCTCAGGGCCAAGTTCCTCGCAGCCATCACGGTGGGTGTCGCGTCGATGTTCGTCGCCCTCGTCGTCGGCGTGCTCGGCACGGTCGTCGGGAGTGCCATCGCCGGCGTGGACCCGGTCTGGAACGTCTCCGTGGGCCACTTCGCGACGATCGTCCTGGGCAGCGTCCTCGGAATGGTCTTCGGCTTCATGCTCGGCCTGCTCATCCGCAACTCCCCTGGCGCGATCGTCACGTACTTCGTCTACACCCTCGTCCTGCCGCCGCTGCTCGGTCTGCTGGCGGCGAACCAGAAGTGGTTCGCCGACCTGCAACCGTGGGCCGACTTCAACTACTCGCAGATGCCCCTCTTCGACGGCAACCTCTCCAGCCAGCAGTGGCAGCACCTCGCAGTCTCCGGTGGCCTGTGGTTGCTCCTGCCCATGGTCATCGGGCTGCTGATCGTCCGCCGCGCCGAGGTCAAGTGACGTCAGGCGCATCGGAGCAGGGCTCCGCCGCCCCACCACCGGGTCAACCGGTCGGTAGGGCGGCGGAGCTTCGTGCTCGGATGGCGGATGATGGTTCACCGAGGCCCGCAAGTTCCCACGAGAAAAGGAGAGCACTGCGCATGGCGACCACCAGGTTCACCGTCCACACCAGCTTGTCGCCGACCGCGGTCATGGCCGTGATCACCGACTTCGGCCCGGACCGGTCCCGGTGGTGGCCGAACGTCGACGAGGCCCACTTCACGGTCCACGCACAGGGTCCGGACTGGGCTGAGGTGACCGAGGGCACCGGCATGGGCTGGGAGCGCGAACGCTACTCGTGGAACGCCTCCTCCGGCGTCGTCACCATCGACACCCTGGAGTCGAACCTGTGGGGACCGGGCAGCGGTTGGCGGTACGAGCTGGTGCCCTCGGCCGGGGGCACCGACCTGCACGTCTCGCTCACGCGGCTGCCCAACTCGTTCAGGGGCAAGCTCGTCGCCGCCCTGATCCCCATCGCCGGGCCACGAGCGCTGGGGAAGCAGTTCGAGTCGGTCCTGCGCAAGGCAGAGAGCCGCTGAAGGCCGTCTGTCCCCCTGATCAGGGGGCGCGATGCCAGACGATCCCGAAGGCGTCGGTGAGGGTGCCCGCGCCTCCGTCGTAGTGGAACTCGATGGTCAGACGTTCCCTCACCACGTTGCCTCCCGGTAGGCAGACGAGGGAGGCGACCATCACCACATCGCTGCCGTCCGTGTAGCCGGGGCCGGACAGCCGGGCTGGGTTGCCGCCGCAGGCGTTGGTGGCGGCATCGTCGACGTAGGTCATCGCGTAGACAGTGCGCCCTGAGCCCCTGATGTCCAGCGTCTGGGTGCTGCCGTCGGCGTCGATCGAGGTCCACCTGCCAGCCAGCGGTCCACTCGCGGCCGATGCGGCGACCGGAGTGAGGACTGCGCAGGTGGCCGCGAGGATCAGACTGGCCGCTATCGAGCGAGTTGCACGATTCATGTGGATTCCCTTCCGTCGCAGCGAATTGTGCGTGAGTCGATGCTGGCGCCGAGGGCTGGTGGACGGCAATGGCCCGGTTGGGTCACGCCCGGGGACTAGGCATGCCTGTGTGTCCGCAGCTCGCGAGGGGGCGCCGTCGCTGGCAGGTGCTGTCGGTGCGCGGATGACAGGGCTAACGTCAGCGTCATGAGGATCCTGGAGCGCCTCACGGAGGCACAGAACGCCCACGACGCACAGCGCATGGCGTCCCACTTCTCCGCCGACTACGACAGCTCCCAGCCCGTCCACCCCGGCCGTGCCTTCAAGGGAAGCGCCCAGGTCCTGGCCAACTGGACCGCGGTGTTCGAGGGCGTCCCCGACTTCCACGCCGAGCTGCTTGCCTCGTCAGTGGACGGGGACACCGAGTGGGGTGAGTTCGACTGGCAGGGTCAGCACCCCGACGGCTCGCCCTTTGCCATGCGCGGGGTCATCATCGTGACGGTGCGCGACGACCTGATCGCCGGCGCCAGGTTGTACATGGAGCCGGTGGACCGCACTGACCAGGACATCGAGGCGGCGGTCGAGGAGCTGTCCAGGCCGCCCTCCTCCTCGTCCCGTTGAGCGCCCCGCCACGGGCAGTCAGCCGACGATGCGATCCAGCGTCAGGGGCAGGTCGGTGACGCGCCGCCCCGTGGCGTGGCGGACGGCGTTGGCGACGGCTGCACCGACCCCGACGATGCCCACCTCGCCCGCCCCGAGGATGCCCAAGGGCATCTGGGGGTCCGGGTCGTCGAGGGTGTGCACGTCCAGGAAGGGGACATCCGCGTGCACAGGCACGTGGTACTCGGCGAGGCTCGGGTTCATGATCCGCGCGCTCCGCGTGTCGATCAGTGTCTCCTCCCCCATCGCGAGGCCCAGACCCATGACGATCCCGCCGCGCAGCTGGCTGTGGGTCGTCTTGGGGTTGACCACCCGACCCACGTCGAAGACGCTGACCCACCGACGGATTCGCAGCTCACCGGTGTCGGCGTCCACCCTGACCTCGCAGAAGTGCGCCCCCGTGGCGGCCTTCATCCACCGCCTGCTGTCCATCACCAGCTTGGAGAGGAACCGCACTTGGCCCCACATGGCTTTCGGTCCGGAGTCAGCACCCACCTGCACTGTGAGCGAACGCTCGCCCGCGCGGGTCAGGACCTCGGCAGGGTCGGAACCGTCCGGCATACCTGCCTTGGACGCCAGGGCGTCCAGCCTCTTGCGCATGGCGTGGCACGCCTTCTCGATGGAGCCGGCCAGGCTCGCGGTCTGGCCCGAGCCCCCCGCTCCCGGCCCCATGGGGAGGTCGGAGTCGCCGTAGAGCGCGTTCACCCGCTCCAACGGCACCCCCAGGCAGTCGGCGACCATCTGGCCCACGACAGTGGCCGTGCCCATGCCCATCTCGTGGAAGGCGCAGGCGAGCGTGGCGCTGCCGGTCGCATCAACGGTGAGCTGGACGTTGGCCACGAACTCCCACGACGGGTGGATGGCGGCGGCCACCCCCCAGCCGACGAGGTCCTTGCCGTCGCGCGTGCCCGGCGCCGGCCGATCGGCCCACCCGAACAGGTCCCGTCCCTGCTCGAGCGTCTGCGCGAGCCTGCGGTGGGAGTAGCGCGTTCCGTGGACCGGGCTCTTCTCGCCGGGCTGGTTGAGCAGGCGCAGGTCGACCGGGTCCATTCCGAGCTCGATGGCGAGCTCGTCCACGGCGGACTCCACGGCAAAGCTGCCCTGCGCCTCACCGGGGGCACGCATGGCGGTGTTCGTCATGAGGTCGAGCTCGACGACCTTCTGCTCGGCCAGGATCGTCGAGGCGTCGTAGAGGTCGAGGCTGCACGCGACGATCTGGTCTGCTTCACCGCCGACACGACCCTTGCGTGACGTGGCCGAGTGGATGAGGGCCTCCATCTGACCGGCTCGCGAGGCCCCGATCGCCACGCGCTGACGGGTGGGGGTCCGACCACCCACGGTGCGATAGACGCCCTCGCGGGTGAGGGCCAGCCGCACCGGCCGTTCCGCGACCTTGGCGGCCATGCAGGCGATCAACGTCGCGGCCCACACCTTGGACTTGCCGCCGAAACCCCCGCCGACGTACTTCGACACGACGTGGACGTCGCCGGCCGGAATGTCGAACCACTTGGCCAGGAACTTCTGGGTCCAGTCGATGTTCTGGCAGCCCTCGTAGACGGTGAGCCGTCCGCCGTCCCAGACGGCCGTGGTCGCGTGGGGTTCGAGGGCGTTGTGGTTGTGCTGTGGGGTGGTGAAGGTCAGGTCCACCTTCACCGGCGACGTCGCGTATGCCGCGCGGGCGTCACCGCGCTTGCCTCCCGTCGCGGGCATCACCGGCATCGAGCGGACCCGCGTCGCGGTGGGCAGCTCTGCGTCGAAGTCGGCCGTGGGTGTGATGGTCTGGTACTCCACCTGGACGAGGGACGCGGCGTACTGGGCTGCTTCGAGGGTCTCGGCCACCACGGCGGCGACGGGCTGCCCGTCGACGTGCACCTCGTCGGTGTTGAGGAAGGCGATGGAGCTCCCAGCGGCCATGGTGGAGAGGTCCATCGGGTTCATCCGGCTCGGTGGCGGGGTGAGGCGCGGGGCGTTGTGGTGGGTCAGGACAAGCACCACGCCCGGATGGGCCTCGGCCCGGGCAGTGTCGAGTGACGTGATGCGACCGCGGGCGATGGGCGCGTGGACGAGGACGGCATGGGTCAGGCCCGGCAAGGGGTACTCCGCCGAGAACCGAGCTGTGCCAGTTGCTTTCGCGAGCCCGTCCACCCGGTCGACCGGCCTCCCGATGGCTGGACCGGTCCGTTCGTCGCTCTCCGTCGGCGCTACGGCTTGGGTCGTCCGCTCGGGCGCCAGGGTCATGACGCACCTCCTTCGTCGCGCAGTCGCCGGAGGGTGGCGGTGATCGTACGGACCGCGAGGTCGATCTTGAACTCGGTGCTGGGCGTGCCCACGGCCTGCGCCAGCTCGGCACGGGCCGCGGCCGTGAAGTCCTCGTCCGTGGCGGGTTGCCCGGTCAAATGCTGCTCGAGAGTCGTTGCCCGCCAAGGCTTGTGGGCCACTCCCCCGAGCGCGACGCGCACCTGCGAGACCGTGCCGTCGGTGACCTCGAGGGCGGCGGCCACGGAGACCAGCGCGAACGCGTACGAGGCACGGTCGCGGACCTTGCGGTAGCGGGAGCGGGCCGCCAGTGGCTGCGCCGGGACGGTGACCGCCGTGATCAGCTCGTCTGCCGCAAGGGTGGTGTCCACGTCCGGCGTCTCGCCCGGGAGTCGGTGGAAGTCCTGGATCGGGATCGTCCGGACGCCGGCGCGGCTGGCGACCTCGACCTCCGCGTCGAGCATCACGAGAGCCACAGCCAGGTCGGAGGGATGCACCGCCACGCAGTGCTCGCTGGCCCCGAGGACCGCACCCATCCGGTTGTGACCCCCGGCAGCATCGCAACCGGCACCGCGCTCACGCTTGTTGCACGCGGCGGCGTGGTCGTAGAAATAGAGGCATCGCGTGCGTTGCAGGAGGTTGCCCCCGACAGTCGCCATGTTGCGGATCTGGCCGGAGGCCCCCATGAGAATCGCCTGTGCGAGGACTGGGAAGCGTTGGCGCACAGCCAGGTCGGCGGCGAGATCGGTGTTCCTGACTCCGGCACCGATCCGCAGGCCACCGTCCGCGGTCTCCTTGATCTCGGCGAACGGGAGACGGGACACGTCGACGAGGACGTCCGGCGTCTCGATGCCCTCACGCATGAGGTCCACCAGGTTGGTGCCACCGCCGAGGAACTTCGCACCAGGCAGGTCGACGATGGCCGCCAGCGCCTCGTCGATGCTTGCCGGCACGGCATACGAGACCGGCTTCATCGGTGACCACCCTCCGTGTTCGCATAGGACTCGATGGCCTCCACGATGCCGTTGTAGGCGCCGCACCGGCACAAGTTGCCGCTCATGCGTTCTCGCACCTCGAGGTTCGAGCGGTCGGGCGGTGAGGCGAGGTGCTCGGAGACCGCGCTCGGCACCCCTTCGTCGAGCTCGCGCAGCATGCCCAGAGCCGAGCAGATCTGACCTGAAGTGCAGTAGCCACACTGGAATCCGTCTGCCCCGACGAACGCACGCTGGAGGTCGTGCGGAGTCTCGGGTGACCCGACGCCCTCGATGCTGGTGACCTCCCGGCCCTCGACCTGGACCGCGAGGGTGAGGCAGGCCAGCACGCGGCGGCCGTCGACGAGCACGGTGCAGACCCCGCAGGCGCCCTGGTTGCAGCCCTTCTTGGTCCCGGGGAGGTCGAGGCGCTCGCGCAGGAGGTCCAGCAGGCTGACCCCCGCATCCACCTCGACCTCGGTCGGCGTTCCGTTGAGGGTGAAGCGGAACTGCGGAGTGGTGCGGGGATGCACTGGCACTGGCGTCTCCCTTCCTTGTCCGGAGACTAACCCAGCCCGAGCGGTCCCGCCGGTGGCCGGCCCGGTCTCAGCGGCGCCACCACGTCGGGTCGAACCGGAGCGGCAGCGGCCCGTCGAGGATGCCGAGGCGCCGAGCCGTCCAGACGCCCAGGCGCCACAGCAGCCAGACCCCCAGCAGGGCCAGCGGGATCGTGATCCACACGACCAGCCTGGCTCGCCACACCGCAGCCTGGTTGACGTGGGGCTTGCCGCTGAAGGCATCGGCCCTCCAGCTCGTCAGCCCGGCAAAGCCCGCCGTGCTCTCGACGGCGGCCGGTCCCCCGACCGGACCCGTGCGCCCTCTCGAGGTGACGAAGAGGACGCCGCGTTGCCAGGTGACCCCGTCCACGGAGTAGCGGGAGTGCAGCGGCACGACAGTGCCACTCGCGGCGAAACCCGTCTCCCGCACTCCGGTGAGGTTCCAGGTGATGACCGAGGAGTCGTAGGAGGCGTTCATCAGCGACGCACCGATCGCCAGGGTGCGGCCGTCCGGCGACACCGCCATCGCCTGGGGCTCGACGGTCGCCTCGGACGGGTAGGTCAGGCGCCCGACGGCCCGCCACGAGGAGTCGCCGAGGGTCCACGTGTACACGTCGAGGGTCGAGTCGGTCTGCGAGCTGTAGGTCACCATGAGCGTGCGGTCGTCCAGCCAGCCACCAGCCAAGGGGAAGCCGCTCGTGACCTGCTCCAGCGGCGTGTGCGCGGGCACCGGGACCTGGGGCCCCTCGGGGGTGGCGACGACGATGGTCGACGACGAGCCGTAGGCCCGCGCGTAGTGACCCGAGTCCGGCGACCAGGCCGCCCACAGCTGATAGTCGTCAGGGGCACCCGGCTGGGGAACGGGGCGACTCGAGCCCGCCACGAAGTCGTAGACGTCGAGGCCGTCGACCATCCAGCGACCGCTGGGTGACAACGCCGCGTACATCCGGCTCGGTCCGGCACCGGGCACCTTCCACGCCTCACCGAGGGAGTCGATGCCGAAGGCCGTGGTCCCGTCGAGGACGACCGCGGTCATCGGACGATGGGCGCTGAGGACGTTCGGGGCGAAGTAGGGGTGGGCGAGGATCGAGGGGTAGGTGTTCGGGGCGTTCGTCTGCACCGGTCGGGGTGAGGCCGGCACGGGTGGGGCGGACAGCGACGGCCAGGCGACGAAGCTCAGCAGCGCGACGAGGGCTGCAAAGGCGGCGGCGCTGGCGACACGCATCCTGGTCCTGCGGCGGGCGCCCCGGGTCCAGAGCGCGTCGACGGGAGGACCTCCGGCCGACCCGACGTCACGAACCAGATCCGCCATGGCGGTGCCGAGTGGGGTGTTCATCGACGAACCTCCGTCCTGCCAAAGGTGAGTGCGAGCTCCGGAGCGAGGATGCGGAGGCGTTCCAGCGCGTGGCGCGTCTGGGACTTCACGGTGTTGACCGAACAGCCGAGCACCTCGGCCGCCTCGCGCTCGGTCCGGTCTTCGTAGAAGCGCAGAACCAGGACGGCACGCTGCCTCGCGGTCAGGCGAGTCAGCGCCTCCGCGAGCGTGAGGCGGGCGTCGGCGCCTGCGACCCAGTCGCGTGAGGACGAGGCGAGCCGCTCGTTGGCCTCCGCCGGGTCGGGCTGGTGGCGCCGCCACCGCCAGGCGTCCACCGACCGGGTGTACAGGATCCGTCGGACATAGGCCTCCGGCGATCCGGCAGCCGACACGACGGACCAGCGCTGCGCCGCCCTGGCCAACGTCTCCTGAACCAGGTCCTCAGCCGCGTGGGGGTCGCCCGTGAGCAGCGTGGCCGTGCGCAGCAGCGGCACCCAACGGGCTCGCACGAACGCCTCGAAGTCCTCACGTGCGTCCACCTGTTCCGCCTCCCCCGCCGTCGCCGCCCGAGTCCACCCTGCCACCCGACCCCGCCTGTGCTCCGCAGTCCACACTCTTGAGGACGGACGCGCGGGGAGGTCTGGGTGGAACCCCCGACGTGTTGCGGGTCACGGGCCGGGCGCGGTTCCCCACCTGAGCACGCCGACTGCGCAACAATGGGCCATGCCCTCCAGCCGGAAGACCGGCGCCACGAGCACCTCCTGTCGTCGGCCTGCCGCGCCCGAGCTCTGCGGAGCTAGGTGATCCCCTCGTCCTCGTTCCTGCGACGGTGGCCGTTCGCGGTTGCCGTCATGCTGGTCGCCGTCTTCGTGCTGGGGGCGACCGCCGTCCGGTTCGCCCCGCCGGGGTCCTCCGTCGCTGTGTGGTGGCCGGCGGCCGGGCTCGCCGTCGCCTTCCTGCTGGCGACGGGCCCGAACTGGCGACGTGCAGGCATCGTCGTCGGCGGCATGGTGGTGATGAGCGGTGCGGCGAACCTCTACGGCGGGCGGCCACTCCTCGCCGCCACGTGCTTCGGCGTGGCCAACGCCACCGAGGCCGCGGTGGTCTGGTGGGTGATGACGCGCGGAGGGCGCCGCCCTCGCCTCGCCTCACTCGACGACCTGGGCCGACTGTTGATCGCCACCCTGACAGGAGCCGTCCTCTTCGGCGTCCTGGCCGGCCTCATCGTGACGTACACGCTCGACGGCACCTTCCTGCCCACGGCCTACGCCGTTGCGGCCTCCCACTCCGCGGCCGTCCTCATCATGGCGCCACTCGGTGTGGCCGTCTCCACCAGCAGGTCCCAACCCCGCCGGCTGGAGGACCTGCTCCAGGCGGTCACGCTGCTCGCTGTCGTCCTGTGGGTGTTCGCCTCCAAGGACGGGCTTCCGCTCGCCTTCCTCCCACTCCCGGTACTGGTCTGGGGGGCGACCAGACTCCACCTGCGCAGCCTCGCCGTCCAGCTGTTCGCCCTCGGCGTCCTGGTCGTCCTGCTCACCAGCGAGGGGGGCGGACCCTTCGCCGCTGCGGCGCGTTCCGGGATCGTCGAGCCAGAGACGGTGGGCGCCCTGACGCAGGCCTTCCTGATCACCGCCGCCATCACCGGTCTCGCGCTCGCCGTGGCCTCGACCCAGCGCCGTGACGCCCTCGCAGACCTGCACAGCGAGGCGACGTTCACCCAGACCGTGCTCAACTCCGCCGTCGCGACGGCCATCATCGGGACCGACCCCTCGGGCACCATCACGTTGTTCAACCGTGGTGCGACCAACTTGCTCGGCTACCAAGCGGACGAGGTCGTCGGTTCGCTCAACTGGGTCGACCTGCACGACCCGGCAGAAGTGGCGAGGCGTGCGGCCGAGCTCCGCCTCCCGGCCGGTCCGGCCGTCCTCGTCCACGCGCTCGAGGGTACGGACCGCACGGAGACGCGTGACTGGACCTGGATCACCAAGGACGGGCGCCGCATCGTGGTCGACCTGACGACGAGTGCCATCGTCGACCAGGCCGGCACCGCTACGGGCTACCTCGGCGTGGCCGAGGACGTCACCGAACGACGCGTGTCCGCCGACGCGGTGCAGGCAGCGCTGCTGCGCGAGCGCCGCGCGGTCGAGCAGCTCACCGCCCTGGACCGGACCAAGAACGACTTCCTGTCGTCCGTCAGCCACGAGCTGCGGACGCCGCTGGCCAGCGTGCTCGGCTACACCGAGATGTTGGAGGACGGCGCGGTGGGTGAGCTGGCCCCGAAGCAGCTCGACCTGATCTCGCGGATCGACCGCAACGGACGGCGGCTGCTCGCCCTCATCGAGGACCTGCTGCTCAACTCGCGCATCGAGTCAGGGCAGCTCCACCTCGCCCGCCAGCGTTGTGACCTCGTGGAGGTCGTCGACCACGCCTGGGAGTCCGTGGGCGCTCTGACCCAACGGCGAGACCTGGAGCTGTCGCGTGACGTCACAGACCGCCCGGTCCCGTTGCACGGCGACCCGGCCGCCCTCGAGCGGGTCGTCACGAACCTCCTGTCCAACGCCGTGAAGTTCACGCCCGACGGCGGCAGCATCGTGCTCAGGCTCGACACCACCTATGACCGCTTCGGTGACGGCAGGGCGAGGCTGATCGTGGCTGACACGGGCTTCGGCATCTCCGAGAGCGACCAGGGTCAGGTCTTCCGCCGTTTCTTCCGCTCCTCGGACGCCACCGAGCGGGCCGTCCAGGGCACCGGCCTCGGGCTGAGCATCGTGCGTGCCATCGTGGACGGCCACCACGGCACGGTGCACGTGACCTCCAGCGTCGGCGAGGGTTCGGCCTTCACCGTCCTGCTGCCGTTGGCCCGAGCCGCCAGGTCCAACGGGATGGCCGGCTGAGGAGTCGCCGATGAGTTGCCGGGTCGGCGGCGGTCTATCTGGCATGGACACCAATCCCCTGGTGGACGCCTACATCCAGTCATTGCCGGCTTGGCAGCACGAGCTGTGCCAACGTCTCCGAGAGGTCGTGCACGCCGCCGACCCCGAGGTCGAGGAGACGATCAAGCGGCGAGTGCAGCCCTACTTCGTGCTCGAGGGCAACGTCTGTGCGCTGCTTGCCACGAAGGACCACGTCAACCTGTTCGTCTACGACGGGGCCATCGTGGACGACCCCCACGGCCTCGTGACCGGCGGCCACGACAACGCCACCGCCCGCACGATCGCGTTCTGGGAGGGCGACCCCGTCAACGAGGCAGCGCTGCTGGAGTTCCTGCGCCAGGTCATTGCCAACAACCGGGCAGGTGGCTGGCGGCGACTCAAGAAGTCCTGAGGTCCGTCACGCGAGGCGCTCGCCTAGACCCCCATCGAGCTGAGGTCCGGCGGGACGTCGACGGAGTGCTCCCTCAGGACCTCCAGCGGGACAACCTGCAGCACCACCTCGTTGGTCGCCGCCAGGACGACGTGGGCGGCTGCCCCGTCACGGTGGGCCCGCGCCCAGTTGAGCGCCGTGACGCACCAGCGGTCCCCCGGCACCAGTCCGGGGAAGCGGTACTCGGGAATCGGGGTCGACAGGTCGTTCCCGATTCCGCGCTGGTGCTCGAGGAACTCGGCGGTCACCACCGCGCAGATGGTGTGGCTGCCGAGGTCCTGAGGACCCGTGCTGCAGCAGCCGTCGCGGAAGAACCCGGTCATCGGCTCCGTGCCGCAGACCTCCAGCTCGCCACCGAGGACATTTCGCCCCACCGCCCCGGCGCCCCCCGAGTCGCCCGTGGCAGCCACCTCAGTCCCCCTCCGGTGAGATGGCTCGCAGCTCCTCGCGAAGGCGAGGCTCGGTGCGCAGCTCCGGGTGTATGCCGTGCTTGTCCGCGTAGAACTCCCGCACCTTGTCCATGTCTGCGACAACATCCGGCGTGGCCGAGATCGTCGGACCGAAACCCGCTGTGCGAGTGGGCCCGTCGATGAAGGCAAGAGCGATCGGCAGCTTGGCGGATCGTGCCAGGCGCCAGAATCCGGACTTCCAGTACTCGCCCTTCTGCCGGGTGCCCTCTGCCGCCAGGATCAGCAGGAACGGCTCTCCGCTGCGCGCCTCGCGCACGAGCTCGCGCACGACCGCACCCGGGTTCTGACGGTCGAGCGGCAGGCCGCCCAGCCGGTGCAGGAGCCAGCCGACCGGCCCACGGAACAGCTCCTTCTTGATGAGCACGCGCGGTGTCACCCCGCCCCGCCACATGATCAGCAGCATCATCACGAAGTCCCAGTTGGACGTGTGTGGAGCGCCGACGAGCACCCCGGTGCGGGGCACCTCGCCCACGGCGGTCCAGCCTGCGGACCGCAGCACCAGGCTGGCGAGGCGACTCCTCATGGTGTGCCTCTCGGGTGAGGTCGGGTCACCGGGCAGGTGGTGGCGTGGGGGTGGTCCTGGCCGTGGTGAGGTCTGGATGGCTGGTGGGGTCGGCGACGATCGCCTGGGCGATGTCGGTCAGCCGGTGGTGGTTGCGGCGAGCGTACTGGCGCAGGCGGTCGAAGGCCGTGTTGACATCGATGCCGTGGGTCCTGGCGAGGACGCCCTTGGCCTGCTCGATCGCGATCCGGCTGTTGAGCGCACCCTGGAGCTGCTCGGTGAGGATCTCCGCGCTCCGGATGCTGCGCTCCTGCAGGAGGCCGATGGTGGCGATGTCCGCCATGGACTGCAGGATGCGGGCGTCCGCCGACTCGAGCCGACCGGTCTGGCTGCTGAACATGTTCAGTGCCCCGATGACCCTCTGGCGATGGCGCAGGGGGAAGGCGTGGACGGAGCGGAAACCTGCAGCGACCGCGCGCGGGGCGAACAGGGGCCACCGCTCGGTGGCCTCGTGCAGGTTGGTGTTGACGACCGCGGTGCCGGTGCGGAAACAGTCCAGGCAAGGCCCCTCCTCGTACTGCAGCTGGAAGAGCTCGAGCAGCTTGACCGACTCGGCCGAGGCGGCCATGTACTGCAGCTGGCCGTGGGGGTCCGCCAGCAGCAACCCGGCGGAGTCCGCGCTGCTCACCGCAGCGGTGTGCCTGGTCACGGTCTCCAGGAACTCGATGACGTCGAAGTCGTCGACGAGGGTGTCCGCCACCTCTACGAAGACCTCGGCGAGCACATCAGCGGCAATCATCGTGGGCTCCCCTTCCCCGTCGCGTCCTGCGCAGGCGGCCCGTCCTCTGCCCGGTCATTTCGTGTCTCGGTTCAGTCTGAGTTTACCGGCGACGACGTCCCTTGCGACATCGCTGATGTAACGCCCGTGGGCGTACGCGTGAGCCCGAAGTCGCGCCATCGCCTCGTCGATACCCACCCCGAGATCCACCATCACCATCCCCTGCGCCTGGTAGACCTCGAGTCGGTAGGCCAGCGCGTCATCGAGGTCCTCGGTGGTCTTGCCGTCCTGGGCACCGTCCTGTCCGTCCACCAGCAGACCCATCGCCACCTCGGCGAACGTGACCGCCTGCGTGAGCCCGTCGGCGGTCAGCGACCCCCGCTCGTCGCGGTAGACGTCGAGCGCACCGGCTCGAGCAGCCCCGACCTGTAGGGGAAAGGCGAAGACTGCATTGATGCCGCGCCCGTGGGCGGCCGGGGCGTAGCCCGGCCAGCGTCGCATCCCGCGCGTCGGCAGGTCCGGTTCCATGACCGGGCGCCGCGAGCTGTAGGCGTCGATGCAGGGGCCTTCGCCGAGGGTGAACTGGAGCTCCTCGAGCTCCCGACTGGCAGCACTCGACGCGGCGATGGTCCCGCCTCCGCGGTTGTCGTCGGTCAGGAGGCTGACGCCGACCCCCGTGGCCGGGAGCGCGCGGGTCAGCGCGGAGCAGAGTCGTTCGAGCCGACCGATCGTTCCCGGGTGTCCACCCGGAGGGGATGGCTCGTCGTCGATGAGCCGGTTGGCGCGGGCAAGGCGACCGTGGACCTCAGTCACAACGGCCCCCCGGCCCGAGCTGGGGCTGTTGCCGTGGCGGCCCGACATGCGCCCACGGCACCCACGGTCCACCTGCTCATGTGCTCACCCGTCATCGACTCCGACCCGGTCTGGGCGCTGTCGTCGGCGTCCGGGGGCTGGCTGCTAGGCCTGCATCGAGGATAGCGCTGATGGCCGTCCTGCCCGCGAAATGGCTCGCCGTGACGCCTCAGGCGACGCCGGCGCGGTGCGCGATGACGACAAGCTGCACACGGTCGCGAGCGTCGAGCTTGGTCTGGATCCGCGAGACGTGGGTCTTGACGGTGGTCTCGCCGATGAAGAGGCTTCGCGCGATCTCGGGGTTGCTGGCTCCCTGGGCCACGAGGTGCAGCACCTCGGACTCCCGCGGCGAAAGCCGCCCCAGGGCTGCCACCGCCTCCGGATGCTCCCGCCTCGGTTGGCCCCGGACCAGCTGAGCGAGCACCTGCTTCTCGACGGCGACGTCACCAGCGGCCACGGCTCGAATCGCCGCGACCAGCGACTCTCGCGGCGCATCCTTGAGGAGGTACCCGCTGGCACCGGCCCGCAGCGCGGCGAGCACGTAGTCGTCCGCACCGAAAGTCGTGAGGATGAGAATCTTTGTGGCAGAACCTGATTCGACAATCCTGCGGGTGGCCTCGATGCCGTCGACCTCAGGCATCCGGATGTCCATCAGGGCGACGTCTGGTGCGAGGGTCGTGATCAGGCCGATCGCCTCCGCTCCGTCGGCGGCCGTCCCCAGCACGGTGAAGTCCTCTTCGGCATCGAGGATGGCCGCGACGCCGTCACGGATGAGGAACTGGTCATCGACCACGACGAGGGTGGTCACGGGGCATCCCCGAGGGGCAGGACGGCACGCACGCGGTAGCCGCCGCCGGGCCGCGGTCCGGTCGTCAGCATGCCGCCACAGGCAGCCACCCGTTCGTGCATTCCTGACAGTCCGAACCCGGGTGCGGCCGAACTGCCGTTCACCCCGCTGGGCGCCTCGCTGTCGTTCTGCACGTCGATCACGAGCAGGTCGGCCTGCTGTCGGACGGCCACCGAGGTGGGCGACGTGTGCGCGTGCCGCAGGGCATTGGTGAGGGCTTCCTGCACCACTCGGTATGCCGTGGCCGAGGCTTCGGGAGTGAGCGTGGGTTCGCTGTCGGGGGCATCAAGGGTGATCTGCAGCCCGGACTCCCGCATCCGCCGGACCAGCTCGGGGACGTCGGGCCAGGTGGGCGGGTGGGCGGCGCTGTTGCCCTGCGTCGGATCCCGCAACGCCTCCAGCAGGCGTCGGGTCTCGCCCAGCGCGTCGCGCCCCGTGTCCTGCACCCGGAGCATCGCCTCATCTGCCCGAGCCGGGTCCGATGTCATGAACAACCGCGCCAGCTCCGACTGCACGACGATGACGCTGAGGCTGTGTGACACCACGTCGTGGACCTCGCGGGCGAGGCCCACCCGCTGGTCCGCAACCTGGGCCTGGGCCTGGGCGGCGACCGCCTGGGCCACCTGCTCCCGGAGCGTGCGCTCGTGGCGAAACGCGGCCCCCAGTGCGAAGATCCACCACGAGTTCAACCCCCACGCCCACGCGTTGTCGACGTTGATCTCAGGGATGACGCCCGTCCACAGAAGCACCGGGAGCTCGGGCAGGACGAGGGCGGCGTACTTCGTCACCCCGGTGCCATAGCGTCCGCAGGCGAAGACGGCGACCACCAGCAGATAGAGGCCGGCCAGCAGGAACGCGTGCAGCTGCGCCGTGGTGGTCACGACGATCGAGCCGACCACCACCACGAGCGCCGCAACCGGATGGGTCCGCCTCAGGCACAGGGCGAGCGCGCTGGCAGTGAGTGCCAGGGCGAAGGGCCACCTCGCACCGTGGACCGCGACGGTCTGGGGACCCGTGACCCACAGCTCCACCTGCCCCACAGCCCAGAGGGCTGCGGGGACCGCCCAGTCCCGCCACGTCAGACGGTGCGACAGCCCTGACATGGCCCAAGGCTACGCGGGTCGGAGTGGGAGGACGTCGTCCTCAGGTCCACATCGCCGTCAGCGTGCAGGACGACACGGTCGGACCTCGGCGCGGACGCGGTCGGGTCACCCCGAGGCGCACCCTCCAGGGGTCCACCACCCCGCCTGCACCCCGCCCGCGACAAGGAAAATGCCGATGCGATCGACCCAGCTCCTGCCGACGACGATCGGCGCCGCCGCGCTCGTCCTGACGGTCTCCGCCTGCGGGGCCGGCGCGTTTGCGCAGGGAACACCCCTGGGCGCCAACGAGTTGCACGCCGTCGAGACCCAGGTCAAGACAGCGGGCAAGCCGGCCTACTACCTGGGTTCCAGCGTCGGCGATCTCCCCTTGACGTTGCTGGACCTGGTCGAGGAGAACGCGCCGGCGTTCCAGGTCGAGGCCGACTACGGCACCTGCATCGCCGCCGACGGCGGGTGCTCCGCTCCGGTGGTCGTCTCGACCAACGACTGGCATCCCGATGTCGCTGGCATGAGCTGTCGGCGGCTCGACCCACAGCTCGGCGTTCCGGCTGGGGTGCTCATGGGCGAGCTGACCCTGGTGACGGACGGCGTGGTCGTCACGGTGTCCGACTTCCGTGGCCGAGATGACAGTGACGACGTCCAGCCGGCCGTGCGCCTCCTGTCGCAACTGAGGGCCGTGGGCGCAACACAGCCGGTCGGCACCCTCCCCGCACCGGATCCCGCTGTGGCTGCCTGGATGGACGACGTCTGCGGCAGCACCCCGGGTCTGGAGGTCTCACACCCCTTCGAGGGCGAGAAGGATCCCCTCGACAACTCCCACGTCCCTGACTTCACGGTTGAACGCCTCGGTGGCGGAGAGCTGAAGTGGGCGGACTACCGCGGCAAGCCCGTCGTGATCACCGTGGGGACCGTCGCGCAGGTGTCGGCCGCGCTGGGGCGGTTGCAGCCGCTTCTGGCGAAGACTCCCTCCCGTCCCACTCTGCTCGGGCTCGTCACCGACCCGAAGGCGGACAAGTTGAACCCGCGCCCCGTGGCCGTGATCGAGCACGAGGCGGGAGACCTGCCCGCGCCCGTCGGGTATGCCGCCGTGCCCCTGTCCGCGGTGTGGTTCCTCGACGCCGCCGCCAACACCGGTGACACGTCTGCCTGGGACTCCGGGATCGTGGCGTTCGTGGACTCGACCGGCGCTGTGGTGCGGTTCGCCCCACCATCCATGCCGGACGCCCAGGTGACGGAGTGGGCTCGTTCGCTGGGCTGAGGTGCTGACGCCCACGGTCCTGGGTTCCTCTAGGCGAGCCTCGTTCGCCGTGTCGCCGAGATCCAGGTGCTGATGCGCACGGCTGTCCCCCAGCGTCCAGACCTGATCTCGACGAGGTCGCAGAGCTGGTTGGCAAGCCACAGCCCGCGACCATGGTCGTCGTCCAGCAATGCGAGGCGGTGCCCGGCCATCGGGTCCCTCAGCCGGTGGACGCTGCGGACCTCGCAGACCAGGCGGGCGGCGGTCCGCCATACGCACAGGTGACACGTCCCACCACCGTGGTTGAGGGCGTTGAGGGCTGCCTCGTGGACGGCCAGGACGACGGCTTCGGCGTCCTCGGCGGGCAGCTTCGCCCTGGCGGTCTCCTCGCGAATCGTCGTCCGAGCCGCGGCCAGGTCGGAGTGACGCGAGACGACGAAGGTCCGGGCCGGCCCGGCAGGGTCGACCAGTCGTTCGGCAAACAGGTGGCGGACGTGCGCGAGCCCGGCATAGCCCGTACTGCCCTCGTACGCGCCTTCGTGCTCGAGCAACGAGTGGCACGCCTCGATCTCGTCCGTGCGGTCGGCGTCCAGATGATCGGTGTCGAAGCTGCAACGAACCCAGAGATCGGTGTCGGCTCCAACGGCCATGTTGACCAGGGCGTCGGCGAACTGCTCCTGGCGGCGCACCGCGACCGGGCGATGGCCGTAGGCGGGACTGATGAGCAGCCTTGCCGGCTGCCCGGTGGCCTCGCACCGGTCGGCGAAGGCGATCCAGTGCGCCACGCTTTTCGAGGGATATCTGCCGTGTTCCACGAGCGTCGGCTGGCTTCCACCCGTGGCGAGCTCGCCGGACAGCCGGGCGAGCACGTCGTCGGGGGCGCAGACCATGACCTGCTCACCGGCCTCGAGCCCGCTCCGTACGAAGTCGGCGGCAGCTGCGACGAGTCGCCTGCGCCCTCGATGCAGTGAAGCGTCATGTCTGAAGCCCCCGCGCGGCTGGGGGTCGGACGGTGGCGGAAGCGCGTTGAGATGCCTGGGGTCCTTCGGTGCGGGTCCGCTCGGCATCTGCGCTCCTCGCCGAGCTGCGCCGGCCTCGGCGGTGTGACGGGCGTCGCCACGGCGTCCCCGTCAGACGTCCCGCAACGCTAGTACTACTAAAGCACCGTGAAGCGTGACAAGCCAGCGCGCGGCCCTCCCCTGCCCAGCGGACTGTGGCGCGCGCTCGTCCAGAGGGTCACGAAGGAAAGGGTGGCCGGGGCGTGCGGTAACGGGCGACGGTCCGGTCTGGGTCGAGGATCTCGAAGACACGGCTCACGGTTCCGCTCGCACCCGCGACCACGAGGCGGCCGTCCTCATTGGCTGAGAGCACCGCCTCCACGCACGAAGACTCGCAGAAGGTCAGGTTGGAGACGTCCAGGATCACCGCGCTGCGGCCCTTGGACAGCCCCGCGCTCAGGGCGCCCTCCAAGGTGTGCCGGGTGCCGATGTCGGCTTCGCCGAAGAGCTCGACGACCCACACTGCGCCGCAGTCGTAGTGGACCGCTGCCAGGGTGTGCGACGGCTTGCACGTGCGTCCTCCGGGGCCGAGGTCCCGCAGTCCGGTCATCGTCGTCCCCTGCGTGGGCACGGCCGCTTCGTCACCACGGGCAGGGACCAGCTGCAGTTCGGGGTGGCCGTGCTGGGCTGACGGTGGCACCTGAGGACTCCGGACATCGCGGGGTTCGCCACCGGGTCCGGGGTAGCCTCTCGCCCCACCCTACGCCGGGAACTCTTCGACCGACACGGCCACGATCCCAAATGCCCCTCGTAGCCGAAATGTCCCCGCCGCTCAGGGCCTTTGGCCCTGTTCCCTGGACGTCAGTGAGGCAGTGCGCTGACGTCGCTCTGGAGCGCAGCGACCTTGTCGGCGAGGTCGGACATGCCCTGGCGGAGCTCCACGAGGGTCGAGTCGAGCTTGGCGTTCAGGTCGGACAGGTCGGCACGGACCGTGGGCAGGAACTCCATGACCTGCTTGAGATCGGCCTCGATGCGACCCAGGGTCTGGTCGCTGGCCGCGCGACCGTCGTTGACCGCGGTTTCCACCCGACCCAGCGTCGCTTGGCCGCCCGCGCCCAGGGCCTCGATCCTGCCGAGTGTCTCCACGTTGACCGCCTTGAGGAGTCCACCGGTCTCCCTGACGATAGTCAGGATCTCCGCCGCGGCGTCACGTGCCCTCAAAGCTGCGTGATACGTCTGGGGCACCAGTCCCGGGAACGATCCAACCTGTCCCATGCCGCCGGTCATCTCGGTGGGCGAGGTGCGCACGAGCGCGTCCAACAACATGTTCGTGTCGCGATTCACGTCGTCGATCGATGCCATCGGCATTCTCCAGCCTCGTGGGCCACGCAGGAACGGGCGAACCGGGACGTCGGGAACGCTACACCGCCCGGCCCATTTGTCACCCATTCGTCAGTGGACTTCAGGGCAGCCGTCGCGACGATGGTCCTATGGGACCGACACGCAGCTCCGAACGTCGTGACAAGGGCGCCCGGACGGCAGGTGCCTCAGGGCTCGCCTTCGTGCTCCTGCTCCTCATCGGGGCTGGCATGGCCAGCGTCCCTGGCGGGCACGACGCAACGGCCGCAGTGCGGACGTACTACGAGCAGCACGCTGGGGTCGTCGCCGTCGCCCAGCTCGTCGAGCTGGTGGCGACCGCGCCCTTGCTCGTGTTCGTGGTGGGGCTCGCTCGATCGACCTCCGTCGAAGCCAGCAGACCCGTTGTGGTGGCCGGTGGTGGGATGTCGGCTGCCGCCGTGCTGACGGTCGTACCTCCACTGTGGCTGTGCGTTGTCGCGCCCACTGCGACGTCGTCACTCGTGCACAACCTCGCTCGCCTCTCCGACCTGGTCGACGTGCTGCTGTTCCTGACCATCGCATGGTTCGCCACGACGTGCTGGCGGCTCTGGCGGGGACCGGGATGGCTCCGTTGGATGTCGTTGGCAGTGGCTGGCCTGTGCGCGCTGCGCTCGCTGGAGATTGCCTTCGGAGGGTCCCTTCTCGAGGTTGTCGCCCCGGTTGCCTTCCTGGCTCTGGTCGTCGCGCTCAGCGTGCACCTGCTCCGGCGTTCACTCCCCTCAAAGGACCGCCTCCACGGGTCCACCCTTGCGGCATGAGCGAGTTCGACGTGGTGGTGATCGGTGGCGGCGCCGCCGGCCTGTCAGCCGCCCTTGTCCTGTCCCGGGCGCGGCGAAGGGTCCTCGTGGTCGACGCCGGGTCACCACGCAACGCCCCTGCCGCCCACATGCAGGGCTACCTCTCCCGAGACGGTATGCCGCCTGCCGACCTCTTGACCCTCGGGCGCACCGAAGTGACGGGGTACGGCGCAGAGCTCCGCACCGGCATGGTCACCGACGTCGTGCGGGACGGCACCAAGGGCTTCTGGGTGCTGGTCGACGACGGCACGCGCGTGTCAGCACGGCGGTTGCTCGTCACCACCGGTCTCAGGGATGAGCTCCCCGACATCCCGGGTCTGGCCGACCGCTGGGCACGCGACGTGCTGCACTGCCCCTACTGCCACGGCTGGGAGGTACGGAACCAACGGCTCGGGGTCCTGTGGAACGGTCCGGAGACGATCGGCTACACGCAGATCGTGCGGCAGTGGGCCGACGACGTCGTCCTGTTCGTGCCGGCTGACACGCTGACCCAGGCCCATCGTCCGCAGCTCGTGGCGCGCGCGATCGGCATCGTCGAAGGCGACGTGGCGGAGCTCCTCGTCCGGGACGACCACCTGAGCGGGGTGCAGATGGCCGACGGTCGAACCATCGCCCGCGACGCAGTGTTCGTCCCGCCGCGGTTCGTCCCCAACCACAGCCTGCTCACCACGCTGGGTGCCGACCTCGACAGCCAGGGCTGGGTCGTCACTGGAGCGCACGGATCGACCAGCGTTCGAGGGGTGTGGATGGCGGGCAACGTGAGCAATCCGCGAGCGCAGGTCATCACGGCGGCAGGCGAAGGATCAGCAGCAGCCATCGCCCTGAATGCGGACCTGGTCGAGGAGGACGTCCGCGACTCCGTCCGCGCCTTCTACCTCTGAACGACCGTCCCTTCCCCCGGGCCGTCGTCATCGACCTGCACGGCGAGCAGCGTGACGCCGAGGTCCCGGATCCTGGCCAGCAGTCCGTGGAGCTGCGCCTGGTCCGCGATCTCGCCCGTGAGCGTGGTGGTGCCGTCGACCTCGCGCGTCAGGGTGAGGCCGGCCAGCCAGGCCGACCAGCGCTCTTCGAGGTGCCCGTCCACCCGGAGCCGGTAGCTCGTGGGCGCGGGTCGACTGCCGGACCGTGTCATGGCGCACCGACCTGGGTGGTCAGCCTTGTGGCCGGCCGCTGGGGCCTCCGGCGGCCATCGCGCCCGATGACGTACTCCGCCACCGCAAGGTTGATGACCCAGCCCGCACCGAGGCTCAGGTCCTTCGTGAGGACGCTGGTCCCGAAGACCCCTTCCCCGATGCCGAGGGTGAAGACCTGGGTCCCCGCACCGAGCGCCAGGGCGTAGGCGCGGGTCATCCAGGCCCGATGACGCACGATGTCGCCACGGCGGACTGCCGCAAAGCCGAGGACGATGCAGGCGGCCATCCCTGACCCGAACGCCAGCCGGAACACGTACGCGAGCTCGCCCGTGCCGGGCTGGCGCGGATAGAACTGCGTCATCCACAGAGCCGAGCCCGCCACCGCCAAACCCAAGCCCACCAGGGCTCGTCCAGCCCTGCGGTGCCAGCCGGGTCGCCGGCGCCGCAGGGCCGCGGAGAACTGGAAGGCGCCGAGCACGGCATACGTCAGGGCACAGGTGATGTGCACGACGACCGGCACCGGCGACGCACTGAGGCGTGGGTTCGCGGGCAGGACGTGAGGGCCGCCTGCGAGCTCGAGCAGCCGCAGCGAGCCCGCGACGGCCGGGACGACCACCAACGCGACGAGGGCGAACGGCACCCACCCGGTCGACCTGGCCGACCGGGTGGGTGCCGCAGCCAGGTGGACGCTCACTTGGCACCGGCCAGGTCGTGCTGCGCGGTGGCCGAGCCGGGCGCGAACTGCGCGGTGCGGGTGCGTCCCTCACTCCACAGGGAGTAGCCGAGGCCGACCATGGCGACGCCGATCGGAAGCGCGAAGAGCCTGAAGTTGACGTCCGGCACCAGGGGGATCGCGACCGTGGCGACGGCTCCGGCAGCGAGCACCACTGCCGCCCATCGGGCGAGGACGTTGGCCCGGAAGAGAGCGACGCCGAACAGGAAGCCACCACCCAGGTAGGTCAGGGCGTTCACCAGGTTGAGGGGCTGCATGAGGCCGATGTCGCCGGTCGCGTGGCCGGCCGTCGCCACCGCGAGGACGTCGGTGACGTAGCCAGGTGAGGTGACGGCGATCGACGGGAAGACGACCAGACCGACCACTTCGATGCTCAGCATGATGAGGTAGCCGACTGCGAAGAGGAGGTACCCGACCAGCCCAAGCACTCGCGTCTGCTTCACTTGGCGCAGGTACATGCCGGTGATGCCGGCCAGTGAGAGGACGGCCATCACCACCTTCATCCCCTGCCGGACCTTCCATTCGGTGGTGGTGACGAAGGCGACGTCCAAGGGAGGGTGCTTGATCTGGACGGCGATGAAGAGCAGACCGGCGACCACGGCGCACAGGCCGGCCGCGCGGGTGAGCTTGGTGGTGGTGATGGTCATGACCGACTCCTGGTTCGAGGTCCTCGGCGAGGCGCCGTGGGGGTAGTTCGAAGGTAGGTAGCCGGACGGTGAGCGGGCGTCACCCAACGATGTGACCGACGGGGTGATTTGCCGGGCGCTACAACAGGCCGCGCTCGCGGGCGGTGCGCACCGCAGCGCGGCGACTGGTCACGTCGAGCTTGGTGAAGATGTGCTTCGTGTGGGTGCGCAGCGTGTTGTGGGACACGAAGAGCTCGCGGGCGATCTCAGGTCCGGTCAGCTCGCTCTCCAGCAGTCGCAGCACCTGCAGCTCGCGGTCGCTCAGCGCGACCGACCCACCCGCCTGCGGCCCTGCGTCCTCGAGTCCTCCAGCCCCCCGGGAGATCCGGTGCGCGAGCAGCCGACGTGCCTGGTGACCCGCGTCGACGTCCAGCTCGGCTGCGCGCAGCAGCTCCGTCATCGCTGGGCCCTCGTCGAGGAAGAGGCTGACCCAGACCTCGGGTTCGGGGGCTTGGGCCCATGCCTGGGCCAGCGACTTCACTGCGTCGTCGCGACGCCCCAGGGCGTCCCGTGCCAGGGCTGTCAGCATCCGGATCTCGAGCAGGCTTCCGTGCCGACCAGAGGTCTGGGCAGCGTCGCCCAGTCGCGTCACAAGGCTCAACGCCCCCTCCAGCGCATCCGCATGCGGATGCTCCCTGTGCTGCGCGATCACCAAGCGCACCAACGTGAGGTGGTCGAACTCGCTCAGGTACCGGGCTTCGTCGTCGATGGTGACACCTCGTCGGGCCGCCCACTCGACCGCCGGTGACAGGGTGCCCTGACTGACCCAGACCCGGGCCTTCATCGCCGCGATGGGCCGCACCTCGGGGAAGAACCCCGGCCGGTAGAGGTCCGCGGCCCGGTCGAGCAGGGCAAGGGCCTCGTGCGAGTCCCCCTCGGCCGCGGCAACCCGGCTCCGGGCCACGAACCACCGGAAGCGGCTCTCGTTCACGGGTACACGTTCGCCGAGGGCGGCGGCGGCCTCGAGGTGTCGGGCGGCGCCGTCGAGGTCCCCCGCCTCGTAGTCGATCTCGCTGAGGCCGACGTGCAGGTCCGCGGCTGCCCGCGCCACGTTCTCTCCATGCGCCTCCGTGACCTGCATTGCCTGCTCGTAGAGCCGTCGCGCCTCATGTGGTCGACCGGCGGCGAGGCACAGGTCGGCGAGCACCACCGTGCTGCTGAGCTCGTCGACCAGGTTGCCCGCCGCGTGCAGACTGGCCACTGCGTCGGTGAAGGTCTCCAACGCACCCACCACGTCACCGTTCGCCCACGCGGCAAGCCCGAGGAACCCGGCTGCACCGCCGCGGGCAAGGTGGTCGTCGGGGCCTGCCAGCTCGAGGGCGCGCCGTGCGTGGGCCACCGTGCCGGTGACGTCTCCCAGCGCCTGCGCCAGGGAGGCCCGGTGGACGGCGATGGTGGCCGGCAGGGTGCGCAGCTCGTCCGTGTCAGCCCACGGCCGGGTGGACCCGTCCTGACCGGTGGCGAGCGCCCGTTCCGCGTCGTCGAATCGCTCCTCGACGGCGCCGAGGTCACCGGAGACCATCAGCATGTAGGCATAGAAGACACTCAGCACCGGGCTGCTCCGGACGGCCGAGTCGGGCAGCGCCCTGAGCCAGCCGAGCAGCACGGCTTCGCGACGATGGCGTCGGATCGAGGGAACCGCCAGCTCCATGAGGTGTGCCGCGTGGTCGAAGTCCCGGGCCTCGAGGGCGTGCCTGACCGCGTCCTCGATGAGGCCCTGGTGCTCGAACCAGCCGCTGGCGCGCTGGTGCAGCATCGGGACGAGCTGGGGTTGCTCGGCAAGCAGTCGCGCCCTCAGCACGTCCGCGAACAGGTGGTGGTAGCGGTACCACTCCCGCCGGTCGTCCAGCGGAACGAGGAACAGGTTCCCCCGCTCGAGCGCCTCCAAGGTCCCGTTGCCGTCGTCACGACCGGTGAGGGCGTCGCACAGCGGGCCGGTGAGCCGGTCGAGGACGGCGGTCTGCAGGAGGAAACCGCGGACCTGCTCGGGTTGGTGCGCCAACACCTCTTCGACCAGGTAGTCGACGAGGTAGCGGTCATTGCCCGCGAACCGGGCGATGAACCCGCCGACATCGGACCGGCCCCGCAGAGACAGGGCCGCGAGCTGGAGGGCGGCGATCCATCCCTCGGTCCGCTCCTCGAGCGCTGCGACTTCCCCTGCCGTGAGGTCCAGGCCCGCGGAAGAGTTGAGGTATGCCGTGGCCTCCTCCGGCGTGAAGCGAAGGTCTGCGGCACGGATCTCGACCAGCTCTCCCCGCACCCGCCAGCGTGGCAGCGGCAGGTCCGGGTCGGCGCGGGTGCTCAGCAGGACGTGGACGTTCGTCGGCAGGTGCTCCAGGAAGAACCTCATCCCCTCGCGCACGTCCGGGTCGACGACGACGTGGTAGTCGTCCAGGACCAGCCACACCTCCCCGGGTGCCGCGGCCAGCTCGTTCACCAGCGGGGTCAGCACGGCTCCCACCGACACGGGCGCGGACGCGATGCGTTCCAGCGCGCCAGCACCGACGCCGGTCACCGCCGCCTGCAACGCCGTCACCACATAGGTCCAGAACGAGGCGGCCTCGTTGTCTGCGCTGTCGAGGGAGACCCACGCGACTGCGTGCCCTGCGCTTCCTCTCTGACGGACCCACTCCGACACCAGCGTCGTCTTGCCAAAGCCGGCCGGGGCGGAGACCAGGGTGAGCCTCGCCTGCCCTCCCGCGTCGAGGAGCTCGTGCAGCCGTGCGCGGCCCACCAGGCCCTGTCGCGGCCTGGGAACGTACAGCTTGGTCCCGATCAGCGGACGTGCCACACGCATCCCCGTTCAACGGTGCGCCACAGGTCCGTGGCGTTGCCCGGCCAACGCTAACGCGCTGGGCCCCGGGCGGTGCCCACGGGCGGTCAGAGCTGGGTGTTGAGGTACGCCTGCAGGCCGTTCACGGTCCGGGCGTTCCAGGTCCTGGCACCGTCCCGCGCGATCCCGAGGTAGGACTGCAACGCAGCCATCGACTTCGGACCCCACTGGCCGTCGACCGCCGTTCCGATCCGGGCCTGGAGAGCCCTGACGGTCGCGGAGCCGAGCGTGCCGGTGACCGTCACTCCGAGCCATCGCTGAAGGGCGGAGAGTGTCGCCGGCCTGAGGCTGCCGTCCACGACGAGGCGCGTCCCGAGCAGCCCGTCGTTGGCCTTCGCCAGCAGGACCCGGTATGCCGCCGCGTTGACCTTGGCACGGAACACCGGATCGCTCGCCGCCTTGGCGCTCACGGCAGAGACCATCGCCGGCAGGACGGTGGAGTTGACGGTGAGGACGATGTCGCCGCCCGCCGCGATGAAGCTCGTGGCGCGCGTGCCGGGAGACCAGCCCGCGACCTGCTTGGCGTTGCCCAGGTCGTCGCTCATGACGACCCCCGTGAAGCCGAGGTCTCCTCGGACCATCCCCCCGATGACCGTGGGCGAGAAGGCTGCGGGGTGGGCCGAGTCGATCCTGGAGTACACGGCGAGGGACACCATGACCATGCGCGCACCGGCGGCGATGGCCGAGCGAAACGGAGCCAGGTCGCCCGAGGTTCGGGTGGTGACCCTGTCGGTCACCCCGGCTGTGGTGTCGGTGTTCTCAGTCACGTGACCGAGGCCGGGAAAGTGCTTGGCAGTGACGGCCAGGCCGACACTCCGTTCGCCCCGGACGACGTCGCTGCCCTTGGCGGCGACCACCCCTGGTGTGTAACCGAATTCGCGGAAGTAGCTGCCGATGGGGATGTTCCGCGTGCCAAGGCTTGCCGGGACCGTGTCCATGACCGGGGCCAGGTTCAGGTTCACGCCTGCGCGGGACAGCTGCCGCCCCCACGATCTCGCGTCAGCCGTGAGGGTCGAATCTGCCCACGTGCCCTGCGTCAGCGCGGTCGGGATGCGCGTGAAGCCGGGGCCCTGGAGCACCTGGACCTGACCGCCCTCCTGGTCTGCGGACACGTAGAGCGGAACCCCCGCCGTTGCCGCGGCGGTCGTCAGCCGGTCCGCGCTGGCCGCGAGGTACCGCACCGGTGCCGCACCGGCATACGTGCGTCCGGTGAGGATGAGGTTGCCCACGTGCCGTGCGGAGATCGCTGAAGCCGCGGCGGCAGACAACCCGGTCGCCGGGGTGCCGACCATGAAGAGCTGCCCGATCCGTTGCGCCTCGGTCATCCTGGTGAAGGCCGCCTGCGCGAGGCTGGCGGGCGTCGCGGCGGCGCCTGCGGTGGCCCCTGTCGTCGTCGTGGCCGTCAGGGCGCTCGCCAGCGCCAGCGTCAGCGCGCCCACCACCGAAGTCCTTCTGGTCAGTCGCCCGCGTCCCATACCCTGAAGACGAACGACGGAGGCAACGGGTTGTCGCCCTCACCGCAGCCGTTCTGTGCCCGGGGGCAGTCCGGTCATGACAGCTCCGTCACCGGAATGCCGAAGCGCCTCAGGCGTCGTGCCAGGTCTGAGTGCCTCCACGACCTTGACCCGTGTGCAGGCAGCGCGAGCACGATCTCGTCGACGGGTTCGCTGAGGACGGTCTCCTCGATGGCCTCGACGGGATCGTGACGGACGGACACCGAACCGATGACCCTGGCGCCCGCGACAGCCTCGAGCGCCGGCAACGACTCCAGCAGGACGCACTCGGCCTCGAACGCCTTGTCGTGACGCTCCGGGTGCAGCAGGTTGACCTCCGCGCGTGCCGGGTTCAGCACCACGAGCCGAAACTGGACGTCGCCCCTGGCCGCCCGCGCGGCAACGGCGCGCAGCACCGCGGGCGAGGGTTTGGCACTGTCAGTGACCACCAAGACCCTCGCCCGCCGTCGCTCCACGGTCATTCCTGTCAACCAGCCCTGTCAACCAGCCCTGTCGGTTCAGCCCCGTCGGTCGCCCACCGCGGCGGCTTCGAGCTCGGCGCGAACGGCCGTCCGCTCGATGCGGTCCTTGTGGGTGACGCTGAGGTAGACCACGACGGCGAGGATGGTTCCAAGGAACAGGACGCTCGTGCCCAGGGTGCCCAGCCCCGCGCCGCCCTCATCTCGGCCAGAGGCCAGGAAGTCACCGATGTTCGCGCCCAGCGGACGGGTCAGGATGTAGGCCAGCCAGAAGCACAGCACCGGCCCGGCTCCGAGCTTCCACGCCCCGAACACAGCCGCGATCAGCCCCAGCGGCAGCAGGACCGAGGGTCCGGCCGACCAGCCGGTCAGCTCCAGCGTCCAGTCGCCGGCGGCGGTGCCCAGCGCGAAGGTCACGAGAACGGTGAGCCAGTAGAAGGCCTCACGGGGGGTCGTGACGATGGAGTGGATGGAGAGGGTGCGCTCCCGGGCGTACCAGATCGCGAAGACCACCCCGAGGACCACGGCGAACACCGTCGTGCTGATCCACAGTGGGACGCCGACCCCGTCGGTGAGGTTGTCCGTCAGGAGTGTTCCCACGACGCTGATGAGCACCACTGCCAGCCAGTAGACCGAAGGCACGTACTGGCGGAGCCGGAACTGCGCGACGAGTACGGCGATGAGCGCGACGGAGAAGACCAGGGTCGTCTTGCCCAGGCCGAAGCCGAGGGTCTCGTTGATGTAGTCCGCGAAGCTCTCCCCGACCGTGGTGCACAGGATCTTGATGATCCAGAAGTACACCGTGACCTCGGGGACCTTGTTGAGCATGGCACGGCGTTGGTCTGTTGCAAGCGTCGTCATGGGGTGAACCGTGCCAGTGGCCCCCTGAGCAGACCCTGAGGCCCAGTCGGCCGCACTTGGTGAGGACCACGCCTTCGGACGCGCGTCCGTCGGCGAAACTCCCGCCGAATTCTGCTGCGGACGATGCTTCGACGATGGAGGATCGAGGTTGGGCGGCCGCCGACCGGTGCCGGCCTGAAACCCTCGAAGGAGTAGTCGTGTCCAAGTACATGGTCTTCTACAACACCACCAGTGCCATGCGCGCTCAGATGGCTGACATCCCACCCGACCAGGCAGCAGCCGGGATGCAGGAATGGATGAGCTGGGGCGAGCGCGTCGGGGACAAGCTCGTCGACATGGGGTCGCCCTTGGTGAACGAGGGCGACGCCGACGTGCAGGTGTCGGGCTACTCGGTCATCGACGCCGACTCGCAAGAGCAGCTGGACGGGCTCCTCGAAGGACACCCGCACTCCGCAGCAGGCGGGACGATCTCGACCCAGAAGTTCATGGAGATCCCCGGCATGTGACCGGGACGCGGGGGCGGGCCGAACGGCAGGTCCCCGCGTCAGCCTTCCCGCCGGTCAGCCGTAGGCCTGTCCGAGCGGGACGGTTCCGGCGGCCTTGGCCACTTGCGCCGACACCGTCGACCTCTGCCTGAGTACTTCCCGACCTCCCCCACCGGAAACCCCCAGCGTCATGACCGGCCCGACGCCTTTCGCGTAGAACTTGTACTCGAGGACGTCGGGTTGAATGGGGATGGTGTCGCGGGTCAGCAGCACGGCACCGAACTTGCCCGCCGGCACCTCGGCGAACTCGCTGACGCTGAGGACCTGGCCGTTGTCCTCGGCCTGCCCCTTGAAGAACTCCTGGCGGTACTTCATCCCGACCTCGGGCCTGCCGGGCATCACCACCCCAGCCAGCGCACCGTCGACCCCTGCTTCGAAGGACCCCTCCCTGGATGCGACCTTGCCGTCCTCGAACTCCGCAGTGTCCTCCCCCAGGTACCAGATGGTGCCGTCCCGATGCTGTGCGTAGTAGTCGAACGTGTCCTCCACCAGCCCCTCCTTGGCGGTGACCGTGTCGCGCACCACCCGCGCGGTGACACCGTTCGCCACGGTGCGCGTGAGGCTGGTGACGGTCACGGCGACCGTGAGGGCGCGACCCTCGTCGTCGACCTCGTCGTAGGTCCACCGAGTGCCTGGTTCCATCGGCCAGTAGGGGTTGTCGATCACTGTCGTGAAGTCTGACGGCTGCATCGAGACGATCTGGCCACCCTGAGGCAGCGTGACCGACGCGGGCCCGGCGGAACCCGTGGACCCGGTCGATCCCGTGGACCCTGTGGACCGGCCGGACCCTGTGGATCCGGAGCATCCTCCCGCGGCGAGAGACAATGCAGCGACGGTGGCGACTGCAACCGCCACGGACCGCGCCCGGATGGTCGGGAGTGTGCGCTGGTTACCCGTTCTCGCGGTCTGTCCTGCTACCCACGACGTGGAACTGCTCGTCGAGCTGGACATCCACCTGGGTGCCATCGCCCAAGGTGACCTCCACCTCATACAGGCTCTCCTCATCGCCCACCTCCGTCTCGGTCACGCGGCCACCACCGGTCTCGGCGAGAGCGGCCTGGCTCGCCTGCCGGAGGGCCCCACCAGTGATGGGCCGGTCCGCAGCCTTGTCGTCCCCGCCGGTTGCGACGGCGGCGCCGCCACCGAGAATGGCCACCAGGCCAAGGGTTCCGACGAGGGCAATCGCCCGCCGCTTCGTCATCCGAACATCCATGTCGGGTCTCCTTCCGGTTCTCCCAGGCTAGGTCGGCGAGATGAGGTGGCGATGAGCTCTCATCGGGGTCTCACGTGGCTGCCTACCATGGAGGAGTGCACCTGCTGCTCGTGGAGGACGAGCCGAAGATGGCCCAGCTGCTCCGGCGGGGGCTGGGCGAGAACGGCCACGTCGTCGAGGTGACGCGGACGGGCGAGGCGGCGGTCGACGCAGCCGTCTCCGGTGAGTTCGACGCCGTGCTCCTGGACGTGATGCTGCCCGACATCGACGGCTTCGAGGTGTGCCGTCGACTGCGCCGCGCCAACAACTGGGCACCGGTCCTGATGCTGACCGCGCGGACCGCGGTGCGTGATCGCATCCGCGGCCTGGACGTGGGCGCCGACGACTACCTGACCAAGCCTTTCGCCCTGGTGGAACTGCTGGCGCGCTTGCGCGCGCTCGCGCGGCGAGGACCAGTGCCGCGCCCCACCCAGCTCGTCGTGGGTGACCTCACGCTCGACCCGGCGACGCGACAGGTATGCCGTGGAGGCGAGTCCGTCCTACTCTCCTCGCGCGAGTTCGCCCTCCTCGAGGCCTTCATGCGCCGACCGGGGCGCGTGCTCACCCGTGACCAGCTTCGTGACCTCGTCTGGGATGTCGCCCACGACGGTCACTCCAACGTCGTCGATGTCTACGTCCGGTACCTGCGCCAGAAGATCGACCGCCCGTTCGGCCACGCGTCGCTGCAAACGGTCCGAGGCGTGGGATACCGGCTGGACCGCTCGGGACGATGAAGGCCGTGAGCCGCCTGCCCATCCGCATCCGGGTGGCGGCCTCCTTCGCCGTCGCGACCGCGTTCGCCCTCGCGGCTCTCGGCACGTTCGTCTACGTTCGCGTGGACGACACCCTGACGCAGCAGAGCCGTGGGGCGATGGCCACCCAGCTGGACGCGCTCGCTCGCGTCCCGTGGCCTGGTCGCGCCGACGCCGCCACTTCCATGACGGGTGAGTTCTTCGCGCAGATCGCGACGCCGGAAGGACGGTTGGTGGCCTCCTCACCGCAAGTATCGGGTGCTGTGTTGAGCGCAGGCGATGCTGCGCACTCGACCAGTATCGACCGGGAAATCGACCGCCCTGTCCGACTCGTCGGCGAGGAGGACCCGGAGGGGAGCCTGCTTCTCGTGCGCCGGGTCTCGGACCAGGTTCTCGTGGTCGGCACCTCGCAGGCCCAGACCGAGGACGCCCTGGGCGGGATCCAGTCACAGCTCCTGGTCGGTGGACCATTGGCGCTCATCCTCGCGTCGGGCCTGGGATACCTGGTGGCGGGTTCGGCCCTGCGTCCCGTCGAGCGCATGCGACGCAGGGCGGCCGAGATCTCCTCGACCTCCGCAGGCTCGAGGCTGCCGCTGCCGGCCGCCCACGACGAGATCCACCGACTCGGCTCGACCCTGAACGGCATGCTCGACCGGCTCGACGCCGCAGTGCGGCAGCAGCGCCACTTCGTCGCGGAGGCCAGCCACGAACTGCGCACACCACTGTCGCTCCTGCGCGTCGAACTCGACCTTGCGCTGTCGCGGCCACGCTCTCGCGACGAGCTCGTCACAGCCCTCACCTCAGCGAACGAAGAGGTGTCGCGGCTCACCGCACTCTCCGAGGGTCTGCTCACCGTAGCCGCGACGGACAGCTCGCCGCTGTCGCTCGAGGTGGCCGACGTGGACCTCGGCCAGCTGGTGCGCGACGTGGCGCAACGCTTCTCGACGCGGGCAGCCGCAGAGGGACGACGTATTGAGGTGCATGCCGATGGGTCGCTGACGATCTGTGGAGATGCTGTCCGACTCGAGCAGGCATTGGGCAACCTCGTCGACAACGCGCTCAGGCACGGCGGCACGGACGTGTGCCTCGATGCCTCGGGCGAGCCGCACCGGGTGACCATCAAGGTGAGCGACAGTGGTCCCGGCATTGCCGAGGACCTGCGGATGCGTGCCTTTGATCCGTTCAGCAGGGACTCCACGTCGCGGCCAGGCCGAGGGCATGGCCTTGGCCTGGCCATCGTCGACGCCATCGTCACGGCACACGGGGGCACGACCACCATCAGCCCGCGGTCCGAAGGGGCCGGGACCGTCGTCACGGCGACGCTGCCCACCGCTCCCTCTTGACGGACGAACGCCCTCAGAGCCAGGTGTGGATCCGGACCGTCGTGCCGCCCTCGCCGGAGCGGACCTGGACGAGGTCGCACAGCTGGTTGGCGATCCACAGACCGCGTCCGTGCTGCTCCCCCCACGGCGGCAGGCGTCGTCCGATCATCGGGTCGGCGATGTGGCCAGGGCCGCGCACCTCGCAGACCAGTGCCTCGTCCTCCTCCCAGATGCGCAGCTCGCTCGCACCATGGCCGTACAAGGCACTGTTGAGGGCGACTTCGTGCACAGCGAGGGCAAGGTCGTCGATGCGCTCGTCCGTCAGGCCCACCGAGGAGGCACACGCCCGGACGTCGGCGCGGACCGCAGCGAGGTCATCGCTCCCGAAGACTCGGTGGGAAACCGCGACCTCGACGGCTCGGAGGTCGGTCTCGAACATCGTCACGACGTGGTGGGCTCCGCCGTAGGTGGTGCTCCCACGATGCGTCTCGATGTCGACGACGACCGGGTGGGAGCGGTGAGCCTCTGCCAGCACCTCATCCGGAAGCGTGCCCATGTCATAGGGGCACATCAGCCACAACGGGGTGTCCGTGTCGACGGCCATGTTGAGCAGCGCCTCGTGCATCTGGCACTCGGCGAGCTCGGCGAGCCTGCGGCCGTGCCAGATCGGCTCACCGATGCCCCGCACCGGTTGCCCCGGGTGCGCGTCGGTGAAGCGCTGCCACGCCGGAATGATGCGCGCCGGGTTCGCCCCGAGCTGAACCATGTCGTAGAACTCGACCTGGTCCGCCTGGACACCGAGGGCGTCGCGCAGAAGCTCGATGTGAGAGCGGACGACCGCGACCATGACCGGCTGGCACGCGTCGATGCCCTGCGTGACGAAGGGGACCGTCCCAGCCAGGAACTGGTCGTCACCCGACCAGAAGAACGCCTCGTGCCGGTACCCGTTGTGGGTCCGACGCAAGCCATCCGCGCTGCGTTCAGCACCCGCACCCTCGACCGGGGTGTCGACTTGGTCTGTTCCCTGCGGCGACGTAGCCGCTCCCTTCGAAAGGGCCCGCCGCTGACCGCAGCAGACAAGCGTATGCAACGTCTCACCTGAGGTTACGCCCGAATCACCTCCTGGGACCCAGCCCGAGCAGCCCATTCGTCGTCGGGTGCGCTGCAGCGCTGGTTCCGGCCACAAGCGGGCCATGGCGACACCCCGGTAGTCACCGCATGATGAGGGTCCAATGGGGTCATTGACGGTCGGCCGGCCCGGGAGGACCCTCAGAGCTGAGGGGCCGATCGGGGGCACCGTCATGATCAAGGTGTTGCGTCTGTCAAGGGTCGGGGGCGTGTGCGCCCTCGCGCTGGTGGCCTGCTTCCTCGTGGGCGGCGTCTCCATGGCCTCCAGCGGGGTCGAGGTCCTGATTCCCGAGACCGGAGAGCCTGGCCTCCAGTGGATCGCGGACGTCGACGCGGCCGGCGGACTCTTCTACGTCGGAGCCTGGCTCATCATCCTCATGGGCTTCCTCGGCATCGTTGCCTGGGTGGGGTTCTACGACGTCCTGCGGGACGCCGGCAGGGTCATGCTGCTCGGACCCGTCCTCGGAGCCGTTGGCTGACGTTGGTCACCGTGTCGCACCTTCTGCCCATCTCGATGGCGTACGAGCTGGTTCCGGCCTACTCCGACGCCGACGCGGCGTCGCAGGCAACGCTGGCAGCCACTTTCGACACCTTCGCGGCGACCGCCCTCGTCACCAACAGCGCAGGAAACTTCCTGGGCTGGGGAGTGGTGGTGCCACTGTTCTCCGCGGCGATCCTGACGACGCGCGCCCTGCCCCGATGGATCGGATGGCTGGGCATCCTGGTCGGGGTGCTCGCCGGATGGCTGGGGCTCCTCGCGCCCGTGTCGAGCGTCTTCGAAGGCATCTCCAGCATCGGATTCATCGCATTCTTCGTGTTCATGGCCAGCATGGGCGTCGCCATCCTGCGTCAGCGCACCACCATCACGTCGACCGCCTCCAGCTGAGCGCAGCGACAGGACAGACTCGTCCCACGACGACACCTGTCAGCTCAGCACACCACCGATGGCCATCACCCCGGCTGGGTCGTAGGACCGGATCGCCCTTCGCAGCCGCGCGATCGTCACCTCGTCGTAGGCGTCGGCGTACTCCTCGGGGGTGAAGGTGAAGTTCGGCAGCCGGTACCCGCCGGTCCACGGACGCATCGCCGCCAGGATCGCCGCCGCGTGGTCCTGCACTCCGGGGATCTCAGCGATCCCGACGATCAGGAGCGAGTAGGCAACCTCACGCGACGCGAAGGCACTGGGGTGCTCGCCACCCCGGGCGATCGCACCGCCCATCTGGCGCACCTCGACGAGCACCTGCGGCGAGGCCGCACCAGTTCCCGTCAGTTCAAGCAGAGCGTCGACGGCATCTTGAGGGAACTCCGTGAGGACGGCCGCCGCCTCGTACGCCGGTGTGGGTTCCAGTGGGTCCGTGTGCACGGAGTCGATTGCGGTGTATGGCTTGTGGGCCACATCGTCGAGGATCACCGGAGCCGCATCACGCATCGCAGCGAAGCGGCGCTCTCCCTCCTCGGCATCGCCGGTCCACACGTAGCGCACGGACAAGGAGAGGCGGTCGGCGAGCTGCGGGGGGACGCCTGGCATGTCCGGCAGCTGGAACAACGCGAAGGAGGTGGTGCCCAGCTCAGGGAGGCCGTCAGACCAGTCCCGCCACCGCTCGATCACTGACGGAGCATCCCCGCCGTCGAACCACAGCGAGCCGCCGTAGAACATCGGCTGGTGCACGAGGTCGAACTCGATCGCCGTGACGATGCCCAGCATCCCCTTGCCGCCTCGAAGGGCAAAGAACAGCTCAGGGTGGTCCGTGGGCGTGACCCGGCGCAGGACGCCGTCGCCAGTCACGACCTCGATGGCGCGAACCTTGTCGATCGCCAGCCCGTAGGTCCGCGCCATCGGCCCGAGGCCACCGCCCGTGGTGTAGCCGACGATGCCCACGTCGGTGATGGAGCCGGACAGCGGCGCAAGTCCATGGGGCGCGGCGGCTTCGACGACGCGGAGCCACTTCACGCCGGCGCCGGCCCGCGCCCAGCCCTCGGGGTGGACGACGACCTCGTCCAGTCGCTTGGTCGTGACGAGCAGCTCGGTGACGAGCTCGGCCATCGGGCCGTGTCCGGTGGCCTGTGGTGTCACGCGCAGGCCGTTGCGTGCCGCGAAGCGGACCGCCTCGACGACGTCCTGGTCGGTCTCCGCGGCCAGGACGGCTGCTGGCCTGACAGGGACCGCCACGTTCCACGGCGAGACGAGCGCGTCGTACTCCTCGTCTCCGGGGACGGCGACGATTCCCTGCGTCCGTGCGCTCAGCTCTGCGAAGGGCACAGGGCGTTCGAGCGCGGCGGGCGATTCGGCGATGGTCATGATTCCTCCGGGTCTTTCGGTGTGGTGGTGGAGCACCACCGTGAACCCGGTGCCTTGAGACGAACTTGGCGTCCGCTTGAGGCGGCGTCCCTCAGCCGGGCTGGGAGCCTGGGCGAGGCGAGACGAACAGCCCCTCGGGGTCCGCCGCCCCCCTGATGTCGACGAGTCGCTGCCACGAGTTGGCCGGCCAGCCGCGCTGTTCGTCGACGTCCGCGTCAGCCATCAGCAGGTATGCCGAGCCCGTCGCCCACGGCTGGAGGGCCTCCGTCACGCGGCTCGCGTCCTCGCGCACCGCCGCCCACCCCGCTCCCTGGTCGAGGCCGACACAGAGGACCAGGACCGAGCCGTCCATGCGGTCCAGCGCCCCCGCACGCGACGCCGTCCGACCCACCGCTCCCCCGAGCTGGCGCAGCTCGACGAAGAGCAGGTCCGACCCCGACCCGTGGCCCGCCGTCGCAACCAGCGCCTCGACGGCTCGCTCGGGCAGCGCGTCGAGCAGGACGCTGTTGGCGTAGACGGCAGTCGGCGCAAGCGGATCGAGCTGGAGCTGTGCCACCGAGGCTGCTGGACACTCGCTGAAGGTGTCGATCTCCGCGTCGAGGGCGCGCAGCGGCGCGAGCACCTGCGTGGCTGCTTCGCGCCCCTCAAGGACGACGGCGTCGATCATCACGAGCGTGCGTCCGCGGACGTCGGCGGGAAGCCACGGCAGGTCGGGCGCCTGGAAGAGCCGCGCGACACTGGTCACGGTGTCCGGCGCCTCCGCGGCCCACGAGCCCCACGCCGTGAGCACGCGCTGGGCGTGGGTCCAGTCCCAGGCGAGCAGGCCGGCATACACCGTGCTCACGGGAAGCAGGTCGAACTCGAGCGCGGTGACGACACCGAAGCCGCCACCTCCGCCGCGTGCCGCCCACAGGAGGTCACTGTCGACCTCGTCCGTCGCTCGCACGAACGTGCCGTCGGCCGTCACCAGCTCGACAGCTGTGATCGCGCTGCACTGGAGCCCGTGCTGGCGGGCGTACCAGCTCAGGCCGCCCCCGAGCGACGACCCGACGACACCGACGCCTGGGCTCGACGTGTGCAGTGCTGCGAGGTCGACGCGGCCGGCTCGCTCCACGACGTCGCCCCAGAGCACGCCGGCACCGACCCGCGCGGTGCGTCGGCCGGCGTCGACGCGGAGCTCGGTCATGGCGGTGGTTCGCAAGAGAACGGCGTCACCGAGATGGCCGGCGAGTGGAGGTGCGCCATGGCCGGTGCCCTGGGGTGCGACCTTGAGGCCCGCCGACGCGGCCGCGCGCAGCACCGTTGCCACCTCTTGGGGAAACGCCGGATAGGCAACGGCAGCAGGGTGGGAGTCAGCCTGGAGGTTCCACGGCATACGTGCCTCGTCGTATGCCGCGTCCCCGGGCAGGTGCACCGCGCCACCGCACAGACCTCGCAGGAGCTCCGCTCCGGACGGAGAGCGGGACGGTGCGGGGGACGCGGACTCGGGCACCACGGGATTCCTCACGATCGGGGCGTACCAGCATGACAAGGACGACTTGAGGGCAACTTGAGCCGGGACCCTGAGGCTCTTCGACGGATCATCGCCGGGCTCCCTGCACTGACTCGAGCACGGCTCGCACCGTCCCGGGTGTCAGGAACAGCCGCTGGGCGACCTCGTTGACGTCGAGCCCCGACGCGACCAGGTCCGTGACACGCCGCTGGCGGCTCGTGATCCCCACGGGGACGTCATCCACCTCGGCGGCGCTCTCTCCCCTCTCGACGAGAGCCGAGAGAGCGTCATGGACAACCCGTGCGGCCCCACAGGCGCGGGCAGTTGCGAGTGCGGCCTTCAGGAGGGGCACCGCCTCCTGGTGGGCGACCGCCTGACATCGTCCGAGAGCGAGTCGTGCGCGAGCCTCTTCCAAGACCGAGGAGGTCCCCGACAGCACCTCAACTGCCTCTCGGAGGTGCTCGGCGCCGTCAGCCCCTCGCAGCTCACCCAGGAGTCGCAGGGACGGGCCGAGGGCTGTCGGCGCACCCCAGCGGCGCAGGAGGTCGACCTCCTCCTGAGCCAGGACCATCGCCTCGTCGCTGCGCCCGAGGGCATGGAGGGCCCGTGCCGCGAGCCCACGCCACGGACCCCAGGCCGGGTTGGCGACCGGAGGGCTGTCGGCCGAGGCGGCCAGCTCGCCAAGGGCATCGGATGGTCGGCCCTGCTCGAGGAGCAGTCGGGCCGCGGCTTCTCGCATCAGCCTGCCGCCCTCACCTACCCAGGGGAGTCGGCGTGCGTCTTCCAGACTCGACGCGGCCGCGTCCAGGTCGCCGAGGTCGGTCAGGACCCCCAGGGTGAAGGCCGCGGCATACGTCGACGTGGCCTCGGAGATCCCCCAGACGCGCTGCTGCTCGACGGCATCGGTCAGCGACTGCACCGCGTCGTCGAGCTGGCCGCGACGCCACTGGGCGAAGCCTCGCCACAGGTTCACCGAGAGTGCGGCGAACAGTCCGCCCGTCGCGTGAGCTCGGGCGAGGGCACGGTCCCAGAAGTCCCCCAGCTCGTCGTCTGCCAGCATCAGGACGTTGGCGGCCACGATCCAGAGCAGTCCGTTGTCCACCGCCAGGAGGCGGTCCTCCTCGAGGGCGAAGCGGGCCAGCCGGACCGCACCCGCCCTGTCCTCGCCCTCACGCAGCAGCTCGTAGGACAGGGTCGCGGCAAGCATCCGGGCACCGTCGCCCTCCCCTGACACCTCAGGGACAGGTCCTGCTCGGTAGGCGTCAGCGGGGAGCCCGTGCATGAAGCCGGTGATGCGCTGCAGCGCGAGCAGTCCCTGCCGCTCGTCGTCGAGCCGGTCAGGAAGGGCTGCGCTCGCTGCGCGCGCGAACGAGGTGGCGACCCCGGGTGGGGAGACGAACACGTGGGTACGGGCGATGTCCATTGCCAGGAGCGCGCGCTCGTGCGGCTCGTCCAGGGCGGTGTACGCATCGCACAGGTGCGACACACCGGCGGGACCGTCGACCTGGGTTTCGACGCGTCCGAGCTCGACGAGAACGGCGGCACGATCGGGTCCGGACACCGGCTCTTCCAGCGCCCGCCTCAGCAGCCCGACAGCTGCATCGGCGGCACCCCGCGAGATCGCCGTGCCGGCCGCGCTCCGCAACAGCTGCACGGTGGCGACGCTGCCTCGGTGCGGTGCCCGCAGCAGGTGGACCGCCACCTGCTCGGGTGTCGCGCCCAGCGTCCGGAGGACTTGCGCGGCACGGTCGTGGTGCAACGCACGCTCGCCGGCTGGGAGGTCGTCGTAGATCGCGTCACGCACCAACGGATGGACGAAGGTCAGGTGCCCGTCATCGGTGAGGATCTCGCTCCGGCTCAGGGTGTCCAGGGCAGCCGCTACCTCGTCCTCGGGCAGCTGGGCCAACGCGGCCACGGTCGGCAGGCCGGCGGCCTCGCCCAGCACGGCAACGGCACGCGCAGAGGCCGTCACCGTGGGAGGCATCCTGCGCAGCCGCAAGGTCACCAGAGCGGAGACCGCACGAGAGCCGACTGCCCGGACCGTGTCGACGTGGGAGACATCGGGCCGGACCCCCTCGTCCGCCAGGGCGCGCAGCAGCTGGCGCAGCAGCAGTGGGTTGCCCGAGGTCATGCGGTGGCATGCCTCGACGAAGGGGTCGGCGCCTTCGCCCAGCCGCGCCCGGACGAGGGTGGCAGCCGCTTCCGGCGAAAGCGGTGCGGGCCGGAGCACGGTGACCGACGAGTCCAGGGCGAGGTCCGCCAAGAGCGCGTCATCAGGATGCTGTTCGCCCGTGCGCATGGCCAGGACGACGAGGACAGGGAGCCCTTCGAGCCGCTTGACGAGGTACGCGAGGTAGCGGAGCGAAGCGCTGTCGCACCACTGGATGTCATCGATGCAGATCACCACCGGCCCTTCGTTGGCAAGGTTCACGGTGAGCCAGTAGAGGCCGTGGAGGACGGCGAAGCTGCCGTTGTTCGCAGTCTCGTCTCCTGCCACCTCGTCGAAGACCGGCTTCGCAACCGAGGCGGCGCCGGCGAGCAGCCGGTCGCGTGCCCCGGGGTCGCCGGTGCAGGGATCGAACAGCTGGCGCACCGCACCGAAGCCAAAGGATCGCTCGAGCTGGCTGCCCCGGGCCGAGAGCACGCGGAGGCCCGCCGACGTCGCGACACGCACTGCCTCAACGAGGAGCCGTGACTTGCCGATGCCGGCCGGGCCCTCGACGAGCACGCAACCGGGTCTGGCGTCGGCCACCTCGTCCACCATCCGCCGCAAGGACGCGAGCTCCCGTGCTCTGTCGACGAGGTCGGACGTTGAACCCGTGTCAGGGGACGTCTCCCGCACGCCCAGCTCCCCCGCGGGCTGCTCTCTGACACTCCGGTCCCCCGGGCGCTGCTCCTCTGGGGGCTGCTCCCTCCCATGGAGCTCGACCCCGATCCTCGGCACCGGTCCGTCAAGGGCCGGAGACTGGGCGAGCACCTCGGCCTCGAGCGCTCGAAGCGCGGGCCCCGGGTCCACGCCCAGCTCCTCGGCCAGGGTCTGGCGTGCCCTGCGCAACGCCGCCAAGGCCCCCGCCTGACGCTGGGCGCGGTAGAGCGCAAGCGCCAGGAGTCGCCAGCGCTCCTCCCTCAGGGGGTCCTCGGCGACCAGTGCCTCGAGCTCACCGATGACGACGGCGGCGTCTCCCAGCTGCAGTCTCGTCTCGAGCCGCCGCTCGCGCGCCACGGCATACAACTCGGTGAGTCGCAGGGCTTCGGCTTCGACCCAGGGCTCGCCCAGGTACTCGGCATACGCCGGACCGCGCCACAGCCGGAGGGCGTCGTCCAGCGAGCGCATCGCCTCGGCCGGCGCGAGCCCTGCCGCGGAGTCCAGGGCTCGTTCGAAGCACCACGCGTCGACGGAGCCGGGCGCGAGCCGCAGGACGTAGCCGGCCGCTTCACTGGCGATGACGCCGTCGCGCTGCCGGGCCACGGCCTCGGGCTGGAGGCAGCGCCGGAGGTGACTGACGTAGGACTGGAGTGCTCCAGCCGGGTTCGAAGGTGGGTTGTCCCCCCAGACGCAACGCGTGAGTCGCTCGGCTGAGACGACCTGGTCTCGCCAGATCACCAGCGCGGCGAGGACGGCGCGCTGGCGCCGCCCACCGAGGTCCACGACCACGCCGTCGCGCGTGGCCGCGAGCTCGCCGAGCACTCGGAGTCGCACCGTCGTCCCGCGCTCCACCCCGCTCCCCAGTCTGCTCCGTCACGCAGGCGGCGACCGCCCGAAAGGGCGTGGTCCAGCGCACCCTTCAAGCCACCTCAGGACCGGCTCAAGGGTCCCGCGGGAGGATGGTCTCGGCAACCCCCTGCGGCCCAGACCCCAACACCAAGCCCCAACACCAAGCCCCAACACCAAGCCCCGGCACCAGGCCCCGACGACGCACTGGGCGGCACGGTGGAGCTCCAGGTCCACGGAGACGAGGGCGAGAAGGTGACCATCCTGGACGTTGGCCGAGCCACCCTGGAGATCTCCAACCCCCGGCAGGTGGACATGATCGACCTGCAGATCACCGTGTTCGAGGAACGGGGCGGTCAGTCGGTCAATTCGAGCCAGGCGTCGTTCGGTGCGTAGTCCCACTCCGTGACGAGCCCGTTCTCGGTCACGGACGCGTAGGCGTAGAAACCCGTTGCGTTGGGGAAGACACAGGCTTTGTCTGCACCTGTCAAGAAGAAGATGCTCACGTCTCGCCGGGACTCGTTCGCCGTCTCGCTGGGATGGAAGAAGTCGAACGGAAAGCCGTACGGCCCGCCGACCCGCTCGTCGGTGACGCCAGTCGTCAGGTTCTTGACCCACACCCGCAGCTGCCCGGGTTTCGGGGCGTCGGTATTGATGCCGATCTGGCAGTCAGCGGCTCCATCGCGATCGGTGTCGAAGACGAAGCCGTGTTCGACCACGCGGCTCGCGGGGTCAAGGGTTGACGCCAAGGGCGGTGTCTCCCGGAGCTGGATCCCCCAGGACAATGAATGCGAAGGGTCTCCCGAGTTGACCTCGCGGATGTCAATCCCACCGTAGCTGGAATCTGCTTCATCGATCTGGGACTGCCTCGCAGTGACCCGCCTCGAGGTGTCCGGGCGAAGCGGGGTCCAGTGCTTCGCCAGCGCATCCCCGGTGGGCCGGGGCATCGGGTCCTTGGCCGGCTGCGGAGCGGTGCGATCGAACCCGCCCACGAAAGACGTTCCGAGCATTGCCAGGACGATGAGCGCGCAGGCAGCGGCAGCGGTGATCACGATGCGGGTCCGGTGTCGCTGGGCTCCGCGCTGCTCGATGGCCGAGAAGTCGGGCGACTGCGCAGCCTGGGCCGCAGCGCGGGACATGTCAGAGCGCAGGAGCCGGTCGAGGTCAGGCATGGGGCGCCTCCTCCTGACGGGGGTCGGGAAGGTCGGCGAGCAGCAGGGCGAGTGCGGCGCGTCCCCGGCGCAGCCGGGTCTTCACGGTGCTGACGGGGACGCCGGTGGCCTCGGCGACCGCCTGGACAGGGAGGTCGGCCAGGTAGTGCAGCGCGATGGCCTCCCTCTGGATGTCGGGCAGCGTCCGGAGGGCAGCCATGAGCGCCAACCGGTCGTCCTCCATCACTGGGTGTCGCGCGACCTGCGCTCGCTCGCGGTCGCCGAGCAGCCTGCGTCGGCGCGCACGGGTGCGGCTGACGTTGACGGCGACCGTGCGCAGCCACGCCTCCGGGTTGTCCAGACGGGCGAAGGTGCGTCGGTGCTGCACCGCGCGTGCAAAGGCCTCCGCGACGACTTCCTCCGCCTCGGTGAGGTCGCGGCAAACGCCATACAGCTGACCCACCAGGCGCCGGTACGACGCTTCGAACACCACGCGCACGAGGTCGGACTCACTGTGGACCTCGTGGGCCACGAGTGGTTCTCCAGTCCCCGCATTCATGCTGGATCTACCCCTCGATGCGGATCGAGTCGAGGGCGGCCTTCAGGTCGGCCTGGTCGGTGTCGGACATGCCGGGGCCCGTCTCGACCAGGAACACCTGGCGCCTGTCGTGCACCTCGAGGACGTACACGCTCATGAGATGGTCGGGAAGGAGCACGAAGTACTTGTCCGCACGCCTGCTGTTCCAGACCTGAAGACCCATGACGTCGTCCTGGGCCAAGCGACACTTCGCCAGGTCAAGGCTCTGTGGGATCTCCAGCTCGATCCGCGTTGCGGGGTAGCCCGCCAAGGTGTCGGTCACAGGGCCCTTCTTGGTCGGGCCGGGCTGCTCCATCAGCGCCGTGACGAGGTCCCCTACGCCGGAGCCGACGGCCAGGGGCACACCTTCGCCCTGACACGGGTCGGTGAAGATCTCGTCGACCACGACGGCATAGAACCCGAACTCGTTGTCCTGGTCGGCGTGCTTGCTGAAGATGTGGCCGTACTGCACCGCCCAGCCGTCCCGGAACGTCACCGTGTAGTCCGCAACCGACCACGGCGAGGCCGGAATTCGGTAGGTGCCTGGCTCGATGGCCAGGTGCGCAACGGAGGACCGGCCGCTCGTCGTGGTGTCGCTGGCCCACGTCGGAATCACGGGCTGCGGGGCCCCGTCAGTGGCATCCCCCGCGCACCCTGCCAAAGCCCCCACCACCATCAGCCCAGCCGCCACGACCCGGTGAGGTGCCGGGACATTCACCCCCCGCTGGATCATGCCTCTCATGACCAAACGACCCACGAGCGGCCGCAAAGGTTTCACACCAGCGACGATCCCACCCCGCTAGCGGACAAAGGAAGTGCGTCCCTGGTGAGCATTCACCGGGCCGACTTCGAAGTGAGGGCGCCTGGCTCATGATCCCTGCCGGGTCGGTCGGGGACATGCGCGGGGTCCTCCTCGCGCGTAGCGTTAGCTGGGCGTGGCGATGCTGAACCCGGGCCGGGTGCCAGCCCCGTCCCGTCCGCCGCCGGACAAGATCCATCGGCGATGGAATGGCTCCTGCACTCGCACCTGCCGGCCCGGACGGGAAAAGGTGACATGACCGGTACGCCGCCGAGAAACTCCACACGTCACGTCCGACGTGCAGCTCTCCTCCTTGCACTGGCGATCTTTCCGTATGTCTTGGCAACAGCCATAGAGCGTGGCTTGGTCCCCGAGTCGCCTGTGACCCGCCGGATGTTTGACAGCGACTTCATGCTGCTCGGGATCTGCGTCACACTTGGTCTGGCCATTGCCGCCTGGCGCTCTTCGCTCGCCGCCATGAATGCTCGCCCGACCGGAAGCGTCGCTTCTCCGATGTCGTCGGTCGCGTTTCTCCTGTCGGTCCTTGTCACCATCGCCACCGCGCTTCTGGCCGTCGGACTGGTCATCCTGAACTAAGGCCATGGCGGCGGCGATGGCCCGGATGCCGACGTCGTCCTCCAGTCCACAGCCGTGGCCCAGCGCACGACGACCACGGGCCCTGAGGCTGACGACACCTGCTGAGGGATGGCGAGATGGTGAGAGGCCAACACCATTGCAGGGCCCTGAAGACCCGAAGGAGATGCCATGAAGCAGGTGCCCAGTCGGATCCATCGGCGTTCGGCGAAAGGCGCGTTCGCCACAGCGCTGACGCTCAGTGCCGCAATGGGCGTCGGCGCCACACCAGCAGATGCCGCGACCACCGTCCGGGTCCGATCGGTCGTCCGCACACAGGTCGCCGTGTCGCAGGCGGCCGGGGCCATCGTCAGCATCGTCCATGTGTGCCCTCTCGGGTCTGACCTCGACCGTCCGAAGACGAAGTCGCTGATTGCCCGAACACCTCCTGGCTACCGCCTGTTGAGCCGCGAGCTGTGGCCTCGCGGCATGGTCACGCGGTGGCGCCAGACCGGGCCGATGGCTCAGGTCGACAACCCGCCACTGCCACAGCAGACCGTCGCCTGCGTGCGGAGCGTGCAGGCCGGGGCTGCACGGAGTACTGCCAACATCAGTGTCACCATGCGGCTCTGGGGCCCTGCACCAGCGAAGGCCGAGGTGTCTTCCTGGCACGATCCGTCCGGCACCTGGGGCGGTCGAGCAGCCAAGAGCACCATCACAGTTCGCGATTTCACCTCACGGCGCCTGGTGTACGCCGACGCCGGAAGTGACTTTCCCGACGAGGCGTTCGGTTACGGCTTCATCGACGGCCCCTATCCCGCTGGCAAGTTCGCGGAGCTGAAGCTCTACATATCGGTTACCACCCGGCGGCCCTGAAGAAGGATCCATCATGTCCTACTCACAGCGGGAGAACCGGCCCGCAGACCAGCGACCACCCGCACCCACCGGGATAGTCGGAGGTTGGTTCAGCTCATGACCAGAAGTGGATTCTCGCTCAGCCCGAGTGTCGCTCGATCGGCGGCGGCAATAGCCGCGATCGCCACGGTTGCCACCATTGCGTTCTGGTCCGTCGCCATCATGGACGTTCACACCGCATTCTCGGAGTGGCTGTTCACCAACCACCTGGGACTGGCGATCGCCCTCACGGTGGGCATGGCGGCAGTGGCCTCCGGCTTGGCACTGATTGCCCTGCAGGTGTCTGATCTCGCGCCGACCTCGAAGGCGCAAGCGAAGTTCGCGCTCCGCTGCGTCGGCCTCGCTGTCCTGATCTCCGCCGGCCTGTTCCTGATCACCCGTGGGCAGGGGGGATGACGTCACAAGCCTCAACCCCGCCCCAGAGATGGACCACGACCCGGGCGTCGTGCATCCCCTGCGTCCGGGCCGTGGTGTCGCCGACGCCTCGTGGGGCCCCCTGCTGGACCCAGCGCCTCGACCACGGGTACCTACCCAAGCGGTAAAGGGCAGAAACGTGACCGGGTCCCAGATGCGGTCCCACCTGCGTTGAGCCCAAAGAACGGACAGTTGCCGTCATTTACGGGTGTTTGACAGCGAATCCCCCGCCCCAGCTCCACACAGCCACACCCGGCCGTACTGGCGACTCATGCTCAACCATGGGCCCCAACCTTCCCCCTAGGACTTCGCTACTGCTCAAATATCGAGCCGACAGACCGTCGGTTACGTCACGGTCGCGAGAAGGCGCTGCAGGCACGGCGCATGACCGCCCAGGTCGACGCGGCTCGGAAAGGGGCTCAACTCACCGGTGTTCCAGTTGCGGACACCCTTCCCCGGCGGTCTGATGGGAAGGATCTACCCGTCAGGATCCCTCCCTGAGGAGCAGCCGTGCCCAACTCCTTATCCAGGCGTACCTTCCTCGGCGGTTCCGCCGCGACGCTCGGCTTCGCATTTGCCGGCGCTGGCAGCCTCGACCCCTTCCTCAGCTCGGCCGCGGCAGCCACCCGAACCAGCGCCGGCTACGGCCCCCTGTACGCGGCAGGCCCCCTGCTCTCCCTCCCCAAGGGCTTCTCCTACAAGGTGATCGGGCAGTCTGGTGTCGCCGGCGCCAGCGGGTTCGTCCACCCCGGAGATCCTGACGCCATGGGCTGTTTCGCCCGCCCGGATGGCGGCTCGGTAGTCGTGTCGAACCACGAACTGGCCGGCTCGGACCGGCACGCGGTCCCACACGTCGACGGCCTCGTCTACGACGACGGTGGCATCGGTGGAACCTCCACGATCGTGCTCGACGCCGACAACAACGTGATCGAGCAGTACACATCCGTGTCCGGCACCTGGAACAACTGTGCTGGCGGCGTCACACCGTGGGGCACCTGGCTCACCTGCGAGGAGACGGAAGCCAGGACCGGCGGCACCCTCACCAAGGACCACGGCTACGTCTTCGAAGTCGACCCGACCAGCCAAGCCGCCAACATCCACAGGTCCCCGCTCCCCCTGAAGTTCCTCGGCAGGTTCGCCCACGAGGCAGCAGCGGTCGACCCAGCGACAAGCAGCATCTACCTCACGGAGGATGCCGGCGGACCGAACGGACTGTACTTCCGCTGGACCCCACCTACCGGCTTCACGCCAGGGAAGGGCGCCCTTCACGCCCTCGCCGCAGACGGCGCCGTCGAGGTCGGCACGCTCGAGGCAATGAAGTGCTTCGACGAGGACGGCAACCACGTGCCCGACCTGTCGATCGCCACCACGGTCAACACGGTCTACACCGTCACATGGGTGACTGTGCCGGATCGCGACGCCCGGAGCACCTCGGTCCGCAAGCAGTTCACCAACAACCAGATCACCCGGTCGCGCAAGCTCGAGGGCCAGTGGTGGGGCGACGGCGGCGCCTACTTCGTCGCCAGCTTCGCCCGTCACTCGGACGGCTCGACCAACGAGCACGACGGCCAGGTCTGGTTTTACGACCCCGCGAAGTCGCGGATCGTGCTCAAGACGATCTTCGGGGTCAACACGGACCCGGCCACCGGCGACTCCAGCTTTGACGGGCCCGACAACATCACCGTCTCACCACACGGCGGCCTGATCCTCGCCGAGGACGGCGAGGGCCGCTCGCACCTCGTCGGCGTGACGGAACAGGGCAAGGCCTACCCGCTCGCCCTGAACCTCGCGAACGAGAGCGAGTTCGCTGGCCCGGTGTTCAACGCATCTGGCAGCACGCTGTTCGCGAACATCCAGGCGCCGGGCTACACGCTGGCAATCACCGGACCATGGGGCCGGCCTTCAAACGCCAGCTAGGCCCTCGGGACGGCCCAACGGAACAGCTTCGACTGGCGTTTCCGCCGGTGAGGGCTGTTCCGGCCGCGCGACCTGTTTGAGTCGCTGGTGGCCGACATTGCGTGCCGAAATCTTTCCCCCCGGGTGATCGCTCAGACGGCATAGGCGTCGCGAAGGGCCAACAGCAGCAGGCGTCGCCGCTCCATGGGGCTGTGTGCCCCCGTGTCACTAGCTTCTGGCTGCGATGCCAGGACCTCCCCGTCGGAGGTAAGGAAGACATAGATCCACCCAGGAACGGCGTCCGGGTCGTTGGCGTCGACGATCGGCTTGTACGAGATGCCGAGGAGGTCTGCCCACTCGACCAGAGTGCGAGAGTACGTGTTGCTCAACAGAATTCCACGGCGGTCGACTCGGAGTCCCAAGAATGGGAGCCGGATTGCGAGCCAACCCAACAGGCCGGCGATCGCGACGCTGACGACCAGCAGCGAGGTGCCGAGCCAGCCCGCCGTATACGGGTCCTCGAATGCACCAAGTCCGACGAGCGGGCTGACGAGAGCACCCGCGCCACAGAGAGGCACGCGAACGACTGGCAGCTTTCCGCGAAGGTGGAAGCACGGAAGCTCCAGTCGCGTAGTGCCTTCCGGTCCGGTGAGGAAGTCTCTCCGGCGCATCTCTGCTGAGAGAGCGGCGTAGCGTTCTTCGTTGTGGGGCCGCACGCCCGCTGGCGTGTCCTGCGGGCCATTTTCGTCGGTCGTCGTCTGCGCGCGCTCGGCCCACTCGCTGGCCAGTTCGACCAGCGGCAGATGGATGACGTCCTGCACCGTGTCAGCGTAGCCAGCCTATTGAGGCTGGACCCGAGCGAATTTCCGCCGCTCCGACCGATTCTCCCCGACACCCACGGGACTCACCTCCCCCGATCTCCCTCGGGGCCGCCACGGATCGACACCCGTGACAGCCCTCCGAGTGGTTTGTACCCGGACGTGATGGGTAGGTTCGAGGTGACCTGCGCACGTCCCACCAGGGGCTGCTCACGCACCGGCAGAACGAGGCTCAGGATGTCCAAGCACGACGAGGGTGACTACTCCGAGGCCGACCTGGTGGTCAAGGGCCAGGAGGACCACGCAGCCGGCCCCACCGCGGTCGCGGTGTCGATGAAGCGGTCCCTCGACCACATGGGTGTGAGGCGTACCGCGCAGACCCTCCTCAAGCTCAACCAGGCCGAGGGCTTCGACTGCATGAGCTGCGCATGGCCGGACCCCGACCCGGGCCACCGCCACACTGCAGAGTTCTGCGAGAACGGCGCCAAGGCCGTCGCGGAGGAGGCGACCCGCGACCGTGCCACGCCGGAGTTCTTCGCTCAGCACAGCATCGCCGCGCTCGACGCCCACACGGAGCACTGGCTCGGCCAGCAGGGCCGCATCACCCACCCCATGGTCAAGCGGCCCGGCGGCACGCACTACGAGCCGATCGAGTGGGAGGAGGCCTTCGAGCTCATCGGCGCCGAGCTGCGCTCGCTGGCCAGCCCCGACGAGGCGACCTTCTACACCTCCGGGCGGGCCTCCAACGAGTCCGCGTTCGCCTACCAGCTGTTCGTCCGTGCGTTCGGCACCAACAACCTGCCGGACTGCTCGAACATGTGCCACGAGTCCACGAGCATCGCCCTGCAGGAGTCCATTGGCATCGGCAAGGCCAGCGTCACGCTCGATGACGTCCACACCGCCTCCGTCATCGTCATCGCCGGCCAGAACCCCGGGACCAACCACCCGCGCATGCTCTCGGCCCTCGAGATCGCCAAGCAGAACGGCGCGAAGATCATCTCGATCAACCCCCTCCGCGAGGCCGGGCTGGTCAGGTTCAAGAACCCGCAGAAGCCCAAGGGCGTCATCGGGCACGGCACAGCCATGGCCGACCTGCACCTCCCCGTGAAGGTCAACGGCGACCTCGCCCTCTTCCAGGCGATCGGCTCACTCCTCGTCGAGTGGGACGCACTCGACCACGACTTCATCGCCACCCACGCCACGGGCTTCGAGCAGTGGCGCGACCACGTCCGCGCCGTCGACTGGGAACAGGTCGTCGAGGTGACCGGGCTGTCCCGCGAGCTGATCACGCAGGCCGCCGAGATGCTGCGCGGCTCCACGCGCACCGTCTACTGCTGGGCGATGGGCCTGACGCAGCACCGCAACGGGGTCGCGACCATCAAGGAGGTCGTCAACCTCGCCCTGGCGCAGGGCAACATCGGCCGCGAGGGCGCCGGCCTGCTGCCGGTGCGCGGTCACTCGAACGTCCAGGGCGACCGCACCATGGGCATCTGGGAGCGACCGCCCGCCGCCTTCCTCGATGCCCTCCAGAAGGAGTTCGGCTTCGACCCGCCGCGTGAGCACGGCCTGGACGTCGTCGACTCCCTGCGCGCCATGCGTGACGGGAAGGTCCACTTCTTCATGGGGCTCGGTGGCAACTTCGTGCAGGCCGTGTCCGACACCGACATAGCCATCCCGGCGATGCGCAAGGTCCGCATGACGGTGCAGGTGTCCACCAAGATCAACCGCTCGCACCTCGTCTGCGGGGAGACCGCGCTGATCCTGCCGACCAAGGGCCGCACCGAGAAGGACATCCAGGCCAGTGGTGCCCAGTGGATCTCCGTCGAGGACTCCACGTGCTCCGTGCACGCCTCCCGCGGCCCGCTGGAGCCGGCCAGCCCCCAGCTCAGATCCGAGGTCGACATCGTCACCGGCATCGCCGAGGCGACGCTGGGAGACCGGTACGGCCTGCAGTGGAAGGCGATGCGGGACGACTACCGCGTCATCCGTCACCACATCGCCAAGGTCGTCCCCGGGTGCGAGGACTACGAGGTCAACGTCCGCAAGCCTGGCGGCATGATCATGCCGCACCCGCCGCGCGACACCCGGACCTTCGACACCAAGTCCGGCAAGGCTGAGTTCGTCGCCTCGCCCATCGAGATCGTCCACGTCCCCGAGGGTCACGTGCTGCTCCAGACCCTGCGCAGCCACGACCAGTACAACACCACGATCTACGGCCTCAGCGACCGCTACCGCGGCATCGAAGGAGGCCGCAAGGTGGTCTTTGTGCACCCAGACGACATCACGGCGTTCGGGCTCAAGGACGGCGACCTCGTCGACATCACAACCCGATGGACCGGCGACGACCTCGTCCGCCGCGTTCACGGGTTCCGTGTAGTCAGCTATGACACCCCGCGCGGATCGGCCGCCGCCTACTACCCCGAGACCAACCCGCTGGTGCCGCTGGACTCGACCGCCATCGGGAGCAACACCCCGACCTCCAAGTCCGTGGTGGTGTCGCTGACGCTGGCCGCCGGCCCCGGCGCGGCGAACGGCACCACGCCGGGGCAGACCGGAGGCACGGCCCAGAACCCCACGGGTTCGGACTGGGACCACAAGAAGACCCCGGAGCCCGAACACCTGTCCTGAGGACGGCTCAAGACGGTTCCCCCTTCGGCGCAAGTGCCGATGAGAGTTCTCGCGCGTCCTGATCAAGCGCAGGCCGCGTCGTCGATTCGAGAATTTTGCGGGCTCGACGACCTAGGTCGTGCAGATCAACTCGGCCTGCCTCGTCTGCGGCCGCCAGACGAGCCGCCAGATCCAACGCCTCTTCGATCTCAGGTCCGGCAGCGGCGACCTCTTGGCCCATGTCTCGAAGGATGGTGCCCTCGGCCCTGGACGCGATCAAAGGATCGGCGACTCCGTCGATCCAGACCCGGGTTCGGCGGCCATCTCCGCGCTCCCCGCCAGTGATTCGCTCAAGCGCGTATATGCGGTCTGCACGCGCGAACTTGCCGAAGCCCAGGGCGACCATCCGACTATCCGAAGCCACCCTGACATCTTGACACCCGCCACTGACAAAGGTCTCGCGAGCTGGGCTGGCCGCGTCGGGAACGCGCGTCTTACGGCTCCTCTTCGCAACACCCCAAGCCGCCTCAGCCGAAGCTGCCCCCAAGGCTAGGTGCGAGGACTTCACTCTGCATCCCGGGTCTTGGCTCCGGCGTGCCCATCACGCATCGCCTGGTGGCTCCTGACTGAGCGGAGGCGACTTGGTCACTCAGGTAGTCACTCAGCAGGGAAGAGGTCAGAATCAGCCCCTTCCCGATCGAACGAGAGCAGCCCCTGACTGGCGTTTCCGCCTGTCAGGGGCTGTTCCGAACGGGTGGGCGATACTGGGTTTGAATCAGTGTCGCCATGGTTTCATGGTGTGAGCTGGACCTGCAGCAACACCCTCTGACCTGCGGTTATGTCTTGTTGAGCGTGTCGCGTCGATAGGCACCGATAGGCCCTGTAAGGTGTCCACTGTGGCACAACAGTGGCACAGAGGCGACACTGGACAGGTGGCAAGATGACCCAGCGCAGAGCATTTGGGTCCGTGCGAAAACTCCCCTCAGGACGTTGGCAGGCCCGCTACCGAGGCCCGGACGGCAACATGCGGTCGGCCGAGACGACCTTCGACACCAAGGGCAAGGCGACCGCGTGCCTGTCCGCGATGCAGGCCGACATGGACCGGCAGACATGGCGCGACCCGCGCACTCAGTCCCTTCGGCTGCGGACCTATGCGGACCAGTGGCTAGGAGCCCGAGACCTCAAACCGCGCACCAGCGCGGACTACCGGAGCATCCTCGACCACCACGTCCTCCCCGCGCTCGGGGGCATGCCGCTGCGGAACATCACCCCGACCATCGTGCGCGACTGGCACAGCGACCTCGGTAAGCAGACGGGACCGACCATGCGCTCGCACGCGTACGCGCTGCTGCGGACCATCCTCGGCTCCGCCGTGACTGAGGACATCCTCGCGGCCAACCCCTGCCGCATCCGTGGCGCGGGCAGCACCAAGCGCGTGAAGAAGGTCAGGCCCGCGACCCTTCCCGAACTGTCCGCCATCGCGCAGGCGATGCCCGAGCGCTACCGGGCCATGGTGCTGCTGGCGGCATGGTGCGCGCTGCGGCAGGGCGAACTGTTCGAACTGCGGCGCAAGGATGTGGATCTCGCGCGCGGTGTCGTCCATGTCGGGCGCGGCGTCACGCGAGCCGATGGCAAGCTGCATGTCGGCACCCCCAAGTCGGACGAGGGCACTCGGGACGTGAACATCCCCAGCGCGCTCATCCCGATTGTGGAACAACACCTCTCGAAGCACACCGGCACGGGCAAGGACGACCTGTTGTTCCCCGCGCGCCATGGCGGACACATGGCCCCGAGCACCCTCTACAAGGTGTTCTACCCGGCCCGCGAGAAGGCCGGACGCGATGACCTTCGCTTCCACGACCTGCGCCACACAGGTGCCGTCCTGGCCGCTGCCACAGGTGCCACCCTCGCCGAACTCATGGCCCGCCTAGGCCACAGCACCCCACAGGCTGCCATGCGCTACCAGCATGCGGCACAGGACCGCGACCGCGTCATTGCCGATGCCCTGTCCGAGTTGTACACCGGCGCGACTGTGCTGCCCCTGCGCAAGCCCACCAGCGAGGCCAAACCCGCGTAGACCGCGCGCGGACCGTCCATCGCCCGCTCCTCCCCTGTCGCCTCCTACTGGCTTGGTGCGTGTCCGCGTAAGGCCGCCGCAGGACCATGGGGCTCCCCTACCCTCGGCACATGCCCGGCAAGTACACCCACCGCCGCTGCCCAATCTGCCGCAAGGGCCAGAACTTCAAGATGCTGCCTCTCGAGCGCGACCTCCGAGGGCGAACTCTCATGGTCTGCACCCACTGCAATCACAGGGTCGCCGCACCGGAGCAGAAGTAGCCCCGCACAGAGGTTTCAATGGCAGAGGATGGGCACGTGCAGGATGAAGATTCCGCAGCGCTTCTGGGCACTGCCAGTGTCGCAGCCATCGTTGCGTCCATACAGGTGGCGAGCCCGACCTGGGGAATCGCAGCCGCCGCCGCCGAACCCGCCCTCGTTGCTGCAGTGCAGCACCTTCAGGGGCTTCAGGCACGACGTCACATGCGCGTCGTCGAGGTGGCTGCCGAAACTGCCGGCGTCACGGTGGACGAGCTGATCCAGCGCCTCACCGCTAACGACCAAAATCTGGTCCTGCTTGCCAATGCCCTCAGCGCTGCAAGCCGTACGGGGCTGGAGACCAAGGTCGCAGCGCTGGGCCGATCCCTCGGGGCACTGGCATCGGACCCCGCACTGGTCGATCCAGAAGCAATCTGGATCCGCATCCTCTCCGACATTGAACCTGCACATCTTCGCGTCATGCTCCGCCTGCAGCCAGATCAGCCCGGCAGCCCGGATGAAGGCATCTTTGTTCGTCGCCCGGAACTGTTGGACATCACCGGCTCAGATGAACTGGCCTATGCGATCCTCCAGACCTTGAGCAGCCATGGACTCGCGATGCTTTTGTCGGGCGACCTGTGCAGGCGGGGGCCCCTCACCCTCGAATGCATCCGACGGTTGGAGGCCGCCGGGGGTGGGGACCCCATGCCAGGACAACCCGCCTGAGAGACCCTCGGTCAAGGAAATTCCCGCGCGCGCTGGTTTACAGGGCTCGATGCCTACGTGCTGAAAGAAGCCGAAAGCAGGTCACTGCGCAGGGCTCTCGTTCGGCCTAGCTGCCGCCACCCGAGGCCAAAGCCGTGATGGCAGCACCGGCCAAGCCACCACCCAGCGAGGATGCAGCCACGACAAGAAACTCGGTCCGGCGGGCATTGCTCGCATCCAGTATTGCCGCCATATCTGCAACGCCAGGGGCGTCGTCCGACTTCGTGCCGTCGAGTTCGCGTTGAATCCACGGTTCGAACGCGGACACAGTCTGCCTGGATCGAAGTTCCGTCAGGGTGCTTGCGAAGCCTCTCGCCCCCTCTTCCAGATTGCGCTCGATATGGAGAATATCGAGACGAAGGCCAAGGATGTCTCGACCCGTTCTAAAGGTGCGCTTGAACCAAGCCTTCATCCCACGCTGCCGGTTGGCGCGCAGAATGTCGTCCAATCGAACATCGACGAAGCGACGTAAGAGATTTCGCCTGTTTCGGTCTGCGACGAGCCCGTAGAAGAGGCCCAGTTCCTCGACCACCGCGAATCGCATGGCTTCGTAACTGTCTTCCAATTCACCCTTTGCCACTACGAAAGTGAGTCGGTCGTAGCCGCGCTTTGGCTCGACATGAACGCCGATGGTCTTTCCTGTTACTTCAGCGCTCTCCATGACGCATCCATCCACCCACATGGGGCTGGGGCCCATGCAGACAAACCGGACGCCTCCCATCTTGTCCTCACGCTGGCGGAATTCTTCGCGAAGAAATTCGCGCACCACAACGACGGCCATGGAGGGATATTCCTCAGCATCGTGGGGCTTTATGAATGCAACGGGGAAGCCCCCTTCGAACATGATATTGACCGTGAAGACCGTGCTATGGAGGTGCACTGGACGGAACGACACTCGGTCCTGCACGTGCTTCGGTATGGAGACGCGAAACTCAAGTTCACCGTCTATCGGATGTGGACTGAAAGTCCCGTAGTCGTGTCCTTCCTCCCGACTCGGAATCTCGTCGAGTCCCATCTCAATGAGCAGCGCGTCCGTCGTGTTCCCGGCGGTGGAGTGGGGCTCACGCATCTTTATGTTGTCAATGCTGGGTATGCGTTCCAGCGCCGCCTTCACGTCCTTGGCCCAGTCTGTTGTCCGGTAGGTGCCCTCCCGGTTGTCCATCGTCAGGTGGTCCGCGTCGGGCACCTCGAACATGAAACATCCCACCCCGAACGACACTTCAGCCATGGGGCAAATACTGCCGCACCGCGCCTCACATGGCGCGCTATTCGGACAAAGAAACCTTCGCGATGGTCTGGGGGTAGGGGGCCGCAAAGTCGAGCCGCAGGGTCGCTCGGACAGCGGTGCCATCAGCGGTGAACCGGGCCGACTTGTCCACGTCCACGCGGGCGTCGTTGCGGACCACGACCGCGAGCCGGGAGATGTCCACGACCCATGCGGCGGCGTTGCCGATGTGGCGGCTGGTGTAGACCGGGATTCCGAACAAACTCCGCGTGGTCTGCTGCGTCGGGCCAGCCTGCGGCGACAGCACGGGGGCGTTGCTGCCGCTCTGCGTCTTGATCTTCGACAATGCCGCCCAGGTGGTGGGGCTGACGTAGATCGCGCCGACCTGCCCGCCGTTCTCCTCCACAGCTGCGGCGGCGTCCACGAACGCGTCAAGCCCGGCTGAGGGCACCGCGTCCACCGTCTCGACCCCGACCACACCCGGCAGACCGAGCGGTCCGGAGGGTCCGGCCCCGGCGAAGAACGCGCGGTCCACCTCATCGGCCAGCGCCGAGACCAGCGCCCGGCCCAGCATGGCCGAGGCATCAGCGTCCTCGACGGCTTGGTTGCTGACCACCTGCAATGTGGCCAGACGCTTGGGGGTGATCTCCAGTTCGGCGGCGGTCACCCCGGCGTCGGTCAGTTCCGTGAGTTCGGCGGCGGGCCATGAGGCAGACCCGCCAGCGACGACGGGAAGGTAGTAGCGGGTGGCGCTGGTGTTGATCCTCGTCAGCCCGGAGGACAGGGCGACCGAAAGGCGGAAGGTTGGGTCAACGACAAGGGTGTTGACCGTTTCGAGGGAGAACAGGTTGGTCGAGGTGGTAGGCATTGGAGGCTCCGAGCGCTGCGATTCCTAGCGCTCGCGGCGCGATGCCTGCGAGTCGAACCTCCCGGTCGGGAGGGGCAGGTCCACGAGTAAGGGGACTCGAGTGGACCTGCCCCTGAGAATGACCTACCTACCTCGGAGAAGGGAAGCCCAGTCAGCCCCATGTCCCCATGACGGCGACGTCTGTTTCGGACCAAGATCCATGTGGTGGGCCGGAATTCGCAGGTATGGCCTCGAATCAGTAACCCGGCCGGCCAGCTCGGCAACGGCCTCAGGGTCCACGTCCCCGTCCTCGTCCAGCAGGTCCGCGAGGTTGCCGCCGTCGAGCACCATCGCGGCCTCCGGGTCGCTGACGCGTTCTCCCAACAGCCGCAGCACCTCCCGGTGCGCCAGCCGCTCGGCCCGCGCCTCGGCACTGGTGGCCCGGTCTCGCCAGTGAGCAGAGCGCCGCGCCTGACGATCGGTTAGATCCGACTCCAGTTGATCGCCAGTCGGCTCGGCATCGGGCGCTGCGTCGGGTTCGTCCGGGATGGCTTGCGCTTCTTGCGATTCCGCCTCGGCACTGTCGCTGGTCTCCTCGGTGTTTGTCTGGTCAGGCATGGGTCTCCTCCTCGTCCTCGACGGGCACCACGAGGCACCCGGTCCACTGCTCCACGTCGGTGCCCGTCACCGTCGTCCCGAGCACCGACACCGGCATACCCGGCACCACCGGCCCGGACGCCACCATGAGGGTGAACTCGGTGCCGCGCTCGGGGCGCTCCAGCCGCTCACTCACAGTCGTCACCCATCGGGGCCAGTCGGAGCGCCGTCGTCCCCGATGGGGCTGTGAGGAACCCCTGTTCGACGGCACGGCCGACAGCCTTGCCGAGGGCGCGCCTGTCCGTGGCCCCGACCAGTGGTGCCAGTTGTCCCGGGTCGAGGTAGAGCACGTCGGTGTGGTCCGCGTCCCGGTAGGCCAGGACAACCACCCGCAGGTGCAGCGGCACCCTGCGATCCGTGAGCAGCCAGTCGGTCCACGTGCTGTCGTCGGTCGTCATGCGGTTCTCCTTGATGGGTTGGTTGCGTGCAGTCGTCGGAGCCGGGCCTGTCGTGGGCCAGCGGCGTTGTACTGGGTCACGTGCCTTCGCTCGTAGCGGGCCATGGCTACGAGGTCAGGCACCGCCTCGGGCCGGGCGAGGAAGCCCCCACGCTTGCGGCACCAGAAGGCGGGGAAGCCCCGAGCCCGTAGCCAGCCGTAGCCAAAGGGGCGATCCACCACGACCAGGGCGAACCTCGCGTACTTGGTGAGGTAGACGTCGAGGTCGGTCATCGCCGGCAGTCGTTGGGCACTCATCGTTCGTACCCCTGCCACACCGAGTCACCCATGCGAGCGAACCCCGGCTCCTCAAAAGCCTGCCTTCCTTCCTGCCTTCCTTCCTTCCTGTGCATTCCCTCGGGACCGTCCCCATCGGGGACATCCCCCGGGACAGCAGCTCCGGACGATGTCCTCGCTCGTTGCCGCTGCTTCTTCTCCCGCTCGCGTCGCCGCGCGTTCTCCAGAACCTGATGCTCAGAACGGGTTGTCTGGGTCGCGTCGAACTCGACGATGTGCCACGTGCCCGGAACCACCACCTCCCACAGCCCCGCCTCCACCAGCGTCGACGCATCGCTCATCTGGGCACCAGGCACGGACTCGATGTCGTCGGTGTCGAGGAAGCCGTCCGTCCGGCTCGACGCGCTCCACACCAACGTCTGGGTGAACGTTCGGTACACCCGGTCGGGGAGTCGTCGAAGACGGCGGTCGAGCAGCCACCTCTCGGGGAACCTCGCGTCGACCATCAGGTGCGCCGACCGTCACGGGACCCACGGTCGTACGGGTCGCGGCGACCATCCACCAGAGGTTCGCACCGCCACGACGCCTCGCGTCGCCGCCGCAGTTGGCCAGCCACCTCGGCGATGTAGTTTTCGTCTGGCCGCTGTCCCCGGGGCGCCGTAGGCTCGCGAACGACCACTACGTCATCTGGGTGTCGGGACCGCTCGTCCGGGGCGGCCCTCCCCATGTCCGGGGTCATCCGCGCACCCCCGGCAGATCGCCGGGCTGCACCCGGCGCGCGATCACTCCGTCGAGGTCCTCGCGGTCGATCCGAAGGCCGCCACCCACGTGGTACGCGGTCAGCCAGCCCCGGTCGATCCAGCGGTAGATGGTGCTGCGGTCGAGGCCAAGTTCCTCGGCCAGATCCTTCACGCTCACCCAGATGGCGGGCTTCGACATGAACCTTGGTGCTGCGCTGGACGCAGCTTTCTTACGGGTCTTGCGCACTTCCGTGCTCCTGTCGGTCGGTCAGACCGGGAGCACGGCTGTGAACTACGCCGGTGCCCCCGAATGGATCGACAGGACCGGCGGCGCGTTGGTGGTGATTGCAGACATGCAGGGTTGGGCGGACATCGGCTGCCCGCAGTCATCCTCGGCCGTCAGGGCAGACCCCGTGGGCCACGACACCTGATCCGAGAGCGCCTGCATGTCAGCCTCGATGGCGAGGGCGGAGAGGAAGGGTCCGCGGCTACGGGCCACCATGTAGTCGCTGAGGATCGACGTCCACTGCTCTCGAATCCGCAGAGGCTCCAGCCCGAGGGCGGCGTCCAGCGCGGCATCTAGGTCGTCGCAAGGCTCTCCCGCGGCCTCGCGCTCATCACGAACATCCATCATCCGCGAAAGCCTCTCGACATCACCCAGCACGAGCGCCGTGAGACGCTGCCTGTCGCTGGTGGCCATGTAGGCCGTCGGGGTCATGAGGGTCATGGTTGCCCGCCGCTGCCCATCCGTGCAAATCGTTGTCCACAGGCGCGGGGGAAGTCTGTTGCACAGGTGTGGCATGGACTGGGCCGCGCGCGGCAGGGTCTGTCCTCACTGTGGCATGTTTGTGGCACAAAAAAAGCCCCGGATCTGCGTTGCCGCAGGTCAGGGGCCTTTTCGTACTGGTGGGCGATACTGGGTTTGAACCAGTGACCTCTTCCGTGTCAAGGAAGCGCGCTACCACTGCGCCAATCGCCCCGGGTCCTGCTGGGTGGTGGGTCGTGCTGGGTGGTGCTGGGTTCGACTCAGAGTTCAAGTCGTCTGAGGTGGAGACGGGATTTGAACCCGTGTACGCGGCTTTGCAGGCCGCTGCCTCGCCTCTCGGCCACTCCACCGTGAAGGCGGTCAAACCCTCCGAGCGGATGACCGGGCTCGAACCGGCGACCTCAACCTTGGCAAGGTTGCGCTCTACCAACTGAGCTACATCCGCATACACGCGCTATTGGTGTTGAACGGGGTTTTTCACCCGCTGCGCGTGCGTGCAGACATTATCCGATCATCAGCGTCGTCTCCAAATTGGGTGTCGTCCGCGGCGTTTTCCGACCCACGAGGCATGGGGGTCAGCGGCTTTCGCGCCTCGTCCCGCAGTCCCTCGACCGAGGACGTCAGCTCCTCGCGCGCCCCGTCGACACGCAGCCGATCATCGCTGGCCGGCGCGTTGAGGGGCAGCGAGCCAGTCCTGCGCGCAGACACGCGGGCCTTCACCCACTTCACCATCTGTGCCCGCAGGGAAAGCCGATCCGCCACCGGCCACATCGTGCGGATCGCTGCGTTGAGGGCGGCACCGATGAGGACGGCGATGGCCAGCGCGTACAGGAAGATCAGCAGCACGATCGGGGCGGACAGCGGGCCGTAGATCGAAGTTCCACCGCTGACCGAGGCCGTGATCGTGCCGCGAAGGACGAAGGACGCAAGCACCCAGATCAGCAAGGTGAGTACTGCGCCGGGCACGTCCCTCAGCCACGGCGACCGACGCGGCGTGGAGATGTGGAACAGGGTCGCGATGCTTGCCACAGCGGCAATGGTCACCACGGGCCAGTAGAGGTACGCCAGGAACTCTGCCCCCGGCGGCAACAGATCCTTGAGCCACGTCGGGCCGATCACGACGAGCGGGACGACCACGATCCCGACGACCAGAGACAGGAAGTACAGGGTCAACGACAGCGCACGGGTCCGGACGATCCCCCGCTCGCCCGACTGTCCGTACATGATCGAGATCGTGTCGACGAAGACGTTGAGCGCTCGCGACCCCGACCAGATCGACAGCAGGAAGCCGAGCGAGATCAGGTCTCCGCGACCGTTCTGCAGCACGTCGTTCGCCGTGGGCAGGATGATCTGTTCGACGACGTTGGCGACCAGGAAGTCGGACGCGAAGTTCTGGATCCCCTTGATCAGCTGGTTGACGATGTCCTTGCCGAGCCACCCGCTGATGTAACCCACGCCACCGAACAGCCCCAGCACCAACGGCGGCAGAGACAGCAGCATGAAGAAGCCTGCCTCCGACGCCAGGCCGGTCACCCGGTACCGCAGGCACACCCGGATCGTCTCCACGGTCAGCTTGGCCGCGGGCATGGCGCCGGGCACGCGTAGCAGCGCGCGGCGTACCCGGGCCTTAGGTGTCACCCCGTCACGGTATCCCGGCATAGTGTGCCCTCGTGCCCACCCACGCCGTCACCAACCAGGTGCCCCCACTGCCCGACTACAACACGGTCACGTCCCAGCCGGCGCTGGACGAGGGGCTGAGGCGCTGGGCCGGCTCCGCGGCATACGACGAAGTCAGTGCGCTGGGGGCCCGTGCGGGCAGTGCCGAGGCGCGCGAATGGGCCGTCCAAGCCAACGAGAACGAGCCCGTGCTGCGCACCCACTCCCCCACCGGCGAGCGCATCGACGAGGTCGCCTTCCATCCAGCCTGGCACTCCCTGATGGACGTCGCCGTCGGCGCCGGGCTCACAGCCGAGCCGTGGACCCAGCCCGCCGGGAGCGGCGCCCACGTGCGGCGGGCAGCGGGCTTCGTCGCGTGGTCCGAGAACGAGCAGGGTCACCTGTGCCCCATCTCCATGACGTATGCCGCGGCGCCGGCCCTCGCGGCCAACGCACCTCTCGCGGCGCGTTGGCTGCCCCAGCTCGCCTCGCGCAGCTACGACTTCGGGCTGAGGCCCCTGGCCGACAAGCGCGGGGCGCTGGTCGGGATGGGCATGACCGAGAAGCAGGGCGGTTCGGACGTCCGTGCCAACACGACGCGTGCAGTCGCGACGCCGGACGGTCCGGTCGAGGGCGGCGAGACCTACCGGCTGACCGGCCACAAGTGGTTCTGCTCGGCCCCGATGAGTGATGCGTTCCTCGTCCTGGCGCAGACCGATGCCGGCGTCGGTTGCTTCCTCGTGCCGCGCGCGCTCGACGACGGCGCACGCAACCCCTTTGCGCTGCAACGACTCAAGGACAAGCTGGGCAACCGGTCCAACGCCTCTTCCGAGGTCGAGCTCGACGGCACATGGGGCGTGCGCGTCGGCGATGACGGTCGCGGGATCCGCACCATCCTCGACATGGTCGCGGCCACCAGGCTCGACTGCATCCTCGGTTCGGCGTCGACGATGCGAGCCGCCCTCGTGCGGGCGATCCACCACACCCGACACCGCTCCGCGTTCGGTGCCCTGCTCGTCGACCAGCCGCTCATGCAGAACGTCCTGGCCGACCTCGCCCTCGAGGTCGAAGCCGCCACCACCCTCGCGCTGCGTCTGGCGCACGCGGTCGACGAAGGCGACACCGCGCTGTCGCGACTCGGTGTGGCCGTCGGCAAGTACTGGGTCTGCAAGCGCACCTCACCGATGGTCGCGGAGGCGCTCGAGTGCCTGGGCGGCAACGGCTACGTCGAGGAGAACGGCCTCGCCCGGCTCTACAGGGAGGCACCGCTCAACTCGATCTGGGAGGGCTCGGGCAACGTCAACGCCCTCGACGTCCTGCGCGCAATCACCCGCGAGCCCCTGTCCGTCGAGGCGTTCCGCAAGGAGCTCGCCCTCGCCAACGGCCACAGCACCGTCCTCGACGAAGCCATCACCCGCGTCGACGACGTGATCGCGTATGCCGCGGAGCCCGGCGCGCAGGCGGGCGCCCGACACGCCGTGGAACGCCTCGCGGTGACCCTGCAGGCGTCCCTGCTGGCCCGCTACGCGCCGACCGTGGTCGCCGACGCGTTCGTTGCCAGCCGCCTCGGAGGGCAGCACGGCGCCACCTTCGGCACCCTCGACGCGGGTCTGTCGACCCAGCATGCCCGCACAATCATCGACCGCGCGTTCGCCGGCTGATGCGAGGCGGTCGCGCGCGCGGGCTCTTGATCGGCGCCGCCCTCGGCATGCTCGTCACGGGCGCACTGATCCTGCTCCCGGCGGCCCTCCAGGGCGACTTCTACGAGATTGGCGACGCGCTGCTCGTCATGGGTGTTCCGATCATCGTCCTCAGCGCCATCGTCGGCGCCGTCGTCGTGGCAAGTCCCCGCGGATCCGGGGCTGGCAGAGCGGCGCACACCTCCAAGGGTGCCCGGCAGGTCTGGATCGGGTGTCTGTGCGTGGGCGCCCTCCTCGCTGTCTGGCTCCTCCTGTGGGGCACTGGGGCGATCAGCACACCGGTGCTCTGGATCGGCTAGTCCTGGATCACGGAGAGGACGTTGCCTGCGGGGTCGGTGAACCAGGCGATGAGCGGGCCGCCCTTGCGGAAGATGCCCTTGGCGTCGGTCTCCATCGGGGTGCCCTCGTACCTCTCGAAGGCCACTCCCCGACCCGTTAGTTCGTCAACCGTCGCCTCGATATCGCTCACCGGGAAGTTCAGGATCGTGAAACCTGCCGGCTCGTGGTTCGGCTTCGGGTAGGCGATGGCGTGGTGTCCCCCGCCGAGCTGGATGCGCAGGATGCCGTTGGCCTCGCTCACCTCCAGCCCCAGAGTCTCGGCATAGAACCTGCGGGCGGCTTCGGTGTCCGGCACCGAGAAGCCGCTGAACGCCTGGGAGTCCTTGAGCATGGCTGATTCCTTCCGTTGACGACCCAGTGTCGGCTACCGGTACCGACCCAGACGGCCCGGCAAACTCATCGGTCGGACGGTCGGGCTCAGGACTTCGCCAGTCGCTGCTTCTCGGCCTCGACGTCGAAGTCGGCGGCCGGCCACTGGGGGTCCATCGCCTCCAGGTGCTCGAGCACCAGGTTCTGGACAGCCAGCCGGGCGTACCACTTGCGGTCGGCGGGAACGACGTACCACGGGGCTGCCTCGGTCGAGGTCTTCTCGAGCACCGCCTGGTACGCCTCTTGGTACTGCGGCCACCGCAGGCGCTCGTCGACGTCCCCGGGGTTGTACTTCCAGTGCTTGTCCTCGCGCTCGAGCCGCTCGGTGAGGCGGGCCTTCTGCTCGTCCACCGAGATGTTCAGCATCACCTTGACGATCGTCGTGCCGTCAGCGACGGCCTTGGCCTCGAAGTCGTTGATCTGGGCGTAGCGCCGCGACCACGTCGCCCGCGGCACGAGCTCGTGGACGCGGACGATGAGCACGTCCTCGTACTGCGACCTGTCGAAGACACCGACCTGACCGGGGCCAGGCAGGGCGTTGCGGATGCGCCAGAGGAAGGGGTGCTTGCGCTCCTCGGCGGTGGGCGCCTTGAAGGCGGTGTACTTGACGCCCTGCGGGTCCATCTGCCCGACGACGTGACGCATGATGCCCCCCTTGCCGGAGGTGTCCATGCCCTGCACCACCAACAGGAGAGAGCGCTTCACGTCACCCTTGGACTCGGCATAGAGCCGCTCCTGGAGCTGGCTGATCTCCCCTGCGCGTGCCGCGAGGGCTTCCTCGCCCGCTGCCTTGTCACCGTCGAAGCCCGGGGTGGAGCGTGGGTCGCACTCGGCGAGGATGAAACCATCCGTGACCCTCAACGCGTCGGCGAAGGCCGTCGGCTCGGGGACACCCTTGTCGGATGCCGCCGTGGCGTCCAGGCCTGCGACCTTGGACTTCGGCCCCCCCTTGGACTTCTTGTCGCCCTTGGACTTCTTGCTGGCCTTTGCGTCGTTCTTCCCCTTGCCCATTGACGCATCCTGTCATCGCGGGGCACGGCGCGCGAGGGATTCCAGCCGAGCAAGTGCCCGTGCGTCAGCCGGCACCCCCGCCGTCGCCCGGCCCCCACTGTCCCGGAGGCCCACCCAGACCCGACCCGGACCGCGGGTCGTCCGGGCGATAGCTCGGGTCGCCGGTCGAGCCGCGCCGCCTGAGGACGAGGAAGAGCGCAGCGATCACCGCGACAACGACCAGAAGCCAGATCCACCACATGGTCGCTCCCTCCATGCCGCACCCAGCGGCGGCCACTTCCGATGTCCTCAGCCCGAGTGTCCTCATGTCGAGGATGGCTGTCCACAGCCCAGCAGATGGGGCAGTTGCTCAGTCGGCGTGGCGCGCGAGGGAAGTGAGTCGCGAGATCGCGCGAAAGTACTTCTTGCGGTAGCCGCCCGCCAGCATCTCCTGGGAGAACAGGTCGCCCAGCGGCAGCCCGCCGGCGAACACAGGGATGTCGGCGTCGTAGAGCCGGTCCGCGAGGACGACCAGCCGCAGGGCGACGGCCTGGTCCGTCACGGGGCGCACGTGGGTCCACCCGACGGCGGTGACCCCGTCGAGCATCGCGCGATAGCGGCTCGGGTGCACGGTGGCGAGGTGACGCGTCACGTCGACGAAGTGGTCGAGCACCCCACCGTCGACATCCACGCCGGCGCGCACCTCGTCCTCTGAGGAGGGCGGGGGGCTGTCGACGCTGTCGCGGTGCCGGTAGTCGGGGCCGTTCACGGTCAGGACCTCGAACCGTGCCGACAGCGCCTGGATCTCGCGCAGGAAGTCCTCGGCCGCGAACCGCCCTGCCCCCAGCGCGTCGGGCAGGGTGTTCGACGTGGCGGCCAGCGAGACCCCTGCTGTGGCCAGCCGCCCGAGCAGCGTCGCCATCAACACGGTGTCGCCCGGGTCGTCGAGCTCGAACTCGTCGATGCAGACCAGCTCGTGACCGCTGAGCGCCTCCACGGTGGGTTGGAAGCCCAGCGCTCCGACGAGATTCGTGTACTCGACGAAGGTGCCAAAGGCCTTGGCCCCGGTGGCTTCGTGCCACAAGGACGCCAGCAGGTGGGTCTTGCCGACTCCGAAGCCGCCGTCGAGATAGACCCCGCGGCCGTCCCCTGCGGCGGCCTTTCGCCGCGCGAACCATCGGCCACTCGCGCGGTGGCCCAGCGACGCGGCATACCGCTCGAGTCGCTCCACGGCGGCCGCCTGCGAGGGTTCGGACGGATCTGGCCGGTAGGTCGTGAACCGCTCGGTGTCGAAACGGGGAGGGGGCACGAGCTCCCGCACCAACCGCGCACGGTCCAGCCGAGGAGAGCGGTCGAGAAGGGAGCCGGGCACGATGTCGAGCCTAGTGAACGAAGATCGAGGGAAATGCAAGACTGTGCGCATGCGCCTGCTGCTTGACTCCTCCGGCACCCATGCCCCCGGTGACCTCGTCGACGCCGCCGACCTCGCGGACCTGTACGCCCCGCCCGCCCGTCGCTGGCTGCGCGCCAACTTCGTGGCGACCCTGGACGGCGCGGCCAATGGTCCCGACCAGAAGTCGGGCAGCATCAACACCGAGGCCGACCATGTGGTCTTCGACCTGCTGCGCCGGATGACGGACGTCGTCGTGGTCGGGGCCGGCACGGTCAGGGCCGAGGGTTACCCCTCGCTGAAGGCCGAGAACGCAGCGGCACCGACGCTCGTGGTCGTCAGCCACTCAGGACAGCTGCCTGTGAGCGTGGCCGACGGACCTCCCGGATCCGTCCTGCTCGTCACCCGCAGCGGAGCCGACGCACGCGCCCTGGACGCCTCGCGTGAGCTGATCGGTGAGGAGTTCGTCCTCATGTCCGGCACCGACTCGGTGAACTTGGTGCGGATGAGAAACATGTTGGAGGACAAGGGCTTCCGACAGATCCTGTGTGAGGGCGGCCCCACCCTGCTCGCCAGCCTGTTGAAGGCCGGGGTCGTCGACGAGCTCGACCTCACCTGGTCGCCCGTCATCGTCGGCGGCCAGCATCCGGCGATCGTCAACGGACCGGAGCTGAACGTCCCCGCCTCCCCCGCGGTCCTGCTCGAGGAGGACGGCAGCATCCTGGGACGCTGGTTCGTCAACCGCTGACCGACAGGTCCGCGCAGCACCGGGCGCCGATGGCTCAGGTGGCCACGAACTCCGCGACCGACCGCTCCCAGCGTGCGGGGTCGACGTTCCACTCCTTGGTGTGCCGCGCGGTGTCCCACAGCTCCATCGTCACCAGGTCTGGCCGCGCCTGCGCCAACGCCTGGGACGGGCCCACGGGGACGAACTCGTCGTCGACCGAGTGGATGAGCAGGATCGGGTGCGCCAGCTCGCCCGCACGTGCCACCCAGTTGGTCTTGGCCACGTCCACCGGGTCGTGCACGCCGACGAGTCGGCGCGCCGAGCGGCGACCCATCAGGGCCCGGCCGAGACCGCCGATCGGGGCCGGGATGCCGTTGGCCCGCGCGTGGTGGGCCAGCACGTCACCCCAGTCGATGACCGGCGCGTCGAGCACCACGTGGGTGACGTGGTCGGCCAGCCAGGAGCGGCTGAGGGTCTGTAGGACGATGGCGCCTCCCATCGACCACCCGACGAGCAGCAGCTCCCGCGCCCCACGCTGCACCGCGTGCAGGCCGGCGTCCTCGATGTCGCGCCACTCCGAGAGGCCCAGGTTGTAGCGCCCGTCCGGTCCGCTGCGGGCTCCGAGGTCGTTGCGGTAGCTGGGGATGATCACGTTGATCCCGTTGTCGTGCAACGGCTTCACCGCCCTCAGCCCCTCATGGCGCCTGGCCCCACGGCCGTGGACGAGGATTGCCCACCGGTGCGACGTCGTGGCGGCCGGCACCACCCAGGCGGGCATGGTGCCCAGCTCGGTGAGCACGTCGACGTACTCGGTGCGCAGTCCCAGTGAGCGGTCCGGGGGGCTGGCGAAGTAGTACTGGTTCCACCGGCCGAACCCGCCGGTGAGGTGCCCGAAGTCGACCCCCAGCAGCTCTCGACGCACGCGGCCCGAACCCTGGTCGAGCTCCAGGACGTCGCCGACGCGCGCGTGGCCGCTCTCGCCGTCCAGCCAGAGGCCGTACCGCCCGGGCGAGACTGTCTCCGGGCTCACCCCCAAGGTCACCGAGTCGTCCGTGACCGCAAGGATCTGGGTGTCATCCGGTCGCTGGCGGTCCGGGGTGAGGACCCGGCGTGCGAAGTAGGTCGCGGCGCCCATGGTGGTCAGGGCACCTGCGGTCAGCACCGACCCTGCGGTCACTGCTCCCGCGATGGCCGCCTTGCGGCCGGCAGACATCGGGGTCGAGGTCGCCCCGGTGGCCACTACCTCTCCCCCAGCACGTCGGCGAGGTCGAAGCTGACCGGCTCCTCGAGCTGGTCGTAGGTGCACGACTGCGGGGTTCGGTCCTCGCGCCACCGGACGAACTGGGCTGTGTGGCGGAACCGGGCGCCCTCCATGTGGTCGTACCTCACCTCGACCACGCGGTCGGGCCGAAGCGGCGTGAACGACAGGTCCTTGCCCGCGTTCCAGCGCGACGTCGCCCCGCCCGTCGGGGTGCGGTTGCCCATCTCCTCCTTGGCCCAGGACCACGGGTGGTCGTCGAAGTCGGTGACCAGCGGCTGCAGCTCGTCGAACAGCTCCTTGCGTCGCGCCATCGGGAACGCCCCGATCACGCCCACGCTCATCAGGGACCCCTCGTCGTTGTACAGGCCCAGCAGCAGTGAACCGATCAGGTCGTCGCCGCTCTTGTGGGTGCGATAGCCCGCAACCACGCAGTCAGCGGTCCGCTCGTGCTTGATCTTCAGCATCAGCCGCTTGTCGGGCACGTAGCCGATGTCGAGGGGCTTGGCGATGACGCCGTCGAGCCCGGCCCCCTCGAACTGCTCGAACCACTCCTGCGCAACACTCGGGTCGTCGGTGGCCCGCGTGAGGTGGATCGGCGGCTGCGCCGCTGCGAGGGCCTCCTCGAGCCGGACACGGCGCTCCGAGAACGGGTGTCCGGTGAGGTCGTCCTCGCCGATCGCGAGCAGGTCGAACGCGACGAAGCTGGCGGGGGTCTCGGCGGCGAGCTTCTTCACCCGGCTGGCGGCGGGGTGGATCCGCTGCTGCAGGGCGTCGAAGTCGAGCCGGTCGCCGGTCGCGCCGATGAGGACGATCTCGCCGTCCACGACGCACTTCTCGGGGAAGTTGGCCAGCACGGCCTCGACCACCTCGGGGAAGTAGCGAGTCATCGGCTTCTCGTTGCGGCTGCCGATCTCCACCTGGTCGCCCGACCGGAAGATGATCGAGCGGAATCCGTCCCACTTGGGCTCGAACAGGTAGTCGCCCGTGGGGATCCCCTTGACCGGCTTGGCCAGCATCGGGGCGACGGGCGGCACGACCGGACCCCACACGGAGCGCAGGTCCGCATCGCGTTCGGCCTTGGGGGGCATGTAGTCCTCGTCGGACTTGTCCTTGCGGCGCTTGCTCGGCTGCACCCTGGGTGGCTCTCCCGGCATCTTGGGGTAGTCCGGCGGGAAGTTCAGCTCGCCGAGGCCACGCTCGCTGATGTCCTTGTCCCACAACGCAATTGCCGAGGAGACGTCACCGACAGCATCGTCCATCCCCGCCCATGCGTCACCATCCGCGGCGACGATCCCCGGCACTGTCAGCACGGTGAAGTCGCCGGGACTGACGCCGGGCAGCGTGTCCCAGCTGACCGGCATACTCACCGGCGCTCCGGGGAGCGGGCGCGGGCTGTAGGCCGAAGCGATGGTGCGGTCGCGACACGCCTGGTTGAAGTCGACGAAGACGCGCTCGCCGCGCTCCTCCTTCCACCACGAGGTCGTCACGAGGTCGGGCAGGCGGCGCTCGAGCTCGCGCGCGATCCCGATCACCCCGTGCCGCACGTCGAGGAACTCGTGGGTCGGCGCGACCCGGACGAAGACGTGGACACCTCGGTTGCCGGAGGTCTTGGCCCAGCCGGTCAGCCCGAGCTCGGTGAGCAGCTCGCGGAGCACGAGGGCGGCTTCGACGGAGTCCTTGAAGTCGCGGCCCGGCTGCGGGTCGAGGTCGATCCGCAGCTCGTCGGGGTTGTCGACGTTGCTTGTGCGCACCGGCCAGGGGTGGAACGTCACCGTGTTCATCTGCATCGCCCACACCACGGCTGCCGGCTCGTCGACGACCACCTGGAGGTGCTTGCGACCCGAGGGGTAGGTGCACATGACGGGGTCGATGAAGTCGGGCATGCCCTTGGGCGGGTTCTTGGTCCAGAACTCCTCGCCCGTGATGCCCTCGGGGAACCGCTGCAGGGTCACCGGGCGGTTGCCCAGTGCGCGCATGAAGCCGTCAGAGACGTCGACGGCGTACTGCGCGAGGTCGAGCTTGGTGATCCCGTCGTCGGGCCAGATCAGGCGCTCGGGGCTCGAAATCCGAACACGTCGCGATCCCTCAGGTCCCCCGGGGACTTCCAGCTCGGTTGCTTTGGCCGCCATGGCGCGAGCCTATCTGGGGAGCCCGTCAGCGGACCGTAAGGATCTGCGGGACCAGAATGGGCCTTGATTGCGTTGTGATGGACGTGAAGCTGTTTGGACGAAGTGGGATCACCGGGCGAAGGAGCCGAAACGTGAGCATGGACCAGACCGACCGCACCTATGCCGTCACCAAGACGGACGAGCAGTGGCGTGAGGAGCTGAGCCCGGCGGAGTACCAGGTGCTCCGTCAGGCAGGCACCGAGCGGCCGTTCGTCGGGGAGTACACCGACACCAAGGACGAGGGCGTCTATGCCTGCCGAGCCTGTGGTGCCGAGCTGTTCACCTCCGACACCAAGTTCGACAGCCACTGCGGGTGGCCGTCGTTCTACTCACCCCTCGCCGGCGACTCGGTCGAGTACCTCGAGGACTATGACATGGGCATGAAGCGCGTCGAGGTCAGGTGCGCCAACTGTGGCAGCCACCTCGGCCACGTCTTCGAGGGCGAGGGCTACGGCACCCCCACGGACCAGCGCTACTGCATCAACTCGCTCTCCATGACCCTGCGCCCCAAGCCCGACGCCACCTGATCGACCCCACTGCCCCGCCTTTATCGGGTCATGGGACAAAGGTTGGCTTCACCCCGGAACGGTTTCGGGGTGAAGCCGACCTTTGTCGGGCGCGGCTGGCTTGAGCCCAGCGCTGGATGGGTATGCCGCGTGGCTGAGGACACCGAGCGCCCGCAGCCGCGCGATGAGCGGTCCAAGGCGCTCGAGATCCGACCAGACGACGCGGACGACCCGGTATCCCAGCCGCCTCAGCTCGTCCTCTCGGCGTTTCTCAGCGATGAGCGCCTCCGAGCCACCGTCGCGATACTTCACGAGGCCGTCGAACTCGATCACGACGTTGGTGCCCTTGACGAGGAAGTCGACCCTCGCCACGACTCTGCCTCGCTCGTCGCGGATGGCGACCTGCGCCTCGACCTCGATCCCCACCGCGGCGAGGCCGACGCGAAGGCGCGACTCCCCCACCGACTCGGACTTCGGGTCGACGAAGGCCAGCATGGTCCTGACCCGGCTCGACCGCGGCCAGCCGTGCACGCGCGCGGCGACGGCCTCGAGCTCGTCGCGCGAGATCATGCCCTCGTGAAGCGCCGCGTCGGCCGCCACCACTCCGGGGGTGGCGCCGTGCTCGAGGCAGTGCTGGACCACGGCCACCGGAGTGGAAACCACACCACCGGGCGCTTCCAGCCCAGCGAACGGCGGCCGGATCACGAGGTCTCGCGTCAACACCTCACGGTGGATCGGTCGCTCGAGGTGCGCACGCTGCAGGGAGGCACCCCAGACGGGGAGCCCGAGTGCCACCAGCGCCGTGTGCCCAGAGAGCGCGCCGTCCGGATAGAGCAGCTGCGCGCCGCGGCCGAGCAGGCGATGCCTTTCCGCCGAAGCCGTCGGGCCGTCGGGCGGCGCGCCCACGGCATACACACCGCGCGTCAGGCGCACCACGCCGCCGTCGCGAACCAGTGCCGCCAGCGACTCGCGGCTGTGGCCGAGCAATCTCGCCTGACGGGTGATGAACACGCCGGCCTGCGAGTTGGCGATGTCGAGAAGCGCAGGGTCCATGGCCCGAGGATGTCCGCCGTCGAGGCGCTCCATCGACCCACGGACGTGGACCTGTGGAGGGCTGGGTGCGGACAGGTCGCTTGTGGATGGCCGTCGCCACACCCGGGCAAGGACGGCATGACCCGAGAACGGTTTCGGGGTGCAGCCGACCCAAGTCCCTAGACCCGATAAAGGTGGGGCGGGGTCAGCGCAGGGAGGCGAGGAGCTCGTCGACCTGGACGCGGCGACCGGTGTGGAACGGCAGCTCCTCGCGGACGTGCATGCGGGCCCGCGAGGCGCGCAGCTCACGCATCAGGTCGACGATGCGGTGCAGCTCGTCGGCCTCGAAGGCCAGCACCCACTCGTAGTCGTTCAGCGCGAACGAGGCGATCGTGTTGGCCCGCACGTCGGGGTAGTCACGTGCCTGCTGCCCGTGCTCGCGCAGCATGTCGCGGCGCTCGGCGTCCGGCAGCAGGTACCACTCGTAGGACCGGACGAACGGGTAGACGCAGATGAAGTCCTTGGGCGGCTCGTCGCCGAGGAACGCCGGGATGTGGCTCTTGTTGAACTCCGCCGGTCGGTGCAGCGCTGCCGCCGACCAGGTCGGCTCGAGCAGGTGGCCCAGCTCGGTGCGCAGCAGGGAGCGGTAGGCCCGCTGTACGTCCTCGATCCGTTCGGCGTGCCACCAGACCATGAAGTCGGCGTCGGCGCGCAGCCCCCCGATGTCGTAGACGCCGCGGGTCACCACACCCTCTGCCTCGAGCTGCGCGAAGAGGTCCTCGACCTCCTTGGCCATCACGTCCCGGTTGTCGCCCAAGGGCCCGGTGACGGAGAACACCGACCACATGGCATAACGGATCGAGTCGTTGATCTCGCGGATCCGGGCAGCGTTCGGGTTGGAGGGGTGCGGCTCGCTCATGCCCCTATCCTCCCGCGCCGATCGTTCGCGTCCGCAGGTGGGTGGTCACCGCCAGTGCCGCCGACCGCCCAGTCGCGATGCACGCCGGGATCCCCACACCTTCGTATGCCGCGCCGGCGAGGGCCAGCCCCGGCGCGGCCGCCGCTGCGGCCCGGATGCGGGCCACCCGGTCGAGGTGCCCGACGGTGTACTGCGGCAGCGCACCGCCCCAGCGTTGGACGTGGGTGTCGACGATCCGGGGCAGCTGGTGGCCGAGGGCCTCGCTGACCTCGGCGACGGCGATCGCCACGAGCTCCTCGTCCGGGCGCTGCAGGTCGGTCGTCTCGCCGAACCGCCCCACAGAGGCTCGCAGGAAGGAAAGGTCCCCGGCAGCCTCGGCGGTCCATCGCCACTTGGTCGAGGAGAAGGTGCTGGCCTTGATGGTCCTGCCCTCGACCGCCGGCACGAGGAAACCGGAGCCGGGAAGCGGCACGGTGCCGGGGCCCTCGGCCCCGACGGCCAGGGTGATGATCGCCATCGAGGCGTACTCGACCTCACGCAGCGCCCGGGACGCGTCGGGCAGGTGTCGAGCCAGGAGCCGGCTCGCAGGGGCGGCGGGGACGGCGAGAACCACCGCTTCCGCGACCAGCCGTTCGGGCCGCGGGTGCGGTCCGACCACCACCGACCAGCCGCCACCCGCGGTGTCCGGCTCCCGGTGCAGCTCACGGACGATGGTGCTGCTGCGAATCGTCACGCCGCGAGCCCGCAGCGACTCGGTCAGCGACTCGGCGAGCCGGCCCACCCCACCCACCAGCCCGGCGAAGACCGGCGCGGCCAGCTGGTCGGTCTGGCCCGCCTGGCCCGCGCGGTCGGCCCGGCCCGCCCGGCCCGCCTCACCGGCCTGGCCCGCAGCTGCTGTCTGCGTGAGGGACTCGCCTCGCCGGGCCGCCGCGAACACGGAAGGCAGGCAGGCGCGCAGCGACAACGACCGAGCCTGCCCGGCATACACGCCCCCGAGGAGCGGCTCGACGAGACGGTCGACGACCGCGTCGCCCAAGCGGGCCGCGACGTAGTCGCCCACCGAAACGTCCTCGAAATCGCCTCTGTCCCATGGTGTTTCGCCCTCGGCTCGAGCGACCTCGTCAGGGGACAGGACGCCGAGCGCGGAGGCGGCCGGCGAAGGGATCCCCATCAGCGTGCCCTTGGGCATGGGGTGAAGGTCACCTCGCGACCAGATGGACGCCGACGTCGTGTCGGGGTGGACGACCTCGCCATCGAGGCCCAGCTCGGACATCAGGTCCAGCGCCTCGGGTCGTCTGGCCAGCATCGACTCGGCCCCCACGTCCAGCGCCACCCCTGCCACGGGTTCGCGTCGGAGCTTGCCGCCGGGTCGGTCTGCCGCGTCGAGGATCGTGATGGTCGCGTCAGGAACCGCACGCGTCAGCTCCCAAGCGCAGGCAAGTCCAGCGATACCTCCCCCGACGATGAGGATTCGTGATCCGACCATGCCCACACCCTTTCAAGATCGTGACTGTTTCGACACCACCGGGTGGGAACGTCGAGCCCACGACGCGAGTCGCACCGGTATTCCGCACCGCCCGATACGACCAGCTCGACTCGACCAGGGGGTCGCCATGTTCAGCGTTCGTCCGCACCGCAGCATCGCCGTCGTCGGCGCAGCTCTCCTCGCAACGCTCGCCCTCGCTGCCTGCGGCGGCGGCGGCTCCGACACCTCCAGCGCCGCCTCGGTGGCCGGAGGCAGCTCCAACGAGTCGTCCGGCCGGGCCGTGGCCCCGTCCGCCGGCGACAGTTCCGCGTCGGGAGGTGACTCGGCCAAGCCGGGATCAGGCACCGCTCCCAAGGGAGTCACGGCAGCCAACCTCGCGGCCAACCAGGACTCCCTCGCCCGTCGCGCGACCATCGCGCTCCAAGTCAAGAACATCGGCCAGGCAGTGGCGAAGGTGCGGGCCACCACGGCGACCGCCGAGGGCATCGTCCTGTCGGAGAACATCGGGACGGCGAACAGCGACGCCCCCCTCACGGACTCCGCGAAGGTGACCGCCACGACGTACGCCGAGATCACCCTCTCGGTGCCCTCCGCAGAGCTCGACCGGGTCATCGCCGAGCTCGGGTCGGTCGGCACGGTGATCCGCTCGACGAGCTCGAGCGAGAACGTCGGCGGACAGATCGTCGACACCGCCTCACGGCTGGAGACGATGCGGGTCAGCGTCGAGCGGGTCCGGGCCTTCCTCAAGGACGCCAAGGACCTCAACCAGATCGTCGCCATGGAGGCCGAGCTGACCCGGCGCCAGTCCGACCTCGAGTCCCTCGAGGCGCAGCTCGCCTCCCTCAAGGGGAGCGTCGCGCGCTCCCCCATCCAGATCAGCCTGACCACAGAGCCGAACGCGATCGTGGAGGAGCCCGACCAGGCCGGCTTCCTCGTCGGGCTCAAGGGTGGCTGGGACGCCTTCACCGGGTCCGCGACCGTGCTGCTCACGGTCGTCGGAGCGATGTTGCCGTTCCTCGTCCTGCTCGGCCTCCTGGGACTGCCGGTGTGGTGGTACGTGCGACGCCGTCGTCCGGTGACGCCGCCCCCCGCCGTCCTGCCGCAGTAGCCCCCACTACGGCAGGGGCGAGGTCGGTCGGCGACTCAGCGCTGGCCGACCTCGTGCACCAGCTCGACCACACGGGTCAGCACATCGGGATCGGTGTCGGGCAGCACGCCGTGGCCCAGGTTGAAGATGTGACCGGGTGCGGCCCGTCCCTCCTCCACGATCGAACGGACCTTGGCCTCCAGCGCCTCCCAGGGCGCGAAGAGGAGGGCGGGGTCGAGGTTGCCCTGCACTGCGTACGAACCGTCGAGACGGGCGAGGGCATCGGTGAGGGACACGCGGTAGTCGACGCCGACCACGTCGGCGCCCACGGCGCCCATGGCCGGCAGCAGCTCACCGGTGCCGACCCCGAAGTGGATCTTCGGGATGCCGCGTGCCGACACGGCTTCCAGCGCCGCGGTCGAGTGCGGGGCGACGAAGCGCTCGTAGTCGGCTCGTGGGAGGGCCCCCACCCACGAGTCGAAGAGCTGGACCGCGGAGGCCCCTGCGGCGGCCTGCACGTCGAGGAAGGTGCCCGAGATCTGGGCCAGGCGGGCGCACAGGTCGTGCCACAGCTGCGGGTCGCCGTACATCAGTGCCTTGGTGTGTTCGTGGTTCTTGCTCGGGCCGCCTTCGACCAGGTAGCTCGCCAGCGTGAACGGTGCGCCCGCGAAGCCGATGAGGGGCGTGTCACCCAGCTCCGCGGTCAGGAGCCGGACGGCTTCGGTGATGTAGGGGACGTGGTCGGGCGTCAGCTCGGGCAGGCGGTCGAGGTCGCCGCGGGTGCGGATCGGCTTGGCGACGACCGGCCCGACGCCGGGGACGATGTCGAGGTCGACGCCGACGGCAGCCAGGGGCACGACGATGTCGGAGAAGAAGATCGCGGCGTCGACGCCGTGGCGGCGCACCGGCTGGAGGGTGATCTCGGTGACCAGGTCGGGGCGACGGCACGACTCGAGCATCCCGACGCCTTCACGGACCTTGCGGTACTCCGGCAGCGAGCGCCCTGCCTGACGCATGAACCAGACAGGCGTGTGGCTCACCGGCTGACGGCGGGCAGCACGGACCAGGGCGGAGTCGTGGGGGGAGGTCACCGGGTGATTCTAGGTCGCTCAGAGGGCGATGATCGCCGCGCCCGCCAGGGACAGCACCGCGCCCACCTGCTGGATCCTGCGCAGCCGCTCCCGCAGCAGGACGCGTGCCAGCACGATCGTCACGACGGGGTAGAGCGAGGCGAGCACGCTCGCCACGCTCACCTGTCCGCGCGAAGATGCGATCCCGAACAGGAGGTTGGCGCCCATGTCACCGCAGCCGATGGCCAGCAGGGCAGGCAGCTCGCGGGCCTGCACCCCTCCCCTGGACCGCAACGCCAGTGCCAGCGTGAGGAACACGACGAAGGACACCCCGCGCATCCCCCACAGGGTCATGAGGGTCGATGTCCGGGCGCCGCGGTCGATGCAGAACAGGGCGAACCCGAACCCGACCGCCGCCACCCCAGCCAGCACCACCGGCCTCGGAGAGACCCCGCCACTCAGCTCGGGCCCCGACGCCAGGGTCACGCCGACGATGGCGACCACGATCCCCACCCAGGTCCAGGAGGACGGCTCGTCGCCGGTGGCCACGCCGAGGAGCACGGGAACGGCCACCCCCAGGGCTGCGATCGGGGCGACGACGCCGATCGTGCCACTCGCCAGGGCGGTGTAGAAGCAGAGCAGTCCCGCCACCCCGGAGACGGCGGCACCGACCGACCACAGGGGCCAACCCGTCCACGTGAGGCTGTCCCAGCGGAGGGCGACGGCAACGCACAGGACGAGGAACGCCAGTGACTGCGTCCACCCCACGACGGCGACGGCGGGGCGGCGCCGCGAGTACAGCCCGGCGAAGAAGTCCGCGGTCCCCCAGCTGGCGCTGGACGCCAGCGCGAGCAGCGAGAGCATGGCCGCACGCTACCGGTGGCGCGACACGACGCGGACGGCAACCTCCCTGTGATATCCGAGATCGCGGCATACCCTCTGATGGTGGGCAGCCGAACGGTCCCTGGCGACCAATCCCCCGAGTTCACGCAGGCGCTCAGTGACCTGCGCGGAGCGCGCTTGCGCCCCGAGGTCCGCCTCACCGAGGTGCCCGCTCCCCAGCGCATCGCGCCGTATGCCGTGGCCCTCACCGCCGAGGTGGTGGGCGCCGCCAACGACGAGGACGAGTTGGCGTCGGGACGCTTCGTGCTGCTGCACGACCCGTCGGTCCCGGACCCGTGGGACGGGGCCTGGCGTGCGGTGACGTTCGCCCGGGCCGAGCTCGAGCCCGAGCTGGCCAACGACCCGATGCTGGGTGCGGTCGGGTGGTCCTGGCTGACCGACGCCCTGGCCCATCACCACCTGGGCTACACCGCAGAGGCCGGCACGGTCACGAGAGTGGTCTCGGAGAGCTTCGCCGGTCTGTCCGACCGGCCCGCCAGCGTCGAGATGGAGGTCCGCGCTTCGTGGACCCCCGTGGCCGGCAACGTCGGCGCCCACCTCGTCGCGTGGTCCGACCTGTTGTGCACCATCGCGGGTCTGCCGCCCCTGCCGGAGGGCGTCATCGCCCTGCCTGGACCACGCCGTTAACAGTGGAGTGCTGACTTCCGGGACGTGTTCCGTGGCATCGGCCGGGTAGGTTGATCCGGTGACCGACACCGAGGCCGAGCAGACTACGGCCGACCAGGCCGAGGCCGGGCGGACGGAGGCCGGGCAGACGGAGGCCGTTCAGGCGGTGCAGCCCGAGCAGCAACCAGCCGTCGAGCTGACCCCTCTCGACATGCCTGTCGACGGCGTGCCCCCGGTCGTCGAGTCCGAGCGGGCACTGATGGAGGCCGCCCGCGCCATCGCTGCCGGCGAGGGGCCGGTCGCCCTCGACGCCGAGCGGGCGAGCGGCTACCGCTACGGCCAGCGCGCCTACCTCGTGCAGCTGCGACGCGAGGGCTCGGGCACCTGGTTGATCGACCCGATCGCGTGCCCCGACCTGTCGCCCGTCAACGACGCCATCGGCAGTGCCGAGTGGATCCTGCACGCGGCCACCCAGGACCTCGCCTGTCTCGCGGAGGTGGGACTGCGGCCTCAGCAGCTGTTCGACACCGAGCTCGCCGGGCGACTTCTGGGCCTGCCCCGCGTCGGGCTGGCCGCGGTGGTCGAGCACTACCTGGGCCTGTCCCTGGCCAAGGAGCACTCCGCGGTCGACTGGTCCACCAGGCCCCTGCCCGAGCCGTGGTTGCGCTACGCCGCCCTCGACGTCGAGGTGCTGGTCGACGTGCGCAACCTGATGGGCGTCGACCTCGCCAAGCAGGGCAAGGACAGCTGGGCGCGCGAGGAGTTCGAGGCACTGCTCGACTTCATGGGACCGGCGCAGCGCGTCGACCCGTGGCGGCGGACGAGCGGCATGCACCGCGTCCGACACCGCAGGATCGCGGCGGTCGTGCGAGAGCTGTGGGAGACCCGCGACCAGATAGCCCAGGACCGGGATGTCGCCCCCGGGCGGGTGCTGCCGGACGCGGTGCTGGTCGAGGTGGCCATGGAGTCACCGACCAACCCCGGCACGCTCCCCGGTGGGCACCGGTCCGTCCGGCGCTACCAGCGCCAGTGGCTCGACGCCGTCACCCGGGCGAACGCGATCCCCGAAGGCGACCTGCCGCCGATGACCCTGCGCTCGGACGGCCCGCCGCCCCAGCGTGCCTGGGCCGAACGCAACCCCATCGCGGCCGCCCGACTGAGCGCCACGCGCGAGGCGCTGACCGCGTTCGCCACCGAACACGTGATCCCGATCGAGAACGTCCTGTCTCCGGAGCCCCTTCGCCGGGTGATCTGGACTCCCCCGGCCGACCAGACCGCCGCCGGGTTCGCCGCCGCGCTCACGGCTCTCGGAGCCAGGCACTGGCAGGCCGGCGTGGTCGCGCCGATGATCGAGGCGGCCTTCGAGGCCAACCCCGACGCCTGACCCGGTTCCTCGCGCTGCAGGTTTCGTTCCAATGGGAGGCAAACCTGCATGGGTGACGGCTCTCACTCGCGGGTTCTGGTGACCTCGTTGTTACCGGGAAGTAGCATCGGTCCTGTACCCACCGGCATACCCGGTGGATCGCACCGATCCCGCACCCCAAGACTCAATCACCCGAGACTCCAATCAAGGGAGGCCACCCGTGCCCCGCACCCTTCATGAGGTCGTGTTCGTCGACGGAGTTCGCACGCCGTTCGGCAAGGCCGGCGACAAGGGCATGTATGCCCAGACGCGCGCCGACGACCTCGTCATCCGCTGCATCCGCGAGCTGATGCGCCGTCATCCCGAGCTCCCTCCGGAGCGCGTGGAAGAGGTCGCCATCGCCGCCACCACGCAGATCGGCGACCAGGGCCTCACGCTCGGGCGAATGGCTGCCCTCCTGTCCGGCCTGCCCAACACCACGCCCGGCTACTCGATCGACCGCATGTGCGCCGGTGCCATGACGGCCGTGACGACTGCGGCGAGCTCGATCGCGTTCGGCTCCATCGACATCGCCATCGCCGGGGGCGTCGAACACATGGGCCGCCACCCCATGGGTGAGGGCGTCGACCCCAACCCGCGGATCGTCGCGGAGAAGCTCGTCGACCCCTCCGCCCTGGTCATGGGTTCGACCGCCGAGAACCTGCACGACCGGTATCCCTCGATCACCAAGGACCGCAGCGACGCCTTTGCCGTCGGGTCCCAGGACAAGCTCGCCAAGGCCTACGCGAACGAGCAGATCCAGCCCGACCTCGTGCCGGTCGCCACGCGCCACCAGGATCTGGGCTACGGCCTGGCCACCCGGGACGAGCCGCCGCGTCCAGGCACCACGGTCGAGGACCTGGCCTCGCTCAAGACGCCGTTCCGCCCGCACGGCAATGTCAGCGCCGGCAACTCGGCCGGGCTCAACGACGGTGCCACCGCGTGCATCCTCGCTTCGGAGCAGGCTGCCCAGGAGCTGGGCCTGCCCGTGAAGATGCGCCTCGTGGACTTTGCCTTCGTGGGGGTCGAACCCGAGGTCATGGGCATCGGCCCGGTCCCGGCGACCGAGAAGGCTCTCGCCAAGGCGGGCTTGTCGATCGAGGACATCGGCCTGTTCGAGCTCAACGAGGCCTTCGCCGTGCAGGTGCTGGCGTTCCTCGAGCACTTCGACATCGCCGACGACGACCCGCGTGTCAACCAGTACGGCGGCGCCATCGCGATCGGTCACCCGCTGGCCTCGTCGGGGGTGAGGCTGATGACCCAGCTGGCCCGACAGTTCGAGGAGCACCCGGAGGTGCGCTACGGGCTGACAGCCATGTGCATCGGGATCGGCATGGGCGCCAGCGTCATCTGGGAGAACCCCCACCACGCCGAGTACGGCCAGGAGGTTGCGGCATGAGCGAGCAGACACCGACGCAGACAGGGACGCAGACAGTGACGCAGACCCCCGGGTTCGAGGAGGTCGTCACCCACACCCCCGTGCGCGACGTCGTCCTCCCCGGCAAGGCGGGAACCCTGGCGCTGGTCACGCTGGACAACGGCTTTGACCACACCAAGCCGAACACCTTCGGCCCGCAGACCATCGCCGGGCTGAAGGCCACCATCGACGCCCTGCGCGCCCGCGCCGACGCCGGTGAGATCCAGGCGGTCGGGATCACCGGCAAGCCGTTCATCTTCGCCGTCGGCGCGGACCTCAAGGCCGTGTCGCAGGCGAGCGACCGCGAGCAGGCGATCGAGGTCGCCCGCGCCGGTCACGCGGCCTTCGCGGCGATCATGGACCTGCCCGTCCCGACCTTCGCGTTCGTCAACGGTGCGGCCATGGGTGGCGGTGTGGAGATCGCACTGTCGGCCGACTACCGCACGATCTCCGCAGGGGTGCCTGCGCTGGCGCTTCCGGAGACCTTCCTCGGGCTCGTCCCTGGCTGGGGCGGCTGCTACCTGCTGCCCAACCTGGTCGGTCCGGCCAACGCCCTCAAGGTCATCATCGAGAACCCGATGAACACCAACCGCATGCTCAAGGGTCCGCAGGCCTTCGAGCTGGGAATCGCCGACGCGATGTTCGCACCGGCCGACTTCCTCGAGGAGTCGCTGCTGTGGGCGGCTGGGGTCCTCACGGGCGACACCGTCGTCGAGCGGACGACCAAGCAGGGCAACGGGATCTCCCGCGACGAGGCGGAGTGGGCAGGCGCCATCAAGGCCGCCAAGGGCCTGGTCGACCTCAAGACCGGCGGCAAGGCACCGGCGCCCTACCGCGCCCTGACCCTCGTCGAAGCAGCTCGCACCGCCACCCGCGACGAGGCCTTCGCTGCCGAGGACGAGGCGCTCGCCGACCTCGTCATGGGTGACGAGCTGCGCGCGGGGCTCTACTCCTTCGACCTGGTGCAGCGGCGGGCCAAGCGTCCCGCAGGCGCCCCTGACAAGGCATTGGCCCGCAAGGTCACCAAGGTGGGCATCGTCGGCGCCGGTCTCATGGCCAGCCAGCTGGCCCTGCTGTTCGCCCAACGTCTCGAGGTGCCGGTCGTGATGACCGACCTCGACGAGGAGCGGGTGGCCAAGGGAGTCGGTTACGTCCACGCCGAGGTCGACAAGCTGCTGGGCAAGCGGCGGGTCAGCCCCGACAAGGCCAACCGCCTCAAGGGCCTGGTCAGCGGCGCGACCTCCAAGGACGGCTTCGCCGACGCCGACTTCGTGATCGAGGCGGTGTTCGAGGAGATGTCCGTGAAGAAGACCGTCTGGGCCGAGGTGGAGGCGATCGTCACCCCCGAGTGTGTCCTGGCGACCAACACGTCGTCGCTCTCGATCACCGAGATGGCCGCGGAGCTGGCCCACCCCGAGCGGGTCGTCGGCTTCCACTTCTTCAACCCGGTCGCCGTCATGCCCCTGCTCGAGATCATCAAGGGCGAGCAGACCGACGACGCAACCCTGGCGACGGCGTTCGCCACCGGCAAGACGCTCAGGAAGACGACCATCCTGGTCAAGGACAGCCCGTCCTTCATCGTCAACCGCCTCCTCGGTCGCTTCATGGGCGAGGTGGCCAGGGTCGTCGACGAGGGCACCCCCATCGAGGTCGCCGATCGAGCCTTCGCCGGGCTTGCCCCGATGCCGCCGTTCATCCTGCTCGGCCTGGTCGGTCCGGCCATCGCCCTGCACAACAACGAGACCCTGGCCAAGGCCTTCCCTGACCGCTTCTACGTCTCGGAGAACCTGCGCAAGGTCGTGGCGGCCAAGAAGCCGGCCATCTACCTCTGGCCCGAGGGCAAGCCGGTCGTCGACCCCGAGGTCGAGGCGCTCTTCGACAAGCCGGCCGACCCGGTCGTGCTGTCCACCGAGGAGGTCCGTGAGCGGGTGCTCGGCGTGCTCGCGGACGAGTCGCGTCGCATGCTCGACGAGGGCATCGTCGCGGCTCCGATGGACCTCGACCTGGCCATGATCACGGGCGCCGGGTTCCAGTTCTGGAACGGTGGCCTGACTCCCCTGCTCGACCGTGAGGGCGTGTCGGAGAAGGTGACCGGCCAGCGCTTCCTGCCACCGGGCGCTGCGAGCGTGCCGACCCTCGCGGGTTGATCTCCGGAATGTGAAATGAGCCTGACGGTTTCGTCAGGCTCATTTCACATTCCGCACTCGTGTCCCCGACCACGGGCGGTGGTGGAACGCGCAGGTCCCTGTGTGCTCGCCCACACAGGATCAGGCGGAACTGTGGCCTGCCACCACATGCTCGCGTGCTGACGGCCGACCTAGTCTCGCCTGATGCCGACGACGCCAGCGCTGCTCGACCTGTCCGGACGCACTGCGTTGGTGACCGGCGCCGCGAGCGGTATCGGGGCGGCCTGCGTGGAGCGGCTCGTTGCCGCCAAGGCGAGCGTGTATGCCGTGGACCTCGACGCCGAGGGCCTGACGAGGTTCGCCGGTGTCGGGGCTGTGGAGACCATTCCCGTCGACCTCGCCGACCTCGATGTGGTCGAGGGGCTGCCCGGCACGATCGACATCCTCGTCAACAACGCCGGCATCCAGCATGTCGCTCCGATCCAGGAGTTCCCCGTCGACACGTGGGACCTGATCATCCGGCTGATGCTGACCTCGCCGTTCCGGCTGACCCGGCGCGTGCTCCCGCACATGTACGCGCAGGGCTGGGGCCGGGTCGTCAACGTGTCGAGCGTGCACGGGCTTCGCGCCAGCCCCTACAAGGCGGCCTACGTGAGTGCCAAGCACGGGCTCGAGGGGCTGTCCAAGGTCACGGCGCTCGAGGGCGCCGAGCACGGAGTCACGAGCAACTGCGTGAACCCGGCCTATGTGCGGACCCCGCTGGTCGAGAAGCAGATCGCCGACCAGGCTCGCTCGCACGGCATCACCGAAGACGACGTGATCGGCAGGGTGATGCTCGAGCCCGTGGCCGTCAAGCGGCTCGTCGAGGCGGACGAGGTAGCCGAGCTCGTCGCCTTCCTCTGTGGCCCGGCCGCGGACTCGGTGTCCGGTTCGTCGTTCTCGATGGACGGCGGCTGGACCGCCCACTGAGGGGGTCCGGCGCCTAGGATCCGTGACGATGGACGCCCACGACCACTCCCCCGCGATGAGGCTGCTGCGCCTGCTCGCGGAGGGGGCGCCCGCGTCGGAGCTCGAGGCCCTCGGCCAGGACGCGGACGAGGCCGGAGAGTCAGGCGAGTCGGGGGAGGCACGTGAGCTGGCCCTTCGAGTGCGCGCCGCGTTCGACTCCCGCCGTCGTCGGGAGGCCGAGCTGACCGGCCTCGTGGAAACCGCTCGCGACCTCGCGGCCCTGCGCGACCCCAGCGGCATCCTCGAGGCGATCGTGCGCCGGGCACGTGCGTTGCTGGGCACCGACGTCGCGTACCTCACGCTGTTTGACCCCGAGGCCGGTGACACCTTCATGCGCGCGACCGACGGGTCGGTGAGCGCGGAGTTCCAGGAGGTCCGCCTGTCGCTGGGCGACGGCCTCGGCGGACTCGTCGCCTCGACGCGCAAGCCCTACTGGAGCGCGGACTACCTGCACGACCACAGGTTCCAGCACACGGGCACCATCGACAGCGCCGTCGGCGACGAGGGCCTGGTGTCGATCTGTGGCACACCGCTGGTGGTGGAGGACGAGTTCGTGGGCGTGCTGTTCGCCGCGAACCGCTCGCCCCGCCCGTTCTCGCCCGACCAGGTCGCCCTCCTCGGGTCCTTGGCGGCTCTGGCCGCCGTCTCGATCGTGCAGACCCGTAGCGCCGAGGAAGTCCGCCGGCACACCGCAGGTGTCGAGCGGGCCGCCGCGGCGCACGACCGGTTCGCCGAGCTGGTGCTGGCCGGAGGAGGTGTCGACGACATCACGAAGGCGCTGGGCGACCTGCTCGGCGGCTGGGTGGTGCTGCTCAACTCCGAGGGCGAGACCCTGAGCAGCCATGGCCCTGCCCCGTTGCCCGAGGACGGTGCTGGCGCGGCGCTCGCGCGCTCGTCGGTCGTCCGTGAGACGGAGGCCTCGGGTCGGCTGGCGCACGACGCCCTCAGCGACCAGTGGGCGATCGTCGTCAAGGCTCCACAGACCCCGTTGGGCATCCTCGTCCTCGGCGGGGTCGGGGTGCTCGACGACGCAGACCGGCGGACGGTCGAGCGGGCCTCGGTCGTCAGCGCGCTGGTCCTGCTGTTCGAGCGCACCGCTGCCGAGGCCGAGCAACGAGTTCGCACCGACCTCGTGGCCGACCTACTCAGTGGTCGTGGCGATCCCACCTCGCTGGCGAGTCGCGCCCGTGCCCAGGGAGTCGACCCGCACGCCGCCCACGCCGTGCTGGTGGCACACGCGGACGCAGACACCTCCCGTCGCACTCTCCTGCTGGCCGCCCACGCGGCGGCGGGGCACGGATCAGTGGTCGGCGAGCACGATGGACACGTGGTCGCGCTGCTCCCGTCGGACGACCCGCACCAGTCCGCCGCCGAGCTCGCCCGCCGGCTCAGCCGCCTGGCGACCGTGACCGTCGGCGCAGCGGGACCGACGACGCTGACCGAGGACGTCCCGGCCATCTGGCGCGAGGCGGTCCGCACCGTCTCGGCGCTGGTCTCCCTCGGGCTCGCGGGCACCGGTGCCAGTGCCGACCACCTGGGCTTCGCCGGACTCGTCGTGGGTTCGGCCCCGGACATCGGCGGCTACGTCCGCCAGCACCTGGGGCCGCTGCTCGACTACGACGCCCGTCGCGGGTCCGAGCTCGTGAAGACCCTGCAGGCCTACTTCGACGCCGGCGGCAGCCCTCGACACGCAGCCACCGACCTGCACGTGCACGTCAACACCGTCAGCCAGCGGCTGGAACGCATCTCCGCGCTCCTCGGACCGCACTGGCAGCGCCCCGACGACGCACTCGAGCTCCAGCTGGCACTGCGCCTGATGCGGCTCAGCGCAGGCGCGACGCCAAGGACGTAGCCACCGCGTCCGCGGTGAGCCCGACCTCTTCCAGCAGCTGCCCGCGTGAGGCGTGGTCGAGGAAGCGCTTGGGTATGCCGTGCACGTGCACCGGGACGTCGATGCCCGCGTCACGCAGCGCCAGCGTCACCGCAGCGCCCACTCCACCGCTGACGAGGTTGTCCTCCACGACGGCGACAGCTCCAGCCCGGCGAGCCATGGCCACGAGGTCGTCACTGACGGGCAACACCCAACGCGGGTCCACTGCGGTGACCGAATGTCCCTGCGCCTCGAGCTTTCCCGCGATCTCGACCGCCATGGCGGCAAACGCACCCACACCGACGAGCAGGAGGTCGCACGCCTGGGCCGAGGTCTCGTGGAGCACGTCGACCACCCCTTCCTGACGCACGGCCGCCACGGCGGGGCCCACGTCGCCCTTGGGGAAACGGATCACCGTCGGACCATCCGTGACGTCGATCGCCTCGCGGAGCTGGCGCTTGACCTGGTCACCGTCACGAGGAGCAGCCAGTCGAAGGCCAGGGACCACCGAGGCGATGGTCATGTCCCACATGCCGTTGTGGGAGGCGCCGTCGCTGCCGGTGATCCCGGCGCGGTCGAGGACGAACGTGACGCCCGCCCGGTGCAGGGCGCAGTCCATGAGCAGCTGGTCGAAGGCCCGGTTGAGGAAGGTGGCGTAGACCGCGACAACCGGATGCAGGCCGGCATACGCGAGGCCGCTCGCCATGGTGACGGCGTGCTGCTCGGCGATGCCGACGTCGAAGACGCGATCGGGGTAGGCGGCGGCGAAGCCGTCGAGGCCGACGGGGATGAGCATCGCGGCGGTGAGCGCGACGACGTCCTTGCGCTCGCTCCCGATGGCTACCATCTCGTCGTTGAACTCGTCGGTCCAGATCCTCCCGCTCACCTCGAACGGCAGTCCCGTCTCGGGGTTGAACTTGCCGATGGCGTGCCACTGGTCGCCCTCGTGCTGACGCGCCGGGTCGTAGCCGCGGCCCTTCTCGGTGATGACGTGGACGAGCACCGGGCCACCGAAGGCCCGCGCCCTCCGCAGGGCGGACTCGACGGCCTGCTCGTCGTGGCCGTCGACGGGACCGAGGTACTTGAGGCCGAGGTCCTCGAACATCCCCTGCGGGGCGACGATGTCCTTGATTCCCTTCTTCACGCCGTGGAGGGTCTCGTACATCGCTCCCCCGACGACCGGCGTGCGGCTCAGCGTGTTCTTGCCCCAGTCGAGGAAGCGCTCGTAGCCGCGGGTCGTGCGCAGGGTGGCGAGGTGGTCGGCGAGTCCGCCGATCGTCGGAGCGTAGGACCGCTCGTTGTCGTTGACGACGATGGTGAGTGGCAGGTCCTTGTCTGCGGCGATGTTGTTGATCGCCTCCCAGGCCATCCCTCCCGTGAGCGCCCCGTCGCCGATCACCGCGACGGTATGCCGCCCGTGCTCGCCGCGCAGCCGTCTCGCCTTCGCGATGCCGTCGGCCCAGGACAGTGCGGTGGAGGCGTGCGAGTTCTCGACGACATCGTGCTCGGACTCGGCGCGACTGGGGTAGCCGGACAGGCCGCCCTGCTTCTTGAGCTTGCTGAAGTCATGACGACCCGTGAGCAGCTTGTGGACGTAGGACTGGTGGCCCGTGTCGAAGACGATGGCGTCCCGGGGGCTGTCGAAGACCCGGTGCAGTGCGATCGTCAGCTCGACGACACCGAGGTTGGGACCGAGGTGGCCACCGGTCTTCGAGACCGACTCGACCAGGAAGTCCCGGATCTCCTGGGCGAGGCCGGGGAGCTGGGCAGGCTTCAACGCCTTGAGATCGGCCGGGCCGTTGATGGTCTCGAGCAGTCCCACGCGCACCGTCCTTTCTGTTTGCGGTCGACACAGGGGGTCCTCTGTCTGCAGGGGAACCGCCCGAGTCTATGCGCCCTGCCTGATCTCGACCTCCTGCGGCACCCCGGTCACCTGGACCTCGCCGTCACGCGTCACCGTGACCGTGAACCCGGCCCCGCCCAGCCGCAGTCCCTCGACGTGCAGCGCGCCGAACGCGGTGGGCCGGATCGGGTCGACGTGCAGGACACCGGCGGGCAGGTCTGCGCGAAGTCCCAGGGCCACGGTGAGGACGGCGCCCGCCGAGGCCGCCGACCACGCCTGCGGACGGCATGAAGCAGGGTAGGGCGACGGCCGGCCCAGCATGGGCAGCCCGGAGTAGAGCTCGGGCCAGCGGTAGTCGAAGGCCTCGCCCGAGGCCACGAGTGCGTGGACGACGCGAGCGGCCTCTGCTTGGAGGCCCTCGCGGGCCAGTCCGAGCGCGACGATCGCGGAGTCGTGGGTCCACACCGAGCCCGTGTGGTAGCCGATCGGGTTGAACCCGCCGTTCCCGGTGCCCAAGGTGCGCACCCCGAAGGTGTCGAGCAGCTCAGGGCCCGTGACGGTCGCGCCCACGGCGGTGGCTTCGGCCCGGTCGAGCGCACCGGTGCCCAGCGCGTGGCCCATGTTGGAGCCGAGCCCGTCGACGGGTTTTCCCGAGCCGTCCAGCGCCATGGCCAGGTATCGCCCGGCGTCGCCGTCCACCCAGAAGGCCGCCCGGACCCGGTCGCGCAGGGCCTGTGCCTCGGCGCGGGCCCGGTCGCCACCCGTCTCAGCCAGCGCGTCGAGGAGGTCGGCGGCGCCGACGAGGGCCTCCACGGCATACGCCTGCGCCTCGACGAGGGCGATCGGGGCCTCGGCCACGCGACCGTCACGCATCCGCATCGAGTCGCCGGAGTCCTTCCACCCCTGGTTGGCCAGGCCGTGGCCCGTGGTGTCGAGGTACTTGAGGAAGCCGTCGTCGTCGGGCTGTCCGTCTCCGGTCAGCCAGGTCAGGGCTGCCCGGAGGTTCGGCAGGAGCGCCCGCACCTGCGTCTCCGGCAGGCCCCAACGCCAGGCCTCGACGAGGAGGGTCACCCAGAGCGCGGTCGCGTCGACGGTGCCGTAGTAGAGGGGCGGGAGGGACAGGTCACCCTTGCGCGGTGACCCCACGTATGCCGTGCGCCGCACCTCGTGCGCGATCTTGCCGGGCTGCTCGGCGGAGTCGGCGTCGTAGCCCTTCCCCTGACGGCGGGCCAGGGCACGCAAGGTGCCGGCCGCGAGCTCGGTGCCGAACGGAAGCATCATCCGCGCGGTCCAGATCGAGTCGCGGCCGAAAAGCGTGAGGTACCAGGGCGATCCGGCAGCAGCGAAGACATCGGTCGGGTCGAGCGGGTCCCGCAGCAGGAGGTGCCTGAGGTCGTCGACCGACTGGGTGACGAGCGGGCCGAGGCGCGGGTCGTCGGCAACGACACGGATGGCGTCCCAGTGCACCCCATCACTGCCGGGGTCGGCGTCGAACTCCGAGGCGGCCGTCCGGCTCGGGGTGATGGTGACACGGAACAGCTGGCTCTCGCCCGGCTCCACCACGACCTGGTGTTCGACGACAGCCCGGTCGGGAGCGAGCTCGAGTGAGTCGGGCGCGGGGTGGAAGTCGACCGTCGTGAGGTGACGCGGGGTGGTGAAGGTGACGACACCGTTTCCCGCGCCCGGGGGCGCGACGGGACGGACCGCGGGGGCGTCGACGGCGCCGTACTTCACCTGGGCGATGGAAACCCCGTCGGACCCGAGCTCGAGCCGCAGCGCCGCTCGGACTGTCTGGGCGGCACGCGAAGTGACGGTGATGTCTTCACGCATGGCGCCGTCGGCGAGGGTGCGCACACGGCGGACCTCGACGGTGGGGTCCGCGCCCACGTCGCCGAGCCCCCGGGCGGCGCCGAAGAACTCAGCGACGGCTCCGCCTGCCCCTGCGGCCACCGCGCTGGGGGCTTCGCCGGACACGGTCAGCTCGAGGCGCGAGAGCACCCGGACGTCGTCGACGAACAGGCCGTGGCCCGAGTCGGGACGCAGGTCGCCATCCGCCGCCGACAGCGCCGTCGCGTTGCCGTGGACGATGATCGACACGTCGTGCAGCCACGGTTGGCGTGGCGTCTGCTCGGTGTTCAAGCGGTCCTCACTCTCCGGACGAGCCGTGCGTGGGTCGCCACGATCATGCCGCCATGATCTCTGGTCCTTTCGCCGGGGTCCCTTGACGACGATCCCGTCGTGGGCCATTCTCAGACTAGTTTGAACGTTCAAATCGGGCCACCTCACCACAACGTGGCGCAGAGCGAACACGCGCAAGGGAGCGGATGTGGCAGGTGGTTCCGGGCAGTCCCGCGAGCGAGCGACGATCATCGACGTCGCCGCTGCCGCCGGGGTCTCGCGCCAGACCGTCAGCAACACCCTCAACAACCCGGACCGGGTGGCCCCCGACACATTGCGCAGGGTGCACCGCGAGATCGAGCGACTCGGGTTCTCGCCCAACGCTGCGGCCCAGCAGCTGCGCCGACGCAAGGCGTCTGCCTACGGCTTCGAGGTCAACCCCTCGGGTGTCGGCCGAATGGGGCACATCCTCGACGGCTTCCTGGTCGAGCTCACCGTCGCGGCGCCGGGTCACAGCAGCCACCTCGTGACCTTCGCCCCCGACCTGTCGGACCTCCTGGACGGCTACGACCAGATCCTGTCCACCGGCCTCGTCGACGGCTTCGTCCTCGGTGACACCCGGCACGGTGACCCACGGCCGGCCTGGCTCCTCGCGAACGACGTGCCCTTCGTGACCTTCGGCAGGATCTGGGACGACCCCGAGATGGGCCGCTGGGTGGACGTCGACGGCCGAGCCGGCATGGAGCTGGCGGTCGAGCACCTCGTCGCCCAGGGCTACACCTCCATCGCCTACCTGGGGTGGCCCGACGGGTCCCCGGTCGGCGACGACCGGCGCCGAGGGTGGCTCTCCGGGTTGGCCGACGCCGGGCTCGCGGGCAGCGCCATCGCCGAGGAGGCCGTGCAGGAGCTCACCGCGGCGACCGTCGCAGCGGAGCGGCTCCTCGACCGCCTGCCCTCGGGAGGCGCCATCCTCTGCGCCTCCGACCTCCTCGCCCTCGGGGCGCTGCGCGCCGTCCGCAACCACGGGCTCGAGCCGGGCCGCGACATCGGTGTCGTCGGCTTCGACGACAGCGACGTCGCCGAAGCCCTGCAGCTGACCAGCCTGCGCCAGCCGCTGCAGGACGCGGCCGCCCATGCGTGGCGGATCGTCCAGGCCAAGGGCACCGACCTCTCCCTGACCGCGCTGCTCGCACCGACCCTCACCGTCCGGGCGAGCACCACCCCTACCGGTTTCCCMCCCCCCACACCGTCCCCCACCCGGGTGGACGGCACACGTATCCCTGAGGAGCAGCAATGAGGCGCACCCCATTTCTTGCCGTCGCCGCGACGGCCACCACCATGCTGGCGATGAGCGCCTGCGGCGGAGGCGGCGGCTTCAGCAGCGGCTCGGCCACGCAGAACACCAAGAAGGGCCCGGTGCACCTGACCGTGATGATCGGCAGCTCCGGTGACGCCGAGACGACCGCGGTCAAGGCGGCGACAGCAGCGTGGGCGTCCAAGTCCGGCAACACCGTCGAGGTCATCGCCGCCTCCGACCTCGGCCAGCAGCTCGGTCAGGCGTTCGCCAGCTCGAGTCCGCCCGACGTCTTCTACACCGACGCGTCCAAGATCGGCACCTACGCCAAGGCCGGCAACCTCTTCCCCTACGGCGACCAGGTCAAGGATGCCGGCTTCGTCGACTCGCTGGTGAAGTCATTCACCTACGACAACAAGTTCTACTGCGCCCCCAAGGACTCCTCGACCCTGGCGCTGGAGATCAACACCGACATGTGGAAGGCCGCTGGGCTCACCGACGCCGACTACCCCAAGGACTGGGCGGGCCTGGAGTCCGTTGCCACGAAGCTGACCAAGGGCAACGTCACCGGTCTGGTCATCGGCAACGACATCAACCGCTCCGGCGCCTTCATGAAGCAGGCCGGGGGCTGGGTCGTGACCGACGGCAAGATGAGCGCCGACGCGGCTGGCAACCTCCAGGGCCTCCAAGAGGTCCAGAAGATGATGAAGGCGGGCGTCCTCAAGTTCAACACGCAGACCAAGCCCGCCGCCGGCTGGGGCGGGGAGGCCTTCGGCAAGGGCCTTGCTGCCATGACGATGGAGGGCAACTGGATCGCGGGTGGCATGAAGGACTACCCGAAGATCAAGTACACGACCGTCGAGCTGCCGGCGGGCCCGGCTGGCAAGGGCACGCTGACGTTCACCAACTGCTGGGGCGTCGCAGCCAAGTCCCCCAACCAGACCGCCGCCGTCGACCTGGTCAAGAGTCTCATCACGCCCGACCAGCAGATGAAGTTCGCGGACGCCTTCGGCGTCATGCCGTCGACGACGCAGGGCCTGCAGCAGTTCGCCACGAAGTACCCGGACAGCAAGGCGTTCGTCGACGGCGCGGCATACGGTCAGGGCCCGGTCAACCTGGCTGGACTCGATGACGTCATGTCGAAGTTCAACAGCCAGCTGGGGACCATGACCGGTACCTCCGGCGACCCGAAGGCCTGGCTGAGCGACCTCCAGAAGAACGGCAGCTCAGCGCTCGGAGGCTGAGCACCCACGTCCAGGGGTGGCGTGCGAAGCCCCGTCTTCGCACGCCACCCCCTCCCCCATCACGCGCACCCCATGCACCACGGACAAGGAGGACCCATGTCCCTGATCGGCGAACCACGCGCTGCGGCCGGCCAGCAGGCCCTGGCCGCGCCGACGGCTGCGGTCACCACGAAGCCCCCGAAGCGCACTCGCCGCGGCAGCAGCGGGCTGCGCGGACGCGAGGGGATCGCCGGGTGGTTGTTCGTCAGCCCGATGATCCTCATCCTCGGGCTGTTCCTGGTGATCCCCATCGTGATGGCGCTCTGGGTCAGCCTCACCAACTGGAACGGCTCGGTGGACCCGTTCCACACCGGCCCCGGAGCCGAGTTCGTCGGCGCCAAGAACTACACAGACCTGATCGCCAAGGACGGCCTGACCCGGTCCAACTTCATGCAGTCGATCGGCAACACCTTCTGGTACGTCCTGTTCGTGGTCCCGCTGCAGACGGTGCTCGCCCTCGGGCTGGCGCTGCTGGTCAACAACCGGCTGCTCAAGGCCAGGAGCTTCTTCCGGACCGCGTTCTACTTCCCGTCAGTCACGAGCTCGATCGCGATCTCGACGGTCTTCCTCTTCCTGTTCTCGAGCACGGGCGCGGTCAACTCGCTCCTTGGCGCGCTGGGCCTGGGCCAGCCGAACTGGTTCACCGACGACCGGGGCCTCGTCCGCCTGCTGTTCAACACGGTCGGGGTGGACAACCCCGGCTGGGGACAGCACGAGGTCCTCGGCCGCTCCATCTGGGACTGGGTGTCCGGGCCGTCCGTGGCCCTCACCGTGATCATCATCCTGGTCGTGTGGACCACGTCCGGGACGTTCATGCTGATGTTCATCGCCGCCCTGCAAGACCTGCCGGTCGAGGTCGACGAGGCAGCGGCGCTCGACGGCGCCACGGGCTGGCAGAAGCTCAGGCACGTCACCATCCCCATGATCAAGCCGGCACTGTTCCTGGTGCTCACCCTGGGTCTCATCGGCACCTGGCAGGTGTTCGACCAGATCTACGTCATGGGCGCTGGCGCACCCAACGGCACGACCCTGACGCCGGCCTTCCTGAGCTACCAGCAGAGCTTCAAGAACTTCAAGTACGGCTCGGGTGCCGCGATGGCGTTCGTGGTCTTCGTGATCATCGTCGTCCTCACCTCGCTGCAGCGCCGGGCACTGACCGACAAGGACGAGCGCAGACCCCTCCTCGGGCGACGGAAGAAGGTCGGTCGATGAGCTCCCGCACCAGCCCCGCCAAGCAGGCGCTCCTGTACGCCGCCGTGGTCTTGTTCGCGGTGTTCTTCATCTACCCGTTCTTCATCCAGATCGCGACGTCGTTCAAGTCCGACCCCGACGCGGCAGCCAACCCGTTGTCCCTCATCCCCAACCCGTTCGACCTGCATGCCTGGAAGAACATCTTCGGCCAGGGCGCGGCACACGTCCCCGCGACCACGTGGATCAAGAACTCGGTCCTCATCGCGGTCGTGGTGACGGGCGCCCGCGTCTTCCTCGACAGCTTGGCCGGATATGCCCTGTCACGACTGCAGTTTCGCGGTCGCGGCTTCGTCTTCGCCGCGCTGCTGGCCGTGATGGCGGTTCCGGGCGTGGCCCTGCTCATCCCCAAGTTCCTCATGGTGAACTACCTGGGCATCTACGACACCTACACCGCCATGATCCTGCCCCTCATAGTGGATGGCGCCGGCGTCTTCATCATGAAGCAGTTCTTCGACTCGGTCCCCATCTCGATCGAGGAGGCCGCCCGGATGGATGGCGCCAGCATCTTCCGGACGTTCTGGTCGGTGGTGCTCCCCATGGCGCGTCCGGCCCTGATCACCCTGACCATCCTGTCGTTCCAGGGCTCGTGGAACGAGTTCTCGCACTTCCTCGTGGTCACCCGTGGGACACCGGATCACATGACTCTGGTCACGGGCCTGGCCAGCCTCACGAGCGGCCAGCTCGGGGCCGGGACGCAGTACCCACTGAAATTGGCGGCAGCCCTGCTCACCACCATCCCGGTGGCTATCCTGTTCTTCTCCTTGCAGCGCTACTTCGTGCGTGGCGCGAACGAGGGGGGCGTCAAGGGCTGAGGCCCACGAGTGGAGCCAGTCGCACGGACCCGGACGGGCTCCAATCCCCAGTACCCCGGCTGGGCGCGCGTGCACCCCCGTCCCGCGCGCCCAGTCGGCCTGACTGAACCAGCACGGGTATGCCGGCGTCCCGGCGTCGCGTTCGGCTCACCTCACAGCCGCGGCACGTAGCGCTTTCCCTGCAAGGCGTCGTAGACCAGTCCGGCGCTGCGTCGAGCCGCGAGGAGGCGGACGCCCTCCGCCTCGAGGTCGGCCAGCACCTGCGCCAGACCATCGGTCGTCAGGTGGTCCCCGAGCTCGACCCGCACCTCCCGATAGGCCTGACGCATCGCCACCAGCTGCGCATCGATGTGCCGGGTCGTCACCCAGGCCAGGGCGACGGGCTGACGACGCCACCCGGCATACAGGCGGTATTCGGACGGGCAGAAGTCCAACAGCCACGACACCGCCGGCACCTGCCAGCCAGTCGACTCCGGCGGCGGAACCAGCGGGGGCCAACCCGGCGGCACCGCCGCACTGGGCCCCTTCTGGACCTGCGGACCCGGGCTGAGTCGGCGGCCCGGGTCAGGAGCGCGGCGGGCTGACGTGGGCATCCACGACCGCACATGATTCGAACATGTGTTCGAGTATAGGCGATGGCCGAGGCGAGAGACAGGCATCTCACCGAACAGCGCCGCGGGACGTGCGCCGTTGGCCGCCCTGGCAACGCGGTCCGGCTCAGCCGCGCTCGGCGCGAGGCGGGGCGGCGAACGCACGGTCAGCCTGCGCGCTGACCTCACGGCGCCGCTCGAGCGGGACATCACGCCAGTCGACACCGAGCAGGGCCGCGTCCAACGACCACAACAGCATCGTGTGCCGCGGAGCGCCCGCGTGGACCGCCCTGAGGTAGGCCTCGACGGGACCCAGCCGATCGAGCTCGTCGGGCGTCTCGATGCCCGCCGCGAGCAGCATCGCCTCACTCGCCGGCCCGAGGTTGGGCAGGTCGCGCAGGCGTTGAGGCATCACCTCGCCAGTCTGGAGCGCGACCCCCGGCAGGGGGAAGGGACGGACCGCGACGCGCGCGCGGTCCGTCCGTTCCCGCCGACGTCACGTCAGGGCGACGAGACGCCGACTGGTGATCCGCGAGGCAGTTCCGACGAGGAGCAGCAGCAGGGCAAGCAACAGCAGTGCCCAGCTGTCACCACCAGTCATAGCCAGGGAGGGCGCCGCCTTCGCGGCCGAGAACAGCGAGGGCAGCGCCGACGCGGCCGGAGGGTCTACGGAGGCGGCGCCCCCGCTGTCGCCGGCGCCGGTGGCACCACCGGGCGGGAGCTCACCACCGGTGGAGGTGCCGGGGTCGCCCGGGGCGCCGGGACCCGACCCACCGGGAGTCACCGGGCTCGTGCTGGTGCTCCCGGTCGTGCTGGCGTTACCCAGCACCGACACGGCATTGCCGCTCGCGGATACCGGAGCCGCCGCCGGAGCGGTGACCTGGTTACCACCACCGGTCGCGTCCTGACCCGAGGTCGAGTCACCCGCCGCGGTGCCACCGGAGGAACCGGCCGACGAACCGGCCGGAGCCGACGCCGTCGAGCCCGAGGACGAGGAGTCCCCCAGCACCGACACGGCATTGCCGCTCGCGGATACCGGAGCCGCCGCCGGAGCAGTCACCTGGTTACCACCACCGGTCGCGTCCTGACCCGAGGTCGAGTCACCCGCCGCGGTGCCACCGGATGAACCGGCCGACGAACCGGCCGGAGCCGACGCCGACCCCGAGGACGAGGAGTCCCCCAGCACCGACACGGCATTGCCACTCGCGGATACCGGAGCCGCCGCCGGAGCAGTGACCTGGTTACCACCACCGGTCGCCCCCTGACCCGAGGTCGAGTCACCCGCCGCGGTGCCACCGGACGAACCGGCCGGAGCCGATGCCGTCGAGCCCGAGGACGAGGAGTCCCCCAGCACCGACACGGCATTGCCGCTCGCGGACGCCGGAGCCGCCGCCGGAGCAGTCACCTGGTTGCCACCACCGGTCGCGCTCTGACCCGAGGTCGAGTCACCGGCCGCGGTGCCACCGGACGAACCGGCCCACGAACCGGCCGGAGCCGACGCCGTCGAGCCCGAGGACGAGGAGTCCCCCAGCACCGACACGGCATTGCCACTCGCGGATACCGGAGCCGCCGCCGGAGCGGTGATCTGGTTACCACCACCGGTCGCGCCCTGACCCGACGTGGTGTCAGATCCCGAGCCGGCAGGAGCCGACGTCGCTGACGACGCCGAACCGGAGCTTGCCGAGTCGCCGACCACCGAGATCGAGTTGCCCGTCGGTGTGACGGGGGCGACGACGGACGTTGCCGCTTGGTTGCCACCCAGAGCGCTGTCAGCGCCCGTGGTGCTGTCATCGGCCGAGGCTTGTCCTGCGAAGAACAGGATGCCGCCCCCGACCACGAGGGCTACTTCGAGCCCTCGACGCAGATATGCATGCATGGTCATTCCTTCCTGATCGTGCTGTGTCGCCCGCGAGGCGGGCATGGCTCGTGAGCGCCTGCTGGGAGGCGCCGGAGCAGCATCAATCAGGTCGAGAGCCGGGCTGAGCCGACAGTCCCCGAGGGACCCGCCAGTCGGACGCGCTGGATCCTCTCGGGGTGAACGCAGGAAGAACGATGGCGGAGTCGATCGAGGCAAGCTCCGACGAGGTTCCGCCGCCCGGGTTGGGTGCCGAGCTGGTCGGGGGCATCGGAGACTGCGGTGCGGGGAATGGCCCGGGCGGTCCAGATGGTTCGGGACCGGTGGACAGTGGCGTCGCGCCTATGGCCACGATGGCGGACCGCACTCCCGTGCCTGTCGTCTTCGAGTCGAACGAAGCCAGGGCCAGCCCGCGAGGAACGGTTGCGGGACGGGTGGGAGACGGTCGATTCCCTTGCGTTGCAGGCGAATCCGCAGCCTGGATCGCCACTTCTGGATCCGGGACGTGAAACACAGGTAGCTTCTTGGGCAACGGAGCCTTCGACAGGTCGGGCAGTGGCACGTCCACGAGTGGATCTCGCCCCACGACGGGAACCGTGTCCGACACCGTCACCACAGCGTCGGCGACGACCACCACAGGTGCCTCGAGCGCCGGGACGGCTGCGCCAACGGCTTTCAGCGACTGTGCGGCGGCGTCCACCCTGTCCGAGGTCGTGCTCACCGGCTTCTCCACCGAGGCGATGAGCGCAGCTGCCGAGGCGGGTGCGGGACGCTCAGCAGCGTCGGCCCGCACGGAGGAGAACAGGACCCAGGCGAGGCACAAGAAGGCAGCGCAGACGAACAGCCTCAACAGGCTGCTGATGCGCCCCGTCCCCCGCATGTAGTCGTCCCCAAGCTCCCCGGCTCAAGGTGTCTACCTGATTTCAGTGGATCATGGCTCACCGGGCTCCGCAACCAGGGGCACCCTCGTGACGCCGGAATTGAGGTCAGGAACTGACCGCATCCCGCCCTAGCCTGAACTCATGAGCCAGACAACAGAGACCCTTCCCACCGCCCCCTCGTCGAACGCAGGTTCGGGAGAACGCGCCGACCTGCTGGAGGCGCTGCGCAAGCATCGTGGCTTCCTCCGCTTCGCCGTCAAGGAGCTCACCGACGACCAGGCGCGCACCCGGACGACCGTCAGCGAGCTCACCCTGGGCGGGCTCGTCAAGCACGTCGCCGACGTCGAGGCGCAGTGGGCGACCTTCATGGTCGAGGGCAGCGGCTCGGCGCCGGAGATCGACTGGGCGTCGATCGACTGGGCGAACCCGCCGGCCGAGGTGGCCGCCTTCGCGGACTCCCACCGAATGCTCGACGGTGAGACGCTCGCCGGTGAGCTCGCCCGGTACGAGGAGGTTGCCCGTCACACCGACGAGCTCGTCCTGACGCTCGACCTGGACACGGTCCACGAGCTGCCCAAGGCCCCGTGGTTCGAGCCGGGGGCGACCTGGTCGGTTCGCCGGACCGTGCTGCACATCCTGGCCGAGACGTCGCAGCATGCCGGCCACGCAGACATCATCCGTGAGTCCCTCGACGGCGCTCACGCGGCATACCGAAAACGGTTGCAGCGCAGCGGGACTCAGCTGTTGACGAGCGACCGCAGGACGTACTGCAGGATGCCACCGTTGCGGTAGTAGTCGGCCTCACCGGGGGTGTCGATGCGAACGACCGCGTCGAACTCCACCGGGTCGGCGCCTTCGCGGACGGCGGAGACCTTCACGGTCTTGGGTGTCCGGCCCTCGTTGAGCTCGGTGATGCCCGAGATCGAGATCGTCTCCGTGCCGTCCAGGCCGAGCGAGTCCGCGGACTGCCCCGCCGGGTACTGCAGCGGGATCACGCCCATGCCGATCAGGTTGGAGCGGTGGATGCGCTCGTAGGACTCGGCGATGACAGCGCGCACGCCCAGCAGGCGGGTGCCCTTGGCAGCCCAGTCCCGTGACGAGCCCGAGCCGTACTCCTTCCCCGACAGGATGACCAGCGGCACACCCGCTGCCTGGTAGGCGGCCGAGGCGTCGTAGATCGTCGTCTGCTCGCCCGCCTTCGCGGAGGCAGTGTCGACGAAGGTCTTCGTGAAGCCGCCCTCGACGCCGTCCAGCAGGAGGTTCTTGAGCCGGATGTTGGCGAACGTGCCGCGGATCATCACCTCGTGGTTGCCGCGTCGTGAGCCGTAGGAGTTGAAGTCCTTGCGGTCGACGCCGTGCTCGGCGAGGTAGGTCCCGGCGGGACTGTCGGCCTTGATCGAACCGGCCGGGCTGATGTGGTCGGTCGTGACCGAGTCGCCCAGCTTCGCCAGCACCCGTGCATCCGAGATGTCCGAGACCGGCGTGGTCTCCATGGTCATGCCGTCGAAGTACGGGGGCTTGCGCACGTAGGTCGAGTCGTCGGCCCAGTCGAAGGTCTTGCCCTCGGGCGTCGGCAGCGACGTCCAGCGCTCGTCGCCGGCGAACACGTCGGCGTAGTCGCTGGTGAACATCTCCTTGTTGATGCTCTCGGTGATGGTCCGCTCCACGTCGTCCGGTGTCGGCCACAGGTCCTTGAGGAAGACATCGGTGCCGTCGGTGTCCTGGCCCAGCGGCTCGGCGTCGAAGTCGAAGTCCATCGTCCCGGCGAGGGCGTAGGCGATGACCAGCGGCGGCGACGCGAGATAGTTCATCTTCACGTCCGGGTTGATCCGGCCCTCGAAGTTGCGGTTGCCCGAGAGCACCGAGACCACGGCCAGGTCGTTCTCGTTGATGGCCGCGGAGATCTCGTCCGAGAGGGGCCCGGAGTTTCCGATGCAGGTGGTGCAGCCGTAGCCGACGAGGTGGAAGCCGAGCTTCTCGAGGTAGGGCCACATGCCGGCCTTCTCGTAGTAGTCCGAGACGACCTTGGAGCCCGGTGCCATCGACGTCTTGACCCACGGCGCCACGGTCAGCCCGCGGTCCACGGCGTTCTTGGCGAGCATTGCCGCAGCCATCATGACCGACGGGTTGGAGGTGTTGGTGCAGCTCGTGATCGAGGCGATCGAGACGATGCCGTGGTCGATCTCGAACGTGGCTCCCTCTGCCGAGGTGACGCTCACCCTCTTGGTGGGTCGACCCGCGCCGTCACCTTCGTAGGCCGGCTTGTCGCCACCGTTGGTGCCGTCGGTGCTGCCCTGCGGCGAGGGGTCGCTCGCGGGGAAGCTGGTGGCCGCACCGGCGTCGCCCTCGTGGTGCGCGACGTAGGTGGGAAGCACCTTGCGGAAGGCGTCCTTGGCGTCGGTGAGCGCGATGCGGTCCTGCGGGCGCTTCGGGCCGGCGATCGAGGGGACCACCGTCGAGAGGTCGAGCTCGAGCCGCTCGGAGTAGCGCGCCTCGGGCTGGTCGGGCCCGGCGTGCAGCCACATGCCCTGCTCCTTGGCGTAGGCCTCCACGAGCGCCACCGACTCGTCGGAACGGCCGGTGAGGCGCAGGTACTCCAGGGTCACGTCGTCGATCGGGAAGATCGCACACGTCGAGCCGAACTCGGGGCTCATGTTGCCGATCGTGGCGCGGTTGGCCAGTGGCACGGCCGAAACGCCTTCGCCGTAGAACTCGACGAACTTGCCGACGACGCCGTGCGCGCGCAGCTGCTCGGTGATGGTCAGGACCACGTCGGTCGCGGTCGCACCGGCGGGGATGGACCCGGACAGCTTGAAGCCGACGACGCGCGGGATGAGCATCGAGACGGGCTGGCCGAGCATGGCCGCCTCGGCCTCGATCCCACCGACGCCCCAGCCGAGCACCCCGAGCCCGTTGACCATGGTGGTGTGCGAGTCGGTGCCGACGCAGGTGTCGGGGTAGGCCACACCGTCGCGGACCATCACCGTGCGCGCGAGGTGCTCGATGTTGACCTGGTGGACGATGCCGGTGCCGGGCGGCACGACCTTGAAGTCCTCGAACGCCGTCTGGCCCCAGCGCAGGAACTGGTACCGCTCGCCGTTGCGCTGGTACTCGATCTCCACGTTGCGCTCGAAGGCGTCGGCGCGGCCGAAGACGTCGATGATGACCGAGTGGTCGATGACCATCTCGGCCGGGCTCAGGGGGTTGATCTTGGCCGGGTCGCCGCCGAGGTCGGCCACTGCCTCGCGCATGGTGGCCAGGTCGACGATGCAGGGCACCCCCGTGAAGTCCTGCATGAGGACGCGGGCGGGGGTGAACTGGATCTCGGTGTCGGGTTCGGCGCTCTCGTCCCAGGCGCCGAGGGCCCGGATGTGGTCCGCGGTGATGTTGGCACCGTCCTCGGTGCGCAGGAGGTTCTCCAGCAGCACCTTCAGGCTGTACGGGAGGGTCTCGCTGCCCTCGACCGCGCTCAGTCGGTAGACCTCGTAGGAGTTGTCACCGACCTTCAGCTCACCGTGGGCGTTGAAGCTGTTCGTGCTGGCCACTGCCTGCTCCTTCGATGCTCTGGGATCGTTGCTGTGAGGCTGCACCAGGTCGTGCTCGATGCGCACCCGATTTATCTTGACGTCAAGATATCACGTCGGTCAGGCCTGTGCCTGATCCTGCTCCACGGGCGAGCGCAGCGAAAGTGCAAGCCCGTGCCGGCCGGCTTCCCGGCATCACGCACCGGTCCTCTCGAACAGGGCGATGCACTCGACGTGGTGGGTCATCGGGAAGGCGTCGAAGGCCCGGAGCCCGCCCAGCCGGTACCCCTCCTCCGCGAGGAATGCCGTGTCCCGCGCCAGCGCCGAGGGGTCGCAGGCGACGTAGGCGATCGCCCGGGGCCCCAGAGCCGCCACCTGGGCGGCGACGGCGCGGCCGGCTCCGGTGCGTGGCGGGTCGAGCACGACGAGGTCTGCGCGCAGAGGCAGCAAGGGGTGCCGCCGCAGCTTGCGCGAACGCTGTGCGCGGTTGCGCGCGGGGCCCGACCGGTGCGCCCGTGGCACACCGAACGCGTCGTCCACTCGCGCCCGCACCACGACCACCGACGGGTATGCCGCGAGGTTGCCCGCCGCCGAGGCCACGGCTTCGGTGTCGGACTCCACGGCGACGACCTTGCCCGACTCCCCCACGCGCTCGGCCAGGGCCGCCGCGAAGAGTCCCACCCCGGCATACAGGTCGAGTGCGGTCTCACCCGGCTGGGGGGCGAGCATGTCGGTCACGGTGTCGACGAAAGTCGCTGCCGCCCCTGGGTGGACCTGCCAGAAACCGCGAGCCGACACCTCGAAGCTGCCCGAGAAGCTTTGTGCTGCAACGCGCTCCGTGACGACTGGAGCATCCGCCTCACCGGAGGGGACGGGGACGACGACGGCCTCGCCCTCGGACGGTGCCGCGACGTCGACGGCCACCTCGCCGGACCAGTCCTTGGCCAGCACGCCGGTCGCCAGGACGCGGGGGTCCGCGATGAGGCAGGACTCGACGGGAATGACATCGTGGGAACGGCTACCCCTCAGCCCGGCCCGACCGGCGTCGTCGACGGCGAACTCCACCCGGGTGCGCCACCCGAGTCCGGCATCGTCGCCCGGCAGCGGATCGACGGCCACGTCGACGTCTCGCTTGGCGAGCCGGGAAAACTGCTCTCGGACGACAGCGGTCTTGAGCTCGCGCTGGTAGGAAAGCTCTGCGTGCTGGAAGTCGCAGCCGCCGCACAGTCCCGGCGCGGCATACCGACAGGGCGGGACGACCCGGTGCGGGCTGGCCTCGAGCACCTCGACGCAGTCGGCCCGCACGAAGCGCTGACCCTCGCGCGCCTCGGTGACCTGCGCGTGGACGCGCTCCCCCGGCAACGCGTGACGGACGAACACGACCCGGCCCTCGTGCCTGGCCACGCAGAAGCCGCCATGGGCAACAGGGCCGATGTCGAGCACCACGACGTCGCCGACGGCGAGGGCAGCTGGTGTGGTCGGAGGAGCGCTCACTGGCCGAGTCGGACCGAGCCCGCGGTCGGGCCGTCGAACCGCTCCTCCGCCCCCTGGGAGGAGGCCAGCTGCCACGGGACGCTGGCCACCATGACACCGGGTGTGAAGAGCAGCCGGCCCTTGAGCCGCAGGGCGCTCTGGTTGTGCAGCACCTGCTCGTACCACTTGCCCAGGACGTACTCCGGGATGTAGACGACGACCACGTCCCGCGGATGGCCGGACCGCAGGGACTTGACGTACTCGACGACAGGACGGGTGATCTCGCGATAGGGCGAGTCCAGTGCCTTGAGTGGCACAGGGATGTCGCGGCGGTCCCACTCCTCCTGCAGCGCCTTGGTCTCATCCGGCTCCACGTTGACCGTGATGGCCTCGAGCTTGGACGGCCTGGTGGCGCGGGCGTAGGCGAGCGCGCGCAGGGTGGGCTTGTGGATCTTGGAGACGAGGACGATCGCGTGCACGCGGCTCGGCAGCAGCTGGGCGTCGAGGTCGTCCTCGCTGAGGCGAAGCTCGTCGCGAACCCGCTCGTAGTGCTTGCGGATGCGCAGCATGATGAAGAAGATCACGATCATCGCGGCGATGGCGTAGCCCGCGCCGTGGACGAACTTGGTGAGCAGCACCACGACGAGGACCACCCCGGACATCGTGGCGCCGATCGCGTTGATCACCCTGCTCCGCATCATCTTGCGCCGCTCCGCGCCGTCGCGCTCCAGCCGCAGGTGCCGGTTCCAGTGCCGGATCATGCCCGTCTGGCTGAGGGTGAACGACACGAAGACACCGACGATGTAGAGCTGGATGAGCTTGGTGACCTCGGCGTGGTAGATGACGATGAGCAGCGCGGCGGCACCAGCCAGGATGAGGATGCCGTTGGAGAAGGCCAGCCGGTCGCCGCGGGTGTGCAGCTGGCGGGGCAGGTAGCCGTCCTTGGCGAGGATCGAGCCCAGCACCGGGAAGCCGTTGAAGGCCGTGTTGGCGGCCAGGATGAGGATCAGCCCCGCGACGATCGAGACGATGATCACGCCGGGGTGGAAGCCGGAGAACACCGCCTTGGACACCTGCCCCATGATCGTGTCCTGGACGTAGTCGGCGGGGACTGGCCGACCGTCCGGCTTCAGCAGCTGCGTGTGGGGGTCCTCGGCGAACTTGATGCCGGTCCACTTCGCCAGGACGAGCATCGACATCAACATGGTGATCGAGACCAGCCCCATCAGCAGCAGCGTGGTCGCGGCGTTCCGGGACTTGGGCTTCTTGAAGGCCGGAACGCCGTTGGAGATCGCCTCGACACCCGTGAGCGCCGCACAGCCCGAGGAGAAGGCCCTCAGGAGCAGGAACATCATGGCGAAGCTGCCCAGCGACGCGAAGCCCTTCTCCGGGGCGAGGGTCAGGCTGGCGCTCTCGGCCTGGGGCAGCGTCCCGCCGACCTCCCGGACCAGCCCGACGACGCCCATTCCGAGGACGCTCGCCATGAAGGCGTAGACGGGGATGGCGAACGCCTTGCCCGACTCGCGAACCCCACGCAGGTTCATGGCCGTCAGCAACGCGACCAGACCGACCGCCACGATCACCTCGTGGCCGCGGATGAACGGCAGCGCGGCCGCGGCGTTCTGGACGCCCGAGGAGATCGACACCGCCACCGTCAGCACGTAGTCGACCAGCAGCGCCGCGGCCACGGTCAGACCAGCCTTCGGCCCGAGGTTGGTGGTGGCCACCTCGTAGTCGCCACCACCCGAGGGGTAGGCGTGGACGTTCTGTCGGTAGGACGCGACCACGACCAGCATGACGCCGACCACGCACAGCCCGATCTGCCACGAGTGGGTCAGGGCGAGGAAGCCGCCTGCGAGTCCCAGGGTCAGGAAGATCTCGTCCGGCGCATAGGCGACCGACGACAGCGCGTCGCTCGCGAAGATCGGGAGGGCGAGCCTCTTGGGGAGCAGCGTCTCGCCCAGACGGTCACTGCGCATCGCGCGTCCGACGAGCACGCGCTTGACGACACGTCCAGAGGTGGGCACGGCCAACACTCTAGGGCGCGCCATCCACGGCTGCGCGGCGCCCTGCGGACGCCGGAGGCCGCGGTGTAGCGTCGGCGTCGTGCACTTCGTCATCATGGGCTGCGGCCGAGTGGGCTCCTCCCTCGCGCTCAGCCTCGAGAGCCAGGGCCACGACGTCGCGATCATCGACCAGGAGGAGTCGGCCTTTCGTCGGCTGGGGTCCGCCTTCGAGGGTCGCAGGGTCACCGGCGTGGGGTTCGACCGGGACACCCTCCACGAAGCCGGGATCGCTGACGCCTACGCGTTCGCGGCTGTCTCGAGTGGTGACAACTCCAACATCCTCGCGGCCCGCGTGGCCCGCGAGACCTTCGGTGTCGAGCACGTGGTTGCGCGCATCTACGACCCCGGTCGCGCCGAGGTCTACCAGCGGCTCGGCATACCCACCGTGGCCACGGTGAAGTGGACGGCCGACCAGATGCTGCGCCGGCTGCTTCCCCAGGGACACGTCCCCGAGCTCGTCGACCCCTCCGGCAACGTCGTCATCGCAGAGGTGACGGTCAACCCCGCCTGGGTGGGCCACCGCATCAGTGAGCTCGAGGAGGCCACCGGCAGCCGAGCGGCCTACCTGACGCGGCTGGGTGCCGCGATCCTGCCGGGGACCGACAGCGTCTTCCAGGAGGGAGACCTGCTCCACCTCGCGAGCCTCGCGAGCGAGCTCGCCTCCGTCGAGCGCACCCTTGACTCACCGCCTCTTGTGACCGAGCACTGAGCCAGACCGAGCCGTAAGGAAGAAGCATGCGCGTCGTCATCGCCGGGGCAGGCAGCGTGGGCCGCTCGATCGCCCGCGAGCTCCTCCACAACGGCCACCAGGTGCTCCTCATGGACCGGGAGCGCAAGGACGTCCAGGCAAGCAAGATCCCGGATGCCAACTGGCTCCTCGCCGACGCCTGTGAGATCACGGCCCTGCACGAGGCCGGCCTGGCCGAGTGCGACGTGGTCGTCGCGGCGACCGGTGACGACAAGGTCAACCTCGTGGTCTCCTTGCTGGCCAAGACCGAGTTCGGCGTGCCGCGTACGGTCGCCCGCGTCAACAACCCCAAGAACGAGTGGATGTTCGACGAGGCCTGGGGGGTCGACGTCGCGGTGTCCACCCCACGCCTCATGACCGCGCTCGTCGAGGAGGCCGTCAGTGTCGGTGACCTCGTCCGCATCTTCCAGTTCCAGCAGGGCAAGGCCACGATGGTCGAGCTGACCCTGCCCCCCGAGAGCCCATATGCGGGCAAGCGCGTCGGTGACGTGGCGTTCCCGGGAGAGACCGTGCTGGTCGGGATCATCCGCGAGGACCATCCCATCGCCCCCAGCAGGGACGACTCGCTCGAGCCGCACGACGAGCTGCTGTTCATCTCGACGCCCGAGTTCGAGGACGAGCTCGAGGCGATGCTCAGCCCGGGTCAGAGGGTCCCGCGCGGCGAGGAGTGAGCGGCGAGGAGTGACCTGAGCCCTCGCGCTCGGTCGCCTGGGTGCTCGGCCGGCTCAGGCTCGCAGCTCTGACTCGTCCGACGCGACGGGCTCCTGCGTCTCGGAGTCGTCCATCGTCCCGTCGTCGAGCTCTGGCGGCGTGTGTCCCTTGACCAGCAACAGGCCCATCACGCCGACGCCTGCCAGCCACAGGGGCCACCCGAGGACGACCTTCGCGACGCCCAGGAGGGCCACCTGCTCCGCCAGGTAGAGCGGCACCATGATGAGCAACCGCAGGACGAACAGGCCGACCAGGACCAGGGTCAGCCGCTGACAGACCCGGACCAGCCCGCGGTCGCGGTGCCAGCCGACGGGGTCGTCGGCCATCCGCGGGTCACCGGCGCCGACCATGAAGCCGACCAGCGGCCACCGGACCGCGACGGACACGGTCGCCACCGCGAGCATCACGGCATTCCAGATGATGCCGGGCAGGAAGGCATCCTGGGCGCGACCGCTGCGCAGGGCGAAGAAGGCCGCGATGGCCGTGGGGAACACGGCCGAGAGGACGTACTGGAGGCTCTGCCGCTGCACGATCCGCACCACGGCAAGGACCACTGTCACCACCACCGAGGCGACGATGGCCGTCGTCAGGTCCTGGCGCCACACCCACAGGACGACGAAGGCCACGGTGGGCAGGGCCGTCTCCACGGAGCCGCGCCAACCACCCAGGGCGGTCGACAGGCGATGGCGGATGAGCTCCTCGACGGTGGCGCCGGAGCTCAGTTCAGTGGGCACGCAGCGGGACGATCTCGTAGGAGGGGTTGAAGATCGTGGGGATGCCGCGGCTGTAGGTCACTCGTCCGTGGGCGCGCAGGTAAGTGCCCGGCTGGATGCCACCGATGGTCCGCCGCCCCAGCCAGATGAGGTTGATGGTGCGGCTGCCGTCGTAGAGGTCGATCACCAGCGCAGGGACGTTGACGCGGGGGCGCAGGGTCACCGCACGTACCGTGCCCGACACGGTCGCCTCCTGGCGGTCCAACAGGTCGGACATGGGGGTGCAGCCCATCCGGGCGGCATCCTCCTTGAGCTCGTCGGCCTCGATCTGGGTGACCGACTTGGTGAGCCGCTCCCCGAGCCGGGACAACGCCGACTTGCGGCCGTGCGCAGGATGCTGGGCGACGGTGCTGGGCTGCTTGGTGGCCATGATGTGTCCTACCTGACCTCGGTGATCTCGGGACCCCGTTCGAAGGGCTTGAGGTCGTCGACGTGTCCGGATGCCCGCTGCGCGTCGGCACTGTCGACGTCGGCCGGCGAACCACCGGCCTGGGCACCGTCGACCTCAGGCACCTCGATCTGCTCAGGAAGCTTGAGCAACAGCATCTCGCGGGGCGCCATCGCGGCGTCGCCACGGACGACGACGGTGCTCCGCACGACCTCCAGCAGGGGCGCCGCCGCCTCGTCCTCGATGGCGGCACGGCCGGAGAAGACCGCCCGCAGGAACCATCGGGGTCCATCCACCCCGGCGAAACGGGCGGGGGCGAAGACGGTGCGCCCGTCAGGCCCGGCAGAGGGCATTCTCGTGCGCAGCTCCGTGCCGAACGGACCGCGGGCCTCGTCTGCGGTGCCGCCCTGGGCCAGGATCGACTCGGCGATCTCGGCGCGGATGTCGTCCCAGATGCCCAACGTCTTGGGCGCGGCGAAGGCCTGGATCTGGACCGCGGAGTCACCGATGACGGCAGTGGCGCCGACCACCTGGTTGGCAGCCTCGTCGACCTCCAGCCGCAGTTCCATGCCCGGGACCCCCTGGATGCGCAGGGCACCGAGGTCCAGCCGTCCGTCGCCGTCGACGTCGACCTCCGTGGAGTCGAACGGCCCCTGGGCCCCGGGCCGCTCGACCGTGTCGACGGAGTCGTCAACGGTCGCGTCGACCGGTTCCTCCACCGTCTCGTCGACGGGCTGGTCAAGGTCCTCCACGTCAGCCGCGTCGGTGTTCTTGCCTCGTCGGAAAATGCCCACTGGTGTGTCAGTCCTTCGTTGTCTGGGTGTGGTCGCCGAAGCCGCCACTGGCACCGTGTCCAGTGTCGCCCCGTGAGGTGGCTTCGAGCGAATCAACCTCGAGGAACTCCACCCGCGCGACCTGCTGGACCACCAGCTGGGCGATGCGGTCGCCACGACGGACCGTGAAGGCGTCACGCGGGTCGAGGTTGATCAGGTTGACGAGAATCTCGCCCCGGTAGCCCGCATCGACCGTGCCCGGGGCGTTCACGATGCTGATCCCGTGCTTGGCCGCCAGGCCGGAGCGGGGGTGGACGAGGCCGACCCAGCCGTCCGGGATCGCCAGTGCCACCCCGGTGGGGACCAGGCTGCGCTCCCCCGGCTCGAGGGTGAGGTCGGCGGCGGCGCACAGGTCCGCTCCTGCATCGCCGGGGTGGGCGTAGGACGGAAGTGGGAGCCCGGCGTCGAGGCGGCGCACGCCGACCGGGACCGTCGACGGGGGAACGAGAGAAGGGCCAGTCACGTGGACTGACCCTATCTCGGCACCGATCGCCCCCGTGTCACGGATCGTGTCACCCGGGGGGCGGCTCACGGTGTCACCGCTCACCTACGCGGCGCACTCCCGGCACACCATCTGGCCGCCGGACTCGGAAGCGAGCTGGCTGCGGTGGTGCACGAGGAAGCACCGTGAGCAGGTGAACTCGTCGTACTGGCGCGGAATGACCCGCACCGAGAGCTCTTCACCGGACAGGTCCGCACCAGGCAGCTCGAAGCCCTCGGCCTGCTCGGTCTCGTCGACGTCCACGCTGGACGCGCTCTTGTCGACGCGGCGGGACTTCAACTCCTCGATCGAGTCCTCGGACAGCTCGTCGTCGGTCTTGCGCGGCGCGTCGTAGTCAGTCGCCATGGTCGCTGTCGCTCTCCCTGTTGTGTCGGTGATCTGTGTCTCGCCGTGCATCGGAAAGACGAGTCGCCGGTGTTAACGCTGGTGCCTGCGGTTTTGTGCCCACCGCAGGCGGGGATTGTGCCCTATCCGGGGCGCCACGTCACCATCGGGTCCAGATTCGGCCCTCCAGTGCCTCTCGCGACCCCTGCGGGACGTGCCAAGCCGCGGCCAAGCGCAGGTCTGGGTTCACCCAAGATTCACCTAGATCGGGCAGCCCCAACTCCCACGAATGCCGGGTGTACCCGTAGAGTCCTCACCTCCGGCCCGGCCGACCCGACTCGTGAAATGACGAAGAGAGGGGTGCACGATGACCGAGTTCCACACCGAGATCACCCAGCGCGCCGCCCGCGCAGCACAGTCCCTGCGCACAGCCCAGGAGTCCGGCGACGACTACCTCGCCACCGTCCGTGAAGCCGAGCTCGAGAGCCTGGCCCGCCTCGCGGACGAGCACGGCCTGCGCATCCCCGAGCTCACCAACTACAGCGCAGCCTGACCAGCTGTCAGGCCCTCCAGGGCACTCCGGGGGCTAGCCGCCGGTGACCTCGGAGCCGGCCAGCTCGGTCGCGCGCAGCACCACCTCGTGCAGCTCGGTATGCAGCGTGGCCGCCGCCGCGACCACCATCCCCTCGCTGGGTGGTTCGGAGCCGAGGCCGGAGAACACGCCTCCGGCCTCGGTGAGCACCAGCCACGCCGCGGCCATGTCCCACGGGTTGAGCCCCCGCTCGTAGTAGCCGTCCAGGCCCCCCGCGGCGACCGAGCAGATGTCGAGCGCGGCACTCCCGATCCGGCGGATGTCGCGGATCTGCGGCAGGACCTCGAGCAGCACGCGGGCCTGCCAGTCGCGACGCAACGGGTCGTAGCCGAAACCCGTGCCGACGAGGGCGTGACCGAGCTGGGGCGGGTTCCCGATCTCCAGCCGGGTCCCCGTCGAGTCCCCGACGCGCAGCCACGACCCCGCGCCGACCCGGGCGTGGAACAGCTCATTTGTCACCGGGTTGACGACAGCCCCGGCCACCGGTCGCCACGCCCCCGGCGTGGTCGGGTCACCGACGACGGCGGCCACGGACACGGCATACGAAGGAATGCCGTAGAGGTAGTTGACCGTGCCGTCGATGGGGTCGACCACCCAGGTGATCTCCGAGCGGCCATCGGTGCCGCCCTCCTCCTCGCCGAGGAAACCGTCCTGGGGCCGGGCGTCGTGCAGCCGGGAGCGCAACAGGTCCTGAGCCCGCTGGTCCATGATCGTGACGACGTCGGTGGCTGTGCTCTTGGTCTTGGCGACGCTGAGGTTGGCGGGACGTTCGTCGACGACGAGTCGCCCCGCCTCCAGGCACACCTCGACGGCAAGGCGCTCGAGGGCCTCGAGGATCGCGGCGTCCGGTGCGTGGAGGCCCATGGTCAGTCCCGCCCGCACAGGGCCGGCCTGGGGTCGCGCAGGTTGGGGCAGCACCCCGGGGCACAGGTGGACGGCATCGCCTCGCGACCGGGCCACACGGGTGTCGCCGGCTCCTCGCCGCGCGCCTGGGCGGCTCTCTCCAGGACGAGGTCGACCAGTCCTGACACGAACTCCGCATCGACACCCACCGTGGGCACACGCACGAGGCGCAGCCCGAGCCGCTGCGCCGTGGCGGCAGCCTCGGTGTCGAGGTCGTAGACGACCTCCATGTGGTCGGAGACGAAGCCGATGGGCGCCACCACCACCACGGTGGCCCCGTCCTGTGCCAGCTCCTCGAGGCGGTCGTTGACGTCCGGCTCGAGCCAGGGCTGCGTCGGGGGGCCTGATCGGGAGCAGAAGACGAGCTCCCCGGTGAGGTCGGTGTCGAGGGTCGCGTTGACCTCGTCGGCGATGGCGGCCCCGAGGGCGAGGTGCTGTCGGCTGTAGGCGTTGCCCTCGGAGTCACCTGGTCCGGAGGTGTCGTCCATCGCAGTTGGGATCGAGTGGGTGACGAACAGCAACCGGATCCCGGCAGCCGGCGTTCCGTCGCGCAGGACAGCGCGCACTGCCTCGGTGACCAGCCGGGTGTTCGCGCGGGCGAAGCCCGGGTGGTTGGAGTAGGGGCGGACCTTGTCCAGCTCGATCGTCATGCCTAGGTCGGCCACCGTCTGCTGCGCGGCAGCCAGGTCCTCGCGGTACTGCCGGCAGGACGAGTAGGACGAGTAGGCACTGGTGACGACGGTGACCAGGCGCCGCAGGCCCTGGTCGTGCGCCTGCGCCAGTGCCTCTGCCGTGAAGGGGGTGAAGTTGCGGTTGCCCCAGACGATCGGGGTGTCGATCTCGCGCCGGTCCAGCTCGGCGCGCAACGCGGCCAGCAGCGCTCGGTTCTGGTCGTTGATGGGGCTGCGGCCGCCGAAGCCGTAGTAGTGCTCCCCGACCTCCTCGAGCCGCTCGTCCGGGATGTTCTTGCCTGCGGTCACCGTTCGCAGGAACGGCAGCACGTCCTCGGGCTTCTCCGGTCCACCGAAGGACAGCAGGAGGATGCCGTCGTAGGGCTCGAGGGGTCCTGGGTCAGTGGTCACGTCAGGCAGCCGTTCATGTGTGGTCTCCAGTGCGAAGGGGCTTGGGGGCGTGGACGTCGAGGACGACCGCCACCATCCGCATACCGAAGACGAGGGCGACACACCCCCAGATGACGAACGGGTTGATGGCGTCGAAGTGGTGGGCCGTGACGATGAGGACCGAGCCGAGCAGGGCCGGCAGCGCGTACATCTCGCGACGCAGCACCTCCGGCACCTGGCCGGCCAGCACGTCGCGGACGATGCCCCCGCCCACCGCGGTGATGCCTCCGACGAAGACGGAGGTGAGCGGGTCCATTCCCGCACCCAGCGCCTTGAGCGAGCCGCCGATGGCGAACACCGCCAGTCCGGCTGCGTCGAGCACCCGGACGAAGCGCGAGATCCGTTCCACGCCCGGGTGGTAGAGGAACGTCACGAGCCCGGCGACCAGCGCGGACGTGAGGAGTCGCCAGTCAGAGATGCCCACCGGCGGCAGCGCGCCGATGAGGATGTCGCGCATGACGCCGCCCCCGAGGGCTGCGGCACCGGCCAGGACGAGCACGCCGAAGAGGTCGAGGCGCTTCTTCACCGCCACCAGGCCGCCGGACAGCGCGAAGGCGAACACCCCGACGAGGTCGAGTGCCAGTTGGAGGTGTGCGTCGAAGGTCAGCATCGCGAGGTCAAAACTACCGTTGCGGCGTGGGCGCTTTCGCCTCGACCTCGGGGATGGCAGAGTCAGCAGCACGGTGCCCGATCCACGAGCGAGGGCGATACGGGAGACCACGCCGATACTGGAGACGATGGCAATGCGGGATTTGCGGCTGATCGGAGTGCAGGATGACGGCCAGCACCTGTTGCTGTCCGACTCCGAGGGGGAACACTTCCGTGTCCAGCTCGACGAACCACTGCGCGCAGCTGCTCGTCGCGACCGGCCTCGGCTGGGTCAGCTGCAGATCGAGATCGACGGAGGCATGCGTCCCCGCGAGGTCCAGGCACTGATCCGAGGTGGCCTGTCGGCCGAGGAGGTCGCGGGACGGTCCGGCTGGCCGGTCGAGAAGGTGCGCCGCTACGAGGGCCCGATCCTGGCCGAACGTGAGTACGTCGCCGGCTTGGCCCGCGCCGTGCGACTGCGCGGGCGCAGCGCGAGCGGTGCCAGTGCACCGACCCTGTCCGCCCGGGTGAGCCAGCGGCTGTCCGGACGAGGGGTCGACCCCGGCGCGGCGGAGTGGGACGCGGCTCGCAGCACCGAAGGCGACTGGACCGTCATCCTCACCTTTCCCGCCGGTGGCCGCGAGCGGCAGGCCCGCTGGTCCTTCGACGTGCCGGCGCGTACCGTCGCGGCCGTTGACGACGAGGCCCGTTGGCTCAGCGAGGAGGACGCCTCCGGGACCACCTCCCCGCTCCCGGCTCCCCACCTCGTGTCCGCACCGGTCCGCACGACGACCGTCTACGACGTCGAGGCCGAAGGCGGCGTCGGGTCGGCCCGCCACCCGGCCCCCCGCGGTGGGTCGTCCTCCTCCACCGACGAACCGCTGGACCTGATGTCGGCCATGCGTGAGCGTGCCTCGCACCGTGGCCGGCCCCGTCGACGGAAGAACCCCCCGACCCACACCCCCGTCGACGATGCACCCCGCCACGACGCCCTCCCCCTCGAGGACCTCGCCTACGACCCGGAGTCGATGCCGCCGCCGCCGGGAGCCAAGGGTCCGCACCCCCTCGACGACCCGGACAGCGCGATCGGCGACGACGTGCTGCCGGCTGTCGTCCCGTCGGAGGCGGACAGGGGGCCCGAGCTGGGCGAGGGGCCCGAAGCGAACGCGCGCGGCGACCTGGACGTCGACGCCGAGCCCGAGGTCGAGGCACCGCGTGAGCGCGCCGAGGCACACCATGACCATGACCACGACCAGGACCAGGACGAAGCGCGGGAGGACCGGGCACCCCGCAAGGCAGCCGCCGGGGCTGCCGGGGCCTCCAAGAGGCCCGCTCGCCGCAGCGTCCCCAGCTGGGACGACGTCATGTTCGGGGCCAAGCCGCGCGACTGAGGGCGTGGTCCGGGAACAGCGTTCAGCCCTGCGGGAGCGGCACTCAGCCCTGCGGGACCGGGCAGACGTCGAGGTCGAACGGCAGGACGTCGGGTGAGGCCGCAGCCGCACGGGCGGCGGCCGAGTTCATCCGGCGCATGAAGTGGCGGCGGCAGAGCACCTCGTACTCGACGAGGGTCTCGCTGCCGGGCTTGGTGTCGCCGACGACGACCTGCTCGCCCTCGACCACCATCACGCCGTCCACCACGCGGGCGTTGTGGGTGGCACGACGGCCGCACCAGCACAGGGCCTGCACCTGGAGCACCTGGACCTGGTCGGCGAGCTCGATCATCCTGCGCGACCCCGGGAACAGCTGGGTGCGGAAGTCGGCCGTGATGCCGAAGGCGAACACGTCGATGCCCATCTCGTCGACGAGCTTCGCGAGCTGCTCGACCTGCGCAGGGGTGTAGAACTGCACCTCGTCGCAGATGAGGTAGTCGACGCGCAGCCCGCTCGTGGCCTGCTCGACCACCGCATCCCAGAAGTCGAGGTCGTCACTGACCTCGTGGGCGGCCGTGGACAGCCCGAGCCGCGAGGACAGCACGTCCGTCCCGGCGCGGTCGAGCTTGGTGTAGATCAGGCCGGACCTGCCGCGGGCCTGGTGGTTGTGGTCCATCTGGAGGGCAAGGGTCGACTTGCCGCAGTCCATGGTCCCGGAGAAGAAGACGAGCTCAGCCACGAGAGGACACCTTAGGCGTTGTCGCGCGCTGCGACATGGAACAACGGCACGGCGGACTCCTCGGGCGTCAGCGAGCCGTGCAGCCCGAGCAGCGCCAGGAGCTGTGGCCTGGCGCGACGCGAGTCGACGATGGCGAAGTTGTCCCGCATCGCCACGACCAGGTCGCCGATGCGTGGCCGGTTCACGTCGCTGACCGGCCCGAACCAGCCCTCTCGGGTTGCCTCCTCGCGCGTCCGGATCCAGGCGCGCTCCCCCACCCGGGCCGCCCAGGTCTGGGCGACGTCAGCGGCCGCCCCGTCCTCGCAGTAGAGCTGGAGGGCGCGTGGCTCGCCACCCACGTGCCGGATGCCGGCGGCCAGCTCTTCGTCGTGCGCCAGGTCGATCCGGAGGGCGTGGGGGGCGTCCACCATGCCGTGGTCCGCGGTGATGTACACGGCCGTGTCGCTGGGCACCGATCGCACCAGCCGACCGAGCTCGGCGTCGATGGCCTCCAGCTCGTCACCCCATTCCCAGGACTGGCAGCCGAACACGTGGCCGACCTTGTCGAGCTCGCCCCAGTAGAGGTACACCAGCCCACGGGCGCTGGAGCGCACGGCTTCGAGCGAGGCGTCCACACGGTCCGCGAGCGTGTCAGCCGCTCGAAACCTCCCGCCGCGCAACGCCGCTCGCGTCAGGCCCGAACCGTCGAAGAAGCCCGGCCCGACCCGGGTGACCGACACCCCGGCCGCCTCGGCGACCTCGAACACGGTCTCCTGTGGCTGCCACGTGAGCGGGTCGGGACCGTCCTCCCAGGAGAGCTCGTTGACCAGCCGGTCCTCACCGGGCACCAGGACTTCGTACCCGAGCAGCCCGTGCGACCCCGGGGGCAGGCCGGTGCCGAACGTCCCCATCGACGTCGCCGTCGTGGCCGGGAAGCCGGCCGTGATGCGGTATGCCGCGGGCAGCAGCGAGCGCAGGAAGGGAGCGTGTCCGCCGCGTCGCCTGATCAGCTCGTAGCCGAGGCCGTCGACGAGGACGACGATTGCGCGACGCGCCTCCGGCAGCGCGAGGTGGGCCTGGTCGGCATACCTGCGGACACCGAGGCTCGCGGCAACGGCGGGCAGCACACCGGCCAGCCCGGACTCGTCGTAGTGGGGTGGGAGCAGTCCCGCGTGTGGCATCGGCTAGGGCATCGCCTTGGGCCGGACCTCGGGAGGGAGGGGCACGTCAGCTGCCGATGCTCGCCGACAGCTCCCGGGCGAAGCTGAGGGCCTGCTGCAGGGCCGGCTCGCCCTCGGCGTCGGCGCTGATCCGCAGCGAGATGTCGTCGGAGGCGACGCTGCCCTCATAGCCGTGGTCGGCCTCGCAGTCCGGGTCGGCGCAGGTGGCCGGCATCAGGTCGATGCGGCTCACGGCGCCCCAACCCAGCGTGAGCGTGATCTCACGGCCCAGGGATCCGGGCTGGTACTCCTGGGGGCGGGCCACCACGTGGGTGATCATCACCCCGCGCACGGCCGACAACGGGACACTCTCGGTCGTGGCCGTGGCGACGTCCTCGTGGCCCGGGCGTTCGTCGGTGTGGTCGTCTGCGTGCGCGATCACCAGCCTCGAGGTGGTGAGGGCGAGCACGGTGATGTGGCGACGAACCACGTCGTGGTCGAACGTCGTCTCCTGGTGGACCAGGTGGGACACCACCTCCTCGCCACCCAGGGCAGCGTGGACGACGTCCGCCACCAGGGCCGGGTAGTAGCCGGCCCGCTCGATCGCCCGCGTGAGGTCGACGGGTAGCGGTGCCGGCGGTACGGAAGCGCCGTTGGAGGCGGCGCCCTGTGCAGCGGCACCCGGTGAGGCGGCGCTCTGTGAGCCGGCATTCTGGGGTGAGGTGGAGCCCATGGGTGCCATCTTGCCCTAGGGAGGCGCACCGCGCTCCGGCCAGGTCGCGAGTCAGCCTGTCTAGGTGAGGGTGCGACGCCCCGGGTCCTTGCGGCGCGGGGTCGGTGCCACGGTGACCTCGGCGTCGAGCACGTCGACGCCCCCGACCTGCGCATTGACGGGGTTCAGGACGAGGCTGGACACCTCGGGCAGGTTGTCAGCGAGCACCGACACGCGAGCGATGAGGTCGGCCAGGGCGGCGCGGTGCACGGGGGCGGCACCGCGGTGGCCGTGCAGCATCGGTGAGGCCTTGACCGACGAGATCAGGTCGGACACGTCCACGTCGGTCAGCGGCGGGATGCGATGACCGATGTCCCCTAGCAGCTCGGTCGGCGGACCGGCGATGCTGAACGAGACGACCGGACCGAACAACGGGTCCTCGTCGGTCCGAACCACGCACGACACGCCAGGCGTGGCCATCCGTTGCACGACGAAGGAGTTGGCCGACATCGGGGCCAGCCGCTCGTTGAGCCCGTCGAAGGCCTCGCGCAGCTGCGCCTCGGTGCGAAGGTCGACCCGGATACCGCTCAGTCCCGGCGAGTGGCGCATGAGCGGTGCGACCGACTTGATGACGACCGGATAGCCGATCAACCCCGCCGCGGCGACGGCATCGTCGACCGTGCGAGCGGGCACGCTGCCCCACACCTCGATCCCGTAGGCGGCCAGGAGCTCGGTGACCTCCTGGAGGGTGAGCCGTCGGCCTTCGGGTGACTCTTCGAGGATGCGTTCGACGAGGAGCTCTGCGGCCTCGCGGTCGATACCCGCCGGACTGACCGCTACGCCGCGGTCGCGTGCCCGCCACTCGGCATACCTCGTCGCGGCGGCGAGGGCGCGGACGGCGTCCTCGGGCATCGCGTAGGCGGGTACGACTGTGGGCCGCCCGTCAATGGCGTTGCCGGACAGTCTCTCGAGAACACCGCGCATGCCGAGAAACGTTGCCAGACAGGGCTTTTCGTTCTTCATTGATGCGTCGCGAACCGCCGTGGCAACGTCCTCGTCGGGAGTCACCAGCGGTGGGATGAAGCAGGTGAGGACGCTGTCGACCTCCGGGTCGGCGAACGCATCGGCGAGAGCCTCCGCGAACTGCTCGCCACGGGCCTCGCTCGGCAACGACACCGGGCCGTGGGCGACGTCGAGCCCCCAGCTGATGCAGGCCTCTGCGGTCAGCGCCCCGAGGGCATCGGAGTTGCCGACGATGGCCACCCGGTTGCCTCGCGGCAGCGGTTGGTGGGCGACGAGCTGGGCCACGTCGAACATCTGGTGGACGTTCTCCACCCGGATCACCCCCGCTTGGCGCAGCATCGCGTCGAAGGCCTCGGGGCGGACCCTCGTCGAGCCGGCCCGATGCCCGGGCGGGACGCCGTAGGACGAGACGCCGGACTTCACCACGATGACCGGCTTGGTCGAGGCCAGCCGCCGGGCGATGCGGGAGAACTTGCGCGGGTTGCCCATCGACTCGAGGTACAGGCCCACCACGTCCGTGCTCTGGTCGTCGATCCAGTACTGCATGAAGTCGTTGCCCGAGACGTCGACCCGGTTGCCGGCGGAGGCGAACACCGAGATGCCGAGCCCTCGGCGGGCGGCGGAGGCGAGGACCGCGATCCCGAGGGCACCGCTCTGGGCGAACAGTCCCAACCGACCGGATGGCGGCAGCTCGGGAGCCAGCGAGGCGTTGAGCCGGACCGCCGGGTCGTTGTTGATCACGCCGAACGAGTTGGGTCCCAGCACCCGCATGCCCGACTCCCGGGCAGCGGCCAGGAGCTGGGACTGCAGCTCCTCCCCCTGCGGGCCGGACTCGGCGAACCCGGCACTGACGACCAGCAGGGTCTTGACCCCCGCCTCGGCGCAGTCGGCGACGACGTCGAGCACCTCCCCGGCAGGAACGGCGACGATCGCGAGGTCGACCTCGTCCGGGATGTCGGACACCCGCGCGTGGGCGGGGAGCCCGAGGACCTCCATCGCCTCGCGGTTGACGGCGTGGACGACGCCGTTGAAGCCGGCCGACATCAGGTTGGTGAGGATGTGGTGACCGATCGAGTCGGACCGGCGGCTGGCCCCGACCACGGCGATGGAGTCGGGGAACAGCGCCGAGCGCATGCTCACCGACTCGGCCCGGTGCTCGCGCGAGAGCCGGACGGCCTCGGAGCGTTCGGTGGGCTGGATCTTGAAGGTCAGGGAGACGACACCGTCCGCGAAGTGGCGGCTGACCTCGTAGCCGGCATCCGAGAACACCGAGATCATCTTGCGGTTCTGCGGCAGCACCTCGGCGGTGAACTCCTCAACCCCTGCCTCCCAGGCGATGACTGCGAGGTGCTCGAGCAGCACCGAGCCGATCCCCTTGCCCTGGTAGAGATCGGAGATGTTGAAGGCCACCTCGGCGCTTGTCGGGGTGATCCGGTCGTAGCGGCCGATGCCGATGATCTCGCCACGGACGGTGGCCACCAGGGCCACGCGGTCGTGGTAGTCGACGTTGGTGAACCGGGTGACGTCGCGGTCACTGAGCTGGCGCAGCGGCGCGAAGAAGCGCATGTAGATCGACTCGTCGGACTGGCCGGCGTGGAACCGGTGGACGGCGTCGACGTCGCTCGGGGTGATCGGCCGCAGGTGGGCCACGGACCCGTCCCGCAGGACGACGTCGGCCTCCCACTCTGCCGGATAGCCGGCTGGAAGCGCCGAGGCCTCACTCATGGCGAAAGCATGTCATGCCGTGGATGGGCCATGACGGGGCGGACCGAACTCGCGGTTACCTGCGCAGGGAGACGGTCTCGAAGGTCGCGCCCGAGTTGCCGCTCTTCCAGTACTCCAGCCCGCCCGTGATGGCGTAGACCAGGCCACCACCTGCCGCTCCGGCCCACGTGGGTGACCCCACTGTGCCGAGCCTGACAGGAGTCCAGGTCACGCCGCCGTCTCCGCTGGTGAGCAGGGAGGTGGACTCGTCCGCCACTCCGGCGCTGGAGGGCAGTCCCTGGCGAACCGCCACGAGGTGCGTGGCATCGGTCGCGGTCAGCCAGATGCCGGCCATGGACGGTCGCCCCAGACCGGGGGCCGGGCGGGTGCTCCAGGTGGCACCGTGGTCGCCGGAGACAGCGAGGGCATACTCCTCCGCCGGCTTCATGGCCGAAGGGCAGACGCCGAGGAGCGTGCCCGGGGTGTTGGCCGTTGCGAAGACCCACAGTCCTTGGGCGTCGGCACACCCCTTCGGCAACGGCAGCACTCCGAGGTTCCCGGTGAGACGCATCGCCCGACCGGTCACCGTCGGGGTGGTCGTGGTGACGTTGTAGTAGGCGTCGGACCCGTCCATCGTGATCCATGCGTTCTCCCCGGCCACCGGCATCCCGGAGAACTGCACCGGCACCGTGCCGGTCGTCCCGATGGACCCGGTGCGCGGCTGGAGGCCCACGCAGCCACGCGGGTCGGTGACGGCGCCGTGCTGACAGGATCGGGCGGTGACCATCCAGACCTGCGTGCCGTCCGTCTCCAGCGAGAGGACAGTGCGGCCGCGGACGTCGACGTCGGTCCAGCTGCGGCCACCGTCAGCGGTGCGCAGGGTCTTGCTGCCGTAGACGTAGCCCACCCTGTCGTTGGCGAACCGGATCCCGACCAGCTGGTTGGCGCGATCGGGGGTGGTCCGCGCACCGGGTGTCGTGAGCGTCTCGAAGGAGGCCCGGGTCGTCCACGTGGCCCCGTCGTCGTCGGAAGCGATGACGGCGGTGCACTCACCCTTGGGACAGGTCGCCGATCCCAGGGCGTAGAGGTGCTTGCCGCCGGCATTGGACATCGACACGATGCCGAACGACTTCGGGGCAGGCTGGGAGGTCGGGCCGACCGGCGTGCTGGGGGCGCCGGACGACCCCTGCGACGGCGGCGGCACCACGACCGACGGCCGCACGGTCTCGGAGACCGTGACGGTCGACACGGGCGAGGTGCTGCTGGCGGTGTCGGCTGCCTGGTCGGTGCCCGGTCCTCGTCCCGTGCCCCAGACGACACCACCGACCAGGACGACTGCGGCGGCACCCGCGAGGTAGGGCATCAGGTGGCGACGGCGGGGCCGGGAGGCCTCGACGACGATCGCCTCCCAGCGGTCGGTCCCCGCAGGCAGCTCCCGGATGTCGGCGCGCTCCCGTGCGAAGAAGTCCGCGACGGGGTCGCGCTGCTCCCCGGCGCCGGGCAGGTCGGACAGGTCGGGGCTCATCGAATCTCTCCCAGCATCTTCGCCATCCGCTGGCGCGCGTCGAACAGGTCTCGCTTGATCGTTCCCTCGGACTTGTCGAGCTGCCGGGCCACGGTGGCCACGGGCAGGTCGGCGAAGTAGTGCAGCATCACGGCCACCCGCAGCCGGTCCGGCAGTGCCTCGACGGCATCCCGGACGGTCAGCCTGGTGGCGTGGTCGGCGTCGGTCGTGAAGTCGTCGCGACCAGCCTCGTGACGTTGGTAGGCGACGGCCTCGCGCCCCCGCTTGCGCCAGTGGTCGCGCACCAGGTTGGCAGTGACGGTGTAGAGCCAGGGCCTCGGGTCGTCCACCCGGTCGAACTCACGGAACAGCTTGAGGAAGGCCTCGGTCGCCAGGTCGTGGGCCAGGTCGGTGTCGCCGACCAGCTTGGCGGTCCACCCGGCGAGGCGTGCGTAGTGCACGTCGTAGATCTCACGAACGGACGCTTCCACGTCCACGCGGTCTCGCGCCGGCACTGCCACCCCTCCCGTGAGTGCCACCGCGGCCATGGTCGTCATGCCTCGTGGACGCCGCAGGACGGCCCCGGGTTGGCAGTGCTCGGGCGGTGGGTTCGTCGGCCAGTCTTGCAGCCGCCTGTGCGGGTCCCCCGACCGCCACGGCGGATCCCCACGACAGGATGGGCCCATGGAGTTCGCAGAGGTGATCCGGCGGCGCCGCATGGTCCGGCGGTTCGACCCGGACCGACCGGTCACGCCCACCGCCCTGGAGGCGGTCCTGTATGCCGCGCAGCGGGCTCCCAGCGCCGGTTTCAGCCAGGGCTGGGACTTCGTCGTCCTCGCCGAGGACCAGGACCGGCGCCGGTTCTGGGACGCCACCCGTGACCCGGACCTGCCGCCCGGCGCGCCCCCGGACGGCTGGTTGGCAGGGGTGTCGTCCGCTCCGATCCTCGTGCTGTGCCTCTCCGACCCCGACACCTACCTCGACCGGTATGCCGAGCCCGACAAGGGCTGGACCGACCGGGACCCGACCAGGTGGCCGGTGCCCTACTGGGATGTCGACACGGGCATGGCGGCCATGCTCATGTTGCTCGCCGCCGTCGACCAGGGCCTCGGGGCCCTGTTCTTCGGCATCCCTCCGGCGCGGCACGAAGCGGTCCGGCGGGCCCACGGCATACCGGAGAACCGGCGGCTGGTGGGCGTCGTGGCCCTCGGCCACGAGCTGCGCCGCACCGAGGGCTCCAGCCGGACCCGGCCGCGCCGCGAGGTGGCCGAGGTCGTGCACTGGGGGCACTTCGGCGGCGAGTCGGGGGCAGGCCCCGTCTAGGCGTGGGACAAGATTGGGGGGTTCCCCGCGCCGTGCGGGGACGATCGCAAGGAGATGCACACACGCATGGCCCGCAAGACCCCGCCAGCGCCCGCCGACGAGAGCTTTGTCGAGCGGATCGTCGACATCGACGTCGAGGAGGAGATGCAGGGGGCGTTCCTCGAGTACGCCTACTCGGTCATCTACTCCCGCGCCCTGCCCGATGCACGCGACGGCCTCAAGCCGGTGCAGCGCCGCATCCTCTACTCCATGTCCGAGATGGGGCTGCGCCCCGAGCGCGGCCACGTGAAGTCCTCTCGCGTCGTCGGCGACGTGATGGGCAAGTACCACCCCCACGGCGACACGGCGATCTACGACGCCCTCGTCCGGATGGCCCAGCCGTTCACGATGCGCCTCCCGCTGGTCGACGGGCACGGAAACTTCGGCTCACTCGACGACGGCCCGGCCGCGTCGCGCTACACGGAGGCACGGCTCGCGCCGGCCGCGATGCTGATGTCCACCGGCCTCGACGAGGAGACCGTCGAGTTCATCCCCAACTACGACGACCAGCTGCTCCAGCCCGAGGTGCTCCCCGCCGCGTTCCCCAACCTGCTCGTCAACGGGGCCAGCGGAATCGCCGTCGGCATGGCGACCAACATGGCGCCGCACAACCTCGTCGAGGTCATCGGTGCGGCTCGCCACCTCATCGCGAACCCCACCTGCTCCCTCGACGACCTGATGCGGTTCGTCCCCGGTCCGGACCTGCCGCAGGGTGGCCGCATCATCGGGCTCGACGGCATCCGTGACGCTTACCTCGGCGGGCGCGGCAGCTTCCGCACCCGCGCGACGACCCGGGTCGAGAAGACCTCGCCGCGCCGGATGGGCATCGTCGTCACCGAGCTGCCCTACCTCGTCGGCCCCGAGAAGGTCATCGAGAAGATCAAGGACGCAGTCCAGTCCAAGAAGCTCCAGGGCATCTCGGACGTCAAGGACCTCACCGACCGCAAGCACGGCCTGCGGCTGGTCATCGAGGTCAAGAACGGCTTCAACCCCGACGCGGTCCTCGAGCAGCTCTACAAGCTCACTCCGATGGAGGACTCCTTCTCCATCAACAACGTCGCTCTGGTCAACGGGCAGCCAAAGACGTTGGGGCTCAAGGACTTGCTGCGGGTCTACGTCGACTTCCGCACCGACGTCGTGCGCCGCCGGACCGAGTACCGACTGAACAAGTACAAGGACCGGCTGCACCTCGTCGAGGGGCTGCTCATCGCGATCCTCGACATCGACGAGGTCATCCAGGTGATCCGCACGTCGGACGACGCGGCGGCCGCGCGCGCCCGGCTGATGGACGTCTTCGACCTGTCGGAGGCCCAGGCCAACTACATCCTCGAGCTCCAGCTACGCCGGCTCACCAAGTTCAGCCGCCTCGAGCTCGACAAGGAGAAGACCGAGCTCGAGCGGCTCATCGAGGAGCTCGAGCTGATCCTCGGCGACGAGAAGCTCCTGCTCAAGACGGTGTCGAACGAGCTCGCGGACGTCGCGAAGACGCACGGGACCCCGCGCCGCACGGTGCTGCTGGAGTCGGCGGGTGTGCCGGCCGCCACCAGCACGCCCCTCGAGGTCGCTGACGACCCCTGTTGGGTGCTGCTGTCGTCCACCGGCCTGTTGGCGCGCACCGGCTCTGCCGACCCCCTGCCCGTCGACGCCTCGCGCAGCAAGCACGACGCGCTCGTCGGTGCGGTCCGCACGACGGCCCGCGGCGAGGTCGGGCTGGTCACCTCCCGTGGCCGGCTCGTGCGACTCTCGGCCCTGGAGCTGCCCACCCTGCCGCCGACCAACGGCGCCCCCAGCCTGTCAGGGGGCGCGCCACTCGCTGCCTACGTCGACCTCCCGGCAGGCGAGGAGCCCCTCGCCCTCGTCTCGGTGTCGCCCGACTCCGCCGGGATCGCCCTCGGCACGGCTCAGGGCGTCGTCAAGCGGGTGACGACGGACTATCCGGCGCGGGCTGACTTCGAGTTGATCTCGCTCAAGGACGGTGACGAGGTCGTCGGCGCAGTCGAGCTGTCCTCCGGGACAGAGGATCTCGTGTTCATCACCTCGGACGCCCAGCTGTTGAGGTTCGGTGCCGCCGTCGTGCGACCCCAGGGGCGTCCGGCTGGAGGCATGGCCGGCATCAAGCTCGCCGCCGGTCAGCGCGTCGCGTTCTTCGGCGCCGTCCCCGAGGGCACCGACGCCATCGTGGTCACGTCGTCGGGTTCGTCCGGGGCGCTGCCCGGCACCGAACCCGGTTCCATCAAGGTGACCCCCTACACCGAGTACCCGGCCAAGGGCCGCGCCACCGGTGGCGTGCGCTGCCACCGCTTCCTCAAGGGTGAGGACACGCTCGTCCTGGCCTGGGCGGGCGCCCTGCCCGCACGGGCCGCAGCAGCCAACGGCGTGGCGCTGGACCTGCCGGACGCGACGGGTCGACGAGACGGCTCCGGCGTCCCTGCGACGACAGCCATCGCCCGCATCGCCGGGCCGCCACTGTCGTGACCTCCAGCCACCCCACCCATGCCACCCCCGCGCCGGACGCCTGCTCGGTCGGCTTCGACCAGGCAGACATCAGCGCCTACGGCACGGCAGCCCGGGCGACCTTCTTCGTCGCACTGGAACAGCCCGGACCCTGGGGTCGGGATGCCGCAACACAGTCACATCTGCCTGCAGGAGTGGGCAGTTCGCTGTCCAAGGCCTGCGCCGACCGGGGTGGTCGACTGTCCCTCATCCGGCGCCCCGGACGGCACGCCGACGACCCGCACGGCGGCGCGCACACGGCATACCTCGCTTGGTCGGGCAGCATGCCCTGGCTGTTGCGCGTGACGGTCACCGACCCCGTCGCGCTGCTCGAGCTGGACCTCGACGCCCTCGCGAGAGGTGACCGTGACGCCGTCCTTGCCACCGCGCCCGGGGCCGAGCCCGCCGAGCCGATCCTGCTGATCTGCACCAACGGACGTCGCGACGTCTGCTGCGCCGTCCGAGGGCGCCCCGTCGCCCTCGAGGCGGCAGACGGCCACCCGGGGCGTGTGTGGGAGGCGTCGCACACCGGTGGCCACCGATTCGCCCCCACGGGCGTCCTGCTCCCCCACGGAGCGACGCTGGCCCGACTCGACGGCGACCTGAGCGGCCAGCTGCTCGAGCTGGCCGCCTCCGACCACCTGCCGGAGGGAGTCCTGGGGCCCCGGCACGACCGGGGACGCAGTGCGTTGACCGCTGCGGAGCAGGCCGCTGAGTCGCACGTCAGGCTCGAGTCCGGCATCACCGACCTCACCGCTCTCACGGTGTCCCGCGCCGCCCCCGCGGACCTCGGAGTGGACGCCCGGCCGGGCGGCGCGCACCCGGGTGCCGACGTGTATGCCGTGCGGCACCGGGACGGGCGCACGTGGCAGGTCGCCCTCGAACGCCGCCCCCACGACGATCTGCCCGAATCGTGCGGAAAGGGCCCTGTCCACGTCGTGGACTGGGTGGGCCGGTTGCTCGGCTGAGGATCGGGACAAGTCCGACGCGTCACACCAAGGTCTCCTGCGAGTTACCCAATCGTTACCGCGACCCGTGCATCTTCGGATTGCGGCGACGGAGCGTAAACGTTTACATGAGACCGGTTCACCTCAGCGCAGAGGCAGTCCGCCTCGGCGCTACGCGAGAAATATGGGAGGCGGGCGTATGGCCCTTCGAATGCTCAAGCGGCGCACCCTCACGGTGATGACCGGAGCTGTAGCCGTGGCGCTCGTCGCCTCGGCCTGCGGCGGCGATGACGGCGGCGGCACCACGGGTGGTTCCTCGGCCGGCGCTGCCACGCGAGGCCCGATCACCTATGTCCAGGGCAAGGACAACAGCAACCTGGTCGCCCCTCAGGCGGAGCGCTGGAATGCCAAGCACCCCACCGAGAAGGTCACGGTCAAAGAGCAGTCCGACCAGGCCGACCAGCAGCACGACGACCTGGTCCAGCACTTCCAGGCCAAGGACCCCAGCTACGACGTCGTCTCCGTCGACGTCGTCTGGACGGCCGAGTTCGCGGCCAAGGGCTGGCTGACCCCGCTCAAGGACTCGTTGGCCCTGCCGACCACCGGCTTCCTCGAGCCCACCATCAAGGCGGCGACCTACAACAAGACGCTGTTCGCCGCTCCGACGTCCTCGGACGGCGCGATGCTGTACTACCGGTCCGACCTGGTGAAGACCCCGCCGAAGACCATCGACGAGATGTGGGGCATGTGCTCCATCGCCAAGCAGAACGGCATGGACTGCTTCGCCGGCCAGTTCGCCAAGTACGAGGGTGGCACCTGTAACGCCACCGAGTGGATGAACGCCTACGGCGCCAAGGTCGTCGACGACGCGGGCAAGCCGACCGTCGACTCCCCCGAGGCGGCCAAGGGTCTGAAGGAGCTCGCCGACCACTACAAGAGCGGCGACATCCCCAAGCAGGCGATCACCTACCAGGAGGAGCAGAGCCGAGCAGCGTTCCAGGACGGCAAGCTGCTGTTCCTGCGCAACTGGCCCTACGTCTACAACCTGGCCAGCACGGACGCCTCGTCCAAGGTCAAGGGAAAGTTCGCGGTCGCACCCCTCCCGGGAGTCACCGGCCCCGGCACCTCGACGCTGGGTGGCCACATGGCTGCCATCAGCGCCTACTCGAAGAACAAGGCCACGGCCCTGGACTTCCTGAAGTTCCTCACCAGCCCTGAGGAGCAGAAGACCAACATGGAGAAGGGTTCGCTGGCTCCGGTCATCGAGTCGATCTACACCGACGAGGCACTGGTCAAGAAGTACCCGTACCTGCCGGTGCTGAAGGAGTCCATCTCCAACGCGGTGTCCCGTCCGGTGACGCCGTTCTACCCGCAGGTCACCCAGGCCATCCAGGACAACTTCTTAACATCCCAGGGGGGGGGGGTGACCCCCAGGGGTCCCCCCCACACCTGCAGGACCCCTGCCTATCGCATCCCCTGGTCGACGCTCGACTCGACCAACCATCTCGACCCACCTGAGACGCACCTCCCGGGCTAGGAGCAGGCATGAGCGCAGCCACATCAACAGCACCCCGATCGACCGGCACGAAGCCGAAGAAGTCGAAGGGGCTGAACGCAGGACAGGGACGCTTGGGGCTGATGCTTGTTGCCCCCACCATGGTCTTCCTGGCCGTCATCATCATCTACCCACTGTTGAAGGCCATCCAGCTGTCCTTCCAGAAGGACGCCGGGCTTGACCCCGCCACCGGACTGTTCGTCGAGGGCGGCAGCGCGGGCCTGTCCAACTACACGCACTGGCTGCTCCAGAAATGTGGCGAGGTCGACTGCCCGCCCGGCACCCTCGGCGCCCAGTTCTACGACGCGCTGTGGGTGACGCTGTTCTTCACCGTCGTCAGTGTCGTCATCGAGATCCTCCTCGGCATGTGGTTCGCCATGATCATGAACCGCGACTTCAAGGGCCGCGGTCTGGTCCGCGCCGCCATCCTCGTCCCGTGGGCCATCCCGACCGCAGTCACCGCCAAGCTGTGGCTCTTCATCTTCGCCTACGACGGCATCGCCAACAGGTTGATCAAGACGGTAGGGATCGCGCCCCAGCTGTGGGTCAGCGACCCCTGGGCCGCCAAGTTCGCGATCGTCATCGCCGATGTCTGGAAGACGACGCCCTTCATGGCGCTGCTCATCCTCGCGGGCCTGCAGCTGGTCCCCGGCGACGTCTACGAGGCCGCCCAGATCGACGGCGCCACCAAGTGGCAGACGTTCACGCGGATCACGCTGCCGCTGGTCAAGGTGCCGCTCATGGTGGCCGTCCTGTTCCGCACCCTTGACGTGCTGCGCATCTACGACCTGCCCGCGATCCTGACCAACGGCGGCGGTGGCACGACCTCTCTGTCGATGCTGGTCATCAAACAGATCCGTGGTGGCTTCCACAGCGCCTCGGCCCTCTCGACCATCGTCTTCCTGCTCATCGCGTTCACCGCCTTCCTCTTCATCAAGTTCGGTGGCGCAGACGTCGTGCAACGGCCACCAAAGAAGAAGAAGGAACCGGCTGCCGCGGTCGGCAACCCGGTCGCCGCCAACGCACCAACCCCGGGAGCCTGAGATGACCACCACGACCGCCGCGCCCCCCACCTCGGGACGTACCGAGGCGCAGGAGATCCACTTCAAGAGCGATCGCGCCGCCAAGATCCGGATGTACATCGGTCTTGCCGCCCTCGTCGTCTGGGGCCTCGCCCCCTTCTACTGGATGGTCGTCACCGCGTTCCGCGATGTCGGCTACACCTTCGACACCACGCCGTGGCCGACCCACGTGACGCTGGACAACTTCGCGACCGCGTTCTCCACGGACCGTGGCAACCACTTCGGCGCCGCGCTCGTGCACTCAGTCATCATCGGGGTCCTGACGACGGCAGTGGCGCTGCTCGTCGGGGTGTTCGCGTCGTACGCACTCGCCCGGCTCGACTTCCCGTTCAAGTACGCCGTGCTCGGGGTGATCCTCGGAGCGTCGATGTTCCCCGGCGTGGCGCTGGTGTCGCCGTTGTTCCAGATGTTCTCCAACTTCGGCTGGCTGACCGGTGCCAACTACCAGGCGCTGATCATCCCGAACATCTCGTTCGCCTTGCCGCTCACCATCTACACCTTGACGGCATTCCTGGCCGAGATGCCTTGGGAGCTCGAGGAATCCGCCCGCATCGACGGCTGCACGCCCGGCCAGGCCTTCCGCAAGATCATGCTTCCCCTCGCGGCGCCGGGCCTGTTCACCACGGCGATCCTGGCCTTCATCTCCAGCTGGAACGAGTTCCTGCTGGCAGCCCAGTTCTCGACCAAGTCGACCCAGACGGTCACGGTTGCCATCGCGAACTTCACTGGTGCACAACCACACCAGGAGCCCTACACGGCGGTCATGGCGGCGGGAACCATCGTCACCGTCCCGCTCATCATCATGGTCCTGATCTTCCAGCGGGCCATCGTGTCCGGCCTGACGGCGGGAGGTGTGAAGGGCTAGGCACGAGGCCTACCCCTCACCACCCATGGGAATCTTCAACCCCGGGAGCGGCACCGGCGGCGCGCGGGCGAGAGCCCAACGGCTGGACATGCTCCTCGGGATCCTCGGGTTCTTCGCGTTCATGGCTGTGATCCAGACTGTCCTGCTCGAGGTGCGCGGGGAGCCGGCGGCAGCATCCGCCGCGCTCCTCGCGGTCCTCCTGGCGGCCCTCTGGTTCGTCTGGCGGCTGAGGCGCAACACCGGCGTCTAGACCTCGACTGGAGGTGCGAGATGACCACCATCGGCGACGTGGCCAAGGCGGCGGGCGTGTCGGTGGCCACTGTGTCCCGCGCCCTCCGCGGCGTCGACAGGGTGAGCCCCCGCACCCGAGACCGGGTCCTGGCGGCGGCCACCGAGCTCCACTACGTCGCCTCGCCCGCCGCGACCAGCCTGGTCTCCGGCCGGACGCGCGGAGTCGGCGTCATCACCCCCTATTTCAACCGGTGGTTCTTCGCGACCGTGGTCAGCGGCATCGAGAAGGCGCTGCGTGAGGACGGCTTCCACGTCCTGCTCTGCGACCTCGAGGGGCACACCTTCAACACGCGGCTGCCCATCACCCAGAACATGCTCTGGAAACGCGCCGACGGCGCCATCATCCTCAACGTCCCACCCGTGCCCTCTGAACGGTCCCTGCTGGACCGCCTGGGTATGCCGGTGGTGACGGTGGGCAACCGGCAGCCCGGATGGCCTTCGGTGCGGATCGACGACCGTGCCGCGATGGCCCTCGCGACACGCTACGCGATCGAGCTCGGACACCGCGAGATCGGCTATGCCGGCACCGTCCCCTCCTCGATCACCCATCTGCAGACGCCCTTCGACCGGCGAGAAGCCTTCGCCAAGGTGATGTCCGACCACGGCCTCGTGTGTCCGCCGGAGTGGACCCTGGAATGCGACTGGACCGCCGCGGGGGCCGCGGCGCACGCCGACCAGCTGTTCTCACTCCCGCACGTGCCGACCTGCGTGATCGCCGCGTCCGACGAGATGGCTTTCGGGGTCCTGAGCGCTGCCCGACGCCATGGTCTGGACGTGCCTGGTGACGTGTCCGTCATCGGCATCGACGACCACATCCACGCCGAGATCTTCGACCTCACCACAGTGCGCCAGGACGTCGAGTCCCAGGGGCGGCGAGCGGGACGCCTGATGCTCGACGCGCTGCACGGGCGGGCAGGCGACACGATCATCGACGACGTGCTCGAGGTCGAGCTCGTCGTCCGTGGCTCGACCGCGGCACCGTCACACCAGCCGTCACGGCACCCTTCACAGCGGCTGTCACGCAAGTCCGCTGCGCTCCCCCAGCCTGGCTGAGTGCGGCAGTGGCCTGACCTCGACTCGGCGACCCGCGTGGCGTCGCCCGCCGGGCTCAGGCGTCGATCCGCTCCCGGTCCAGCCCCGCGGCAGAGTCGACGATGAAGTCCTTGCGGGGCGCCACGTCGTTGCCCATGAGCAGCTCGAAGACCCGCTCGGCCGCCTCGGCGTCACGCAGGGTCACCTTGCGCAGGGTGCGGTGCCGCGGGTCCATCGTGGTCTCGGCCAGCTGGTCGGCATCCATCTCGCCGAGTCCCTTGTAACGCTGCAGGGGCTGCTTGATGTTCTTGCCCCGCTTGCCCAGGGACGCCACCGTCGTGCGCATCTCCTTCTCGGAGTAGGTGTAGATCAGCTCGTTCTTCTTGGACCCCATGTTGACCACCTCGATGCGGTGCAACGGGGGTACGGCGGCATACACCCTCCCCGCCTCCACGAGGGGACGCATGTAGCGGAAGAACAGGGTGAGCAGGAGGGTGCGGATGTGGGCGCCGTCGACGTCGGCGTCGGTCATGATGATGACCTTGCCGTAGCGGGCCACGTCGAGGTCGAACGAGCGGCCAGAACCCGCACCGATCACCTGGATGATGGCGGCGCACTCGGCGTTCTTGAGCATGTCCGAGACCGAGGCCTTCTGGACGTTGAGGATCTTGCCGCGGATCGGCAGCAGCGCCTGGTAGTCACTCGAGCGGGCCAGCTTGGCGGTGCCCAGGGCGCTGTCGCCCTCGACGATGAACAGCTCGGACCTCTCGACGTCGGTCGAGCGACAGTCGGCGAGCTTGGCGGGCAAGCTGCTGGTCTCCAGGGCGTTCTTGCGACGTTGGGTCTCCTTGTGCAGCCGCGCACTGATCCGCGACTTCATCTCCGAGACGACCTTCTCGAGCAGCAGCGCCGCCTGGGCCTTCTCACCCCGCTTGGTCGAGGTGATCCGGGCGGTGAGCTCCTGCTCGACGACCTTGGCAACGATGGCGCGCACCGCGTTGGTGCCGAGCACCTCCTTGGTCTGGCCCTCGAACTGCGGCTCGGCCAGACGCACCGTCACGACCGCCGTCAGGCCGGCCAGCACGTCGTCCTTCTCCGGCTTGTCGCTGCCGACCTTGAGCCGGCGACTGTTGACCTCGAGCTGCTTGCGGAAGACCTTGAGCAGGGACTGCTCGAAGCCGGCCAGGTGGGTGCCGCCCTTGGGTGTGGAGATGATGTTGACGAAGGAGCTGACCTTGGCGTCGTAGCCGGTGCCCCAGCGCACCGCGATGTCCACCCCGCACTCACGCTCGACCTCCGTGGGCGACATGTGGCCCTTGGAGTCGAGGACCGGCACCGTCTCGGTGAACGTGCCGCTGCCCTGGAGCCGCCACACGTCGGTGACCGCCGCGTCCGGAGCCAGGAACTCCACGAACTCGGAGATGCCGCCGTCGTGCACGAGCGTCTCGACGTGGGTCGCCGACTCCCCGGCTGTGCCGGGGCGTCGACGCTCGTCCCGGATGACCAGCGTCAGCCCGGGGATGAGGAAGGACGTCTGGCGCGCTCGCGCGATCAGCCCGTCGTAGTCGAACTCGGCGTCCTTGAGGAAGATCTGCTCGTCTGCCCAGTAACGGATCCGGCTGCCGGTCACACCCCGCTTGGTCCTGCCGACGACAGCCAGCTCGCTGGTCCGCTCGTAGGGGGTGAACTCGTGGTCAGGCGCCTTGTCGTCGGTCGCGACGTCCGGGAAGTAGCCGGGCTCACCACGCCGAAAGCTCATGGCGTAGGTGTTGCCGCCGCGGTCGACCTCGACGTCGAGCCGCGCAGAGACCGCGTTGACCACCGACGCGCCGACGCCGTGCAGGCCACCGGAGGCGGTGTAGGAGCCACCGCCGAACTTGCCGCCTGCGTGCAGCTTCGTGAAGACCACCTCGACACCGGTGAGGCCGGTCCGTGGCTCGATGTCGACGGGGATGCCGCGGCCGTTGTCGCGCACCTCCACCGAGCCATCGCGGTAGAGGATCACCTCGATCCGGTCACAGACACCCGCCAGCGCCTCGTCCACCGCGTTGTCGATGATCTCCCAGAGGCAGTGCATGAGTCCGCGGCCGTCAGTCGAGCCGATGTACATGCCAGGTCGCTTGCGGACCGCTTCGAGGCCCTCGAGGACCTGAAGGTGGTGCGCGCTGTAGTCCGACGTCGACTTGGTGGTCGCAGCCTTCTTGGCAGTGGTGGCGGTGGCCAACGGTCTGGTGCTCCTGTGGTGGGTCATGGCCCCCCGTGCTCACGGAGGTGGGCCCCACGCTATCTCGGTGACCCACGCCCCCAGCGCAGGCACGCGGCATACCGCCCTCCATGCCCCGCGAAGCCCCAATTCCCATCCACCGGACGCCCGACCTACGAATCACCCATTGCGACATGAGATGACACACATGGAGACCCAATACCCGCAGGGAAGAACCAGGCGTGCTTGACTGTTGACCACGGCACCGGATGGGCCACCCAGGGAAGTAATCCCCACGGTGGAGCAACCAAAGTCCGGGGTAGGACGTCTCTAGGAGACAACGCGCCTCCGGGCGCAACGAAAGGAAGGCTGACGTGACCACTGCACTGGCACCCTCATTGAACGCGGCCGACCGCTGCGACCGCTGCGGCGCCCAGGCCTACGTGCGCGCTCGCCTTCACGCTGGTGGCGAGCTGCTGTTCTGCGCTCACCACGGACGCGAGCACCTGCCCAAGCTGCGCGAGCACGCCGACATCCAGGACGAGACCGAGCGGCTCCACGAGACCCCTCCCGTCGCTCCCCTCGAGGAGCGGTAGGAAAGCCACACCGGACCTCCCACCGTGGAGGCCACCCTCTGGGTCCCCGCCGTCCTGATCCTGATCGGGATGGTGGGGATCGTCATTCCCGTCATCCCCGGGCTGCTGCTGTGCCTGGCCGCGGTGTTCGTGTGGGCCCTGGACGCCCAGAGCACGCTCGGCTGGTCGGTGTTCGCGGTCTGTGCCCTGCTCTACCTCGCGGGAGTGGCGCTGCAGTATGCCGTGCCCGGGCGGCGGCTGCGCGAAGCCGGCGTCCGCCGGTCCACCCTGGTCATCGCGGTGCTACTGGCCGCCGTCGGTTTCTTCGTCATCCCCGTGGTCGGTGCGCCCATCGGGTTCGTGCTCGGGATCTACCTCGTGGAGCTCGGACACTCGCAGGACAGGACCGCCGCCTGGGCCTCGACGAGGTCCGCGCTGAAGGCGGTGTTCCTGTCGATGGGGATCGAGCTGCTCGCTGCGCTCGCCATCGCCACGACCTGGGTCGTCGGGGTGCTCTTCAGCAGGGGCTGAGCGCCGGCCTGGCCCAGTAGCCGTCTGGTCTCAGTGGTCGTGGGGGTCAGTGGTTGTGGGGTCAGTAGCCGTCGTCGCGGCGACGGTCCCAGCGTTCCTCGATGCGGTGCATGAACGAGCCGCCGGACCTCGGTGCCTTCGACTTGGTGGGGGTGGCCCGGCGCACGCTGCCATCGGGCTGGACGGTGCCCAGGGCGGCCTTGCGCCGCGGCGGTGTGACGGCGAAGGCGACTGCCCCGACCATCAGGGCGAATCCGATCGCGCCGATCCACATGGTGGTGTTCACCCCGACCAGCACGAGGGCCAGCCCTGCGACGACACCCACCACACCAACGGCCATCCGACGACGCGCCGACGCTCGCGCCCCAGCGCCCTGCATCTGCGAGGCGAACTTGGGGTCCTCGGCATACAGCGCCTGCTCCATCTGCTCAAGCAGCTGCTGTTCGTGCTCGGAGAGCGGCACGGTGACCTCCTGGACGTTCGGCGTGCACCCACTAAACGCATCAGGCCACAGAATCGTTGCCCGCCGGGAGCATCGTTGCCGGTCAGTGGCCGTCCGCTGACGTCTTCAGGATATGTCCCCCGGCGTGGTTGCACTACCCGTTCTCCGAGCCCGGTGTGGGCTGACCTCGATGCTGGTCACGGCCTGTCGCGCGGCTTGTCGCGATCCCCGTCGGGGATCAGGCTGGCCGGTCGGACGCTTCCGGCACCGAACCGCGCGCTGGCCCGGTCGACGGCGCGGTCGGCGTCGCGCCAGCCGTGGTCGGGCTCGTCCAGGGTGCCCTGGATGGGAGCCCCGACACTCTCGACCAAGCCCTCCATCCGCACCCCGACCAGCCGGATCCGGGCGCGCTGGAGCCCGAGGGCGTCGTAAAGGCCCTTGGCGGTGTCGAAGATCTCCCGGCTCACGTCGGTGGGGTCGCGCAGCGTCTTGCTGCGGGTGATGGTCGTGAAGTCGGAGAACCGCACCTTGATCGAGACCGTGCGCCCGAGCACCCCGGCCGAACGAACGCGTGCCGCGGTGCGGTCGCTCAGCTTGAGCAGCTGACGGTGGATGTATGCCGGGTCGTCGACGTCGAACTCGAACGTCTCGTCCGAGCCGATGCTGCGCTCGCGACGCTGGGTTTCGACCTGGCGCGAGTCGCGCCCCCAGGACAGGTCGTGCAGGTGCGGCCCGGCACTCTCTCCCAGGGCCCGTCGCAGCGTGTCGACGGGGGTGTGGGCGATGTCGGCGACCGTGTGCAGGCCGAGGCGCAGCAGCGTCTCCTCGGTCCTGTCCCCCACTCCCCAGAGCGCCCCGACCGGGAGCTGCTGGACGAAGGTGACCACCTCGTCGCGCGGCACGACGACCATGCCGTCCGGCTTGGCCAGTCCTGAGGCGAGCTTTGCGACGAACTTCGTGGGGGCGACTCCAACCGAGCAGGTGATCCCCTGTTCGTCGTGGATGGTGTCGCGGATGAGCTGGCCGATCCTCGCGGGGTTGCCCAGCCGGCGCAGTGAGCCGGACACGTCGAGGAAGGCCTCGTCGAGCGAGAGCGGCTCGACCACCGGGGTGATCGTCTCGAAGGTCGCCATGACCGCGGCCGAGATCTGGCTGTAGAGGCGGTGGTCGGGGGCGACGACGGTCGCCGTGGGACACAACCGTCGCGCGCGGGACATCGGCATCGCCGAGGCCACACCGAACTTGCGGGCTTCGTAGGTCGCCGAGAGGACGACGCCGCGGTTGCCCCCGCCGCCGATGATGACGGGAGTGCCCACGAGCTCGGGGCGGCTCAGCAGCGACGCGGAGGCGTAGAACGCGTCCATGTCGACGTGCAGGACGGTGCACCCCGTGTCATCGGGTGGGTGCTCCCCCCCGCGCTGCGGGAGCGCGTACTGGCGCCGGCTCATCGGTGGCCCCGGTTCGCCCTCAGCGTCGGGCGAGGACGTGCACGGCCGCGCCCAACTGTCCGAGGAACCCGAAGTCGGGGTGGCGGCTGGCCACCTGTTCGAGCTCGAGCAGGGCCATGCGGTCGGCCTCGGAGTCGATCAGCGCCGACGGCACGAGGTCGCTGAACAACCGCACGCCGTGGACGTCCTCGACGACGAGCCCGGTCTGCTCGACCAGGGCCTGCAGCGCGGCGGCGTCGAACCGGCGCGGCAGCGGATCGGCGCCGCCCCAACGGCCGTCTGCGGAGGTCAGGGCGGTGTGGGCCTGGGCGAACTGCCCGGCCAGCGCCCGGGCCAGGACGACGGCGAGCCGCCCCGCGGCCACCAGGCTGAGGTAACCACCGGGAGCCAGCACTGCGGCCAGCGCCGCGAGGGTGGCCTGGGGGTCGTCGACGACCTCGAGGGTGCCGTGGCAGCAGACCAGGTCGACCGGTTGGTCGCCCACGAAGTCGGCCAGGGAGTCGGCGTCCCCCTGCAGTGCGGTCACCCGGTCGGCGACGCCACGCTCGGCGCTGCGCCTCGACAGGGAGGCGAGGGCGTCCGGACTCGGGTCGACGACGGTGACGTCGTGGCCGAGCTCGGCCAGTGGCACCGCGAGGCCGCCGGTGCCGCCCCCGAGGTCCAGGACCCGCAGGGGGCGACCCAGCTCGGCCTGCTGGCGCTCGATGAGGGTGCCCCGCCCCCCCCCCCCCCCCCCCCCACCACTGTGGTCAGTGACCGGAGCTGCCAGGGCTCGAGTGCCAGAGCTTGCGCGGCGGCGTGAACTGATCCGCCCCTCCCGCGTCGGGCACCGCCGCCCCTTGACCGAGGCGGTGGGACCCCCGCACGTCCTCGCCCGGCGGCCGGGTGTCGGCATAGGGCGACTGCCGGAAGCCCGAGGCATGCACCAGGACTCGCCGTCCTGCGCCCACCTGCTGCTGGTGGGCAGCCTCCAACGCCTCAGCCTGCTCGGTGGCGGCGCGCTCGCTGGCATCCATCGCGGCATACACCGCCTCGAGGCCACCACCTCGCCACGCGTCCCACAACGGGGTGAGCTCCCACGCACCCGTCGCCCGCAGCGAGATGCCCCGCGGACCGGTGCGACGCACCACACCACGGACGAGCAGCATCCACGAGTGGAAGACCGTGGCGGCATAAGGACCTTGGACATCCTCGAAGAAGGTCGCGTCGATCGGTCCGGTGGAGTCGTCGAGGGTGAGGAAGACGACCCGTCGCCCTGACCGGATCGGCGGCGTCTGGGTGGCGACCTTGACCCCGCACGCCCACACGGTGGACCGGCTGCGCGCCCGCAACAGGTCGCGACTGCGGGTGACTCCGAGCGCATCGAGCATCGGAGCGTAGAAGTCGACCACGTGGGCACTCGCGTCGAGGCCGAGGATGTCGAGCTCGGCGCGGACGCGTTCGGGACCGCTCAGCTCGGGCAGGCCGGTGCCACTGGTGAGCTCGGGTCGGTCACCGAGGTCGAGCGCGAGCTGGGTCGCCTGCTGGTCGGCTGCGCGTACCGGCAGCGCTGCCTGCGACTGCGCTGCCGCCCGGGCCCGCACCTGCCCACCCTCGAGGTGCTGGTCCGACACCGGCAGGGCACGGCTCCCCCTGGCCCGGCGTGGCGCCGCCCGACGCGCCGAACGGTCCAGTGCCCGGCCGTAGCGGTCGAGCTCGGCGACGTGCAGCAGCAGGTCACGACGGGTGGTCCGGCCCCGACGACCCAGTCCCCCGGCGTCGATGCCCGCGGAGGCCACCCGCATGCCGTAGAGACTGTCGAAACCCCCCGCGAGGACGAGGCGTTCGGCGATCGGACGCGAGACGTGGGCGCGGTGCCAGAAGTCGGCCAGCCCGGCGTAGGGCTGCCCGGCGACGATGCGGGCCACCTCTGCGTCGTTGATGCCGCGGACGTCGGCCAGCGACAGCCGGATGCCGTAGTCGCTGGCATCGGGCAGGTCGGGGTGCGGCGGGACGAACCCGGACGGGTCGTCGCAGTCCAGGCGTTCGATGCGGTAGCTGCCGGTCGAGACGTTGACGTCGAGGCCGAGCACCGCGATGCCCAGGCTCCGGGCGTCGTCGAGGATCAGCCGCTTGGGATACATGCCCGGGTCGTGGGTGAGCACGCCGGCGAGGAACGCTGCGGCGTGGTGGGTCTTGAGCCACGCGGAGTGATAGGTCGGCAGGGCGAAGGCCGCGGCGTGGGCCTTGCAGAACCCGAACGACGCGAACGCCTTGAGCACCTCCCAGATCCGGTCGACATCGGCGGGGGCATAGCCGCGGGCCGAGGCGGCCGGTCGCCACCAGGCCTCGATCTCGAGCTGTCCCTTGGGGGTGCCGAGGGCACGGCGCACCTCGTCGGCCTGGGCGAGCGACACCCCGGTCGTCTCGGCGACGATCATCAGCACCTGCTCGTGGAAGACGACGACTCCCTCGGTCTCCTGCAGTGCCTCGATGAGCGTGGGGTGCAGGTAGCTGACCTCCTTCCAGCCGTGCCGGGCCTCGAGGAACGGCGTGATCATGTCGGACTTCACCGGGCCTGGCCGGAACAGCGAGATGTCGATGACAAGGTCCTCGAACCGCTCCGGACCGAACTTGCCGATCAGCTCACGCTGTCCGGGGCTCTCGATCTGGAAGCAGCCGAGGGTGTGGCTGGTGCGGATCAGGCGGAATGTCGCCTCGTCGTCGAGCGGCACCTGGGCCTGGTCGTCGAGGTCGACCTGCACTCCGTCGACCCGCTGGACCTCCTGCACGGCGTGGGCCATCGCCGACTGCATCCGGATGCCGAGGACGTCGAGCTTGAGCAGCCCGAGCGTCTCGACGTCGTCCTTGTCGAACTGGCTCATCGGGAAACCCAGCCAGCTCGCCTCCACCGGCGTCCGGTCGAGCAGGCTGCCGTCGGACAGGATCACGCCGCACGGGTGCAGCGCGATGTGGCGGGGCAACCCGTCGAGCCGCTCGACGAGGTCGAACAGGGCTCGCAGCCGAGGACTGTCCAGGCCTCGCGAACGCAGCTCGGGCAGCTCGGCGATGGCGTTGCGGGCGTCCCGGGCCCGGATGTGCGGGAACGCCTTGGCGATCTCGTCGATCTCCACCGGCGGCAGCCCGAGCGCCGCCCCGACGTCCCGGATGGCGTGCCGCACCTTGTAGGTGTCCATCATCGACACGCAGGTGACCCGCTCACCGCCGAACCGGTCGAGGACCCGCTCGTAGACCTCGGTGCGGCGGGCCGACTCCACGTCGATGTCGATGTCGGGCAGCTCGGCCCGCAGCGGCGAGCAGAACCGCTCCATCAGCAGGCCGTAGCGGATCGGGTCGACCCCGCTGATCCCGAGCAGGTAGTTGACCAGCGACCCGGCTCCCGAGCCGCGAGCCGCGACTCTGACCCCCATGTCGTGGATCAGGTCGACGACCTCGGCGACGGTGAGGAAGTAGGTCGGGTAGCCCAGCTCCGCGATGACCTTGAGCTCGTCGGTGAGCCGGCTCTCCACCGCCATCAGGTCGCGCTCGCCGGCCCCGGGGTAGCGCCCGGCCACCGCCGCGCGGCACCGTTGCTCGAGCACCACCTGGGCACTCATGCCGGGATCGACCCCCACCCGGTCGGGTTCGGGCAGGTGGACCGACCCGATGCCGAGGTCATGGCGGGCGCTCTGGGCGCAGCCGAGCCCCAGAGCCAGGGTCCGCCCGACCAGGTCGTCAGCCCGGCCGAGGTCGCCACCGGTGATCTCACGGGCGATGGCGTGCATCGTGTCGGTCGTGGCCAGGTGGGCGGCGTCGGTGACCCGGTCGAGGTGCCGGGTGTCGAGGGCGACCAGCCGCCGCGCGGCGTCGAGCACGTCGACGACGGCCGACTCCCCGGGATCGACGTGGCGCACCGCCGCGGTGAGCACCGCGGTGACGCCCTGCTCGTCGGCGAGCCCCAGCAGCCGTCGGGCATGACTGCGCGATGCCGGGGTGCCCTCGGGTCCCCCGTGGCAGACCACCTCGATGACGACGGCGTCAGGTGGCAGTCGGCGCCGCCAGGAATCCAGCAGCTCACGGGCCCGGTCGGTGCGCTTGGCCAGCAGCGCCCGTCCCACGTCGGAGTCGGGGCCGAGCAGCACCACGAGCGGACTGGGCTCCCCTTCACCTGCGCCGCCGCACGCTGCTGCGACCACGGCGGCGGAGCTCACGGGCACTCCCCGCTCACCGCGCAGGTGGGTCTGGGTGACTAGCCGGCACAGTGCCGCCCACCCCACCCCTGCGGGCACCCCAGCCGCTCGTCCCCGCGCGAGCACGGTGACCCGTGGATGGCGGGCATCGCGCTCGGCGCCACCCCGGACAGGGGTCCGCCCCCTCACCGCTGGACCGACCGCATCCAGACCCACCGGACCCGGACCGACCGCATCTGAACCCATCGCATCTGGGCCCACCGCGAGGTCGACTCCCAGAACGGGTGCGATGCCGGCCGCGGTGGCGGCCTGGACGAAGCGGACCGCACCGTAGAGACCATCACGGTCGGTGAGCGCGAGGATCGGCTGACGGTGCTGGGCAGCGCGTTCGACCAGCGCCTGGGGCGTCGCGGTGCCGTAGCGCATCGAGAACCCCGACGCGACGTGCAGGTGGGCGAACTCGGTGCTCACGGGCCGGCCCCCGGAGTGCTGGTCACTGCGGTGGGCACCAGCAGGTGGTCGTACGGCGACCTGGGCACTGGCAGACCCAGGGTCCGGCAGACGAGGTCGAGGAAGAGCTCGGACTGGCGCAGCAGGTCGTCGGCCTCGCGCGCACTGTGGTCGTGGTGGCGGCGAGCTCCCACGACGTCGAAGAACCCGGCCCACTCGGAGAGCTCGGGCGCGACCGTGGGCAGCAGCTCCCACAGGCTGCGAGGACCGGACTGGCCCGCGGACTGGTGGGTGGACGTGATGCGGGTGGCGACCACGGCGGCAGCCGCGCGCAGGGCACCGAGCTGGGCCTGGTCATAGCGTCGGGCGACCTCCTCGCTCTGGCAGGCCTCGAGCAGCGAGTGCCGTGCCCGGTCCAGCAGGTCGAGCGTGGCAGCAGCTCCGCTGGCCGCCCCCTGGGCAGTCCCGTGTGCACTTCGGGCGCCCATCAGTCCGCCACCCTCAGCAGCCGCCACTGGCTGCCTGCGTGACTGGCGGGGTCGGCGCACAGGTCGTAGACCCCGATCCCGGCGAGTCGGCCGGCGCTCGCCTCGACCCGCCAGACCTGTCGTTCCCGCGCATCGGTGAGCACGTCGCTGCCCTCGCGCTCGCGGGCGTCGCGCCACCACGGCCGCCGCTCCTGCCAGCGGTCGAGCACGGCCCGGACGACATAGAGCCGGCCACGCCAGACGAAGGCGTTCGGACCGCGCCCCGCCACCTCTCCCAGACCAGGGGTCAGGTCCTCGCGAGCGCCCTCGCGGACCTCGATGGGCTCTTCGTAGCGGCGGACCACAGGGCGCTCCTTCGGGGATCTGGTTTTCGGGTTGCGGGCATGGCGCAGCGCCACCAGACACAGCGCTGCCGCGTCACCGGGTGATGCGCTCTGGGCCCTGTGAGAGGCGGGGTCGAGGCGCCTGCTCACAGGGCCAGAGCCGCAGTGGTCCGCGGGATGACCGCCCACCACGGTGTGGGGCCGTGACCGGTGGATCGGTCGTCGTCGTGAACCACGAGTTCGAACAGGTGTTCGATAAGAAGAACGGTACACCCCGCCACGGACAGTCCGTCAACCCCCTCCAGACGACTGGTGACAGGCGTGACCGCACGGCCCTAGTCTTCGGCCATGACAGCGTCCGACGTGCCGACGTCGGCCCCCGACCTGACCGGGCACCCTGCCGTCCGCAGGGTCCTGGAGAACCTTGCGATCCACCACGTCGTCCCCGAGGTGGTCACCCTCCCGGACGCCGTGCGCACCGCGGCCGCCGCGGCCGCCGCGCTGGGCATCACCCCCGCCGAGATCGCCAACTCGCTCGTCTTCCGGGCCCACGCACCGGACGGCACGATCAGCCCGATGCTCATCCTCACCTCGGGCGCACACAGGGTTGACCTGGTCAAGGTCGCCGACCTCGTCGACGACGTCGACCACCTCGACCGGGCAGACGCCGACTTCGTCCTCGAGGCGACCGGTTTCACCATCGGGGGCGTGGCGCCAGTCGGCCACCGCAGCCAGGTCCGCACTCTCGTCGACGTCTCACTCAGCCGCTACCGCCACGTCTGGGCGGCTGCCGGCCACAGCCACACCGTCTTCCGCACGACCTACGAAGAGTTGCTCCGCGTCACCGGAGGCCACGCGATCGAGGTCGCCTGAGGCGCCGCTACTGCGCTCGTGGCCAATGGCAGGGCGCCACCTCCTTCAGGCACTCCATCCTCCGCGACGTCCGCCACCCGGCACTCCCCCAGACCCCGCACGCAACTCGGACACAATGGGCCCATGACCACACCGAAGCCCGTCGAGTGCTGGCTCACCGACATGGACGGCGTCCTCGTCCACGAGGAGAGCGCGATCCCCGGAGCCGCCGACTTCATTGCCACACTGCAGGAGTCAGGGCGGCGGTTCCTCGTCCTGACCAACAACTCGATCTTCACCCCGCGCGACCTGCGGGCCCGGCTGCTCGCCAGCGGTCTCGACGTGCCGGAGGAGTCGATCTGGACCTCCGCCCTCGCCACAGCGCAGTTCCTCGCCGACCAGCGGCCGGGCGGGAGCGCGTTCGTCGTCGGCGAGGCAGGCCTGACGACGGCGCTCCACGAGGTGGGCTACACGATGACCGAGCGCGACCCCGACTACGTCGTGCTCGGCGAGACCCGCACCTACTCGTTCGAGTCGATCACCAAGGCGATCCGGCTCATCGAGGCCGGAGCCCGCTTCATCGCCACCAACCCCGACGTCAGCGGGCCCAGCCCGCACGGCATGCTGCCGGCCACCGGCTCCGTCGCAGCCCTGATCAGCGCGGCCACCAGCCACCGGCCCTACTTCGTCGGCAAGCCCAACCCCCTGATGATGCGCAGCGCGCTCAACCGGATCGACGCCCACTCCGAGTCGACCGTGATGATCGGCGACCGGATGGACACCGACGTCATCAGCGGACTGGAAGCGGGGCTGCGGACCATCCTCGTGCTGACCGGGTCGACCAGGCGCGAGCAGGTGCAACGCTTTCCCTACCAGCCGACCCGCGTCGTCGACTCGATCGCCGACGTCGTGCCGCTCGTCACCGAGCTGCGTCCGCTGACAGGAGCCTCGAGCGACTCGAGCGGCTGACCCCGAGGTATGCCGCCCGGCCGGGTCAGCCGCGCGAGTCGCCCAGCACGCTGGCGAGCAGCCCCGGGAAGGCCACGTCGAGCTCCTCGCGGCGCAGCGACACCAGCCGTTCACGGCCACGAGGCTCGTTGCGGATGACGCCCGCCTCGCGGAGCACCTTCATCAGGTGGGACTTTGTCGACTTGGGCAGTGCCGGGTTCGTCGCACCGCACTGGGCCATCTCGAGCGGGCCCGCGGCGAGGTCCCGGACGATCTGCAGCCGGGCCGGGTCGCTCAGCGCGAAGAGCACGTCGGTGAGCGCCACGTCCGCCATGGCCGGGTGTGGCAGCTCTTGGTTTGCAAGCATGGTTCGATAATACTCGAACCAATCTGGCAAGATCGGGAATGTCCAGGGCAGATTGACAGTTCGATAAGTTTCGAACCGTTGTTTTCGTCCGAGAGGCCCGTCATGAGTGCGACCAGCAGCATCCCGACCGGAACGACCAGCTCGACCACCACCAGCTCGACCACCAAGAGCTCCACCGCCGACGGTGAGGGACGCGGACGCCGGCTCCCCCGTCGCCCCGCCTTCGTGCTCGCCCTCGCGTCGGTCGTGGCGCTGATGGTCGGCGCGAGCGCACCATCACCCTTCTACCCGGTGCTCCAGACCCAGATCGGCTTCTCGGCGGGGACGATGACCACCATCTTCGGGGTGTATGCCGTCACGCTCCTGGTCACCCTGCTCGTGACCGGCTCCCTGTCCGACCACATCGGACGCCGACCGGTGCTGGCCGTCGGCTTCCTGGTCCTCGCGGTGAGCATGGTCGGCTTCTGGCACGCCGACGGCGTCGGCACCCTGCTGGTCTCGCGCGCAGTGCAAGGTGTCGCCGCAGGCCTGCTGATGTCGACCATGTCGGCAGCCGTCGTGGACCTCGAGCCAGGCACCCGCCCAGGACTCGCCGCGACGCTCAACAGCGTCACCCCGCTGTTGGGTCTCGCCGCAGGCGCGCTCGCGGCCGGTGCCGTGCTGGACTCCAGCCCGCACGCCCTCCCGCTCGTCTTCGCGACGCTCACCGCGGCCTACCTCGCACTGGCGGTGGGCGTCCTCGCTCTTCCCGAGACCTCGCCACGTCACCAGGGGTGGCTGCGCTCGCTGCGTCCACGGGTCGGCATACCTGCTGCTGCCCGACCTGCGTTCCGGCGCAGCGCACCGGCCCTGTTCGCCGGCTGGGCCACCGGTGGCCTCTACCTCTCGCTGGGCGCGCCCATCGTCGGCCAGCTGCTCGGGGGTCGCAGCCACGTCGAACAGGGTGCGGTCGTCACGGTGCTCACCGGGGTCGGCGCCCTCAGCTCCTACCTCGGCCGACAGCGCACACCCCGCCGGATCACGCTCTACGGCACGACCATGCTCGCCGTCGGCACGGTGCTGACGCTGGTCGCGCTGCACGCGGGGTCGCTCGTCGCCTTCCTCCTGGCCGCGGTGGTCGCGGGGTCGGGCTTCGGCACGTCCTTCCTCGGGATCATGCGCTCGATCACCCCGACCGTCGGGCCGGCCCAGCGCGGCGAGCTCTTCTCCAGCGTGTTCGTCGTCAGCTACCTCGCCTTCGGGCTGCCGGCGGTCGCCGCCGGGTTCGCGGTCCCGCGGTTCGGCCTCGAGACGACGGCAACCGTCTACGGGCTGACCGTGGTCGCGCTGTCTGCAGCCGCCGCCCTGGCCAGGGCGTTCACCACCCGGGACTGACCGAACCGACCACGGGGACAGCGCTCAGGCCAGGCCTGCGGCGCTGCGCGTGGTGAGGTCGAGGTTGCGGTAGACCTCGAGGGTCGCCGTCGAGCGGTTCATCGTGATGAAGTGCAGCCCCGGTGCGCCTTCACGGAGCATCCGGTCGGCGAGCTCGGTGGCGATCTGCACGCCCACCTCACGGGTCGCGGCGGGGTCGTGCGAGACCGCCTCGAGCCGGCCCACGACGGCCGGCGGCAACGGGGTGCCCATCAGCTCGGACATCCTCGCCACCTGCTTGAAGTTCGTCACCGGCATCAGTCCGGGGGTGATCGGCAGGTCGCGACGAGCCGCCACGGCGTCGCGCAGCCGCAGGTAGCTGTCGGCGTCGAAGACCATCTGGGTGATGGCGAAGCTCGCGCCGGCATCGGCCTTGCGGACCATGACCTCGACGTCGTGCTCGAAGCTCGGTGACGCTGGGTGCACGTCAGGGAACGCCGCGACCCCGATCGTGAAGTCGCCCAGGGTCCGCACCAGCGCCACGAGGTCGGTCGCGTGGTTGAGGCCCTCGGGGTGAGCCACCCACTCGCCGCCGACGTTGCCCGGCGGGTCGCCCCGGAGGGCGAGGATGTTGCGGACGCCGCTCGCGGCATACAGGCCCACGACCTGGCGCAGCGCGGCCACGGACGCGCCGACACAGGTCAGGTGCGCCAACGGCGTCAACGTCGTCTCACGGGCGATCCGCTCGGTGACGCGCACCGTGCGGTCCTGGTTGGAGCCGCCCGCGCCGTAGGTGACCGAGACGAAGTCGGGTCGCACGGACTCCAGGCGGCGGATGGCGTCCCAGAGCATGGACTCCCCGGCGTCGTCCTTGGGCGGGAAGAACTCGAAGCTGATCGAGGGATGCGGCGCCGCCAGCATTCCGGGGATCGACAACGGCTGCTGCGTCGGTCGATCCACTCCCGAGGTGTGCCCCAAAGCCATGGCGGTGAGACTAGTCGAGGGCCCACGCCGTAGGCTCAGTGCCAGCACAGGATGAGACATTCCGCGGATCGACAGACGCCGGGAGGAACGCGTGGTGACCAGCCCGCTCGACGCCGCGTCCCTTCGTGAGCGCGTACAGCGCACCGTCGACGACGTCCTCACCCACCAGGCCGGGGTCCTCGCCGAGGTGGGCCCCGACGCCCAAGAGCTGCTCGGCGCCGTCGCCCGCCTCCTCACCGGCGGCAAGCGGCTGCGGGCCGCCTTCCTCTACTGGGGCTACCGCGCCACCGGACAGCCCGACTCGGACGCCCTCGTCCGCGTGGCCACCGCCATGGAGTTCTTCCAGGCGGCTGCGCTGATCCACGACGACGTCATGGACGACAGTGACACCCGGCGGGGTATGCCGGCTGCGCACCGTTCGCTCGCAGCTCGCCACGAGCGTGAGTCGTGGTCCGGCGACGCCGACCGGTTCGGGGTGGCCGGCGCGATCCTCGCCGGCAACCTGTGCCTCAACTGGACCGAGGAGATCTACGCGACGTCCGGTCTCGACCCCGACCACCTCTCGCGCGGGCGAGGCGTCTTCGACGTGATGCGAACCCAGCTCATGGGCGGCCAGTTCCTCGACGTCGTGGAGTCCGCGCGGTCGTGGGACGGCGTGTCCACCCAGGAGCGGATCGACCGGGCAGAGCACGTCATCCGGTTCAAGAGCGCCAAGTACACCGTCGAGCACCCTCTTCTCATCGGGGCCACTGCCGGTGGCGCGTCCGACGAGGACCTCTCGGCCCTGTCCCGCTACGGCCTCGACCTCGGCCAGGCGTTCCAGCTGCGCGACGACCTGCTGGGCGTGTTCGGCGACCCGGCCGCGACGGGCAAGCCCGCGGGCGACGACCTGCGAGAGGGCAAGCGCACCGTGCTGATCGCGCACGCCCTCGCCGGGGCCGACCCGGCCGGGGTCGAACTCATCGAGGCTCGACTGGGCGACCCCGCGCTCGACGACCAGACGGTGCACCGGCTGCGCGAGGCGATCACAGCCGCAGGTGCGGTCGACGCGGTCGAGGCCGACATCGCCCGCCTCGCCGGCTCGGCACGGATGGCTCTCAAGTCGACGCGTGAGCTCGCACCCGAGGCGGCAGGGGTGCTCGACCAGCTGATCGACAGCTCGACGACCCGGGCCCACTAGTCGTGCTCAGGCCGCCCGTTCTGGGCAGTCGCCGCTAGAAGGCCTGCTCCATCGCGCGGCGCCGCACCTCGGTCTTGAACCCGGCCGCCAGGTTGTCGACCGGGGTCCCGGCGACGCGCAGCGTCTCGTCGCGGGTGAACAGCCAGCGGAGGATCTCCGCGTCGTTCAGGCCTCCGTCGGCGAGCACGGTGAAGGTGCCCCGCAGGTGACGGAACACGTCCTCCTCGAGGAACTGCGCCGGTACCGCGACGACGTTGCGCTCACCGACCCTGGCGCTGAGCAGCTCGCGGTCCTCGATCAGCTTGCGCACCGACGACAGTGGAATGCCCAGCCGCTCGGCGATGTCGGGCACGGTCAGCCAGGAGCCGACGAGGTCTTCGAGGGGGGTCTCCGCGGGGTCCGCAGGCTGATCGGTCACGGGACAAGAGTGCCAGCGAACGCTTGCAAAGCAAATTGCGTCCCGGAGTGCCTCCGGGAGTGAATTACATCGATGTAAGTCGATATGGGGGCCTTCGATGGTGTACCTTTCACAATCGTCACACTTGCCCCACTGTTCACTCCAGCCACCCGTTCCATCACCTGTTCCACCACCTGCTCCACCTGAGGCTCTCCACCACGTGCTCCACCACAGCCCGAAAGGCAGCCCCCGATGTCCCCAGTGATCGCTCCGGCAGCGCTCCCTTCGGCCACCCTCCAGGCGGCCGTCGCCGTCGTCCAGAAAGCCAAGCCTGCCCCCTATGGCTGGGTGGCCTACACGGTCCGGACCGGAGACACCCTGGCCGACATCGCCGCCCGCACGGGGACCACGACGGGGACCCTGGCGACACGCAACCACCTGAGTCACGGGGGGAACCACCTGTCCATCGGACAGCGGCTGTCGGTGCCCAAGACCGCCGCGCAGGCCCGCGCCGAGGCGGCCAGGGCACGAGCCGCGGCCGCGGCGAGGGCTGCGGCGATCAAGCGCGCGACCTACGTCGTCCGTTCCGGTGACACGCTGAGCCACATCGCCGCGCGCAAGGGTGTGTCCCTCGCCGCCCTCCTCAAGGCCAATCGGCTCTCCCCCCGCTCGGTGCTGCAGGTCGGCCAGAAGGTCCGCATCCCCGGCGCCGGAGCCGCGAGCGCCCGCCGCCCGGCGGACGCAGCGCCGTCCATCACCACCTACCGGGTGCGCAGCGGCGACACGCTCAGCGTCGTCGCCGCCCGCACCAAGACTGCCCTCCCGACGGTGTACTCGCTGAACCGGCTGAACGCCCGCAGCGTCATCCACCCCGGCCAGGTCCTCAGGGTCCACGGGGCCACGCCGGCGGCCACCCGCCCCGCCGGCACCGCGGCATACGCGGTGCGCGTCGGCGACACGCTCAGCGGTATCGCCACGAAGCACAGCGTCACCCTCGCCGCCCTGCTCAAGACCAACCGGCTGTCCGCGGCCTCGGTCATCTACCCGGGCCAGCGGCTCAAGGTGCCGGCCAAGCCGGCCAAGTCTGCCGCGAGCGCCAACTCGTTCGCGGGCCGCACCTACCCCAGCTCGATCGTCAACGCGGCCAACCGCAACCGCGCCGCCCTGGCCCGGCACGCCGTTCCCAGCCGCAGCCAGACCCAGGCGATGATCGTCGCGACGGCGCGACGCCACGGCGTGGACCCCAAGCTGGCCCTGGCCGTCGGCTGGCAGGAGTCGGGCTGGAACCAGCGCCAGGTGTCGGTGGCCAACGCCATCGGTGTCATGCAGGTCATCCCTTCGTCCGGGCAGTGGGCCTCCGAGATGGCCGGACGACAGCTCAACCTGCTCAACACCCAGGACAACATCACGGCGGGGGTGGTGATCCTGCGCTCACTGACGCGGTCCGCCAGCACGGTCGACCAGGCCATCGCCGGCTACTACCAAGGTCTCTACTCGGTGCAGAAGAACGGCATGTACGCCGACACCAAGGGCTACGTGGCCGCCATCAAGGCGCACCGCACCCGGATGTGAGCCAGCCTGACGAATGCGGTCGGGACAGCGCCCACGGACCCGCCTGCACGAGATGACCAGCGAGACCTCCTACACTTTGCGGGTGTCTTCCGGTGTCACCGAGTCGTTGCTCGGGCGTGTGTTCGACGGGCGCTACCGCGTCCTGTCGCACATTGCCGACGGCGGAATGGCGTCCGTCTACCTCGCCCTGGACACCCGGCTGGACCGCGACGTCGCGCTGAAGGTGATGCGCCACGACCTCGCGCAGGACGAGGCCTTCGTGAGCCGGTTCAAGCGTGAGGCGCGCTCGGCTGCGCGACTGTCCCACCCCAACGTCGTGTCGGTCTTCGACCAGGGCGAGGACGACGGCCACATGTTCCTGGCGATGGAGTACGTGCCGGGCCAGACCCTGCGCGAGGTGATGAAGGCCGAGGGTCCGCTGACCCCGCGCGCCGCCCTCGACATCATGGGTCCGGTACTGCAAGCACTCGGCGCGGCCCACCGCGGCGGCATCATCCACCGCGACGTCAAGCCCGAGAACATCATCCTGCGCGAGGACGACGGCACCGTGAAGGTCGCCGACTTCGGCCTCGCCCGAGCCGTCTCGACCCAGACCACCGCCTCCCAGACCGGTGTCCTGCTCGGGACGGTTGCCTACCTCTCCCCGGAGCAGGTCGAGCGCGGCATCGCCGACGCCCGCAGTGACGTCTATGCCGCCGGGCTCATCCTGTTCGAGATGCTCACCGGCACCAAGGCGTTCACCGGCGACACCCCGATCCACATCGCCTACCAGCACGTCCACGGTTCCATCCCGGCACCGTCGTCGAGGGTGACCTCCGTGCCTGCCGAGCTCGACGCGCTCGTGGCGCTGGCGACTTCGCGCGACCCCGACCACCGGCCCTACGACGCCGAGGACTTCCTCACCGAGGTGCGCAAGTCGCGGGCGATGCTGACCCCGACCGAGCTGGACCGCCGACCCGAGGGCCCCGCTGCCCTGGCCGGTGGAGCGAGCACCGTGGCCGTCGAGCGGACCAGCGCGCTCCCGGCGTCCACCGGTCACGAGCCTGCCGGTCACGAACCACGCCATGCCGCCGTCCCCGGTCGTCCCGTGCCGCGGCTGTCGCTGCCCATCGACCGCACCCCCACGAGTCCCCCCGTGCTGCCCGGGCGGGGCGTCGACACCATGGACAGCGACGACGACTACGACCGTCGCGGAGGGCCCTGGCGCTGGATCTGGATCGCCCTCGGCGTCGCCCTCGTCGCGGGCATCGCCGCCTGGTGGTTCCTCGCGGGTCCCGGCTCCCCCACCGTCGTGCCGGCGACCACCAACCTCACCTTCGCCCAGGCCCAGGACAAGCTGGACGTCGCCCACCTCGGCGCCGACCGGGTCGACAGCTTCGACGAGTCGGTGCCCAAGGGCGTGGTCATGTCCACCGACCCCGGCGCCGGCGCCGAGGTGCGACGCGGCACCGACGTCAAGGTCACCGTCTCCAAGGGACCGGAGCGGTATGCCGTGCCCAACGTGCTCAACAAGTCCGCGGCCGAGGCGCGCGACCAGATCACGGCGGCCAAGCTGACGGTGGGGACCAGCAAGGAGGCCTTCGACGAGACCGTCGCCGCGGGTCTCGTGGTGGGCGTCGACCCCAAGGTCGGCACCCCGCTCAAGCGCGGCACCAAGGTCAACGTCGTCGTGTCCAAGGGCAGGCAGCCGATCCCGGTCACCGACTTCACCAACAAGCCGGCCGCAGCGGCGGTCGACGCCCTGTCCAAGGCCGGGCTCACCGTCGACGCGACCGAGCAGGCCAACAGCGACACCATCGCCAAGGGCAACGTGATCTCGCAGTCTCCGGCCGGTGGCACCCTGTTCAAGGGCGAGACGGTCAAGCTGGTCGTCTCCAAGGGCCCGGTCCTGGTGAAGGTGCCCGACGTCTCCGGCAAGCAGGCCGACGAGGCCGAGGCGATCCTGCGAGCCGCCGGCTTCGACGTCAAGCGTGAGAACGCCTTGGGTGGCATCTTCGGCACTGTCCACCACACCAACCCGGCGGCCAACACCGAGGCGCCCAAGGGCTCGGTCGTCACGATGGTGATCGTCTGACCCTGTCCCCGTCGCGGCTGGCGACGCTGCTGCTCGTGTCGGTCACCGCGGTCTGGGGCTCGACGTTCTTCCTCATCCGTGACCTCGTCGAGCACGTGCCGTCGGCCGATTTCCTGACCGTGCGCTTCGCCATCGCAGCGGTCGTCATGGCCGTGCTGTTCCGGCGCCAGCTGCTCGCCCTGACCCGGCGTGAGGTCCTGATCGGTGTCGTCCTCGGGATCCTCTACGGCCTCGCCCAGCTGCTGCAGACGGTCGGGCTCGAGCACACCGACGCATCGGTGTCCGGGTTCGTCACCGGCACCTACATCGTGCTGACACCGGTGCTCGCCGCGATCCTGCTCCGCGACCGGATCCCGGGGACGACGTGGTTGGCCGTCCTGCTCGCCACCGCCGGGCTCGCGGTGCTCTCGCTGCGCGGCATCTCGGTGGGCTACGGCGAGGCCCTCACGCTGGCCGCGGCGGTGCTCTACGCGTTGCACATCATCGGGCTCGGCCGGTTCTCGACCGCTGCTTCCGCCACCGGCCTGGCGACCGTGCAGGTCGGGGTCATCACGGTGGTGGCGCTGGTCGGCGCGCTCCCCGGAGGCGTGACCCTGCCCTCCACCGGCGGCCAGTGGACCTCGCTGCTCTACATGGCCCTGGTCGCCGGAGCCGTCGCTCTCTGGGCCCAGACGTGGGCGCAGTCGCACCTTCCCGCCACCCGAGCGGCCATCGTGATGACGATGGAACCGGTCTTCGCGGCGTTCTTCGCGGTGCTGTTCGGGGGCGAGTCACTCACGCTGCGCATGCTGCTCGGGGGCGCGCTGGTGCTCACCGCGATGTACGTCGTCGAGCTGCTCGGTCGCAGCGCCGGCGCTTCGGCGGAGGAGGACCGGCCCGCCGAGCTGCTGCATCACGAGGTCTGAGGGTTGGCGTCGGGGCCTTGTTCCAGCAGTGGCACCAGCTCGGCGATGGCGCATTCGGTGCCGGCGTCGTCGACGTCGAGGTGCCAGACGAGGCGCACCGCCGTGGCGCTCACCGGATAGAGGCGTATGCCGCGTCTGCCCGCCTCCTCGACGAAGGCCGCAGGGGTCCACCCCGCCCCCGCCACGTCGAGCACGACGATGTTGGTCTCCACCCGCCGGGGGTCGATCGAGGCGGGGACCGCTGCTGCCGCTGCCTCGGCGAAACGCCGGGCGCGCGCGTGGTCGTCGGCGAGCCGCAACAGGTGGTGGTCGAGCGCATGCAGGCCGGCCGCGGCAAGGATCCCGACCTGTCGCATGCCGCCCCCGAACCGCTTGCGCCAGATCCGCGCCTGCGCCATGAGGTCCCGCGACCCGACGAGGACCGAACCCACCGGGGCGCCGAGCCCCTTGGACAGGCACACGCTCACGGTGTCGAACAACGCGCCATAGGTTGCGAGCGGGACGCCGGTGGCGACGTGGGCGTTCCACAGGCGGGCGCCGTCGAGGTGCATCGCCACGTTCCGCGACCGCGTGCCCGCGCGCAGGGCTTCGATCTGGTCGAGCGGCTGGACCGTTCCACCTCCGAAGTTGTGGGTGTTCTCGACGACGACCAGGCGCGTGTTGACCTGGTAGGTGCCGCCGTCGGGGATCATCAGCGCGAGCGGCTGCGCGGCGTCGAGCAGCCCGTGGTCGGCGACCCAGGACCGCGACGAGATGCCGGACAGCACCGCGGCGGCACCCATCTCCGCGCGCAGGACGTGGGCCAGCGAGTCCGCGATGAGCTCCTCACCGTGGGCGACGTGCAGGCGCAGGCACAGCTGGTTGGCCATCGAGCCGGTCGGTGCGAACAACGCGTCCTCGTGCCCGAGCAGCTCGGCCACCCGCTCCTCGAGCCGTCGGACCGTCGGGTCCTCGCCGAAGACGTCGTCGCCGACGGGGGCGTCGGCCATCGCCCGGCGCATCGCCTCCGTGGGCTGGGTGAGGGTGTCGGACAGCAGGTCGACCAGGGGCGCAGCAGGCATGCGAGCCAGCCTAGGAGGTGGACCACCGTGGACGGCCGGCGACCCGGCGGCATACCTGCTCGAAGCTCGCCAGGTGGCGGGCCGGGCCGGACCCGTCGCGGACGTCAGTCCTTGGCCAGCATCTCGGCGACGAGGAAGGCCAGCTCGAGGCTCTGCTGGTGGTTCAGCCGCGGGTCGCAGACCGTCTCGTAGCGCTTGTTGAGGTCGGCGTCGAGGATCTTCTCCGCACCGCCGATGCACTCGGTGACGTCGTTGCCGGTGAGCTCGACGTGGATGCCGCCGGGGACCGTGCCCAGCCCTTGGTGCACCTCGAAGAAGCCGCGCACCTCCTCGACGACGTCCTCGAAGTCCCGTGTCTTGTATCCGCTGGCCGACTCGAAGGTGTTGCCGTGCATCGGGTCGCAGATCCAGGTGACCTGCGCGCCCGAACCGGTGATCTTCTCGACCAGGGTCGGGAGGGCGTCACGGACGGTCTTGGCCCCCATGCGGGTGATGAAGGTCAGGCGACCCGGCTCACGGTCGGGGTCGACCTTGTCGATCAGGCGCAGCACGTCGTCGATCTCGGCCTTGGCCGACAGCTTGATGCCGATCGGGTTGAGCACCTTGGAGACGAAGTCGATGTGCGCGCCGTCGATGTCGCGGGTGCGCTCGCCGACCCAGATGAAGTGACCGCTGGTGTCGTAGAGCTCGCCAGTGCGGCTGTCGACGCGGGTCAGCGGTCGCTCGTAGTCGAGCAGCAGCGCCTCGTGGGACGAGAAGAACTCTGTGGTGCGCATGGCGTCGAAGTCGGCGCCACAGGCCTGCATGAACTTCATTGCCTTGTCGATGTCCTTGGCCAGCCGCTCGTAGCGGTTGTTGGCCGCGTTGGCGACGAAGCCACGGTTCCAGTCATGAACGTGGCGCAGGTCGGCGAAGCCACCCTGGGTGAAGGCCCGCACGAGGTTCAGGGTGGCCGTGCTCGCATGGTAGGCCTGCACCAGTCGCTGCGGGTTGGGCGTGCGTGACTCGAGGGTGAAGTCGAAGTCGTTGACCATGTCGCCGCGGTATGCCGGGAGGGTGACTCCCTCGCGCGTCTCGGCGCCGCTGCTGCGCGGCTTGGCGTACTGGCCGGCCATCCGGCCGACCTTGACGACCGGGACGGAGGCGCCATAGGTGAGGACGGCGGCCATCTGCAGGATGGTCTTCACGCGGTCGCGGATGTTGTCGGCGGTCGCGGACGCGAACGTCTCCGCGCAGTCCCCGCCCTGCAGGACGAAGGCGTCGCCACGTGCCGCTGCGGCCATCCGGGACTTCAGGACGTCGCACTCCCCCGCGAACACCAGTGGCGGATACGACGCGAGCTCGGCGACGGCGCTGGAGAGGCGGGCGGCGTCGGGCCACTCCGGCTGCTGGGCAGCCGGGAGGTGGGCGCCGGCCGCGAGGCTGGCGAGGGCGTCGTGGTGCTGCGTGGTGCTCACCGCTCAAGGATAGGCGGGACCGCGCGCACCCCGTCCCATGGCCCAGATCCCGATACCCTTCGACGCGAAGGAGGGTACCCATGGCCTCTCGACTGACGGTCCCCGGCAACCCGGTGGCGCACCCCGACGCGGTGGTTGCAGGCGAGTGCTGGCGGATCACCGTCCTCACCCCCGGGCTCCTGCGGCTCGAGTGGTCGGAGTCGGGCGGGTTCGAGGACCGGGCCAGCACCTTCGCGGTCAACCGCGCGCTGCCGGCGCCGGACATGCAGGTGCACCGCCAGGGTCAGCGGATCGAGCTGTCGACGGACTGCCTGCACCTCGACTACGACGGCGAGCCCTTCAGCCCGAGTGGTCTGGTCGTCACGGCGACGTCAGCGATGCCCGATGCCCACACCAGCGAGTGGCGCTTCGGCCAGCCTGCCGACGGGCTCGGCGGCACGGCCCGCACCCTCGATGACGTCGACGGCGCCGTCCCGCTCGGCCCGGGTGTGGTCTCCCGGACCGGCATCGCGGTCATCGACGACTCCGACTCGTTCCTCATCGAGGACGGTCGCCCTGCCGTGCGTCGCCCGGGCACCCGGGACCTCTACGTTTTCGTCCGCGGCCACGACTATCGCGCCGCCGTCGCCGACCTCTACGCAGTGTCCGGGGCCGTGCCTATGCTCCCCCGCTGGGCCCTCGGCAACTGGTGGAGCCGCTACCACCCCTACTCCGGGGACGAGTACCTCGAGCTGCTCGACAGGTTCGAGGCAGAGGGGGTGCCGCTGTCGGTCGCGGTCCTCGACATGGACTGGCACTGGGTCGACATCGACTCACGGTTCGGCACCGGGTGGACCGGCTACTCGTGGAACCGTGACCTCTTCCCCGATCCGCCCACCTTCCTCGCCGAGCTGCACCGCCGCGGCCTCGCCGTGACGCTCAACGTCCATCCCGCCGACGGGGTCCGCGCGTTCGAGGACGCCTACCCACAGGTCGCCGAGGACATGGGCGTCGACCCGGCCAGCGAGCGCTCAGTGGCCTTCGACCCGACCGACCCCCGCTTCATGGACTCCTACTTCCGGCGGCTCCACCACCCGCTCGAGGACGAGGGCGTCGACTTCTGGTGGCTGGACTGGCAGCAGGGCTCGTTCAGCCGCACACCCGGCGTGGATCCGTTGTGGCTGTTGAACATCGAGCACTTCAACGACTCAGCCAGACGAGGTCAGCTCCCCATCACCTTCTCCCGGTATGCCGGTCCGGGCAGCCATCGCTATCCCGTCGGCTTCTCGGGCGACACGCACATCACGTGGGACTCCCTCGCCTTCCAGCCCTACTTCACCGCGAGCTCGTCCAACATCGGCTACGGCTGGTGGAGCCACGACATCGGTGGCCACTGGTACGGCAGCCGTGACGACGACCTGACCGTCCGCTGGGTGCAGCTCGGTGTCTTCTCACCGATCATGCGCCTGCACTCGACGCTGCACCCTTTCATCCGCAAGGAGCCGTGGACCTTCCCCGCCCAGGCCCGCACCACGATCGACACCTTCCTGCGGCTGCGGCACCGGCTCGTCCCCTACCTGCACACCATGAACGCCCGCGCCGCGCGCGAGGGTGCGCCGCTCGTCGAGCCGATGTACTGGGCCGACCCAGGAGCCATCGAGGCGTATGCCGTGCCGAACCAGTTCCGCTTCGGGACCGAGCTCGTGGTGGCCCCGATCACCAGCCGACAGCAGGAGGTCATCGGGCTGGGCAGCGCGCAGGCCTGGCTGCCCGACGGCGTGTGGACCGACCTGTTCACCGGCACGCGGTACCGCGGCGGGAGGCAGGTGCGACTGCACCGGCCGCTGGAGACCCTCCCGGTGTTGGTGCGCGCGGGCGGCCTCCTTCCGCTGGCTGGCTCGGACGACGCCGCCGTGGGTACGGCAGTCCCCGAGCACATCGAGCTCGTCCTGGCCGTCGGGGCGGACGGCCGGTTCGACCTCGTCGAGGACGACGGGAGCAGCGGTGCCGACGACGGGAGCAGGGGCCCGGACGACGGGAGCACCGCGGCGCACACCGCGGTCACGACGACCACCTGGGACGAGTCCAGCGGCACCCTGGTGATCGCGGCGCCGACGGGAGCCGTCGACGTCCTCCCTGCCTCACGCAGCTGGACGCTGCTCGTCCTCGGCGTCGAAGCCGGCGCCAGCATGACCAGCCAGGGCGGGGTCGAGACGACTCTCTCCCCCCAACCCACGACCAGCGGCACGCGGTTCGCCCTCGGCGACGTCGCCATCGGGGGCGGCCTGACGGTCACCCTCGGCGACGTCCGGCCCTTCGACTGGTCGCGGACCGTCGAGGCGGTGGGCCAGGTGCTCGACCGGGCGCGGATCGACTACAACCTGAAGAGCACCGCCTTCGACCTGGTCGAGTCGGCGGACGGGCCCACAGACGCGGCTGCGCGCCTGCGTGGTCTCGAACTCGACCGTGAGGTCGAGGCCGCCGTCCTCGAGCTGATCCTGGCCCAGTACTGACACGCTGCAGCCTCACCGCCGCGATGGCACTATGGCAGCGGAGCCCTCGGGCACCAAGACCTCGGACACCCACGGATGGGGGCTGCCATGTGGGCAGAGCTGGTGCTTCTCCTCGCTGCTGTCGTCTTCCTGGTGGTAACAGGCCTGCTGCACCGCGGCTTCGCGAAGCAGCCGGGCGTGGCCCTGGCGGGAACTCCCCCACGATTCGCGGCGGCTGTCGACCGGGCAGGAGGCGCGTCGTCCGTGCGCGCCGGTCTGTGGCTCGACCTGATCTTCATCGCGGCATTCGGGCTCTCGGCGACCCTGCTCCTCCGCGCAGCCGACGCGAGGTGGGGGCTCCCACTGGGTGCCGCAGGGATGGACCTGATGGAGAACCTCCTCATCGGTCTCTTGACCCGACGTGGCTCGGCGCCGGGCACAGGCATCCTGGCGGTCGTGGCGGTCCTCAAGTTCACCCTCTATCTGCTCACGCTCATCGAGCTCGTGCGTCACGTGCGGTGGTGAGGGAGCCGAGCCGAGAGACTCCGCTCACGACCCGCCGGGTGGCTGCAGGGTCGCCCCGGGGTGCGAGTACACGACGTAGGCCAGCCACGTCGCATCACCGTCGGCACGAGCCTTGTCCCGCGCCGTCACCACGGCCTTGGCCATGGTGGCTCCCCCGAGGAGCTCGGTGTAGAGGGTCTCGACGAAGGTGCGCGCCGGCTCGTCGCCGACCGACCACAAGGAGCTGATGAAGGCTCCCGCCCCACCTCCCAGGAAGGCCTGCGCGAAGCCGCCGAGGCTCGACAGCTGGCGGGCGACCCGCCCCGCCTGACAGGCGTTGAGCACGACGAGCGGACCATTGCCCTTGGCATCGGCGAGGTCGGCCAGCTGCTCGACAGCGCTCGCGCTCAGCGACTCCTCGACATAGCTGCCGTTCTCCGCGCGACCGGCCAGCAGGATCCTGGCGTCGGACGCAGCGGTGTTGGAGGCGGCGCCGTGGCCGGCGAAGTGCAGGAGGTCGAAACCACCGTTCTGGATGATGTCGAGGACTGCGCCCTGCTCCGCCGCGACTGGTTTGGCGCCGAGCCGCCGCTTGAGGAACTCCTCCTCCTGGGTCACTTCGGTGAGCACCCAGTCCGGGTTGGCGTAGGCCGGGCACAGGGAAAGCACCTTGCCCTTGCGGGTGCGGAATCTCACCGGCCGCGGGAAGGTCCCCCACAGCCACCGGACCATGCCGAACTGCCCGAGGAACAGGGTCTCCGTGCCGAGCTTCTTCCCGCGTTCCTTGAGGTGCACGAGCTCCCAGGGGATGAAGGGTTCCTGGGACATCACCATGAGCTGGCCCAGCCGACTCCTGTTCTCCCACAACACGTCCTGCAGCTCCGCAGGGAACAGCTGGTCGAACAGCTGACCCCCGAAGACCCGCAGCTCCCGCTGGAAGGTCTGTTCGTCGCCCTTGCTGCTCAGCCAGCGTTCCTCGATCTTCGTGTAGAGGCCGTTGACGAACGCCTCACGGTTCTGCAGGGGTGGCGACGTGAACTGCCGCAGGATCCCGAGCTCCTGCGACTGGACGTCGTAGTCGTAGTACGTGTCCCCGCCGTTCTGACGCTCGTTGATCCGCAGCCACTGGACGCCGTCAACACCCGTGACCAGCCCGGGATCCGTCTGGACCCGGGCCTCGGCAGAGACACGACCCGCTCGGGCGACTGTCGACGTGCCCGAGACCGTCGCCGTGAGCCGCAGGGTCACCAGGGCAGCCGGGCCCTGGCGCAGCACGACCCAGACCTCGCCGTCGCCCGCGTGCGTGGGTTGCACGTCGAAGAGGAACTCGGCGACCTCACCCGGGGCCGGGACCTCGGTCGTGACCCGGTCATCCCCCACCGTCTCGACGTTCTGCTTCGGCAGGACCTGCACGATGAGCTCTCTGGTCGAGTCGACCTTGCCACCACCCGCGCCACTCGCGCCGGTCGGCGCCGCCTTCAGCTCCTCCCGTGAGAGGCGGCAGCTGAGGCTGACCGTGCGGCCGACCACGAGGTCCGACGGCAGGTCGGCCGCCATGAACACCGAAACATCGCGGCTTCGGGCTCGTCTTGAGGGTGCCCCGGACGTCGGCTGGGGCGGCTTGGCAGCGGACTCGAACTCGGGGCTCCTGGTGCCACGGCGGGCGCCGGCCGTGGGTGCGACCTCCTCGACGACGCCGACGGGAGCCCCACGGTCCAGGACGACGCGGGTCCGCCGCGTCCTCGGCAGGGGGCGACCCTGGGGTCCCGTCTCGCGCGGCAGCGGGCCCGGCACCCGCCCGACCTCGACGGTGGGGCTGCGCATCACCTCCTGTAGACCCAGCGCGTCACCGATGGCCGTGTCTGCCTTGGCCCCCCGCAGTGCGCGGGTGAGCGTCGCAGGGTCGATGGCGTAGTGCAGCGTCTGCCCCTGGTGCTCGCGGGTGACCACGACGAAGTCGGCGTCCCGGGCTGCCGCACGTCCCTCTCGTGGTGTCGCGTCGACGGGGACCACCCGGATGTTGCGGATCGCGCGGTGCGGCAGGCTCGGCCCCACCATCGAGCCGGGGGCCACCGCCGGCTGCGCCGGTCCCCCGACCCCCAGCCAGGCGGCGAGGGCGGCGGTGACCTGTGGCTGGATGAAGTAGTTGAGGTGGTAGACCACACCGTTGGCGCCGAAGTCGAGCGTCTCCATGACGAAGCCACCGCCGGATCCGAGGTCGATCGCCGCCATGGAGGACGTGTGGACCACGAGGTCGTTCTGGACCCCCATCAACTGGTCCACCAGACCGTCTGCCAGCGCATCCAGGAGTCGTCGCGGCAGCTCGGGCGTCCCGGCCCCGTGAGCGAAGAGCTTCGGCTCGAAGTCGGAGGACACGGCATACCAGGGTGTCCCGGCGCCGGGCTGACCGGGCTGGACCTCGTTGAGCATCTTCACGAACTTCCCGTCCGGCTCCATCGCGGCAAGGCCGGGCACCTTCCGGTCGGTGACCGCGGCCGCCACGAGGTACTTCACGAACGCGCCGACGCTCTTGACCACGCCGCGCACGATCTCCGCCGCGGGGGCGCTGCCCGTCAGGAGCCCGATCGCGCGCGCGGAGGCGGCGACCAGGTTCGTGTACAGGTCGACGAAGGTGTTCCAGTTCGCCGGCTCGGCCAGCCGCGTCCCGGCATTGGTGGCCCCCACGAAGATCATCCGCTGCACGGTGGCGCGCCAGGGCGAGGACGGCAGCAGGTACTCCACGAGACTCCGCGCAACCAGACCTCCGCGGCTGTAGCACACGATGTCGATGGTCGGCGGCGCCTTCAGCGCGTTCTTCTCGAGTCGCGCCAGGAGCTCTGTGGCGTTCTCCAGTGGGTCCTTGCTCAGCGTCGGGTGGTCGAATCCGAGGATGGCGTCGTATGCCGTGCCCGCAGCATCCAGGAACGCTCGGCCGTGGTCGGTGGAGGTCAGTGCGCCGTAGCTGCCCACCGTGGAGGAGAAGGTCCCGTGCACGAAGAGCAGGATGCGGGCCGGCCGGTCCTGGGGCAGCTTCACGTCCCCGAGCGTGCTCACCCGCGACCACTTGCTGACGTCCTTGCCCTGCATGATGACAAGGCCGGGCGTCACGTGTCGCTCCAGGAAGCCCATGAGCGGTCCGGGGACCAGCCCTGCCACGAACTTGAGGACGTAGGCCTTGGCGCGGCCCACGACGAAGTCGCCCAAGGGGCCCCGGACCGTCCGAGACGGAGCCGGCGCCGCCGTGGCCGGCTCGGACGCACGGACGTCGAGCTCGAAGTGCACCTGCCGCCGCGCCGGGCCGCGGCCGCGTCGCGCCCTCACGGTCGGGGTTCCGTTGTCGGTGGGCAGCTGCCAGGAGTAGAAGCCGTCCTGCTCCAGCAGGATCACGGCTGACTCCTCTGGCGCGACATCGAGGTCCAGGCTGACGGTGGCCGCCCGGCTGGGGGCACGCCTTCCCGGGGCCGGGCGGGGCGGCACCAGCTCCACGGGCTCGACCAGCTCGAGGTCTTGGTCGGCGAGGGCGTCCAGGAGAGCACCGGTCACGTTCTCCTGGCCGGCTGCGGTCCGGCCGGCTGTTGGGCTCCGGCGCCGTCGACCGGGACTCGGTGGGCTGCCGGTCGTGGTCGTGGCCGTCCCGACTGAGTACGAGTCGGGGTAGGTCACTGTCAGCGCACCAGAAGTCCATTGCCGACTCGGCATCGTGTCGTTCCTTCCGCCTTGGCCAACCCTCCACCGCAGGGCGAGGCTGCCCGCCAGAACCTGTGACGCAATCGAACGATAGGACCATTCGACGCGACCCAACTCCGGCAATTGCACGAGAATGACGTCAGCTGTCCCTGGCCCCGCGGCCCCACACATAACGCCGTCGCTTCGGTATCAACAGCGCGCCTGACCCCTCTTTGAGGACAAGAGGTTGGGTAACCTGCCCAGCCGAGGTTGGAGGATCGTCATGCGTGACGAATTCACGTCCCGGGTCTCGAGCCTGGCGATGGTGGTAGCAGCCCTCTCGAGCCTGGGCGCGGTGATCTACCTGTCCGTCAGTGGCCAGCAGGTGGACGAGTACCTGGCCGGTCTCGCGGGGCTCACCGTCGGCGCCCTCCTGCCCTCGCCGCTCACGTCGGGACGCACGGCCCCGCCGCAACCGCGCCCCGAGCAGGGACGGCACCGGGTGCCTCGGGGCAGCGCCGACCTCGCACGCTGAGGCGGCGCAGCGCGGCATACCCCATGGATGCGCTGATGGCTCGTGGCACGGGTCACGTCCGTTGTGTCACCGTGCGGTGCGGATCAGCAGGTACCGGTGTTCTCGAAATAGCACAGGAGGCTGACGGGCAGCACGAGGCCTGCCACCATGGCTGCCACGGAAACGGCTATCGCCGATCCCGCCACCCACACCGGCTCGTGATCGCGCCGGTTGGCGCGCAGCGCTGACACGGCCACAGCCATCGCCAAGGCGCCCATGGCAGCTCCCGCGATGCCGAAGTCCTCGATGCTGAAGGCCACTTCGCCGAAGCCCAGCGGAGTGTCCTGCCAACCGAAACCGATGGCGGCTGGCAGCGTCGACAACGCCGCAACGGCAAGGGCGAGGGCGAGGGCGGGGAGCGATCTCCCCTGGTGGCTGGGCGTCCTGCTCACCCGCCGAAGTCTAGGAACTCGATCAGCTGCTCGGCCAGGGACCTGCCCTGCTCGTAACCGGCTCGAGCAGCGGGCGGACGCGTCGACGGGTCCATCAGATTCGTGCCGAATGCCTTGAGGGAGTTGCCATCCGGCAGGATCGTCGCGACCCTGCTGCCGCCCGCGCGCAGCTCGTCGACCTGCGCTGCAAGGTGCATCCCCCAGAGCAGCGGGTGCCGCGTTCGGCCTCCGAGTGGAGAAAGCACCAGCACCCGCCCGTAGCCGGCCGCGAGATCGGCGTTCTCGTTGCGACGGTAACCGCCGTCGATGTATCGAGCGCTGCCGATGCGGTAGGCGACGCCGCTCGCTGTGCTGGCGGCGACGGCGTCCGCCAGCGGCACCGCACTGTGGCGGTCGAACACGACCGGTTCACCCGTGTGGGCATCGACCGCGGTGATCAGCATCCTGCGTTCCGGCCATTGCTGGCTGGGCAGCCGGGCGGCGACGGTGGCGCGCCACCGCGTGTGCCCGGACCCATCCGACGCCGCCTCCAGGTCGAGCGCCGCCGCACCCATTCTGCGGCGCATGTCGGCCGCGTCCTCAGCGGCGGCGATGATTCGGTTCGTTCTCTCCAGGTGGTCGACCACCGGCCCGGTGCGAACGCGTCGACCACTGGTTGCCACCGGAGCAGTCCGCGGCGGGGCCGCAGGGCCGACGATGTCGGCAAGCAGGGTGGTCGGACTCGCGCTGGTGATCTGGGCCGCGGCCGTCGCACCGGCCGACGTCCCGATGACCAGGTCGGCCTCGGTCACATCCAACCCGGCATCCACCAGGCCGGCGCTGACGCCGATGAGCCACGCATTGCCTGCCGATCCGCCCCCACCCAAGACCAACGCCCTGCTCAGGGCTGCCGCCGAGGTCGACGCTCGCTCGCTCATGACCGGGCACTCTATGCACCCGGGAGGCCGACTGCCCGGGTGAGGCTGCCGACGGCTATCGACGTCCACCCCCTGACGCGGTTAGGTAGTTCCGTGTCGACTGCCTCTCCGGTCACCACGGCACGCGGGGTCGTGCGGACCTACCTGATGCTGCTCCTCGGCAACACCCTTGCCCAGGCCCTCATCTGGGGCATCAACACGATCTTCCTGCTCGACGCCGGCCTGTCCAACCTGGAGGCGTTCGCGGCGAACGCCTTCTTCACCGCAGGCATGGTGATCTTCGAGGTGCCCACCGGGGTGGTCGCCGACACGATCGGTCGCCGCGCGTCCTACCTGCTCGGCACGATCACGCTCAGCGTGGCCACGCTGGCCTACGTGGGGCTCTGGCACTGGCACTCGGCGTTCTGGCTCTGGGCCCTGGTGTCCATCGGACTCGGACTCGGCTTCACCTTCTTCTCGGGCGCCGTCGAGGCCTGGCTGATCGACGCCCTGGCTGCGGTCAACTTCACCGGCACCGTGGAGTCGGTGTTCGGGCGCGGGCAGGTGGTGGGCGGAGCCGCGATGCTCGTCGGCTCGCTCGGCGGGGGTGTCATCGCCCAGCATTCGTCGGTCGGTGTCCCGTTCGTCCTGCGCTCGGCGATCCTGGCCGCGATGTTCCTGTTCGCGTCCGTCGTGATGCACGACATCGGCTTCACACCCGACCCGCGTGGCCGCCCCCTCGCCGAGATGCGACACATCGTCGCGACCTCGGTGGACCTCGGGTGGCGGGTGCCTGCCGTCAAGTGGTTGATGGTCGAGTCGCTCTTCACCGGTGGCGTCGCCATCTACGCGTTCTACGCGCTGCAGCCGTACCTCCTGGAGCTCTACGGCGACCCCCACGCGTACCAGATCGCCGGTCTCGCAGCGGCGATCGTCGCAGGGGCCCAGATCCTCGGAGGGCTGCTCGCCCCCCGGCTCCGTCACTTCGTCCACCGCCGGACCAGCGCCCTGGCCGCGATCTCGGCCCTGGGGACGCTGGCGCTCGCCCTGATGGGGCTGGTGCACAGCTTCTGGGTCGTCATCACCCTGGTGAGCGTGTGGGGTCTGCTCTTTGCGGCGTCGATGCCGATCCGCCAGACCTACCTGAACGGCCTCATCCCCTCCAAGCAGCGTGCCACGATCCTGTCGTTCGACTCCCTCATGGGTTCCAGCGGTGGGGTCTGGGGCCAGCCGGTTCTCGGCAAGTCAGCCGACCTGTGGGGGTACGGACCGTCGTACGTTGTCGGTTCCGCGATATCCGCCCTCGCGTTGCCCGCGATCCTCCTCTCACGTCGCCAGAACGCTCCAGCCGATCTGGTCACCTCGAGCCCCACCGCGCCCGGCGTGGGTCCCGCGGCCCCCGTCTGACCACCCGGCCACCGGTCCAGAGCCCTCGGGGCCGCGCCAGTCACGGACGGCGGTTGTAGTACTCGGTGAACTCGCGGCACCGTCCTTCGCCGTCGAAACGGATGACGAAGCAGTTGTCGTAGATGCGGACGAATGGCCCGCCCGGCACCTCTCGGTACGACGATGTGCCGGTGGCCACCACGATGTCGCCGTCCACCGCGACCGGAGAGTACTTCGCCTCGTAGGTGCCCGGCGTGTCGCGGGTCGAGGCGCCACCAGAGGCCCCCTCGCCGAGCCAGGACGCGACGACAGGGTCTCGACCGACCGTCGGCTCGTCAGACGGGTGGTAGCGGTAGACGATGTCCTCGCTGAACAGCCCGGAGACAGCGTCCCGGTCGTAGGACAGCCATGCGTCGACGTACCGGTCGAGCCACTCCTGAGCGGTCTCCCGATCCATCGACCCACCCCCTTTCCGCGTGTCGCGGTCGTCCGGAGGTTCGGACTCGCGTGACGCCGACCTCAGCTGCCCTGCTTCGCCGCCAGCGCCTCGAAGTTCTCGTACAGCTGGGGAACGCCGTGCTTGTCGCGCGCCCTGAGCGCAGCAGGGCCGACGCGCGTCCAGACACCCGCAGCCCACCACCAGTCGAGCACGAGGTCAGTGTCGATCAGCCCGTTCTTGGTGAGCGTGCCGATAGTCTCGCCCCAGTTGAGAACACGGGACACCAGGACGTCATCGATGGAGGCGGTCTCGGGGTCGAAACCGTCGGCCAACACGGCCTGCATGGCGTCTTCGAGGCCCATGGTCGAGCCCCACTGGGCCAGCTGCACGAGCATTACGCCGTCCTGCCGATCTGCCATCTCATCCACCCCATCAGACTGTGACGTGTTCGGACAACGACGCTACGCCGAGCCACCGGCCCACGCCATACGCTCTGAGGACGAGCCACAGACCCGGCGGCGCGGGTCCCCGGACGTCGTGGACGGGTCAACGCCCCACCCTTTCCTTCCACAACCCGCCTTCGAGGCGCACGATGGGACAGTGGAGACGTGGGACGCCATGCGGGCGCGCCGCAATGTTCGGCAGTTCACCGATCAGCCGGTACCCGGCGAGGCGCTCGACCGGATTCTCGAGGCTGGGCGACGCGCCCCGTCGGCGGGCAACTGGCAGCCGTGGGACTTCGTGCTCGTCACCGACAGGGCACAGCTGGTCGAGCTGGCGAAGGTCTGGCAGGGCGCCAGGCACGTCGCCGGAGCGGGGGCCGCGATCGCCATCGTCGCGCCCGAACCACAGGACGACCGGCAGTCCGAGCTGCTCCAGTACGACCTCGGCCAGGCCACGTATGCGATGACGGTTGCCGCGGCCGACCTGGGCGTCGGCACCGGCCATGCCGCCGCCTCCGACCAGGACCGGGCCAGGTCCGTCCTCGGCTTCCCCGAAGGACGATTCCTGGCCTACCTGCTCTCCGTCGGCTATCCGTCGGACAAGCCGTTGGCCGTCATCCGCCAGCTCAACCGGCGGCCCTTCGACGAGGTCGTGCACCGCGGACGGTGGTGACCGCCTGACCGCGTGGTGACCGCGCCGTGCGACTCCTACGCCCCGCGCAGGCCGATCGGGTTGCCGTCCGCGTCCACGAGCACGCACACCCTCGCACCCGGTGCGACCTGACGCGGCGCATCGCGCTCGGTGGCTCCGGCCTCCAGCAGGGTCGCGCGGGTCGCGTCGAGGTCATCGACATCGGCAAAGGCCACCGGTCCCCCACCCGCGCCGGCCGGGTTCAGGGCGACCTCGAAGCCGTCGACGTTGTACCCGACGTAGTAGGGCTCGTCGGTGTGCGGTGCCCCGAGCAACGCGGTGTACACGGCCTTGGTGGCGTCCAGATCGGACACCGGGATCACCAGACTGCGGATCGTGGCACTCATCTTCGTCACCTCCGGGTCAGGACGGTCACCTTTGCGGACCGCCTCTCATCGATGTGTTGAGGCTACGAGTCGGTGAGCATCCGACGCTTCTCGATTCCTGACCCATCCGGCGAGTGCCGCCTCGGCAACGAGCGGCTCAGGCGAGCCCGGCGAACGGACGCACCTCGACCTTGCCCCGGCAGGCCTTGGACCCCTCGGCGGCAAGGCGCAGGGCCACGTCGAGGTCCGGCGCGTCGATCACCCAGAAGCCACCGAGGACCTCCTTCGACTCCAGGTAGGGGCCGTCGGTCAGGACCGGTGTGTCTCCCTGGCCGTCGACGACCGTTGCCGTCGAGACCGGCTCGAGCCCGCCGGCGAAGACCCAGTAGCCCTCGGCCTGCAGCTTGTCGTTGAAGACACCGGTCGCAGCGAACGACTCCTCCATCTCCTCCTTGGAGCCGTAGTTGCCGAACTCGTCCATCTCGGCCGGGCCGTGCACGGCCAGCAGGTAGTGCGTCATGACTGTTCTCCTTCGTTGTCGGTGGTCCGGGTGACCACCTTCCACCCACACCACGAACGGCAACCCACGAATACGACACCGCCCGCCGATACCGTCCCGCGGCGGGCGAGCAAGTGCCACACCCCGACGGTATGCCGTGGTGAGCGTTCAATGGGGTGGGCGGCGGCAACCGACCCGCCGACCTGGCGGAGAACGCAACGTGATGGCCCGTGGCGGTCGACGTGCGAATAATGGTGCCCATGAGCAGACACCTGAGCCCATGAGCGGGGATGGTGGCCGCGATGAGCGGCCGCAGCTCGAGGATCTCGTCGAGCGGGCGCGCACTCGGCTGAGGGACTGGACGGACACGACCGACCATGATCCGGGCGTGGCCCTGCTGGAGCTGTTCGGCTTCGTCGCGGAGCTGCTCAGCTTCCACTCGGAGCAGCTCGCCGGCGAGAGCTATCTCGGCACCCGTCGTCGACCGTCCGTCGCCACGTGCGGGGTCCACCGTGCGACCGTGCTCGACAACGCGGACCCGCTCATGCAGGCGCGCCTGTTCGTCCGGGTCCCGGACCTCGGCGGAGACGACGGTGTGTGGGCCGCGGCCTGCCTGCCCTTCGGTGAAACCCACCAGGTCCCTGCCCCTGGCGACGGGGTCTGGGTCGCCCTCGAATCGTGCGACCCGTCCCGACCGATCTGGTTGGGTCAGCGCATCACCGATTGACCGCCCCGAGGAAAGGCGCCGATGTCACTCGCACGGATCCACAACTTCTCCATCTCCCTCGACGGCTTCGCCACCGGCGAACCGCAGAGCGCCGAGGCGCCCTTCGGTCACGCCGGCCAGCGCCTGCACGAGTGGATGTTCGCCACCCGGTTCTGGGACGCGAGCGGGGCCGCCGGCGTCGACAACGCGTTCGCCGAGCGCCACACCCCCGGCATCGGCGCCGAGATCATGGGCGCCAACAAGTTCGGCCCGCCCGGATGGCGCGACGACCCGGACTGGAAGGGCTGGTGGGGTCCGAACCCGCCGTTCCACACACCGACCTTCGTGCTCACCCATCGGCCGCGTCCCTCGATGGAGATGGAGGGCGGCACCACCTTCCACTTCCTCGATGTCGCCCCGGCCGAGGCGCTCGAACGTGCTCGCGACGCAGCCGACGGGCAGGACGTCCGGATCGGCGGTGGCGCCACCGTCATCCGCGACTTCCTCGCCGCCGGGCTCGTCGACCACATGCACGTCGTCCAGGTCCCCATCGTGCTCGGTCGCGGCGTCCGTCTCTGGGACGGTCTCGACTCCCTGGAGGACACCTACGGCATCGAGGCGATCTCGTCCCCCAGCGGCGTTACCCACCTCACGTTCACGCGCAAGACACGGTGAGACCTGCGAAGCGGCCGGAGATGCAGACAGGGGCGGGCGACTTCGAGCTGACGATGGACGAGCTGCGGGCGGTGGCCGGGTATGCCGCGGCGTGCGCCGAACCTGCACTCGTCATCTTCCTCAGGTCCCGTCCGGACGACCCCCGACCGGCCGCAGCTGTCCAGGCCGCGCGAGTCTTCGCCGAGGGCGCGCCGCGGTCACGACTCCAACGGACTGCCGCGGCCGACGCCCATCGGGCAGCCGCGGACGCGACGACGGACGCCGCACGGCACGCGGCGAGCGCTGCAGGAGATGCCGCCGCCGCGGCATACCTGCATCCGCTGGCGAAGGCGAGGCAGGTGCGCCACATCCTCGGGCCGGCCGCCCACGCCGCCCGGGCGGCCGAGCTCGCACGCGGCGATGACCCGGTGGTCGCCGAGTACGCCGTCACGGCCGCCGCGAAGCGAGCCACGCCGGTCGTCCTTGACGTCCTGTCGCGCTACCCGCGGGTGCCTGGGGCGCGCAGCCGGGTCGCGGTACTCATGAAGCGACTCGAGAGCCTGCTGCGGGATCCCCCTCCGGCGCCGCGGGTGGTCGACGACCCCGGACCCTTCTTCCACGGGACGAAAGCCGACCTGCGCCCGGGTGAGCTGCTCACGCCCGGCTGGCGCTCGAACTACGGCTCGGGGCGTCAGTCCAGACACATCTACCTGACGGCCACCCGCCAGGGCGCGCCACTGGCGGCCGAGCTCGCGCGGGGCACGGGGCCGGGCCGGGTCTACCGGGTCGAGCCCACCGGGACGATCGAGGACGACCCGAACGTCACCGACAAGCGCTTCCCGGGAAACCCGACCCGGTCCTACCGGACCACCGAGCCCCTGCGGGTGGTCGAGGAGATCACGGGCTGGGAGCGTCCTGCGCCGGAGATGATCCAGCACATGCGAGCGCGCATGGCCGAACTGGCCGAGCTCGGGATCGAGGCGATGGACGACTGACGGCGACTGCCCTGACCCTCGTGAGCCCGGCGTCCAGGCAATGTGGTCAGGGGTGTCGACGGTCAGGGGTGTGGACGGTCAGGGCGTCGTGAAGGAGATCGCTGCGTAGTACCTGCGCGACAGGGTGGCGATGGACTGGGCCTTGTCGGTGCCGTTGACGATCCTGCGGGCGTTCACCCAGTCCGCCTTGTGGGGGTTGAAGTAGTCCGACAGCTGCTTGCCCGTGAAGGTTCCGTTGGTCATCCCGAAGAAGATGATCCGCAGGGCGACGTCGAAGTTGAGGGCGAGCTCGGGGTGGTGGACCAGGTCGACCTGGAGGATGTCGCCCATCCGCTGGTAGTTGCCCTTGTGGGTGATCTGGACGAACCCGCGACCGTAGTACCTCTGGTGGGTGACCGGATCGGGCTTGCCGTAGGCGTGGCCCTTTCCCTTGCCGTACTCCTCGATGGGTTGGATCTTGTGGTCGGTCTCGTGGTGCGTGGTGCCCAGCATGTAGGCCAGCCAGCGCAGGTCGTCGGTCTTGTGGAACTTCTCCCACCGGTCGAGGAAGCCGTCGAGCCCGTCGACCTGGCTCTGCCTGAGGTGTCCGTCGAACAGTGCGACCCGAACGTGGTCGAAGAAGAACTTCCGGTTGATGTCGCCCACTTCAGTGCCTCCTACCCTTCGCTACCGAGGGTGCATCGGCACAACCACATGCGTCATCGCGCAAATGGCGTACAAACCCCCACGGCGCACGGGTGCGCTCCAGCAGCCGGGCGACGGAGGACGCTCACGCCTCGAGGGTGTCCAGGCCCTTCGCGATGGCGAACCGGACCAGTTCGATGCGGTTGTGCAGCTGCAGCTTCCCGAGCGTGTTCTGCACGTGGTTCTGCACGGTGCGGTGCGAGATGAACAGGTCGGACGCGATCTCCTTGTAGGACATCCCCGTCGCGACCAGCTTGAGCACCTCGGTCTCGCGTTCGGTCAGCTCGGGGATCGGCCGCGACGGATCGGCCTGCGGCTGGGTCGACATCCTGCGGAACTCCCCCAGCACCAACCCGGCCAGCCCCGGCGTGAACACGGCCTCGCCGCGGGCAGTCGCCCGGACGGCCGCCACGATCTCCTCCCGCGAGGCGGACTTCACGAGATAGCCGGTCGCCCCGGCCTTGACCGCCTCGAGGACGTCCTGCTGCTCACCGGACGCCGACAGCACCAGCACCCGGGTGGCCAGCGAGCCCAGCGCCGCGCACACCTCGTGCCCGCGCATGCCTGGCAGGTTGAGGTCGAGGACGAGCACGTCGGGCCGAGTCGCCTTGGTCCGGTTGACCGCGGCGGGTCCATCATCCGCCGTGGCCAGCACGGTCATCCCCGCCTCGGCGAGGTCGCGCGCGACCGCGTCCCGCCACATCGGGTGGTCGTCCGCGACGACCACGCTCACCGGCGCAGCCGCCGCGGGCTCGGGTTGCTGGTCGGTCATCGCACTCCTTGGTTGTCGCGTCCGCTGTCGCGTCCCTTGTCGCGTCCCTTGCGGATTCGCTTGCTGATTCCCTCGCTGCGTCCGGCATCGCGTCCGCCATCCTTCGGGGCACGCATCCGGACGGTCACCCCGGCACCCTCTCGCACCGTGTAGTCCGCCGTCCCACCCAGATCGGTCAACCGCCCGCGGATGCTCGAGGAAGCGCCCATCCGGCCCGCCGCGGCCGCCTCGTCGAGGCGACCAGCCGGCATACCCACGCCGTTGTCACGCACGGTCAGGGCGACCTCGCTGCCGTCGTCCTCGACGAGGACCCAGGCCTGGGCCCCGTCCCCGGCGTGCACGCGCACGTTGTCGAGAGCGGCTCCGACGGCTGCGACGAGCTCGCCGGCCACGCGCGGTGGCACGAGCACCGGGTCGGCCGGCGCGACGAGGTGGACCTGTCCCCCAGCGAACCGTCCGAGCTGCTGGCGCAGGTCCAGGTCGCCGGTCACGGTGGCTTCGGTGTCGGCCGACGAGGTCCCACTCACCAGGGCGCGCAGCAGGCGTTCCTGGTCGGCGGCCATGCCCCCCAGCTGCGCGGCCTCGCCGCCGAGCTGGGTGCCGCGTCGGTTGATGAAGGCCAAGGTCTGCAGGACCCCGTCGTGCACGGTGCGGGCGAGCCGCTCCCGCTCGCGCACCTGGGCCTCGAGGGCCAACGCCTCGCGCAGCTTGGCGTGCCCCTCTCGGGCGAGGTCGCAGGCATAGCCGATGAGGGCGCCGATGAGGAGCAGCAGGACGATGTTGTTGACGGTGTTGGGCGTGGGTTTCCCCACCTCGACCACGTCGACGATGCCGATGAAGACCGCCGCCGGTATGCCGCCCTTGCGGCCCAGCAGCACGGCCGCCGACACGACGCCGGCCGCAGGCCAGATCGTCGGCAGGGTGCGCGAGCCCTGCTCGATGGCCGCGGAGGTGTCGACCACCAGGGTTGCCATGATCGCGGCAGCCCCGAGCAGCAACTCGACGACGACCAGCCACAGCCGACGGCGACGGTAGAGGACGAGGAAGACGGTCCAGAGGCCGAGCACCGCGAGGACCGTCCAGCCCAGGGCTGGCCGCGCGAGGTCGTGCGGCCGGTCCGCCAGGGAGTACGCGGCATACGCCAGGGCGATGGGCCGGAAGACGTCGATGCCCTTCCAGAAGGCAGACACGACCTCGGGCTGGGAGTCCGGGGCCGCGATGGCGCGGCGCGCGGACAGGCTCAGGTGCCGCGCCACGGCGAAGGGGTCCTCAGCTCGCCGCGCGGGCGCCGGGGGGCACCTCGTCCGAGACCGACTCGGCGTCGCGCGGGACATCGTCGCGGTCAGCGGCCGCCTCGTCCTCGGTGCGGTCGTCGTCAGCGCCGGTCCGCTCGTCGATGTCACCGACGGCGTCGTCGACGCTCGGGCGCTGCCCCTTGCGCGAGGTCTGGTCGTCCCCGGCGTCGAGGGCCTCCTCGAGCTCCTTGGCGGCCGAGCCCGGCAGGGCTGCCTCCTGGAGCTCGCGCGCCTTGGTCTTCGCAGCGGCGAGGATGCGGTCCTTCATGGACGTGGCGTACATGTCGACGTACTCCTGGCCGGACAGCAGCATCAGCTCGTACATGATCTCGTCGGTGATGGAGCGCAGGACGAAGCGGTCGTCCTCCATGCCCTCGTAGCGCGAGAAGTCGAGCGGCTTTCCGATCTTCACACCGATGCGGATCAGCTTGGGGATCTTGGTGCCGGTCGGCTGGGCCTTGTCGGTGCCGATCATCGCGACAGGGAGCACCTTGACCTTGCCCTCGAGGGCCATCCGGGCGACACCGGTGCGTCCACGGTAGAGCCGGCCGTCGGGGCTGCGCGTCCCCTCGGGATAGATGCCGAGCAGCTCGTCGCGGCGCAGCACCTTCAAGCCAGAGCGCAGGGCCGCCTCACCCGCGCGACCGCCGGAACGATCCACGGGCAGCTGACCGACGCCGCGGAAGAACGCGGCGGTCAGGCGGCCCTTGAGGCCTCGTCCGGTGAAGTAGTCGGACTTGGCCAGGAAGGTCATCCGGCGCGGGATGACCAGCGGGAGGAAGATGGAGTCCGAGAACGACAGGTGGTTGCTCGCGAAGATGGCTGGGCCGTCGTCGGGAATGTTCTCCTCGCCCTCGACCCACGGGCGAAAGAGCAACTTGAGGATCGGGCCAAGAACGACCGTCTTGAGCACCCAGTAGAACACCAGCACACCTCCCGAAGTGACGCCGTGAACTCTACGGTACTCAAGGCGTCGTCGCGGCCCGTGCGAGAATGCGCGCCACCCCAGCTCCGTTTCTGCCCCTGCCCCAGGAGTGACCGTGTCCCTGCTTCCCGGCGCAGAGCCCTACTCCCACGATGGATCCGACACCGGTGTGCTCTTGGTCCACGGCTTCACGGGGACCCCACAAGGCGTGCGTCCCTGGGGCGAGTACCTCGCCGAACGCGGCTACACGGTCCGGGTTCCGCGGCTGCCCGGGCACGGGACGACGTGGCAGGAGCTGAACCGCACCAGGTGGGAGGACTGGTATGCCGTCGTCGACACCACGTTCCGCGAGCTCCACGAACGCTGTGGCCGCGTCTTCGTCGGCGGGCTGTCGATGGGCGGGGCGCTGGCCCTCGCCCTGGCCGCAGAGCACGGCCCGCGGGTCTCGGGGCTGGTCCTGGTCAACCCCGCGGTGAAGTTCGAGGACTGGCGGATCCGGCTCGTCCCACTCCTCAAGCACGTCATGCCCAGCGCTGCTGCCATCGCCAGCGACATCAAGAAGCCCGGGGTGGTCGAGCTGGCCTACGACCGCTCGCCGGTGCACGCGGCGCACTCGCAGTTCACGGCCTGGAAGAACGTCATCCGCGACCTGCCGGAGGTGACCCAGCCGGTGCTCCTGCTGCACTCGCCGCAGGACCACGTCGTGCCCGCGTCGAGCTCGGAACTGATCCTGGCCCGGATCTCCAGCGAAGACTCCACCGAGATCCTCCTCCACGACAGCTACCACGTGGCTACCCTCGACAACGACGCGCCACGTATCTTTGAGGAGTCGGTGCAGTTCATCGAGCGGCTGAGCTAGGCCGAGTTCGTCCAGCCATCCGGCTCGATCCAGACCAAGGGGCATCCCATGAGCGACCGCGACGTCGACGCCGAGTTCGCGGACATCATCGCGCGCTGGGACGAGGTCCAGTCCCTGCCCGACAACCCCGACAGCCCCGCCTCCGCCGAGTCCCCCACCTCCGCCGACTCCGCCGACCGAGGCTCCGGCTCCCAGGATGGCGACACCAGCGACCCGTCGACCGAGGGCGCCTCAGGCCCGGCTTCGGGTCAGCCCGCAACGGGGGTCAACCCGCCGCTGCGGCCGACCGTGAACCCACCCCCGACCAGGCCGTTCGTCGTGTGGCGCGGAGCCGAGCAGCCGGGAGCCGCCGAGGACGCCCCGGATCCGGTCGAGCTGCGCGACCAGCGCGACCTCGACGACGACGAGCACTTCGAGCCCGGCCCGACGGCGCCCCTGCCGCCCCAGGAGGACCTTCAGTTCTGGGGCATCATCGTCGGTCTCGTGGCTGGTCCGCTGCTCCTGCTGTGGCTGGTGCTGTTCCGGCCGAACGTCAGCAGCTGGTGGACGCTCGGAGCCCTCGGACTCACGGTCATGGGGTTCGTCCTGCTCGTGATGCGGCAGCCGCAGGCCCGCGACGAGGACGACCCCGACAACGGAGCCCGCGTCTGAGAGCTGCGGCCAGGCGGGTGCCGTGCCCCTTCTCGGGGCGTCACCCGGAGGGGCTGCCCGCTTCCGCCTGCTCGACCGTGGACTCGGCCACCGGTGGTCCGGCCTCGGTCTGTGCCGTCGGGACCACCTGAGGGTCGAGGTCGACGTCGACCCACGTCGGGCGGTGGTCACTGGCTGCCACCAGGTCGGCGACCTCGAGAGGGACCTCCTGGTGCGGGAGGACGCCCAGGTCGGGCGAGGCGAAGATGACGTCGAGCAGCTTGCGTGGTGCCGTGGCCGGGTAGGTCGGGGCGGTCGGCGAGATCAGGCGCAGCGGGGAGGCGAACAACCGCCAGGCCCGGCCCGTCTCTCCCTCGTTGAGGTCGCCTGCGAGCAGCACCGGCCCGCCGCTGGAGACCGTCCTGAGGATCTGTCCCGCGTGCCGCTCACGTTCGTCGGCATCGAGGCTCAGGTGCACCGAAGCCACCACGAGCGGCTGGTGACCGGCGGGCCCGACGCGCAGCACGGCATACCCGCGGGTGCGTTGGAGGGCTGCGACGCGCAGCCGGTAGTGGCGCGACTCGGGCACCTGCACGCGCAATGACGTGAAGATGGTCGTGCCGCCGCTGCCGCGGTGCCGCCCCGACCAGAACATCCCGCACTCCGCGGCGAAGGCCGAGACCCGCCACGTGGAGAAGAGCCGCCGTGGGACCTCCTGGAGACACAGCACATCGGGATCGATCGCGCGGACGACCCGGGCGGCGGCGCGACGGTCGAGCGTGAAGTCCTTGACGTTGTAGGACGCCACGCGCATCGTGCTCATGCGCCCTCGGCGCCGGCGCGTCCCAGGGCGTCTCGTCGGGCCAGGTCCGCGGCGCCGATCAGTCCGGCCTCGTTGCCCAGGGCCGCGGCCACGATCCGCGCTTCGGGGCGGTAGCCCCGACCGGTGAGGTGACGCCGGAACGCGGCGCGAGCCGGCTCCAGCAGCAGGTCGCCGGCCGCGCTCACCCCACCGCCGACGACGAAGATGCCGGGATCGAAGGCCGCCGCGAGGTTGGCGATGCCCAGGCCCAGCCACTGCCCGATCTCACCGAGCAGCTCGGTCGCCGTCGAGTCACCCTCGCGTGCCGCCTCGGTGATCATCGGCCCGGTGAGCGCTGAGACGTCACCACCGGCGCGCGCGAGCAGGTCACTGGCCATGGGGCTGTTCGCCGTCATCAGGGAGCGGGCCTCACGGACGAGGGCGTTGCCCGAGGCGTACTGCTCCCAACAGCCCTTGTTGCCGCACTCGCAACGCTGACCGCCCGGCACCACCTGCATGTGCCCGAACTCCCCCGCGATCCCGAAACGGCCGCGCATGATCTGGCCGTCCATGATCAGCGCGCCACCGATGCCGGTGCCGAGGTTCACCATGACGACGTGTGAGTCCCCTTGTGCCGCACCGAATCTCCACTCCGCCCAGACAGCAGCGTTGGCGTCGTTGTCGACCGAGATCGGCACCGGGACGCGGCGCTGCAGGTTGGCTTCGAGCGGTTCGTCGCGCCAGGACAGGTGGGGGGCGAAGACCACGGTGGCCCGGTCGGCGGCCACGAACCCGGCCGCTCCGATGCCGACCGCGACCACGTCGTCCCCGGCGACGTCGATGAGCTCCCTGACCACCTCGACGATGGTGTCCTCGACCACGCCCGGACTCATGGACCGGTGAGGCGTGTCCCGTCTCGCCCTGGCCACGACGGAGCCATCGGCGTCGACGACTCCCCCGGCCACCTTGGTGCCGCCGATGTCGATGCCGACGGCCAGCCCCGAGCTCACGACCCGACGCCCTCGGCGGCAAGCGCTGCCGCGCCGATCAGCCCGGCGTCGTTGCCGAGGCGAGCGGCCACCATGTCGGCGACCGGCCGGTGGCCGCGCCCCGTCAGGTTGCGTGCGTATGCCGCGTGGGCAGGCCCGATCAACAGGTCGCCGGCGGCGACGACACCGCCGCCGATGACGATGAGCTCGGGGTCGAGGATGGCGGAGACCGAAGCGGCGCCCTCCCCCACCCAGCGGCCCAGGTCGGCGAGGAGCTCGACGGACGCCGAGTCCCCTGCCTGCGCGGCGCTGGTGACGTGGTGCCCCCTGAGGAGGCTCGGGTCGCCTTCACAGGCCTGCGCCAACGCCGCGGCGCTCAGGGCGCCCGACGCCACGAGCTCGCGTGCCTCACGGACCAGGGCGTTGCCCGACGCGTAGACCTCCCAGCAGCCACGGTTGCCGCAGCCGCAACGGATGCCGTCGGGGACGACCCGCATGTGCCCGAGCTCGCCACCGATGCCGAAGGCGCCGCGTAGCAACCGCGAGTCGACCACGACGCCACCACCGATGCCGGTGCCGACGGTGATGAGCACCATGTCGTCGGCCTCGGTGGCCGCCCCGTACCGGAACTCCCCCCACGCCGCGGCGTTGGCATCGTTCTCGATCGTGACGGGCTGGTCGACGAGGGCCTCGAGCCGCATCTTGAGTGGTTCGTCGCGCCACGCGAGGTTGGGGGCGAAGAGCACGGTCGAGCCGGTCCGGTCGATGAAGCCGGCGCAGGCAACACCCACGCCCCGGACGTCCGTACGGTCCGCGCCCAGCTCGGCAACGACGGCAGCGACGTCGTGGGCGATCTGGTCCGGGTCGTGGGCGGGGGTGTCCCTGCGGGCGCGCGCCAGGATCTCCCCGGTCGCGGAGACGACCCCGGCCGCGATCTTGGTGCCCCCGATGTCCACCCCGATGGTGACGCTCATGAGCTGGCGCTCCCCGTGTGGTGCTCGTCCTCGTCGTCCACGACGATGTCCTGCACCCGGCCCCGTGCCGCGCCGGACGACTTCCCCGCAGCCTTTCCGCCTGCCGTTCCCGAGGCCCTGCCCTGCGCGGTTGCGTCGTCCGTACGGCGTTGTCCCGCCATGTCGCGCAGGGTGGCTGCGAGCGCCCCCGCGAGGTCGGCCAGCCGGTCCACGGTCTCCGGTCGCACCGAGCGCAGCAAGCCGATGCCCTGGCAGACCGGGCACAGCTGACAGGTGACGGCCTGCCCCACGCCGTTCGCGGCACCGCAGGAGTCACACCGAGGCGCCTGGCCGCCGCCGGCGTCGTGGTCGCGGTCAGGACCGGCATCGTCCGGTGACGTCCGCCCACGACCCGCCGCCGCGGCATACCCGGCCTGGGTGGTGCTCGCCCACCCGCCGAGGGCGTCCAGCAGACGGGCTGCCTCCTGGGCCACCGTGCCCACGGCAGGGCGTTCGTCGTCAGCCACGCGGCCAGACCTCCTCGTCGGGGACGAAGCGCACCCGCAGCAGACCATCGCGCACAGAGGCACCTTCGACCACACATCGTTGCAGAGCCGCGGGGAGGGTCAGCACCCGGCGGTGCTCGCCCACCGTCACCACCAGCTCGTCGTCGCGGCGCTGGAGGCCGAGGTCGGCTGCGTGCGCGAGCGGCAGCGGCAGCGTCATCACGAAACCCTCCGGCGTCCGATCGACCGTCAGGCCGCGATGGGTGACCGGCGACAGGACGTCGGTGGCGCCCTCCTGCGCCTCGGCGAGGTCGGCGAGCGCATCGGCCCCGATCGGCTCGGACGACAGATAGGGAGTCACGACGACCGGCAGCCCGGCGAAGGACTCACGGACCTCGACCAGGCCCTCCTGCTGCGCCGCGTTCCAGGAGGCGCGCCAGGCATCGGGTGCGTGGCGCCCCGCCTCGGCGGCGGCGTCCGGGAAGACCCGGTTGACCACGACCGCGTCGACGACGAACCCGTAGAGGGACAGCGACGTCCAGGTCCGCCGGGACTCGGCGATGACGACGCGCTCGGGAGTGAGGACCAGGCGCACCGAGGTCTGGTCGCCCGTCAGGATGCGGTGCACGGCGCGCATCTGGCGGTGCCACCCGGTGACCGCCTCGACCACCGCCACGTCGGGCAGGGGCACCCCGGCGGCAGCCGCCGCGGCCGGGCGCAGCGTCCGGATCAGCCCACGCTGGGCGGGCAGCAGGCGTTCGAGGTGCCAGGCGAGGGCTTCAGGCAGCGCGAGCAGCCGCAACGTCTCAGCGGTCGGCGCGCAGTCGACGACAACGAGGTCCCACGGACCCGACTCCACCTGCGCGCGCAGCTCGAGCAGGGCCGCGATCTCCTCGGCACCTGGCAGACGGGTCAGCTCCTCGGCGACCACCGCGTCGATGCCGACCGTGTCCAGGACCGAGAGCAGGTAGTCCTGCACCACCCGCCAGGACTCGCCGAGCAGGTGCGGTGGGGAGATCTGCAAGGCGGAGAGGCCGGGTTCGACGTCCACCGGCGCCCCGCCGCCGTCGCGGCCCGAGCGGGGGTCCACGCCGAGGTCGACACCCAGCGCGTCACCCAGCGAGTGCGCCGCGTCGGTCGACATGACCAGCGTCTTGACGCCGGCGCGAGCCGCGCGGACCGCAGTGGCGGCAGCTGTGGTGGTCTTGCCGACACCACCCTTGCCGGTGAAGAGGATGACCCGCATGGCTACCGGCGCCCTGGGGCGACGGCCTGCCTCAAGCCTCCACCCGCTTCTTCAACGACTTCAGCGCGGTGTCGATGATGACCTTCTCGGCCTTGCGCTTGAGCATGCCGAGCATCGGGATCTTGACGTCGACCGCCAGGCGGTAGGTCACCGTCGTGGCGTCCTTGCCCTTGGCAGCCAACGTGTACGAGCCGTTCATGGCCTTGAGGACGGTCGCCTCGACCAGGCTCCAGGACACGACGCCGGTGCCGTTCTTGGCGACGTCCCACTCGTAGTCGAGGGTGTAGGTGTCCTTGATCGCCCCTGCGTCGAGGGTGAACTGCACCTGGTCGGCCCACCCGTCTCCCTCCTCGGTGAGGATGGTGACCTTCTTGACCTCGGTCGCCCACTGCGGATAGCTCTCGAAGTCGGCGATGACGTCCAGGACCTCACCCGGCTTGGCGTCGATGTCGATGCTGGATTCGGTGCGGTCGGCCATGCGCGGAAGGTTACAGCGCCGAGCCTTTCGACGACGACCGCGGCTCCTGACGGCGACCCGTCGTTCCCGACGGCCACACGGTCACTGAGGGGCGCCCTCGAGGCGGTCCTTGAGCTCGTGCACGGCGCGCTTCCACCGCAGGGTGTGCCGGGTGGCCACATCGCGCGGCGCGCGGGGCCCGCGCGTGCCTCTGACGTAGTGGTGCACCACCACGCCGTCGCGGAACGGCTCGAGCCAGACCTCCATCTCGCCGACGACCTGTCCGGTCACGCTCCAGCGCACGCCCTTCAGCCCGCGGTCCCTGAGGACGGCCCGGGTCACGTGTGGCCAGATCTGGTCGGTCCAGGCCTCCTCGTCGAGGCTTGCACGCACGACCTGGGGCGCAGCCCGGATGAAGGTCTCGTCGACGATGTCGATCCTGCGGTCCCTCACCCGGACAGTCTTTCGCACCTCACGCCGCGATGTGACGGAGCCTTCAAAGAACGCCCTCCCCCGGTGCACCTACCCACGGGTAGTCTGTGCAGCACTGAGGCAGTGATGCCGTCGTCAAAGGAGACTCTGTGCAGGAACACGTCGCACCGCCCCTCGTGCCGCCGACCACCGAGGGGAGTCTTGCCGATCTTCCGGGTCGCAACGCCGCATCGAACCCCTCGCGGGTCGCGTTCTCGCGCAAGGAGGGCACCCACTGGATCGACGTGACTGCGGCCGAGTTCGACGAGGATGTCCGGGGGGTCGCCAAGGGCCTGATCGCCTCGGGGATCTCCCCCGGCGACCGCGTGGCGATCATGTGCAAGACCCGCTACGAGTGGACCCTCACGGACTTCGCGATCTGGGCAGCCGGTGCGGTCACGGTCCCGATCTACGAGACCTCCTCCGCGGAGCAGGTCAGCTGGATCCTCACCGACTCGGGCGCCAAGGGCATCATGCTCGAGACCGCGGCCCACGCAGCAACCCTCGAGGAGGTCCGCACCCAGGTGCCCGGACTGGCCCACGCCTGGCAGGTCGACGCCGGGGCGATCGCCGAGCTCAAGGCCGCCGGCTCCGAGGTGTCCGACGCCGATCTCGAGGCCGCCAAGGGCAGCCTCGACCGCGCCAGCCTCGCGACCATCATCTACACGTCGGGCACGACCGGGCGGCCCAAGGGCGTGCAGCTCACCCACGACAACTTCCTGGCGCTGTCCGAGAACGCCATCACCAAGCTCACGTCGGTCGTCAAGGCCGACGGCGCGTCGACGCTGCTCTTCCTGCCGCTCGCGCACGTCTTCGCCCGGTTCATCCAGGTCCTCTGCGTCACCGGCGAGGCCAAGATGGGGCACAGCGCCGACATCAAGAACCTCCTCGCGGACTTCGCGGAGTTCAAGCCGACCTTCATCCTGTCGGTCCCCCGGGTCTTCGAGAAGATCTACAACTCCGCCGAGGCCAAGGCGACCGCCGAGGGCAAGGGCAAGATCTTCGCGACCGCCGCCGACACCGCGATCTCTTGGTCGACCGCGCAGGACACCGGAGGCGCCGGCCTGGGTCTCAAGGTGCGCCACGGCATCTTCGACAAGCTGGTCTACTCCAAGCTGCGCGCCGCCATGGGGGGACAGGTCATGTATGCCGTGTCCGGCGGGGCGCCGCTCGGCACCCGCCTGGGGCACTTCTTCCGCGGCATCGGCGTCACCGTCCTCGAGGGCTACGGCCTCACCGAGACCACCGCCCCCGCCACGGTCAACGTGCCGGACCGGGTCAAGATCGGCACCGTCGGCGCCCCGCTGCCCGGCGTGGGCATCCGGATCGCCGACGACGGCGAGATCCTCATCCAGGGCAACAACGTCTTCGCGGCCTACCACAACAACGCCGAGGCGACGTCGGGCGCGGTCGTCGACGGCTGGTTCCACACCGGCGACATCGGCGAGCTCGACGAGGACGGTTACCTCAAGATCACCGGCCGCAAGAAGGAGCTGCTCGTCACCGCCGGCGGCAAGAACGTCGCACCGGCCGCCCTGGAGGACCGGCTGCGTGCCCACCCGCTCATCTCCCAGTGCATCGTCGTCGGAGACCAGAAGCCGTTCATCGGCGCCCTGCTCACCCTCGACGAGGAGATGTTCCCCGGCTGGGCCAAGAACAACGGGCTCACGGGGGTGACCTTCGACCAGGCCCTCACGAACGAGACGGTGCTCGCCGAGCTCCAGAAGGCCGTCGACGACGCCAACAAGTCGGTCTCCAAGGCCGAGTCGATCCGCAAGTTCGCGGTCCTGCCCGGGGACTTCACCGAGGACAACGGCTACCTCACACCGAGCCTGAAGCTCAAGCGCAACATCGTCATGAAGGACTTCCACGACGAGGTGGAGTCCCTCTACGCCGGCGGCGGCAAGGAGTAGCCGGGCGACCTCTAGGGTCTAGCCATGCGCCGACACCGCCACGGATCGTCCACTCGGACCGTGGCGGTGTCCTCGTTGGCGTTCGCCCTCGGCTGGCTGTTGTTCTTCACTGCCCTGCAGTGGAGCGTGGTGCGCTACCGCATCCCCATCGTGGCGACCCTGACGGCGGCCACGGCGGCGCTCGCCCTGTGGCAGTGGGCCGGCTGGCGGATCCAGCTGACCCGTCCGGCGGTGGCCGTCATGCTTGGGGGCTCGGCGCTGGCCACGCTGGCGGTCCCGCTGTTCAGCTATCTCGCACCGACTGGCCTCGCACTGGCCACGACCCTGCTCGTCGTCGCGCCGCTCGCGGCGGCGGTCCTGTTGTGCACCAACGGTCCTCGCGCCCCGTGGGCAGCCGGCCTCGTCGCCGTGACGGGGTATGCCGCCTGCGCTGCCACCGCCGTCATCTCCTCGCCTCGACCGCGGATCGATGTCTGGGTCGTCCTCCAGCAGGCGACTGACGCGCTCGGACGCGGGGAGAACTTCTACTCCATGACGTGGACCGGCTCCCCCGGCGTCAAGGACGCCTTCCCCTACCTGCCGTGGACCACGGTGCTGCTCGCGCCCGGACGCTGGCTCCTCGGTGATGTCCGCTGGGCGCTCGCGTCCTGGACGCTCGTGGCGGTGGCCGGGGTCTGGCTGCTCGCGCGCGGGACGGCGCCGCGGCATACCGGAACCGGCGTCGGGCGCGGCTGGGTCTGGACGGCAGCGGCGGTGACGGCGCTCCTGGTGTTCGCCCCGGGGACCCTCACCCAGCTCGACCAGTCCTGGACGGAGCCACTGCTGCTCGCCGGGATCCTCTCGTGGGCCGTCCTGGTGCAGCGCGACCGGGCCTGGTGGGCTGTCATCCCGCTGGCGTTGGCGTGTGCCAGCAAGCAGCACCTGGCCCTGCTGCTGCCCGTCCTGCTGCTGTGGCGTCCATTCGGCTGGCGCAGGTCCATCGCGACGGGTGCGCTGACCGGTCTGTTGATCGCCCCGTGGTTCCTCACGAGCCCGCCGGACTTCGTCCACGACACCATCAGCCTGTTGGTGGGCTTCCATCCGATCAAGTTCGCCAACACGCTCTACCTGTTGGCGCTCAACACCTTTGGTGTGACCCTGCCGTTCGCCGTCACGGGGGTGGCTGTGCTCGGCACCCTCGCTGCCGTCTGCTGGACGGTCTGGCGGCGCCAACCCCTCCTGGCCGACGTGCTGCGCTGGCTGGCCCTGGTCCTGCTGGTGGCGAACCTCGTCAACAAGCAGGCCTTCTACAACCAGTTCTGGTTCGTGGGCGCCCTGGTCGTCGTCTCGCTGGTCCTCCCCCAGTCGGGTCGGGTGGCGGGTGCCGGACGCGGTGGCGCGCCCGCCCCGCAGGACGGGCGCGTCAGCGGTCAGGACTTCGCCAGGGTCCGCAGGTAGGCCAGCCACTCCTTGGTGAACGCCGCCTGCGAGGTGCGCAGCACGGCCGCAAAGGCTGTGGCGACGTTGGCGTCGGGGTCGCTGCTGGTGCTGGACGAGGCGTCGGGACTCGTGGCCGCCGCGAGGTAGAAGCGCACCAGCGCAGAAGTGCCGTACCGGTCGACGATGCGGTTGACCGCCAGCCACGCGGCGTTGTAGCTCGGCGCGATGGTCGTGCGTGAGGGGTCGAAGTCGGCGGCGGAGGGCAGCGCCTTGGGCCCCGTGCCGGCGCGGACCCGGGCGAGCAGGGCTGCGGCCACCTGGGTGCGCGTCGCGCCGCTGTCGCGGTAGCCGACGAAGTCGGCCATGCCCTCGGACAACCAGAGCGGCACTGGACGGTTGGTCGAGGCCCGGATGGCGACGTGGGTCGCCTCGTGGGTCACGACGACCTGCCTGCCGCGGGGCACCAGGCGGGCGAAGGCACTCGGGTTGACCACCACCCGGTCGGCGCCAGCCCGGCCCTGGAGGTCGAACGGGCCGTCCGTGACAGCGGCGACCTGCGCCACCTGATCCTTGTCCTGTCCGACCTGCTCGGCCATCTGCGCCGCAGTCCCGGGGACGACGAGGACCAGGCGGCTGTTCCACTGCGGCGTCCAGACGGCGTCGACCCGCTTGACGGCGAGGTTGCCGAGGGCGAGGTAGGGGCGCAGCCGACTCCGTGGACCCGATCCGACGACCAAGGTGGTCGCGCTGCGCACCACCGTGAACCTCGGCAGGTCCCACAGCTGCACCTGGGTGCCGCCGTCGGTGTCGTCGGCCAACCGCCAGTGGTCACCACGTCGTACGACGGTGAAGTAGGACTCGAACTCGCGCGTCGCCGTGTCGAAGCCCCCGAGGCGGTAGCGGCCGGCCACCCGGGAGACCCACGCATCAGGGCCGACCTGGGCCGCCCGCTCGGTGCTCAGCGCGGGAGCTGGCTCGGGCGTGCCATAGCTGAAGGTGCTCAGTGGGAGCTGCGCGAGCGCGTCGAACTGCGCGAGCTGGCGCAGCCCGAAGCCTGAGGTCGGGTCGTCCAGGGTGGTGGCGAACGCCGACCGATCGTGGGCGCGGACCGCCGAGGCGCGCTGGGAGAGCAGGGCGGTCAGGGCGTCCTCTCGAGCGACGGAGGGCTCGGGGGCGTTCTGCTGGGAGGCTTGCGACGTCGTCGAGGTGCGGACGGCCGGTGGCTCGTCGGAGGAGCAGCCGACCAGCATGGTGACGACGAGCGCGATGAGCCCGGCACCGGCGGCCGCGCGGCCCGGGCGACCGCCACGGGACGGGGTGGGCCGGCTCATCCAGCCATCGTAGGGAGCGATCAGCCGACGGCGCGGACGTGGGCGGCCCAGGGCTCACGGCGAGCGCTGGCCGAGGCGGCCTCGTGCGCACTGACCAGCCCCGCGTCGGCGAACCTCGCGACGACCGCCCGCTCAGCGGCGTCGAGGGGCAGGTGCGCGCCCTGCGGCACCAGCATGGCCGTCACCATGCAGTCGGCGCAGTGCAGGTCGCGCACCGGGCAGCTCTGGCATTCGATGATCATCGCGACCACCTCGCTCTCTGTCTTGGGACCCTGTCCGTCTGGGGACTGCTGTCGTGTCACCTGTCGACGACGCTAGGTGAGGGCACTGACAACGCCAGCGACGCCGGCACACCCGACGTCGTGCCGAGGGCGCGCCTGCCACGGGCTGTCACACCACCGGCCTACCGTCTGGTCCATGCAGACGGCCGACGACCAGATGGTGCAGGGCACCTTCGACGACCTGGGCACGTCGCTGGCCGAGGTCACGTTCGTCGTCGTCGACCTCGAGACGACCGGTGGCAGCCCGGCTGACTCGGCCATCACCGAGATCGGCGCCGTGAAGGTGCGTGGCGGCGAGGTGCTGGGCGAGTTCCAGACGCTGGTCAACCCGCACCTGCCGATCCCGCCGTTCATCCAGTCGCTCACCGGCATCACGACCTCGATGGTGGCCGACGCTCCACGCATCGAGTCCGCTCTACCGGCCTTCCTCGAGTTCGCCCAGGGCGCGGTGCTCGTCGCCCACAACGCCGGGTTCGACATCGGGTTCCTCAAGATGGCTGCCCGCGACCAGGGCATCGACTGGCCACGGCACGCGGTGCTCGACACGGTCCACCTCGCGCGCCAGCTGGTCAGTCGCGACGAGGCGCGCAACCACAAGCTGTCCACGCTGGCCGCCCTGTTCGGTGCCACGACCACCCCAGACCACCGCGCCCTGCACGACGCGCAGGCCACCGTCGACGTCCTGCACGCCCTCATCGGCAGGGTGGGCAGTCTCGGTGTCCACACCTTCGAGGAGCTCGCGAGCTACACCTCGCGGGTCAGCCCCGCCCAGCGGCGCAAGCGGTGGCTGGCCGACGGCCTGCCCAACGAGCCGGGTGTCTACCTGTTCAAGGACTGCGACGGTCGGGTCCTCTACGTCGGGACGTCGGTCAACATCCGCACCCGGGTCCGCAGCTACTTCACGGCGTCCGAGCAGCGCACCCGCATGGCCGAGATGGTGCGCCTGGCCGAGTCGGTCACCCCGATCGTCTGCGCCACCACCCTCGAGGCCGAGGTCCGCGAGCTGCGCCTCATCGCCGAGCACAAACCGCGCTACAACCGGCGGTCCAAGACCCCCGAGCGAGCCACCTGGGTCAAGCTCACCGTCGAGGCCTTCCCTCGCCTGTCCATCGTGCGCGAGGTCCGCGGTGACGGTGCCCGCTACATCGGCCCGTTCGGCAGCCGCAGCTCGGCGGAGGACGCCGTGGCGGCGGTCCACGAGGTCATCCCGCTGCGCCAGTGCGTGCAGCGGCTGTCCCCCACCCGACCCGTCGGTTCGTGCGCCCTGGCCGACATGGGCCGCTGCGGCGCTCCGTGCACGGGGGCCCAGAGCGTGCAGGAGTATGCCGCGGTGGTGCAGGACGCCGTGCACGCCCTCGCCGGGGACTCGCGCGGGGTGGTGACGGCACTGCGCACCCGGATGGGCTCGCTCGCCGACCAGGAGCGGTTCGAGGACGCGGGCACGCTGCGCGACCGCATGCTCGCACTGGTGCGCGGCATGGCCCGGGCCCAGCGGATCGCACCCTTGGCCGCCAGCCCCGAGATCATCGCCGCGCGTCCGGCCACGTCCGGCGGCTGGGAGATCGTGGTGGTCCGGCACGGCCGCCTCGCCGCCAGCACCATCTCGCCACGAGGGGCTGACCCGATGCCCTATGTCGATGCAGTGCGTGACAGTGCCGAGGTCGTGCTCCCGGCCCACTGGCCGGCCCCTGCGGCCACCCCCGAGGAGACCGAGAAGATCCTGCGCTGGCTGGAGTCGCCCGGCGTGCGCATCGTCGACCTCGATGGCGAGTGGACCTGCCCAGTAGGGGGCGCCGGTGGCGCCCGTGCCGAGCTCGAGCCGCAGGTGGTGGCGCGGCACGCGGTGGCCGGCTTCGTCGCGGCCTCCTGACGCGCCGCGAGAGTGCGCTGCTCTCGTCGAGCCCGGACCGATACATTGGTGAGGTGATCTCCGCCATCGTGCTCATCAACGCCGAAGTCGACCGCATCCCCGAGGTGGCGCAGGCCATCGCCGAGCTCGAAGGCGTGTCCGAGGTCTACTCGGTCGCCGGCGACGCCGACCTGATCGCGATGATCCGGGTCAAGGAGCACGAGCAGCTCAACGACGTGATAGCCGACCGGCTCAACAAGGTGCAGGGCGTCATCGGGACCAACACGCACATCGCGTTCCGCACCTACTCCAAGCACGACCTCGAGGCTGCCTTCAGCCTTGGCCTCGACGGGGACTGAGCACCGGCGTCCACGACTCCCTGTCGATGCGCGGCACTCCTCCCGCGCCTGCTCGGCCACACGGCCGATCTGAGTAGCAACGCCCTTCCGCGACCCCCGGCCGACCCCCACACTCGGGTGACACGGTGCACTCGCGCCCGCACCCTCCGGAGGACCGATGTCGCCGATCCCCTGCCCCGCCTGTGGCCGGCTCCTGCCCGAGGCGTCGACCTCGTGCCCCGCCTGCCACCTGCCCCTCACCGGCCCGGACGCGGTGCGGCTGTGGCAGGTCGACCAGGGTCTCGCCGCCCTCCAGCGCGAACGCAGCCTCCTTCTCGCGTCACTGCGCGCCACGGCTGACGCCCCCGCGTCCGCGGCAGCGCCGGCCGCCCCGCCCGCCCCGGCCGAGACGGCGGAACGGGTGTCCCAGCCGCCCTCGGAGCTGCCCTGGGAGCTGAGGGAGCTCTCTTCGGAGTCACCTTCGGACGTCGCCCTGTCCGGTTCCTCCGCCCCACCCCTGCCGGCACCTGCCACGGCCCCGCGGAGGAGCTGGACCACCCAGCAGACCCTCCTCGCAGTCGGTGTCCTGCTCGTCCTGGTCGCCGCGTCGATCGCCCTGGCCATCGCGTGGTTCGTCATCGGCCGAACCGGTCAGATGCTGGTCATGGGTGGCTTCACCGCTGCCGCGACCGTGGCCTCGCTCCAGCTATCGCGCCGTCGGCTGCCCAGCAGCGCCGAAGCCCTGGCCCTGGTGGCGGGCGGACTGTTGCTCCTGGACGTCAGTGCCGCGCGACGCTTCGGCCTGGCTGACCTCGACGCCCTGGACGCCCGCGCCTACACCGCCGTCACCGGCCTGGTCGCAGCCCTCGCCCTGGCCGCCGTGCACCGTCACGACCGCCGCGTCGCCGGCTTCGCCGTGCTGTCGCTGACGGCAGCCTCGATCGGCTGGGCAGGAATCGTCGGTTACGCCTCGACTGCTGCCGGCGGTGCGGCGCTCTCCCTCCTCGGAGCTGTGCTGTTCGGAGCCGTGCACCTCGTGGTGCCGACCTCCTTCGGCTTGACCCGCCGCGCCGCCACCGGCCCCGCCGCCGGGTGGGCGGCGCTCTCGTTCGCCGCGGCCTCAGTGGGCGCGGCCACGGCGTCGGCCGATGCCCTGGACACCCCGTCCGGTACCGGGGTCGGCGCAATCACCTTCGACGGCGCAGCGTGCGTGGTCCTCCTGGCCACCCTGGCCGCTGCCGGCGCGCTGGTGGTCAGGCGGGTCGTCGCCGTGCGGGCGACACGCCTCGGCGGCCGGGGCGCGGTCCGAGCCGACTGGGTCGCCCGACCGCTGTCCGGCGACTGGCGCGCCCTCGGCATCGTCGCCCTGGTCGCCTCCGCAGCGGTCCCGACGGCTGTCCTGTGCCTCGCCCTGCAGGTCGGCGCGTTCTGGACCGCGGTGCTGGCCCTGCTCACCGCGGTGCTCGCCACCGTCCTGGCGGCCGCCCGCATCCGGACGACGTCGCTGGGCACGGCCTGGTGCGAGGCCCAGACCGGCCTGGCCCTCGCGGTCCTGGTCCTTGTTGCGATCGTCCACGACTCACGTCCTGCGACGATCGTCGCCCTCACCGGCGTGGCCCTGGCTGCCACGACGGCGGCTGTGCACCGGCCGGGGTGGCGGGTGCAGGCGACCGCTGTGGGCACAGTCGCAGCGGTGGCGGGCGTCACGATCAGCGGATCCATTGTCTCCCTCGACGTCGAGGTGCTGGCCGCTTCCGCTGCGGGTGCTGCCCTCGTCGCCGGAGCCCTGGCACGGCGCTCGGAACCCGAAGAGGCGCCGTTGGCCGCCGTTGGCCACCTCACCCTGTTCGGCGCTCTGCTGGGCGCGGTGGGGGTCGGGCTCGGTGACGGTGTGGTGATCACCCTCCTGGTGGCCATCGCCCTGACCGCGGCGGCGACCGCCGTGCTGCGCCCTGTCCTTCGCCCCGTCGCCGCAGGTGTCAGTGCAGCGGCAGCCGCCTGGGCGCTGTGGCTGGCGGGTGGGCTCGTCGGCGGCCGCACCCAGTGGACCGTGCTCGTCGCCGCCGCACTGGTTCTCGTGGCCCTGGCCCAGTGGCGACGCGGCCGTCCCGAGGAGGTCGTCCTCGGCACCCTCGCCTGTCTCGTCGCCGTCACCACCGTCGCCGTCGCCGTCGACCGGTCGTGGCCGCATGCAGCAGCAGCCGTCGCCGCGGCATACGGGCTCGTCGCCGTCGCGTATGCCGCCCTGCCGCACCGGCGCGCGACGGTCGCCCTCGCCGTGGTCGGGCTCACGGCGGCAGCCTGGCTCGAGCTCGACCGCGCCCAGGTGACCACGCTGGAGGCCTGGACGCTGCCACTGGCCGCACTGGTGCTCGCCGCCGGGCTGTGGTCGCATCGCGAGCTCGGCGACCACTCCTGGTTGACCGCCGGACCGGGCCTGGCGGTGGCGCTGCTCCCCTCCGCGCTGTACACCGCGGTCGACGACGGCCTCCTGCGTTCGTTGGTCACGGTCACTGCAGCGGTGCTCGTCCTCGTGGCCGGCGCGCTGCGACGGTGGCAGGCACCTGTCGTCCTGGGTGCCGCAGCAGCCATCGTCATCGCGCTCACCCAGCTCGGCCCCTATGCGGTCCAGCTACCGCGCTACCTCACGCTGGGCACGCTGGGTGTCGCCCTCTTGGCGGTCGGGGCGAGGTACGAGCAGCGCCGGGCCGATGCCCGCCAGGCGGTGAGCTGGCTGGCCGGGATGTCGTAGGTCGACAGGTCGTCGGCCAGCACGGCACGAGCCGCTCACCCCGACGGCGGAGGCTGCCGTGGCACGAGTCGGCGTACCTTCACCGCATGGACGATCTGACCCTCCTCTTCGAGCGCGCCGCCCACGTGGCGGCACGCCACCGGTCGGGGCTGCCGGTGACCCGGGTGGCCCCGGCAGTCGACGCGGCGACGCTGCGGCTCGAGGTGGACGCCGTGCTGCGCGATGCGGCAACACCCGCGGTCGAGGTCCTCGACGAGCTGGTCACGGCCTTCACACCGGGGCTCGCCGCGACCCCGGGGCCCCGGTTCTTCGGCTTCGTGATCGGCGGCGCCCTGCCTTCGGCCACTGCTGCGGACATGGTGGCGGTCGGGTGGGACCAGTGCGCCTTCAACGCCACCCTCTCCCCCGCAGCCGCCGTCGCCGAGGAGGTCGCCGGTGGCTGGCTGAAGGAGCTGATGGGGCTACCCGTCGACGCATCGGTCGGTTTCGTCACCGGTGCGCAGGGAGCCAACACCGTCTGCCTGGCCACGGCTCGTCAGCACGTCCTCGCCGCGGTCGGGTGGGACGTCGGGCGTGACGGGCTGGGTGGCGCCCCGGCCGTGCGCGTGGTCGCCGGCGCCGAGCGGCACGCGACGATCGACCGGGCGCTGCGGCTGCTCGGGTTCGGCACTGCGGTGGTGGAGTCGGTGGGCGCCGAGGTCAACGGCGCCATCGACGTCGACGACCTCTCGGCGGTCCTCGACCGGGGCGCGCCAGGACCGACGATCGTCTGCCTCCAGGCGGGGAACGTCAACACCGGTGCCTGCGACGACCTCCGGGCCGCCTGTGACGTGGCCCGGCGGCACGGTGCCTGGGTGCACGTCGACGGGGCCTTCGGCCTCTGGGCCGGCGCCTCGCCCGAGAAGGCGCACCTCGTCGACGGGATCGACCTCGCCGACTCGTGGTCCTGTGACGGCCACAAGTGGCTCAACGTCCCCTACGACTGCGGTTTCGCCATCTGCGCCCACCCCCAGGTGCACGCCGCGGCACTGTCCTACACCGCGGCATACCTCACCGGGCAGGGTGGAGCGACGCCCGCGTTGGGTGACCTCGTCCCCGAGTCGTCACGAAGGGCAAGGGGATTCGCCGTCTGGGCCGCCCTGCGTGAGCTGGGCCGTGACGGTGTCGCGGACCTCGTCGACCGGTGCTGCGCACTGGCCCAGCGGTTCGCCGCCGGGCTCGAGGCAGGCGGCGCCGTGGTGGTCAACGACGTGGTCCTCAACCAGGTGCTGGTCAGCTTCGGCAGCGACGCACGGACCGACAAGGTCATCGAAGGGGTGCAGCGAGACGGGACCTGCTGGCTCGGCGGCACGACCTGGCGGGGCCGTCGACTGATGCGGGTATCGGTGTCGAACTGGTCCACGACAGAAGCCGACGTGGACCAGTCGGTCGCAGCGATCCTGCGAGTGGCCGCTACTGAGGTGGAGCCGGACGGGGCGGATCCGGACGCGGAGGACCAGCTGGTCTAGTCAGGCCGGTGTGCTCTGCGTCGCCGCGGCCCACCGGTCCAGCTGGGCGGCGGCCGCCCCGGAGTCCAGGGCAGCCTCGGCCCGGTCCATGCCCGATCGCACCGCCGCCGCGAAGGTCTCGTCCGAGGCGCCGTGCTCGATCCTGTCGCCCGCCCCACCCGACGCGTCGGGGGTGGCGGCGAGATCTGGTGCGGCCAGGGCCAGCGCCATGCCTGCGTTGAGCACGACCGCGTCGCGGACCGCCCCACGCTGCCCGGCGAACAGGTCTCGCGCCACCTGGGCATTGTGCGTCGCGTCGGCCCCGCGCAGGGCCTCGACCGGCTGGCGCTGGAGGCCGACGTGGAGGGGGTCGAAGACACGCTGGGTGACCTCACCGCCATGCACCCACCACACCGTCGAGGTGGTGCTCAGGGTCAGCTCGTCGAGGCCGTCGTCGCCGCGGAAGACCACAGCATCCTTGCCCCGCCCGGCGAACACGCCGGCCATGAGCGGCGCCACGCGCGCGTCGGCGACCCCGACGACGGCATACGTGGGCTGGGCGGGGTTGGTGAGGGGCCCGAGGACGTTGAACGCCGTGCCCACACCCAACCCGCTGCGCGCCACGGCAGCGTGTCGCATCGCGGGGTGGAAGGCCTGGGCGAAGCAGAACGTGATGCCGGCATCCGTCGCCACCTCGGCCACCCGCTGCGGGCTGAGGGTGAGGTTGACGCCCAGGGCTTCGAGCACGTCCGCCGAACCAGAGGCCGACGACGCGGCCCGGTTGCCGTGCTTGACCACTCGGATACCACTGGCAGCGATGACGATCGAGGCCATCGTCGAGATGTTGACCGTGTTGGACCGGTCGGCGCCGGTGCCCACGATGTCGAGGCTCGGACCCGGGACCTCGATGCGGTTGGCGTGCGCCAGCATCACGTCGGCGAGGCCACGTAGCTCCTCGACGCTCTCGCCCTTGGCGCGGAGCGCCACGAGGAATCCGGCCACCTGGACCGGCGAGGCCTCGCCGCTCATGATCTGGTCCATCGCCCACGCCGCTTGGTCGGTGGAGAGGTGGTTCCGCGCGATCAGCAGGGTGAGCAGGTCCGGCCAGGTGGGACCAGCCGGCTCAGGGACGCTCATGCCGGTCAGGAGGCGCTGGGGCGAGCGCCGCGACCCAGCTCGGCCACGGCGGAGGCCAAGGCGATCGGGTCGAGCGGGTGCGGGACCGCGAGGTCGGCGAGGGACCACGTCGCGAGCCAGCCATCCTGAGGTCGTCCGGTCAGGACGAGGACCGGCGGGCACTCGAAGATCTCGCTCTTGAGCTGGCGACACAGGCCCAGCCCACCCATCGGCGCTGCCTCACCGTCGAGGATGAGGACGTCGAAGCGGGCGTTCTCGACGGCCTCGATCACCGCTGCCGCGGTCGCGCACTCACGCCACGACACGACCTCCACGTCCCGCGCCGGACGACGTCCCACCGTGACCCGGACTGCGTCGCGCGTGGTCTTGTCGTCGCTGTACAACAGCACGGAGATCTGGCGGGCCGAGGACCCCGACGAGGTCGGTGCGTCGGCGGCGGTCGCGTGCGAAGCGGTCATGTCGCAGATGCTACCGGTGCGGCGTTTCGGCACGCCCACGCACCCATCGGGGGGTCGACGGTGTGCCGCGCTGCGAATGTGGCTAATCTGGCGCACGTGGCGACCGCATCTCCAGTGACCTCTGAACCCGCCCGCTCAGCCGGCAGCATCCCCGGCCACGGGCCGGTGTCCCGACCCAACATGGTGTCGGTGGGCACCATCGTCTGGCTCTCCAGCGAGCTGATGTTCTTCGCGGGCCTTTTCGCGATGTACTTCACGATCCGCTCGGTGGAGCCGGAGCTGTGGAAGGAGTCGACGGGGGTGCTCAACGTGCCCTTCGCGACGATCAACACGATCGTCCTCGTCGTCTCGTCGGTCTGGTGCCAGCTCGGCGTCCACGCGGCCGAGCACGGCAAACCGCACCGCGGCGACGCCAGCCTCCTCGCCGTCCCGAGCTGGGGCATGCGCGAGTGGTACGTCCTCACCTACATCTTCGGCGCGATCTTCGTCTCCGGTCAGGTGCTCGAGTACTCCGAGCTGGTGCACGAGGGCATCTCCCTCTCCTCCACCGCGTACGGCTCGGTCTTCTACCTCACGACCGGCTTCCACGCGCTGCACGTCACCGGGGGCCTGCTGGCCTTCCTGCTGATCATCGGGCGCACCTTCACGACCCGTCACTACAGCCACGCCCAGGCTGCCGGCGCGGTCGTGACCTCGTACTACTGGCACTTCGTCGACGTGGTGTGGATCGCGCTGTTCGCGACGATCTACCTGCTGAAGTGACCGGCACGATGACCTCCCAGCCCGCCCTGCCCGCCTCCATCGACAGGACCGCACTGTGAACGCCTTGGCCGCCCGCCGTCGCCACCCGGCCGCGATCGCCCTGCTCTTGCTCCTGGGCCTGATCCTCACCGGGGTCGCCTACTCCGCCTTCGCGCCCAAGAAGGCCGACGCCGCCACGGCAGCCGCCAGCACCGTCGAGGACGGCAAGAAGCTCTTCCTCGCCAACTGTGCGACCTGCCACGGGCTGCAGGCCCAGGGGACCAAGGCCGGTCCGGCCCTTCCGGGCGTCGGCGCCGCTGCCGTGGACTTCCAGATGGGCACCGGCCGCATGCCGATGGCTGCGCCGAACGTCCAGGCCCCCCGCGCGGAGCAGGTCCGGTTCACGCAGGACCAGATCTCCGCGGTCGCGGCATACGTCGCGTCGCTGGCCCCCGGACCCGCCATCCCCGAGGCCGAGTACACCAACGGTGAAGGGGGCGACGTCGCCCTCGGCGCCGAGCTATTCCGTGTCAACTGCGCGATGTGCCACAACTTCGCCGGTTCCGGCGGCGCCCTGACCCGCGGCAAGTACGCCCCGAGCCTGCACAACGTCGAGGGCAAGCACATCTACGAGGCCATGGTCACCGGCCCCCAGTCGATGCCCGTCTTCAGCGACGACAACATCTCCCCGGAGTCCAAGAACGACATCGTGGCCTACCTCCACGCGGTCGACGAGCAGGAGAACGTCGGCGGGATGGCGCTGGGCAACCTCGGCCCCGTGTCCGAGGGGCTCTTCGCCTGGATCTTCGGGCTCGGCATCATGGTCGGCTTCGCCGTCTGGCTCGGCCGGAAGGCCGCCTGATGGCTCCGACGGCACAGAGGGCACAGAGGGCACAGAGGGCACACACGGCCATGACGGGTCGGTCACACCCTCTGGCCCAGACCATCGCCCGGGGCGACACTGGAACTGACCACCGCGACTCGACAGGATCGACGACACGATGAGCGAACACGACACGCCGCACGGCGCGGTCGTCGGCACGAGCGACGGCCACGGCGCTGGCCACATGGCCGGCCAGAGCGACGGCCACGGCGACGGCTACGGCTCCACTGCGGTCCGGCTGGACCAGGGCCATGTCGAGGGCACCGGCGGCCTTCCGGCGCACTTCCAGAACCCGGGCCTGCCGCCGCACGCCGCGCGGATGTCGGACCTCGACGAGAAGTCAGCCAAACGGGCCGAGAAGCAGGTCGCCGCGCTCTTCGGCCTCTCCAGCCTGGGCACGGTGCTGTTCATCGTCGCCTACTTCGCGATCGACCCCGAGCGGTCGGGATTCATCCCCGGCATCGGCAACGCAAGCATCTACAACGTCGTCCTCGGCGTGACGATGGCTCTCGCCCTCCTCGGCTGCGGTGTCGGGGCGGTCCACTGGGCCAAGACCCTGATGCCCGACGTCGAGTCGGTCGAGGAGCGACACCCCCTGCGGGCCAAGGACGAGGACCGCACGCGGGTGGTCACCGGTCTCATGGACGGCGGCGACAAGGCCCAGCTCGGCCGTCGCCCGCTCATCAAGTTCTCGCTGGTCGGCGCCCTCGCGCTGCCGCCGCTGGCGATCCTGCTGCCGCTGGTGGGCGGGCTCGGTCCCCTGCCGAAGAACCAACTCTCCACCACGATGTGGAAGAAGGGTGACCGGCTGGTCCGCGACCCCGAGCGCACCCCGATCCGGGCGGATCAGGTCACCATCGGTTCGGTCTTCCACGTGCTCCCCGAGTCGATCAAGGACTCCGAGCACGTGCTCGAGGACAAGGCCAAGGCCGCCGTGCTCCTGATGCGCCTCAACCCCGAGGACATCAAGCCCCAGAAGGAGCGTGACTGGGGCCACGAGGGCATCGTCGCCTACTCCAAGATCTGCACCCACGTCGGTTGCCCGGTTGGTCTCTACGAGCAGCAGACGCACCACCTGCTCTGTCCCTGCCACCAGTCGACGTTCGACGTGACGCAGGACTGCAAGGTCATCTTCGGGCCGGCCAAGCGTCCGTTGCCGCAGCTGAAGATCACCGTTGACGCGCAGGGTTACCTGATCGCCGACGCCCCGTTCCGCGAGGCCGTCGGTCCGAGCTTCTGGGAGCGTGGTTCCGCATGAGCACCGACCGCAACCCGACCGGCCGCGACCCGATCGACCGCCTCCGCAGGGACGACCCCCAGCCCGAGGAGCCCACCAACCCCGGCCTGAAGGCCGTCGGGGGCGTGGCGGGCTGGCTGGACGACCGCACGGGAGCGGCCAAGCCGGTCGGCTACCTCATGAAGAAGGTCTTCCCCGAGCACTGGTCCTTCATGCTCGGCGAAGTCGCCATGTACTCCCTGATCATCTGCCTGCTCTCGGGCACGTTCCTTACCTTCTGGTTCGTCCCCAGCGCCGGTCAGGTCGTCTACGACGGCAGCTACCTGCCCCTGCGTGGCATCACGATGTCGGAGGCGTTCCGGTCGACGGTGGACATCTCCTTCGACATCCGCGGCGGTCTGCTCATCCGCCAGATCCACCACTGGGCGGCGCTGATGTTCATCGTCGCGCTGTCGGTCCACATGCTGCGCGTGTTCTTCACGGGTGCCTTCCGCAAGCCGCGTGAGATCAACTGGGTGATCGGCTGCATCCTGTCGATGCTGGCCCTGATCGAGGGTTTCGCCGGCTACTCCCTGCCGGACGACCTGCTCTCCGGGACCGGCCTTCGCGCCGCAGAAGGCTTCATGCGCTCGGTGCCCGTGCTCGGGTCCTACCTGTCGTTCGCGCTGTTCGACGGCCCCTTCCCCGGCGAGGCGATCATCCCCCGCCTGTTCTCGATCCACGTGCTGCTGCTCCCGGCGATCCTGGTCGGACTGTTCACCGCCCACATCGGGCTGGTGTTCGTGCACAAGCACACCCAGTTCCCCGGGCCCGGCCGCACCAACGACAACGTCGTCGGCTTCCCGGTCATGCCGGTGTATGCCGCGAAGGCCGGTGGCTTCTTCTTCATCGTCTTCGGCGTCATCTCGCTGATCTCTGGATTGGTCACCATCAACCCGATCTGGGCCTATGGTCCCTACGACCCCTCGCCGGTCACGGCAGGAGCCCAACCCGACTGGTACATGGGCTTCGCCGACGGCGCGCTGCGTCTGTTGCCCGGCTGGCTTGAGTTCACCGCCTTCGGCTTCACGTTCTCGTTCAACGTGATGATCGGCGCCATCCTCCTGATCCCGGTCATGTACGGCCTGATGGGCGCCTACCCGTTCCTCGAGAAGTGGGTCACCGGCGACCACCGCGAGCACCACCTGCTCGACCGGCCGCGCAACAACCCCACGCGCACAGGGCTGGGCATGGCAGCGTTGACGGCCTACGGCGTGCTCATGTTCGCCGCGGGCAACGACCTCATGGCGATCAAGCTGCACCTGTCGATCAACGACATCACCCACACCCTGCGGGCAGCCTTCTTCATCGCGCCACCGATCGTCTTCTGGGTCACCAAGCGCATCTGCCTGTCGTTGCAGCGCAAGGACCGCGACCTGGTCCTGCACGGCCGCGAGACCGGACGCATCGTGCGTACCGCCGACGGGAAGTTCTTCGAGCAGCACGAGCCGCTCGACGAGTTCACCCGCTGGAACCTCGTCCAGCACGAGGACCACGAAGTCCTGCTGCTCGAGGCGGGAACCGACGCCCACGGCGTCGCCTCACCGACGGCCCGCAAGGACAAGGCCCGCTCGGCCCTGTCGCGGTTCTACTTCACCGACAGCATCAACCCGGTGACGCCGGCCGAGCTGGCCGCGGCACACCACGACGGCCATGGCCACGAGGCGATCGAGGCCGCTCCGAGCAGCGACGAGTCGCGGCCGGCCCTCGAGAGCTCGCGCAGGGAGCCCCCCAAGCGTCCCTGAGGCCCGTCACAAGCCCACCAGAGGCTCCCTGAGCCTCTCAGGCCAACACCCCCGGGTATGCCGCCCGCTCACCACCCACGCCTCGCGTGCGGCCGCGAGCGGGCGGCATACCGATGCCGGGGGTGTTTCGGCGTTGCGGCCCTCACGTGACAGGCTGGCCCCGTGGTCGAGATGGGGGCAGCCGAGTTCGAAGTGGCCGTGGGCGACGCCCTCGACGCCGTGCCTCCCGAGCTGATGCGGCTGCTGGACAACGTCGTCTTCTTCGTCGAGGACGAACCGCCACCGGACGACCCCGACCTGCTCGGCGTCTATGACGGGACCCCCATCACCGAGCGTGGTGACGGCTGGGCGGGGGCGCTGCCTGACCGGATCACGATCTTCCGCGGCCCGTTGACCCGGATGTGCGAGGACCGCGAGGACCTCCTCGACGAGATCGCCGTGACCGTGGTGCACGAGATAGCGCACCACTTCGGGATCGACGACGCTCGCTTGCACGACCTCGGCTGGGGGTGAGCCCTGCCACGCGCACCCCACGACGCGCAGGTGCCGTGCCCCGGTCACAGGACACGGCACCGGTGGTGCGTTGGAGCTACTTCCGCGCGCCGCTGAGCTGGACCGTCTGCTCGGCGTAGCCGACCGCGCACTCGAAGACGCCACAGGCGAACGCGAAGGTCACGCTCGCACCCTTGCCGCCCTTGAAGAGGCCGTTGTCGCTGTAGGCGGTGCCGGACCAGGTGTGGGTCGCCCCGTCGCACTGGATGGGGTTGACGAAGAAGAAGCCGTTGATCTTGACCCGGCCGACCTGCTGGGTGAGGGTGCCCTCGATGTCGCTGAAGAAGTCGTCGGCGTTCGTGCAGGAGTATGTCCCGCTGAGAGTCGCCGAGCCGTCCTTGTTGGCCACTCCCCGCGGGTTGACGGTGATGGTCGCCTCCGGCGGCGGCGGGGCGTTGTCGAAGGTGACGACCAGGTTCCCGCCGACGGCGGTGGTGTCGCTGAATGCGACGACGTAGTAGGTCTGCCCGGCCGTGGTTGCGAATCCGACCGTGGTCGGGCCGCACGCCACGAGGTTGCCGGCAGCGGGATCGCCCTCGGTCACCATGAAGCCGCCCGAATAGCTGGAGGCCGACATGTCAGCGATGACGCCACCGTCAGTCGCGGCGGTGTAGCGGAACCAGACGCTGGCGTTGGTGAACGGCGCTCCACACTGCGCGTTCAGCGCGGCATCGGTGGCATCGGTCTTGGCGCCGGTGGTGTCCTGCTCGAAGGTGCTGGGCAGGGCCGAGACGACGGTTGCCTTGGCAGCGGTGTCGTTCGGAGCGGGTGCCGCGGTGGCGGCGGAGGCCAGCACCGGCACCAGGAGCAGTGCGGCGGCGGCGGACAGGGCGGAGCGAGACATCAACAACATGTGGATCCCCCAGCTGTGTGATGGACCATGCCCCAGTGGATGGTCACACCCGGATTGACTCCACCCGACCGGCTCGCGGTTGCATGCTTGACCAAGAAATTGCTCGCGGTCGACCAAGCCTTTGCCGTCGACGAGCGGCGCGACGACACCCGGAGGACGCCCTGGGGGCCCTCGGACGCCGCTCAGGCGAGCGCGCTCTGCGCCTTCCAGCCGGCGAACGAGTACTGCCAGACGCCGATGCCCTCAGAGGGCTGGAACTGCCGGGACGAGCCGGTGAACTTCACGACGTCGCCGGCCTTGGAGTTGGCGTACATCCAGGCGGCGTTGGCGGGGGACATGTTCACGCAGCCATGGCTGACGTTGGCGCTGCCCTGTGCTCCGACCGACCAGGGCGCGGAGTGGAGGTACTCCCCCGTCCACGTCACGCGCATGGCGGACTGCGTGGTGATCTTGTAGTAGCCGGGCTCGCCCTTCTTGATCCCGATGGTCGTCGAGTCCATGACGACGGTGCCCTCCTTGCGGATGATCACCTTGATGCCGGAACGGGTCTCGGTCTGCGGGCCCGGGCGCCCGGCACTGATCGGGATGGTCTTGATCACGGCGCCGCCGCGGGTCACGGTCATGACGTGGCGCTTGATGTCCACGGTGGAGACCATCGAGGAGCCGATGGTGAAGCTGGCGGAGTCGTCGTTGCCGACCCATTTGCCCTCGCCGGTCTGGACGCCGGTGAGGGGGGCACTGATGGTGACCTTGGTGCCGGGCTTCCAGTAGTTCACGGGCCGCCACATGAGCTGGCGGTTGTCGAGCCAGCCCCAGGCGCCGGCCTGCTTGGGTGAGGTGGTGACCTTGACGAGCTTCTCCACCTCGCCGCGCAGCTTCGCGGTGGCGACCGCGGAGTCGAACTGGATGCTCACCGGCATGCCGACGCCCACGGTCTCGCCCGAGTTGAGGATGCCGTAGGTGGCCGTGACCTTGGGCTTGAGGGTGGTGAACGTGGAGGTCGTCGTGGACGGCGTGCCGTCCGGACCCGTTGCCTTCGCGGTGACGGTGTAGGACGCGCTGGGTGCCAGTCGCGCGCTGGAGGTCCAGGAGCCATCGGTACCGAGGGCGCCTGCGACCGTGGCGCCGTTGGCGTCGGTCACGGCGACCTCACCGAGCGAACCGGTGGTGGCCTTGACCACGACGGGCTCGGTGGGCAGCACGTCGGTCGCGTCCTGGGCCGGGCTGATCGTGAGCTCCGCGGGAGTGGGCGTCGCCGACGAGGAGGACGAGCTGCTGCTCGAGCTGGCTGCGACGTTGTCGGTGCTCGGGCTGTCCACGGCGCCTGAGCACCCGGCCAGCACGGTCACCCCCGCCAACGCGGCCACGGCCAAGGCCGTGGCCAGTCGTCGTGACCCCTGTGTCCTACCCACCACGTGTGTGCTCCTGTGCTCTGCGCCACCGTGGCGCCCTGTGCGTGACTTGTTCGTGTGCGGCTGGACCGGTCGGATGGTGCCCCGACGATGCCCGTCACCCGAACAGACGCCGGGCAGCCCTCATTGGTTGGCTATGCAGCTGTGTCCCCGAGGGGTGGTACGCCCGGCCGAGCTGTCGATGGAGCGCCGTCAGACGGCGTGCGGGCCCTTGAAGTACTCGAAGGTCCAGCCCACCAGGGCGACGACCCCGAAGCCCGCCCCGATGATGAACAGCCACCAGCCGACGGCCAGGCCGAGGAAGCACAGGGCGGACGCTCCGGCGAGGGCCAGGGGCCACCAGGAGTGCGGGCTGAAGAAGCCGTACTCGCCCTCCTGCTCCCAGATCTCGCCGCTGGGGTTGTCCTCGGGCCGCTCCGGGAGGCGCCGCGCCGTGGCCCACAGGTAGAAGGCGATCATGGCGCCGAGACCGGCGGACAGGAACAGCCCTGCCGGGCCGACCGGCTCCCGCCAGTGGGTGAAGATGCCGTAGATGAGCCCCAAGGGGGCGAAGAAGGCAGCCAGGATGACGAAGAGCTTGTACTCGATCTTCACGGGTCAGTCACGCTCCTCGTGGAACCGCGGGTGCTTGTGCTCGTCGAACTCGCCCGTCGCGTGGTGCTCGGACGTGCGGGTCTCGGCCATGATCCGAGTCAGGGTGTCCGGGTCGGCGTGCACCCCACCGAGCGGCGCCGCCTCGGGGTGGTGCAGGTCGAAGGCCGGGCGCTCGGAGCGGATCCGCGGGAGCACGTCGAAGTTGTGACGCGGCGGCGGGCAGGACGTCGCCCACTCCAGGGAGGCGCCGTAACCCCACGGGTCGTCGGTCTCGACCAAGGGCGCCGTGCGCCAGGTCTTCCAGACGTTGTAGAGGAACGGCAGCGTCGACGCGGCCAGCAGGAAGGCACCGAAGGTGGACACCTGGTTCTCCCAGGTGAAGCCGTCCTCGGGCAGGTAGTCGGCGTAGCGACGCGGCATACCGTCGACACCCAGCACGTGCTGGATCAGGAACGTCGTGTGGAAGCCGATGAACAACATCCAGAAGTGGATCTTGCCCAGCGTCTCGTCGAGCATCCGCCCGGTGAACTTCGGCCACCAGAAGTAGAAGCCGGCGAACATCGCGAACACCACGGTGCCGAACACGACGTAGTGGAAGTGGGCCACCACGAAGTAGCTGTCGGAGAGGTGGAAGTCCAGCGCCGGGCTGGACAGGATGATGCCGGTCAGGCCGCCGAACAGGAAGGTGACCAGGAAGCCGACCGCCCAGAGCATCGGTGTCTCGAAGGACAGCTTTCCGCCCCACATCGTGCCGATCCAGTTGAAGAACTTCACGCCGGTGGGCACCGCGATCAACATGGTCATCACTGCGAAGAACGGCAGCAGCACCTGGCCGGTGGCGTACATGTGGTGGGCCCACACGGTCACCGAGAGGGCCGCGATGCCGATGGTCGCGAAGACCAGCGTCTTGTAGCCGAAGATCGGCTTGCGCGAGAAGACCGGCAGGATCTCGGAGATGATGCCGAAGAACGGCAGGGCGATGATGTAGACCTCTGGGTGGCCGAAGAACCAGAACAGGTGTTGCCACAGCATCGGCCCGCCGTTGTCGGCCTCGAAGATCTGGGCCCCGAACTTGCGGTCTGCACCCAGCGCCAGCAGGGCAGATGCGAGCACCGGGAAGGCCATCAGCACGAGCAGGCTGGTGACCAGGATCGTCCAGGTGAAGATCGGCATGCGGAACATCGTCATGCCGGGCGCGCGCATGCAGATGATCGTGGTGATGAAGTTGACGGCACCGAGGATGGTGCCGAAACCACCGAGCGCGAGACCGAAGACCCACAGGTCACCACCCAGGCCGGGGGTGTTTGAGGCGTCCGACAACGGCGAGTACGCGAACCAGCCGAACGACGCCGCACCCGAGGGGGTGAGGAAGCCTGCGGAGGCGATCAGGCCACCGAACAGGTAGAGCCAGTAGGCGAACATGTTCAGCCGCGGGAACGCGACGTCAGGGGCGCCGATCTGGATCGGCATGAGGGCGTTGGCGAACCCGGCGAACAACGGCGTCGCGAACAGCAGCAGCATGATCGTGCCGTGCATCGTGAACAGCTGGTTGAACTGGTCGGGGTTGTCCACGACCTGCAGTCCGGGCTGGAACAGCTCCGCACGGATCAGCAGGGCGAGCACGCCGCCGAACATGAAGAAGAGGAACGAGGTGATGAAGTAGAGGTTGCCGATGACCTTGTGGTCGGTCGTCGACGCCCACTTCACGACCGTCTGACCCTTGGTGAGCCGGCGGGTCGCCGTCGCCTCGGTGGAACGGTAGTACGTCCCGGCCGAGGTGGACTCGGTTGCCGCTGCCATCAGTTGCCCCCTGCACTCGGGATGAGGTGTTGGTCTTCGTCCATGACCTTGGCGGGGTTCAGGCTGTTGTCGAGCTGACCGGTGTTGCCCTGCGCCTTGAGCTCGGAGATGTGCTGTTCGTAGGCGGCCTGGTCGACGACCTTGACGTTGAACAGCATCTGCGAGTGGTAGGCGCCACACAACTCGGCGCACTTGCCCTTGAAGTCACCGGTCTCGGTCGGGAAGACCTGGAACTTGTTGACCCGCCCCGGGATCATGTCGAGCTTCTGCAGGAATGCCGGGACCCAGAAGGAGTGGATGACGTCCCTCGACGTCAGCACGAACTCGGTGCGCTTGTTGACCGGCAGGTAGAGCGTCGGCAGGTTCTTCTCGGTGCCGGGCTCCCCCGTGAGCTCGGCCTGCGTGCCGCTCTCGTAGGTCTGCTCGTTGACGTAGTTGAAGTCCCAGCTCCACTTCTTGCCCACCACGTTGACGACGACGTCCGGGTGCTTGGAGGTGTCGAGCAGGGCGGCCTCGTCACGCGCGGTGTAGTAGAAGAGCACCGCGATCATGAACACCGGGACGATCGTGTAGAGGATCTCCATCGGCACGTTGTAGCGCAGCTGCACCGGCAGACCCGTGTCGTCCTTGGCCCGGCGGTAGGCGACGACACACCAGCCGATCAGGCCCCAGACGAGGGCGCCGACGAGGAGCGCGGCGATCCACGCGCCGTTCCACAGCGAGGTCACGCGTTCGCCGCCCTCGGTCACCGCACGGGGGAGGAAACCGTCCTGCACGCGCCCCGCACACCCCGAGAGGGTGAGGGCCACGAGCGACAGCCCGAGAGCCGTGGTCGATCTCCTGCTTGCAGTCCGCCGCCTGTGTGGGCGCGGCGCAGAGACGTCGTGCTGACGCAACGGTGCACCTTCTTCGAGACAGTGATGGGCCATCGCGCCAAACCCTACTCCAGCGAGTGCGTGTCGTCCGGTCAGGGTGGGACTAACGTCGGGGTGTGGCGAACCCCTCCCCGGACGACGGTTCCGACCGCGCGTTTCTCGATGCGGCACCCGGCCCCATGCACCCCCGCGCCAGGGAGACCCTCGTCGCCGCGATCGATGCAGGGTGGGCCGACCCGCGACGCCTTCACCGTGAGGCGCGGGCCGCGCGCCGCCTGCTCGACCAGGCCCGTGAAGTGCTCGCGGCAGGACTCCAGGTCCGCCCCTCCGAGGTGGCCTTCGCCCCCGACGGCGCGACCGCCGTCCGCTGGATGGTCGAGGGCTTCAGGTATGCCGCGCGCCGTCGTGGAGCGCGCGTCGTCGCCTCCGCGGTCGAGCACTCGGCAGTGCTGGTCCCGGGCCGCCACTGCGCGGACTCCGCCGGCGACCCGGCGTTGTTCGCCACGGTCGGGGTGGACGGGGCTGGTCGGGTGGACCTCGAGGCGTGGTCCCGGGCGATCACAGCTCCCGGAACCGTCGCTGCTGCCCTCCAGCACGCCAACGGCGAGGTCGGTACCGTGCAGCCGCTCGACCGCGCCTGGGCGCTCTGCCAGGAGGCCGGGCTGCCGCTCGCCGTCGACGCCCAGGCCTCGCTGGGCCGGATGGCCGGCCCCACCTCCTACGACGCCCTTGCGGGCGATGCCCAGTCCTGGGGCGGTCCCGGCGGCCTCGGGGTGGTCGTGCTGCCCGAGCGCGCCCGGTGGCTGCTCCCCGGCGCGCCGGACCCCGACGCGGCGCTCAGCGGCCCGACCCGACACACCCCGTGGGTGCCTCTTGCCCTTGCCGCCGCGGAGGCCTGGCAACAGACCGAGGCGACGCGCGAGTCCGACGCGGCCGAGACCTTCACGCTCGTGGACCGGATCCGGGCCGCCGCGGCAGCCGTTCCCGACGTCGAGGTCGTGGGCGACGCGACCGTGCGACTCCCCCACGTCGTGACGTTCTCGGCCCTCTACGCCGACGGTGAGGCGCTCGTCCGCGAGTTCGACCGGCGCGGCTTCGGGGTGGGTTCGGGTTCGGCGTGCACGGCCAGCACGCTCGAACCCAGCCACGTCCTCGCGGCGATGGGTGCCCTGACGCACGGCAACGTCCGGATCACGGTGCCCCTCGCGGCGGTCGCTCCCGAGCGCGCGGCCCACGTCGACGCCTTCTGCGAGGTGATCGCTGACGCGGTCGCCTCGGTCCGCGCCGAGCTCGGAGCACACCGGTTGTGAGCCCTCCCCGGGACGGAGCGGAGCCCCCGCCCCTCGTCGTCGACGCACGTGGCCTGCGCTGTCCCCTACCCGTCATCCGCCTGGCACAGGCCGCGCGCGACGCGGCACCTGGAGCCGTGATGGAGGTGTGGGCCACGGACCCGGCGGCCAGGGCCGACATCCCCGCGTGGTGCCGGATGCGCGGCCAGGACTACCTCGGTGAGGTGCCCACGGACGGTGACCACGCGGCATACCGGGTCCGGCTGGTGTCCTGAGGCCTCGGCCTCAGGAAGCGGCGCCGAAGGTCGGTGGCGCCAGGGCGACGGCGTCTTCGAGCAGGCGCAGGTAGTCACGTCGCGAGACCGTCACCACCCCGAGGCTGCGCAGGTGGTCGGTGGCCCACTGCACGTCGATCAGCCGTCGCGGGTCGCCGTCGGCGAAGACGTAGCCCGCGGTGGCGACCACGGCGGCCTTGGAGGCGTCGGTCACGCGGTGGAACATCGACTCGCCCGCGAAGAGCCCGCCGACGGTGATTCCGTAGAGCCCGCCGACGAGCTCACCGTCCTGCCACGTCTCGATGCTGTGGGCCCATCCCAGAGCGTGCAGCTCGGTGTAGGCATCGGCGATCTCCTCGGTGATCCATCGCCCGTCCCGGCGCGGGTCGGCGCACGCGTCGACGACCTGCCGGAAGGCGGTGTCCACCCGCATCTCGAAGCGCCGCAACGACTTCTGCAGCGACCGACTGGCGTGGACGCCACCGGGCAGCAGCACGCCGCGGGGATCCGGCGACCACCACCCGAGCGGCCTGGCACCGTGTTCGCCCAGGCCCATCGGGAAGACGCCGCTGCGATAGGCCTCGACGAGGGTCCCAGCCCGCAGGTCGCCCCCGACCGCGACCATGTCCTCGCCGTCCTCCACCTCGCTGAGGTCGAACTCCCACGTGGTCGGCAGGGGCTCGACCGGGTCGGTCGCCACCGGTGGCGTCCTACGGCGCGATGCAGGCGATGTGGGGTTCGATGGCGTCGGCCGAATCCTGGCCGTACGCGTCCGCCAGCCGCTGGAGGAAGCTCGCCTTGCCGAGGGTGTACTCCTGGGTGCCCACCGTCTCGATGACGTAGGTCGCCAGCATCGACCCGAGCTCGGCGGCGTGCCGCAGCCCCAGGTCGGCTGCCAGACCGGTGAGGAAACCTGCGCGGAACGCGTCGCCCACTCCGGTCGGGTCGGCGCGCCGGACCTCGCGCGCCACCGACACCTCGATGGGGTCCTCCCCCTTGCGCTCGATGGTGACGCCCTCCTTGCCCCGCGTGATGACGCGGGTGTGCACCCGGTCGGCAACCTCCTCGGCACTCCAGCCGGTCTTCTGCTCGGTGAGCGCGGCTTCGTACTCGTTGGTGAGCAGGAAGTCGGCACCGTCGATGAGCTGGCGGATCGTCGCGCCGTCGGCGAAGGCCAGCTGCTGGCTGGGGTCGGCAGCGAACGGTATGCCGCGCGAGCGGCACTCGCGGGTGTGGCGCAGCATCGCCTCGGGGTCGTTGGCACCGATGAGCACGAGGTCGAGCCCGCCGACACGCGTGGCGATCGGGCCGAGCTCGATGGCCCTTGCCTCGCTCATCGCGCCGGCGTAGAAGGTCGCGATCTGGGCCATGTCCTCGTCCGTCGTGCAGACGAAGCGTGCGGTGTGCTTGGACTCGGACGTGTGCACCGATGCGCAGTCCACCCCGTGCCGCTCGAGCCAGCTGCGGTAGTCGCCGAAGTCCTCACCGACCGCTCCGACGAGGATCGGGCGCTGGCCGAGGTTGGCCATGCCGAACGCGATGTTGGCGGCCACGCCCCCGCGGCGCACCTCGAGGTCGTCGGCGAGGAATGACAACGAGACCTTGTCGAGCTGCTCCACGACGAGGCTGTCGCGGAACCTGCCCTTGAAGGTCATCAGGTGGTCGGTGGCAATGGAACCCGTGATGGCTATCTGCACTCTGGGAAACCTACCGTGCCATCCACCGAATGACTGTTGCTGCTGGCCCCGTGACACGGCACAGTCACCTCCATGAGCGAACCCGAGATCGGTGCCTTCGACTTCAGCGCCCTGCGCGCGACCTTCGTCAACTGCACGCTGAAACGGTCTCCGGAGCGGAGCCACACGCAGGGCCTGGTCGACATCAGCGCCGCCATCATGCGCAAGCACGGAGTCGAGGTCGAGGTGATCCGGGCGGTCGACCACGACATCGCGACCGGCGTCTACCTCGACATGACCGAGCACGGCTGGGACCGCGACGAGTGGCCGACCCTGTTTGCCCGGATCATCGACTCGGACATCCTCGTGGTGGCGGGCCCGATCTGGCTGGGCGACAACTCCAGCATCACCAAGCAGGTCATCGAGCGGCTCTATGCGGGGTCATCCATGACCAACGCGGCAGGCCAGTACGTCTACTACGGAAAGGTCGGTGGCGCGATCATCACCGGCAACGAGGACGGCATCAAGCACTGCTCGTCCAACATCCTCTACAGCCTCCAGCACATCGGCTACTCCATCCCACCGGCTGCGGACGCCGGGTGGATCGGCGAGGCGGGACCCGGTCCGTCCTACCTCGACCCGGGCAGCGGCGGCCCCGAGAACGAGTTCACCCAGCGGAACACCACGTTCATGACGTGGAACCTCATGCACCTGGCGGCCATGTTGAAGGCGGCGGGTGGCTTCCCGGTGGGCGGCAACCAGCGCACCGAGTGGGACGCGGGCGCCCGGTTCGTCACCAGTGGTGACGGGCCCCTCGGCGTTGCTCAGCTGCTGTGCGTGATCAGCTGCTGTGCTCGATCAACTGAAAGAGTCGCCGCAGGCGCAGGAGCTGCCCGCGTTGGGGTTGTCGATCGTGAAGCCCTGCTTCTCGATCGTGTCGGCGAAGTCGATGCTCGCGTCGACGAGGTAGGGGGCGCTCATCCGGTCCACGACGACCTCGACACCGTCGAAGTCGCGCACGAGGTCACCGTCGAGGGTGCGCTCGTCGAAGTAGAGCTGGTAGATGAGGCCCGAGCAGCCACCGGGCTGCACGCCGACGCGCAGGCGCAGGTCGTCGCGGCCCTCCTGCTCGAGCAGGGACTTGACCTTGGCGGCAGCAACGTCGGTGAGGAGCACGCCGTGCGTGGCCTCGGCAGGCGCCTCGGTCGCGTCGGCGGTCGTCGCCGGGGCGGTCTGGTCCTGAACACTCATGATGATGAGTCCTTCATGTCGGTGGAGGTCGGCCACCAGTGCCAACCTGCGGTTCTCGCGAAATGTTCCCCGCGCACCCCCCACTGTACGTCGTGGTCAGCTCCGGGGGGACCAGGTGGCCGCCACCCGGGCAGCGCGTGCCGAGAGCGTTCCGACCGGATCGGACATGGCAGCCTCGACCTGTGCGGGGGTCTGCGCCACGGCATAGCTGCCCGACAGCCCGAGGGTCATCGCCTCACGGCGCCCCACGAGGGTCTGGCCGGCAATGAGGACGCTCGGCGTGGCCGTCTCGAGCGCCATGGCGGCAACCCCGGCCACGACCTTGCCCTGCAGGCTCTGCCAGTCGAAGCAGCCCTCCCCCGTGACGACCAGGTCGGCCGCCCGCAGGAGGTCTCTGAACCCCACCGCCTCGAGGACCTCCGACACCCCGCTGACCCTGGTGCCCCCGAGCAGGGACAGTCCGTAGCCGAGGCCGCCCGCTGCGCCGGCGCCGGGCGCCTTGTCGAGGCGGCGGCCCGTACCGGTCAACAGGTCGGTCTGCTCCGGCAGCGTGCGACGGACCACCTCGACGAACCGTCCGAGCGCCCCCTCCAGGGCCTGGGCGATCTCGGGAGAGGCCCCCTTCTGCGGACTGAACACCGCGCTGGCGCCCTGGAGCCCGAGCAGCGGCGACTCGACGTCGGTGGCAAGGACGAGCTCGACACCGCGGAAGCGTTCGCGGGTGGCCGCGAGCGCCGGGAGGGCCGCGTCCGAGATGTCGGCCAGGGCCAGCCCACCCCGCGCGAGGTCCTGGGGTGCGCCCGCGCCGAGTGCCGCGAGCATTCCGGCGCCAGCGTCGTTGGTCGCACTGCCGCCGAGGCCGACCACGATCCGGGTGGCTCCCTCGCGCAGGGCAGCGTCGACGAGCTGGCCGACTCCCCACGTGCTGGTCACCGCGGGGTTCCGCTCGTCGGCTGAGAGCAGGTGCAGCCCTGCCGCCTGCGCCGACTCGAGGTATGCCGTGCGGTCACCGTCCGTGCCCGTCATCAGGATCGCGGCCGGCACGTCGCGACCGAGCGGGTCGGCGACCGTCACGGCCAAGGTCTGCGCCTCGGGGAGCGCCGACGCGAGCACGTCGAGGAAGCCCGGACCGCCGTCGGACAGCGGACGCAGGGTCAGCAGGTCGTGCGGGGCGGTGGCAGCCCACCCGTGGGCGATGGCCCTGGCGGCCTGCTGGGCGGTGAGGGTGCCGGTGAAGCAGTCCGGCGCGATGACGACGTGCACGCGCCCATCCTTCCAGCCCGGGCGCCGAGTGCCACGGCGGGTTTCTTCGCTCCCATTCTTCCGGGCTGCTGAGCACGAGCGGGGCGGATTCCTGTTCGCCGTGGAGGCCAGAGGGGCAAAACAGGTCCACAATGGATGGATGCGCCCCCGTCAGCCCGCCAAGAAACCGCATCTGCCGAACAGCCCGTTCCGGGCAGCTCCGGTGCCGGACATCCCGGACTTCGCAGTGAACGACCGGGTGACCCACGACCGGCACGGGCTCGGATCGGTCGTCAAGATCACCGGCGACCGCATCCACGTGAAGTTCGGTGAGAACACCGTCAGCGTGGCGATGTCCAGCAGCAAGATCCACCCGCTCTAGACCCCTCCACCCCTAGGGCACCAACGCAGCACCCAGGAGCCGGCGGGCGGCAGCCTCGTCCCCGTCGGTCACGAGCACCGCTGAGTCAGCGCGGTGCCACAGCGCAAGGTAGAGGTGCGACGCCGGTCCACTGACCCGGGCGACCGCCTCCTGCGCCACGTTGTCGTGGACGCAGACGGCGCCGTCGACGACCCGCACGGTCCACGAGGCGTTGGTGTCTGTGCAGGAGAAGGCGATGGGCTCGGCGGCCGGGATCACCTCCAGGGGCGGTCGGTCGGCGTGTCGGACCAGGCTCCGCGGAGCCATCACCTCGAAGACCTCGGCAACCCCGTCGGCTGCCTGCTCGGTCGTCAGTGCGGGGACGGTGTCAACGAGGCCGGCGGTCGGCAGCACACCGTGCGCCTGGAGCGCGTCGACGTGGTGCACCGTCGTCTCGTGGAACTGCCGGCGTCGCCAGAACCGGACGTCCTGGTGTCCCGGCACCGCCGAGAAGCTCCACGCCGGGTGCTCGGCCGGCAGCCCGGACAGGGTGGTCACGATCGTCTCGGCACACGCGGCATACCAGTCCGCCAGCGGCTGCTCGCGGTCACGTCGCGGGTAAGGGTCCGGCTGCGAACCGGTGCGCGCACAGTGCGCCGCCCACAGGTGCACCCGGCCCAGGTGGTCGACGAGGTCGGTGACGGTCCAGCCCGGACAAGCGGGCACGGAGGCCTGCGGGTCGGCGGCCCGGATCGTGCCGACCATGGCGGTCGTGGCTGCCAGCAGTGCTTCCACGAGGTCTGCGTCGTCCATGGCGGCGACCCTAGGGCACGGACCGCCCGCCTGGGTCCGGTCGTTCACGGCATACGATCGAGCCGTGAGCACCCCTGTGACGCAGTCGGACTCCCGGCCCACCAGTCCCCTGCCGCTGCTCGTCCTCGGACGTGGCACCGAGCTGCACACCGAGCGCGGAGTCGAGTGCCCGGGCGACCTGCCGGCCCCGTCCGAGCCGGGACTGGTCGAGCGCGCTCGCGCTGCGAAGGCGGCGCTGGGCGACCAGGTCTTCGTGCTGGGACACCACTACCAGCGCGACGAGGTCATCGAGTTCGCCGACGTCACCGGTGACTCGTTCAAGCTGGCCAAGGACGCGGCGGCCCGGCCGGAGGCGCCCTACATCGTCTTCTGCGGCGTGCACTTCATGGCCGAGTCCGCCGACATCCTCACCGGCGACAACCAGACCGTGATCCTTCCCGACCTCGCCGCCGGGTGCTCGATGGCCGACATGGCAGCCATCCGGCAGGTCGAGGACTGCTGGGACGACCTGGTCGAGGCCGGTGTGGCCGACGTGACCGTCCCGGTGACCTACATGAACTCTTCAGCAGCCATCAAGGCCTTCACCGGTCGGCACGGCGGCACGATCTGCACGTCGTCGAACGCCAAGACGGCGCTGACCTGGGCCCTGGAGCAGGCAGGCGACGGCGGCAAGGTGCTCTTCCTGCCCGACCAGCACCTGGGTCGCAACACCTTCGTGCGCGACCTGGGCGGCTCGCTCGACGGCTGTGTGGTGTTCGACCCCCACAAGCCGATGGGCGGCCTGACGCGACAGGAGCTCCAGGACGCCACGATGATCCTGTGGCGCGGCCACTGCTCCGTGCACGGACGGTTCAGCCTCGCCGCCGTGGAGCAGGCTCGTCGCGAGATCCCTGACGTCAAGGTGATCGTCCACCCCGAGTGCCAGCACGAGGTAGTCGAGGCCGCCGACGAGGTGGGCTCGACCGAGAAGATCATCCAGACCATCGCTGCCGCCCCCGACGGCACGAAGTGGGTGGTCGGCACCGAGCTCAACCTGGTGCGGCGGCTGGGCGCGCTCTTCCCGCGACAGCAGATCTCGTTCCTGGAGAAGAACGTCTGCTACTGCTCGACCATGAACCGGATCGACCTGCCCCACCTCGTCTGGGCGCTCGAGTCCCTGGTGGCCGGACGGGTGGTCAACGCCATCAAGGTCGACGACGAGGTCGCCCACTACGCGCGGGTGGCCCTCGACCAGATGCTGGCCCTCCCCGGAGAGACCTCGAAGGACTGACGCCGGTCCCGACGGCTCGGGCCGGAGAGTCCCGGCGGGACAGGCCGGGCGGGACACATGGGAGTGGCCGCCGCGAAGAGCAGCGGCCAGACCCCCTCCACGAACGGTCGTCAGTTGAGCCGCAGCCAGGTCTGCGTGCTCCCCGCCGCGAAGCAGCCGTTCACCGAGCTCGTGGTGACCAACGTCGCCGTGTTCGAGACGGCCTTGGAGAAGCCGAGCACGCAGCCCCCGCCGCGGGTCTGCGGTTGCAGGGCCACTGTGCCGTCGGACGAGACGCTGAGGACTCCTCGCTGGTCGGGACGGCTCAAGCCGTCGCCGTCGTCGTCGAGCACGTAGGTGAGCCCATCGTCCAGGGCCGGCTGAGCCACTACCAGCAGCAGGTTCGTCGCCGGGTGCAGCCACGAGCCCTCGACCTGGGTGGACACGGTGACCGTACGCTCCACCCCCGTCGGGAACCTTGGCTTGAGGGCGGGAGCGGCCGCTGTACGTGGCGACACCCGTTCCAGGCGCAGCGGGGGCTCGGCACCGCTGCCGCAGAGGTCGTTCAGGATGAACGTGTCCCCGACGACCTGGATACGCGTCTGGGTACACCCTCTGGCGGGACTGCTGGGGCTGCCGGATTCGGTCATCGTGTAGAGGTCGCCGTCGCGCTGGGTGACGCGTTCGGGACTGTCACCGGGGACGCCACTGGCGCGCACGTAGTCGGCTGCTGTTTCGACGTTCCAGAAACGACCGTCGGATGCGAACTCCCAGAGCCACGGGCTCTCGGGCTGGTTCTGCCACAGCCCCACCAGCTCGGGCGGGACGAGCGGTTGGCTCGGCGCGAGCCGACCCGAAGGAGGGGTCTGTGGGCTGTGGCTGTTCACCTGCCACAGCGCGACGCCCCCCACGACGAGTGCAGCTGCTGCGACCGCAGCAACCACCCAGCCCCGCTGTCGTCGGGGTGCGGTCCGTTCATCGGTGGGTCGTGAGTCGAGCAGTGTCATCAGGTTCCCCTCCATTCGATCCAGGTCGTGCTCGGAGACGACCAGCCCGTCCGCGACACGGTGCAGCGCCTCGCGGGTGCGGCCCTCCATGGCGTTCACAGCGACACCTCCAACTTGTCGTGCAGCCTCGCCAGCGCCCGGCTGGCGTGCTTCTTGACCGATCCCACCGAGATCTCCAGGAGGTCGGCCGTCTGTCGCTCGGTCAGGTCGAGGTAGTAGCGGCACACGACGACCTCGCGCTGCCGGGTCGGCAGCCCTTGGACGCCGGTGGCGATCCGCAGCGCCTCGTCGTGGGCGACCGCCTCGGTGTCCGCCCCGGGCAGCCAGGCGAGGTCCGGCGTCAGGGGTTCGGTCGCACGGACGGTGCGTGCCCGCCGCCGGTGCGCGGACCGACACCGGTTGACGACGACCGCGCGCAGGTAGGGGAGGGTCGCCGCGCGGTCACGCAGGGTGTGCCAGTTCCGGTACAGGGAGACATACGCGTCCTGCACGGCCTCCTCGGCGACACCTCGGTCGCTCGTGAGGAAGTACGCCAGGCGGACCAGGCTCGCGCCGTGCGCCCTGAACAGCAGCGGCAGCGCCTCGTCGCGCCCGACCACCACGGCAGTGGCATCGGGACCGAACTCGCTCGGCTCGGCAGGTCGCAGGACGGGGCTCACACACTCAGAGTCGCAGCGCAGCCCGGAAAGGTTGACCCCTTGCGACGACGAATCCCAACGGCCCTGCGCCCGAGTTCACTACGTCGGGTGGTGGAGGCGATCGAAGGCATACCGGCGCAGACTGGATGGTTCGCAGGGATTTGCGAGCCGGCAGAGCACCACCGGTTTCCGTGGACGGGCAGCCCGACCTGAGATTTCAGGGGCGGTCGGTCAGCTCGTCCACGGTCAGCACGAAGTCGCGCGACCGCAGCCGGTCGACCAGTGCATCGCCCATCGCCGTGGCCGGGGTGAGCACCCCGGCACCGGGGGGAAGCCGGTCGCCGTCCAGGGCCAGACACAAAGCGGACTCCCCCAGCATGACCGCCGTCGCGGCATACCCGGGGTCGCCCTGGGCCGACACCGTCGCGAGGTAGCGCCGCCCCGTCTCGGTGGTGGTGCGGATCTTCATGGAGAACCAGCCGGAACGGCGGTTCTGCTCACTGGGACCCTCGCCGGGCGACGGTGCCAGGCGGTCGAAGATCGGACGGGTGCGCGGGTTGGCCAGACCTGCGAAAGCCAGCCCCATCGCGGCGGTGAAGACGGTGGCCCGGCGGCGCCCGCTCAGCCCCCTGCCATAGGCGCTCACCTCGCGGTAGCGGAAGCGCCGACCATAGGCGTGGTCGCGCAAAGCATTGCTGCGCCTCACGATTCGCGTGTTGAAACCGGCCATGACGAATGGCCCGACCCACTCGCCGGTCTCGGCGTCGGCGAAGACCGACCTGGGGTCCCGCTCCTTACCTAGGTCCGGCTCGGCAGCCCGGTCCGGGCTCAGGGCATAGGGGTCGAAGAGGACCTTGCCCAGGGCCCGATTCTCACTCACCGCCTCCAGCTGCGCTCGCGAGGAGTCGATCGTGCCGCCGCTGAGGCCACCCTTGGACTTCGCGTGCAGTGTGGTGTCGAGCAGACCACCGGCGGCGTCAGCAACCGCGCGCTCGTGCAGCAACAGCACACCGAGGTCGGACGGGATCGAGTCGTAGCCGCAGGCCGTGACGATGCGCGCGCCGGTCTCGCGGGCTCGTGTGTCGACGGCGTCGATGGCCTTGCGCACGAACAGGACCTCGCCGGTGAGGTCGGCGTAGTGGGTGCCCGCCTCCGCGCACGCCTGGACGACCGGGATGCCGTAGCGCAGGTAGGGGCCGACCGTGGAGGCCAGTGCGGTCGTCGACCCGGCCAGCTGCTGCAAGGACGTCGCGTCGGCCACGTCAGCGGTGAGCAGCGGCCAGTCGTGGGCGCGAGCCGGCAACCCGGCTCGGACCTCCTCCAGGCGCTCGCGCGACCGGCCCGCCAGGGCGATCCGGACACCCTCCGGTGCGTGCTCGGCCAGGTACTCCGCCACGAGCCGGCCGACGAAGCCGGTGGCCCCGAAGATGACGAGGTCGTGGGTCCGGGTGGCGTTCGTTGCTTCGCTCATGAAGGGTTTCCGTTCGCTAGGGTCGGGAGGGTTCAGCGGGGCATGGCGCCGAGCCGCGCGAGCAGCACGGCCTCGGCGACACAGACCTTCTCGAACTCCCCCAGGTGCAGCGACTCGTTGGCGCCGTGGGCGCGCGTGTCGGGGTCCTCGACACCGGTGACGAGGATCGCTGCGTCGGGGAACTTCTGTGCGAACGACGCGACGAAGGGGATCGAGCCGCCCACGCCGATGTCGACCGGCTCGACTCCCCAGGCGTCGGTGAACGCCGCGCGTGCCTGGTCATAGACGGGACCGTTGGCGTCGGCGTCGAAGCCGGCGCCCTGGTCGTCGAGGTGGACCTCGACCTTCGCGCCCCACGGGGTGTTCTCGGCGATGTGACGCTGCACCGCGGCATACGCCTCCATGGGCACCTCGTCGGGGGCCAGCCGGATCGACACCTTGGCGCTCGCAGTGGGCACCAGGGTGTTGGAGGACTTGGCGACCGAGGGTGCGTCGATGCCGATGACGGTGGCAGTGGGCTTCGTCCAGATGCGGTCGAGCAGGGTGCCGGTGCCGATGACCTCGACCCCGTCGAGCAGGCCGGACTCCTCACGCAGCCGTGTCTCGTCGAACTCCAGGTCGCTGGCCTTGCCGGACTTGAGCCCGGCGATCGCGACGTCGCCGGCATCGTCGTGCAACGTCGCCAGGATGCGGATGAGCGGGGTGATCGCGTCGGGGACGGCCCCACCGAACATGCCCGAGTGGATGCCGTGGTCCAGGGTCGTCACCGTGACGACCACGCGGATCAGGCCGCGCAGGGTGGTGGTGAGGGCCGGCTCGCCGATGGCCCAGTTGGTGGAGTCGGCGAGGACGATGGCGTCGGCGCGCAGCTTCTCGCCGTGCTTCTCCAGCAACGTCGGCAGCGAGTCGGAGCCGATCTCCTCCTCCCCCTCGACGAAGACGGTGACTCCGACGGGCAGGTTGCCGGCGTGGGCGCGCAGGGCGGCCAGGTGGGCCATGATGCCGGCCTTGTCGTCCGCTGCGCCGCGCCCGTAGAGACGGCCGTCACGCTCCGTGGGCTCGAACGGCGGGCTGTCCCAGTCCTTCTCGTCACCGGGCGGCTGCACGTCGTGGTGGGCGTAGAGCATGACCGTGGGCGCACCCTCGGGCCCGTCGATGTGCCCGATGACCGCTGGGCGACCTCCCTCGCGCACGATCTCGACGTCGAGCCCCTCGGCCCGCAGCAGCGCGGCGGTCGCCTGGGCACTGGCCTCGACGTAGGCCTGGTCGAACGCGTCGAGGCTCACGCTGGGGATGCGGGTGAGGTCCTCGAGGTCCTTGCGCAGGCTCGGCATGAGGCCCGCGACAGTGGTCTTGAGGGCGGAGATCTGGTCGGTCGTCGGCACGTCGTCGGTCACGACGGGGAGCCTAACGCGTGGCTGCGGGGCCACCTCGGGGGTCACCCCCGGCTCGCGATTCCGGGGAAGGTGACCACACGGCATACAGTGAACTCGTGTTTGGACGTAACAAGACCCTGAACGAGCAGCAGACCGCATCGGTCACTCATGCCCCCCGCGAGGGAGCCAAGAACCGGCCCACGCCCAAGCGCAAGGACCAGGAGGCAGCCAACCGGCGCCCACTGGTGGTCACCGACCGCAAGGCCGCACGCGACACCGACAAGGTCAAGCGCCGCGAGGCCCAGCTCAAGCAGCGGGCCGCGATGGCCACGGGCGACGAGGCCCACCTGCCCGCTCGCGACAAGGGACCGGTGCGTCGCTACATAAGGGACTACATCGACGCCCGCTGGAACCTCGGCGAGTTCATGCTCCCGGTCATGATCGTGGTGCTCGCGCTGTCGTTCATCCGCATCCCGGCCGTGTTCGCCGCCGTCTCGATCGGCGTCTACGGCCTCCTGCTGGCCGCCGCCATCGACGGCTTTCTCATGTGGCGAAGGCTCAAGAAGCTGCTCGTCGCCAAGTTCGGTGAGGACAAGGTCGGTCGCGGCCTGGCGATGTACGCCGTGATGCGCGGCTTCCAGCTCCGGCGCTCGCGCATGCCGAAGGCCCTGGTCAAGCGCGGCGACTTCCCCGTCTGAGCGGCTGTGGGGCTGCCCCTGGGCAGCTGGTCTGCACCTACTCCGCGGCGCGCAGGCTCATCGGCCCGTAGACGAGGGCGCCTTCGTGGAAGAGCTTGACCGCGTCGACACCGAGGTCGGTGAGCTCGTGCCACGACTCGCCGAACCAGTTCTCGGCGTCCGACTGCGACGGGAACGCGGTCGTCACCAGCTCGTCGCCGGTCATGGCGTTGCCCTCGCCGTCGAGGTAGGTCCAGGTCCACGCATCGCTCATGGTTCCACTCTAGGGTTCGGCCCGTGATCGTGTTCGAGGCAGTGACCATCGCGTATGCCGGGGAGCCGGCGCTGCGCGACGCCTCCTTCACGATTCCCGAGGGTGAGCTGGTCCTCGTGGTCGGCCCGACCGGATCAGGCAAGACCTCCCTGCTTCGGTGCCTGGGCGACGCGACGACTCCTGAGGGCTTCGACGCCCGCGGCGGCTCCGAAGCCATCCGGACCGGCCGGGTGCTCGTGGACGGGATGGACCCGCTCGGCGCGGGCGCCGACCAAGGCGGCGCCGTCGTGGGGCTGGTTCGACAGGACCCCGCCTCCGGGCTGGTCGAAGGCACGGTGGAAAGCGTCATCGCCGCAGGCGTGCGGCCGCGCGCGGACGACCCGCACGGCGGCCAGCGACAGGTCGAGGAGACGCTCGACCTGCTCGGCCTCGCGGACCTCCGAGGCCGTCGCGTGGTCGACCTGTCCGGTGGGCAACAACAGCGAGTGGCCATCGGGGTGGCTCTAGCTGCCGGGCCCCGGGTCCTGGTCCTCGACGAACCGACGTCCGCGCTCGATCCCGTGGCAGCCGAGGAGGTCCTCGCGATCCTGCACCGCCTGGTCCACGACGTCGGCATCACCGTGGTCGTCGCCGAGCACCGCCTCGAGCGGGTGGTGCACCACGCCGACTCCGTGCTGCTCGTCGAGGCGGGTCGTGTGACCGGCCCGCTCGATCCCGAGACGGCGATGGCCCGGTCGTCCATCCGCCCTCCCGTGGTCGAGCTCGGCCTCCGGCTGGGCTGGACTCCGGTCCCCCTCTCCGTGCGGTCAGCCCGCCGGCAGGCTCGTGGCCTGCGGGCTTCCCTCGAGGACGCTGCCGCGATGACCGAAGAGCAGGCCGGCGAGGTGCAGGTCGAGGGGCGCGTCGACGGGCGCGTCGAGGGGCGCGTCGAGGTGCGCCGGCTCAGCCTGGTCCGCGGGCAGGTCGTCGCCCTCCGCTCGGTGACCCTGCAGGTCGGTGCGGGTGAGGTGGTCGTCCTGATGGGCCGCAACGGTGCTGGCAAGTCGAGTCTGCTCGGCGCGCTCGACGGCACCCTGCAGCCGACGTCCGGACGGGCCACGCTCTCGGGTCACGCGGCCCTCGCGCCGCAGAACCCCGGCGCTCTCCTGACGGACTCCCCCGTCGACGACCAGCTCACCGCCAACGACGCGGTGTTCACCCTGCCACCGGGGTCGAGTGCCGCCGTCCTCGAGCGTCTCGTCCCGGGGCTGTGCCACGACCGCCACCCCGCCCAGCTCTCCGAGGGCCAGCAGATGTGCGTGGCGCTGAGCTTGGTGCTGGCTCGTCGCAGCCAGGTGGTGCTGCTCGACGAGCCCACCCGCGGACTGGACTACCAGGCGAAAGCTCGGCTGACCTCCCTGCTGACGCAGCTCGCCGCTGCCGGCCGCACCATCATCGTGGCCACCCACGACGTGGAGCTGGCTGCCGAGGTCGCCACCCGGGTGGTCATCCTCGCCGAAGGAGAGGTCGTCGCCGACGGTCCCGCGAGTCGCATCCTGAGCGACTCGCCGGCGTTCGCGCCGCAGGTCGCCAAGGTGATGCATCCGCTGCCCCTGCTGCGGGTCTCCGACGTCGTCGGCTAGTTCGTCGCCGGCTGGTTCGGCGGACCGGCCTCCACGCGGTGGCGGATCTCGGCCAGCCCGGCCGGACCGGGGGCGACGCTCCACCAGCTCTCGATCCACCACGTCGCCCCGATCGCGGCCCATTCGTGCGGGGTCCCCGCCGACCTGACGAACTCGCCCGTGCTGTCGCCCTCGATGACCACGTCGTAGCCCTCCCACGGCAGCCCTTGGGCCTCTCGCAGCCGGCGCACGACACCGAGCACCTCGGCCACCGACTCCAGGGTGAGGTGTGGGCTGCCCGGCTGGGCGCCGGGCACCGCGACGGTCGGGAGCACCCCCTGCCAGCGCGCGGCACGCTCCAGCGACGGCTGCCCGTGTCGGCCCGGCAGGTGGGCCCCCACCACCCACACCGGTGGATGCGGTCGCTGGACCGGTGGCGGCGGCAGCGGCGGAGCGCCCGGACGTACGGGCCGAACCGGATAGTGGACCCCGTCGTAGGTGAACGGCTCGCCCGACAGGGGCCCGCGGTAGACGGCGAGCGACTCGTCGAGCTTCTGCGCCCGCACCGCCCGGCCCTCGTCGGGCTCGAACCGGGTCCAGCCGGGGTGCAGCGCACCGAGGCCGACCGACATGACGACACGGCCACCGCTGAGGCGGTCGACGGAGCTGACCATCGACGCGAGATCCCACGGCCGGTGTCGACTGGCCGGCGTGAGCAAGGTGCCCAGCCGGATCGTCGACGTCTGCATCGCCGCGGCGGCCAGGGTCACCCAGGCGTGCTCGCCGTAGAGGCTCTCCCACGTGAAGACGGCGTCCCAGCCGTACTGCTCACCGAGCGCCGCCACCTCGGCGAACTCGCGGGCGTCGGCGAACGGGACGACGAACCCGTATCTCATCCTGCGAAGCTACGCCTGACCCCCGACAGTCCGAGGCGCGCGAGCAGTGCCTCCGGCCATGACGATCTCGGGCTCGACGACGACCTCGGTGGTCAGCGAGTTGGAGATGTAGCACTGGTCGTGCGCCTCGTGGGTCATCCGCAGCACCAGCGCCGGATCGGTCCCGGCCGCAACTGTCACGACCGGCCGCAGCACGATCCGCGTGATCCGCTGAGGCACCAGGTCGGGCGGCATCTCCCCCAACGCGTCGTCCGCGTAGCCGATGACGTCCACGCCGCCACGGGCAGCGACGGCGAGGAACGACAGCAGCTGGCACGACGAGGCTGCGAGGACGAGCAGCTGCTCGGGGTTCGGCAGGTCGGGGTCACCACGAAAGTGCGGGTCGGCACTCAGGTCGAACCCCTCGGTCGCCGGCGGCGTCCACGCCGTGTGGGCCCGTGGATAGGCGCGGTAGCCCCCTGCGGTGGACCCGCTCCACTCGACCCGCGCGGAGTACACGTGTCCGCGAAAGTCCTTGTCCGGCATACCCGATCCCCTGTGAGTCCCGTGCGTGCGCAGGCCTAGTCCTCGCGGACGTCGACCTGCACGAACGGCGGCTTCACGACCGTGGCCGTCACCTCGCGGCCACGGACGTCGATGACGACCTCGTCGCCTGCGGCGACGGTCGGCGCCAGCAGCGCCAGGGCGATGCCGTTCTTCAGCGTCGGGCTGAACGTCCCCGAGGTCACCTCGCCGACGACCTCACCGTTGACCTTCACCTCGCAGTGCGCCCGAGGTATGCCGCGGCCGGTCGCGAGCAGGCCCCAGGCCACCCGCGCGGGGCCGGCAGCCTTCTCGGCGACGAGTGCCTCACGACCCCAGAACGCCTCCTTCTTCCAGCCGACCGCCCAGCCGACGCGTGCCTGGACCGGCGTGATCGACGGGGACAGCTCGTTGCCGTGCAAGGCATACCCCATCTCGGTGCGCAAGGTGTCCCGCGCCCCCAGGCCGCAGGGCAGCCCATCGTACGGCGCCGCCGCCTCGATGAGGGCGTCCCACAGCTGGGCGGAGACCTCCCACGCCGGCACCAGCTCGTAGCCGCGCTCACCGGTGTAGCCGGTGCGGCAGACGATGACCGGATGGCCGTTCCAGTCGGTCTCGACGAAGGACATGTACTCGTGCCCCGTGGGGAGGCCGAGCGCCGCGAGCACCTCGTCGCTCTTGGTGCCCTGGACGGCGATGACGCCGTAGCCCTCGTGCAGGTTCTCCACCGTCAGACCCTCGGGGGCGGCCGCCGCCAGCAGCTCGACCACTGCGCCGGTGTTGGCCGCGTTCGGGATGAGGAAGACGTCGTCGTCACTGCGCAGGTAGGCGATCAGGTCGTCAACGACCCCGCCGGAGTCGTTGCAGCACAAGGTGTACTGCGCCTTGCCCTCGTGGATGCGGTCGAGGTCGTTGGCCAGGCAGGAGTTCACGAACTCCTTGGCCCCGGGCCCGGAGACGCGAGCCTTGCCGAGGTGGGAGACGTCGAAGATGCCGACCGAGGTGCGCACCGCCGAGTGCTCGCGGACGACCCCGCCACCGGGGTACTCGATGGGCATCTCCCAGCCGCCGAAGTCGGCCATCTTGGCCCCGAGGGCCACGTGCCGGTCGTGCAGGGGTGAGGTCTTCAGGGCTCCGTCGCTCATGCTCCGAACGCTACCGCCCTCCACCTGCACCTCACACGGCACGGCTATCCTGCGCAGCAGCAGGTGCCACCAGCCCCGATACGAAGGATGAGTACGTGACGACCGTCAACGTCTCCGACCGCCCCGCCCACGACCTCAAGGCCGACGCCCTCGTCCTTGCCACGGTCGACTCCGACGGCAAGGCCGCCCTGGCCGCAGGCCACGGTCTGCCGCGCGTCGCCGCCACCCATGTCGCGGCGCAGCTCGCGGCGTTGCACGCCACGGGTGCCGCCGACGAGGTGCTCACGATCGCCGCGGTGCCGGGCGTCGCCGCACCGCGCGTGGTCCTCACCGGCTTGGGCAAGGGCACCGCCCGCACGGCCTCGTTCGACCACGAGGTGCTGCGGCGCGCTGCCGGGGCCGCATCGAGGTCGCTCAAGAACGCGGCCAAGGTCGTCGTCGCGCTGCCGACCACCGGCGCGGAGTCCGTCGCCGCCGTGGCCGAGGGCGCTGCGCTCGGCGCCTACCGGTATGCCGGCGTGCGGGGCCCCGCTGCCAAGCCCACCAAGGGCATCACCACGGTCACCGTCGCCACGTCCGACGCGCGCGTCAAGGCGGTCAAGGCCGCTGCCACCCGAGCGGGCATCCTGGCCGATGCCAAGGCCTACGCCCGAGACCTGGTCAACACTCCCCCGAACCAGCTCTTCCCCCAGTCGTTCGCAGACTCCGTCAAGGCACGCAACGCCGCGGCGACCGCCAAGGTCACCATCAAGGTGCTCGACGAGAAGGCGCTCGAGAAGGGCGGCTTCGGCGGCATCGTCGGCGTCGGCCAGGGCTCGGTCAACCCGCCGAGGATGGTCACCCTGACGTGGAACCCCCCGAAGGCCACAGCCTCGGTGGCGCTCGTCGGCAAGGGCATCACGTTCGACTCCGGCGGCCTCAACCTCAAGCCCGCCACGGGGATGCTCACGATGAAGTCCGACATGGCCGGAGCCGCGGCCGTCGCGGCAACCGTCCTGGCCGCGGCCGAGCTCGGCCTGCCGGTCAAGGTCACCGGCTACCTCTGCCTCGCGGAGAACATGCCGAGCGGCACCGCTCAGCGCCCCAGCGACGTCGTGACGATGCGCAACGGCACCACTGTCGAGATCCTCGACACCGACGCCGAGGGACGGATGGTCCTGGGTGACGGCATCTGCCTGGCCGGCGAGGCCAAGCCGGACGCCATCGTCGACATCGCGACCCTCACCGGCGCCCAGATGGTCGCCCTCGGTGGCCGGGTCGCCGGAATCATGGCCAACGACGATTCCTTCCGCGACCGGGTCGGCGGGGCAGCTGCGGCCGCTGGCGAGGCGGCCTGGGCGATGCCCCTGCCCGCCGACCTGCGCAGCCAGCTCGACTCGGGCGTGGCGGACCTCGCCCACAAGGGCGAACGGTGGGGCGGGATGCTCACTGCCGGTCTCTTCCTCCAGGAGTTCGTCACCAAGGGCACGCCCTGGGCGCACGTCGACATCGCCGGACCGGCCCGTCCACATCGGACGGGCCCCTCCGGCGTTCACTGCGCTGCTGGCGTCGGGAGCCTGGCGCGGTCAACCGCCGCTCTTGCGGCGGAACATCTGCTGCGTAGCCGTCGTCGCCGCCGCCTGCGCGTGGTCGACCTTGCCGTGCTCGGTGTCGTCCGACACGTCGCGACCTGCGTGCGACTGCTTCTTGTCGAGGGCCTCGCGGAACTTGCGCTTCATCTCCTCGCTCGGTCCCTGCCCCCCGGGCTTCTGTTCCCCAGACTTCCTTGCGTCACCGGACTTGGCCATGGTGCCTCCTGCTTCTCGGTGCTGAACGGGCCGGTTCCCGGCCCGCAGGTCTGTGCCCACTCTGCCAGCCACGCGGCATACGGTCACTGCTTCTTGCGCTGGCGCGAGTTCCACTCGCGCATCCTGTTGGGGTAGCCGGTCTGCAGCACGTCGTAGACGGGCACCTCGAGGCTGCGGGCGAGGGCGAAAGCCGCGTCGCGGGACCCCGCTGCCCGACGGGTCCACTCGCCGTCGTAGGCGATCAGGATCACCGTGGTGGCAGTGACGTTGGTCGGCGGCTCGACATAGGCCTCGACACCCCGGCGGCTCGTGGCGAACTCGGTCAGGTGCTTGCGCACGGCCTGCTGGTCCACGGCCATGTTGGGCCCGTCGGAGGGTCCCCGGTCCGAGCGCTTGCCGCTCCGCTTCCACCACGCCATGGTGCCAACGATACGGGGAGCGGTCCTTCGATCCGACGCCATTCGGGGCACTGGACCGCCGCAGCCCCCTGACCTGCGGACCATCGGTCGACCTGCTTGCGCCTCGGTGTGCAATCAGTGACAAGATGCTCTGTGTCGATCCCGGACCGGCCACGACCTGACCGCGACCCGTGAGCGACGCGACAATCCGACGCACACGACGCAAGGGAGCGAGCATGCCGGCTGACGCCGAGGCCATCGACGAGACCACGTACGACGTGGTGATCCTCGGAGGCGGAAGTGGCGGCTACGCCTGCGCGTTCCGGGCGGCCGAGCTCGGGCTGCGGGTCGCTCTCGTGGAGAAGGGCAAGCTGGGCGGCACCTGCCTGCACGTCGGCTGCATCCCGACCAAGGCGCTGCTGCACGCCGCCGAGGTCGCCGACACCGCCCGCGAGGGCGAGCACTTCGGGGTGAAGTCGACCTTCGAGTCGGTCGACATGTCGGGCGTCAACGCCTACAAGGACGGTGTCATCGCCCGTCTCTACAAGGGCCTGCAGGGCCTGGCCAAGGCACACAAGATCGAGCTGGTCGAGGGCGTCGGTCGCCTGGTCGACCGCTCCACCGTCGAGGTCGACGGCCGCCAGGTCCGCGGTCGCAACGTCGTGCTCGCCACCGGCTCCTACGCCAAGTCCCTGCCGGGGCTGGAGATCGGCGGCCGCATCATGACCAGCGAGCAGGCGCTGACCCTCGACTTCGTCCCCCCGCGGGTCGTGGTCCTCGGCGGCGGCGTCATCGGCGTCGAGTTCGCGTCCGTGTTCAAGTCGTTCGGCTCCGAGGTGACCATCGTCGAGGCCCTGCCCCGACTCGTCGCCGCTGAGGACGAAGCCATCTCCAAGACGCTCGAGCGGTCGTTCCGCAAGCGCAAGATCGCGTTCCGGACCGGAGTGAAGTTCGCCGGGGCGACCCAGTCCGGTGACACCGTGTCGGTGTCGCTCGAGGACGGCAGCGCCATCGAGGCCGACCTCCTGCTGGTGGCCGTCGGCCGCGGACCAGTCACCGAGGGGCTCGGTTACGCCGAGGCCGGCGTGACCCTGGACCGCGGCTTCGTGACCACCGACGAGCGGCTGCGCACCGGAGTCGAGGGTGTGTATGCCGTGGGTGACATCGTGCCCGGCCTCCAGCTGGCGCACCGCGGGTTCGCCCAGGGCATCTTCGTCGCCGAGGAGATCGCCGGGCTGTCACCGGCAGTGATCGACGAGCTCGGGATCCCGCGGGTCACCTACTGCGACCCCGAGATCGCCTCGGTCGGGCTCACCGAGGCACAGGCCGGCGAGAAGTACGCCGACATCGAGACCTACGAGTACAACCTCGGTGGCAACGGCAAGTCCCAGATCCTCCAGACCCAGGGCTTCGTCAAGCTGGTCCGTGAGAAGGACGGCCCGGTGGTCGGCGTGCACATGATCGGCGCCCGCATGGGTGAGCAGATCGGCGAGGCGCAGCTGATCTACAACTGGGAAGCCCTGCCCTCCGACGTCGCCTCCCTGATCCACGCCCACCCCACCCAGAACGAGGCGCTCGGCGAGGCCCACCTGGCTCTGGCCGGCAAGCCGCTCCACGCGCACAACTAATAGGAGAACGAGCAGATGTCTGAACGCGTGACCATGCCAGCCCTGGGTGAGTCCGTCACCGAAGGCACCGTGACGCGCTGGCTGAAGAATGTCGGCGACACGGTGGCGGTTGACGAGCCACTGCTCGAGGTGTCGACCGACAAGGTCGACACCGAGATCCCGTCGCCCGTGGCTGGCGTCCTGCAGGAGATCCTCGCCCAGGAGGACGACACCGTCCCGGTGGGTGCCGACCTCGCCGTCATCGGCGACGGCTCAGAGGGTTCCGGTGGCGGCGACCAGGACCAGCAGCAGGACCAGCAGCAGGACCAGCAGCAGGACCAGCAGCAGGACTCCGGGGAGCAGCAACAGGACGCTGGGGAACAGCCCTCGCAGGAGCAGGCCTCCGCCGGGTCGGACGAGCCGCCGGCCGAGGCTCCGTCGACCGAGCAGGCCCCGCAGGCCTCGACCTCGGAGCCCGAGCAGTCCGGTGAAGGCAGCCAGGGCGACAGCAGCCAGGGCGGGGCCTCCGGTGGCGAGACCGTGAAGATGCCGGCGCTCGGTGAGTCCGTCACCGAGGGAACTGTCACCAGGTGGCTCAAGGCCGAGGGCGACAGTGTCGACGTCGACGAGCCGCTGCTCGAGGTCTCGACCGACAAGGTCGACACGGAGATCCCCTCGCCGGTCGCAGGCACGCTGACCAAGATCCTCGTCCAGGAGGACGACACCGTCCCCGTGGGTGGCGACCTGGCCATCATCGGCGGCTCTGGTGGCAGCTCGGCTCCTGCCCAGGAAGCCCCCGCCCAGGAGGCGCCCGCCGCCCAGGAAGCCCCCGCCCAGGAGGCCCCGGAGCAGGAGGCCCCGGAGCAGGAAGCCCCCGCCCAGGAGGCCCCCGCCGCCCAGGAAGCCCCGGCTCCCGCCGCGGCCCCGGCCGCCCCCGCCCCCGCCGCCGCACCGGCGCCGGCGCCGGCACCTGCTGCCTCGGGATCCGACGACACTGATGCCTCGGCCTACGTCACTCCGTTGGTGCGCAAGCTCGCATCGGAGAACAACGTCGACCTCGGCTCTCTCAAGGGCACCGGCGTCGGCGGACGGATCCGCAAGCAGGACGTCCTCGACGCGGCCAAGGCCGCCGAAGAGGCCGCTGCCGCGCCCGCCCCTGCTGCAGCCTCCACCCCGGCGCCGGCCGCAGCAGCCACGTCCGCACCGGCTGCATCCAGTGGGGCCGCCTCGGTCTCGCCCAAGCGGGGCACGACCGAGAAGATGTCGCGGCTGCGGCAGACCATCGCCAAGCGGATGGTCGAGTCGCTGCAGGTGTCGGCCCAGCTGACCACCGTGGTCGAGGTCGACGTCACCAAGATCGCCCGACTCCGGACCAAGGCCAAGACCGAGTTCGAGCAGCGTGAGGGCACCAAGCTCAGCTTCCTGCCGTTCTTCGCGCTCGCGGCCGTCGAGGCCCTCAAGGCCCACCCGGCGGTCAACTCCAGCGTCGAGGGCACCGAGGTCACCTACCACGGCACCGAGAACCTGGGCGTCGCGGTCGACACCGAGCGCGGCCTGCTCGTGCCGGTCATCAAGGACGCCGGTGACCTCAACATCGCCGGGCTGGCCCGCAAGATCGCCGACCTCGCGGAGCGCACCCGCACCAACAAGATCGGCCCGGACGAGCTCGGCGGCGGCACCTTCACGCTGACCAACACCGGCAGTCGCGGAGCGCTCTTCGACACCCCGATCATCAACCAGCCCAACGTCGCCATCCTCGGCACGGGTGCGGTCGTCAAGCGCCCGGTCGTCGTGTCCGACGGTGACGGCGGCGAGACGATCTCGATCCGCTCGATGGTCTACCTCGCGCTGTCGTACGACCACCGCGTCGTCGATGGTGCCGATGCCGCCCGCTTCCTCACGACGATGAAGTCGCGTCTCGAGGACGGCAACTTCGAGTCCGACCTCGGTCTGTAGCGGAGTCGGTCGAGCAGGTTCAGCAGATGCCGCAGCGTGTTGCCATCACCGGTGCCTCCGGACTGATCGGCAGCGCGCTGTCGGCGTTCCTGCGGGGGCGCGGCGACGAGGTCGTCCACCTGGTGCGGCGGGCTCCCTCCGCGCCGGACGAGGTCCAGTGGGACCCGGCCAACCGTCGCCTCGACCCGTCTGCCCTGCGCGGCGTGACGGCCGTGGTCCACCTCGCGGGCGCGGGTGTCGGGGACAGGCGGTGGACCCCCGCCTACCAGCAGGAGATCCTGGCCTCCCGCGTGGATGGCACCACCACCATCGCCACCACCCTCGCGACCCTGGCCGCGCAGGGTCAGCGAGTCCGCCTGGTCAGCGGCGCGGCCGTGGGCTTCTACGGCGACCGCGGGGACGAGGTCCTGACCGAGGAGTCCGCTCCCGGCGAAGGCTTTCTCAGCGAGGTGGTCCGGGCGTGCGAGGCGGCAGCGGAGCCGGCCCGTGCGGCCGGTCTGTCGGTGGCCACGACCCGCACCGGCCTGGTGTTCGCGCCAGATGGCGGTGCACTCTCGCGCATGCTGCCGCTGGCCAGGCTCGGCATCAACGGCCCCCTGGGCAACGGGCGTCAGTGGTGGCCGTGGATCTCGTTGCGCGACACCGTGGGCGGCCTGGCCCACCTCGTCGACCGCTCCGAGATCGAGGGGCCGGTCAACCTCGTCGGACCACACCCTGACCACCAGCTCGACATCGCGAGGGAGCTGGGCCGCCAGATCCACCGGCCCGCCCTGCTGCCGGCCCCGGCCTTCGGGATCAAGCTGGTGCTCGGCGGCTTCTCCGACGAGGTGCTCACCAGCAAGCGCGCCGTTCCCGCGAGGCTCACCGAGTCCGGCTTCGTCCACCAGGACCCGACGGTCGAGTCCGCCTTACGTTGGGTGTTGTCCCAACGGCCCTAGAGGGTGTCGCCCGTGATGCTGTCCACCAGCCACCGTCCGGACGTCCACCTCAGCTGGTAGCGCAGCTCCTCGCCCGCGACCGCCGGGCGTGTCTGGGCCCGACCCGCGGTGTCGACGACCCGGTATGCCGCCGTCCCCACCACCGCGTCGACCGCAGCCGTGGTCGCGGTGTGCCTCACGGTGCGGGCCGACGTCACTGTCAGCGCCACGCCCTCCCAGGACTGGCCCGAGGTGTCGAGGTCCCGCAGCAGCGCGGTGTCCTGGGCCATGGCGGCGGAGCCGGGGACGTCCAGGCGGGCGAGTGCCGCGGCCGACCTCGACATCGTCACCTCGGCCCGCAACCCGGCCAGTGCGGACATCAGTCCGCGTGGATCGGTCTGCGGGGCGGTCGGGTCCGCCGCGAGGTCCCGCCGAGCGCGGGAGACGCCGCCCCCTCCCGCCTGCGTCGGCGCACCCGTCGGGCCAGGAGCGGAGACGGGCAGCAGCCCGTCGCGCGAGGCGCTCGAGGGGGCGGCCGCGTCCCGCGACCGGTGGACCCAGTCGGGCGTGGCGAGGCGGCCGCCGGCCATCAGTCCGCCGCAGCCGAGTCCGACAGCCAGCACCAGCAGGGTGCAGAGCGCAGGAGCCCGACTCGGCTCACGAGAGCGCCGCTCCGCGCCATCGACCGGAGTTGCCGCCCCGGACTGCCGCAGGCGCTGGGTCAGCAGTGACGTCTCGTCGCTGCCCACCACGAGTCGGAGCGGCTCGCACGGGGCCGAGTCGTAGTAGGTCAGGGCCAGCTCAGCAGCGGTGGGGCGGGCGTGTGGGTCGCTGTGCAGTGCACGCAACGTGATCTCGGACCACGCGGGCGGCAGACCGGGCGCAAGCTCCTCGAGGGGTCGACGCAGGGCCACCGGTGCCGGCGGCGAGCCGGTGACACACCACCAGGCGAGCGCACCCACGGCATACACGTCGGAGGCGGCGGTGACCACGCCGCGATCGAGGACCTCGGGCGCGACGAAGCCCTCGGTGCCCCAGAGCTCCCCGGGCAGCTCGCCCACCAACGAGGCGACCCCGAGGTCGGCCAGCAGCGGTCGCCCCGTGCGTTCGACCAGGACGTTGGCCGGGGTGACGTCGCCGTGGACGACGCCCAGCCCGTGCAGGCCCGCCAGGGCCCGGGCGACCGGAGCGAGCATCGTCACCGACTCCCCCACGCTCAGGTGGCCGCGCGCCCGGACGAGGCCCTCCAGGGAACCACCGCGCACCCGGTCGAGCACCAACGCGACCGCGGCAGGCTCACCCGGCAACCCGACCGCCTCGTGGAACGCGACCAGCCCTTCGACGTCGACCCTGGCCAGCACGGCCAGCTCGCGGGCCAGCGAGTCGGCCTGGTCGGACTGGCCGACCGGCACCACCTTGACGGCCACAGCCGCCCCGTCACTGTCCCGCGTCGCGGCCCACACGGTGCCGGATCCCCCGCGCCCCAAGAGCTCGCCCAGTAGGTAGCCGGGCACGTCTGGCCGCGTCGCAGCGCTCTCGGTACTCATCGCGCCACTATGCCCAGTCCAGCGACACCAGCCTGCGAGTTGTCCACAGGCCCCTCCTAGAGTCGGGGCATGCCTGCAGACCAGCCGACCATCCTCGCCACCTCGGGTGGCTACCGCATGGCCCAGCGCAGCCGTTTCGAGTTCGACGCCCTGGTGCACCACGCGGTCGCGCTCTCCGGCGCCGAGGGCACCCCCGAGGTCACCGTGCTCGGCACGGCTAGCGGGGACCAGCGGAGCTTCGCCGCCGAGGTCGACGAGGCGGGACGGGCGGCCGGGTTCGCCGTCACGAACCTGCACCTGTTCCCCATGCCGAACCTCGACGACGTGGAGGGCCACCTCCTGTCCCAGGACGTCGTCTGGGTCAACGGCGGGTCGGTCGCCAACCTCCTCGCGGTCTGGCGGGTGCACGAGCTGGACGCTGTCTTCCGACGGGTCTGGGAGGCGGGAGTGGTCCTCGCCGGCGTCTCCGCCGGCTCGATCTGCTGGTATGCCGGGGGCACGACCGACTCGTTCGGCCCCGAGCTCCGCGCGGTGACCGACGGCCTGGGCTTCCTGCCGTACGGCAACGGCGTGCACTACGACTCCGAGGAACGCCGGCGCCCCCTCGTGCACCGCCTCGTGGCTGACGGCACGCTGCCGACGACGCACTGCACGGACGACGGGGTCGGGCTGGTCTACCACCGCACCGAGCTCGTCGAGGCCGTCACCGAGCGGGACGGAAAGGCTGCGTTCATCGTCAGTCGCGACGCTGGTAGCGCCGCGGGTGCCGTCGAGGAGCGTCTGGAAACCCGCCGTCTCCCTCGGGCGTAGGCTGACCCGCATGCGTTTCGAGCACGTGGGCTTCGCCCCCGACTTCGTCGACTACGAGGCTGCCTGGGCCCACCAGCGTGAGGTGCACGCCGCGGTCGTCGAGGGTGCGGAGGACACGGTGCTACTGCTTGAGCACGCCGCGGTCTACACCGCGGGCAAGCGCACCGAGGCACACCAACGGCCCTTCGACGGCACCCCTGTCATCGACGTCGACCGGGGCGGGCTGATCACCTGGCACGGGCCCGGTCAGCTGGTCGGCTATCCGATCGTCCGGTTGCACGGTGTCCCGATCGACGTCGTGGCCCACGTGCGCCGCCTCGAGGAGGTCATGATCCGCACCTGCCGCGACTTCGGCGTGGACGTGACGCGGGTGGAGGGTCGCAGTGGCGTCTGGGCCCTGGCCGACGACGCCCCTGGTGGTCGTCCGGACCGCAAGCTCGGCGCGATCGGCGTGCGGGTGAGCCGACAGGTCACCATGCACGGCTTCGCCCTCAACTGCGACGCGGACCTTGCCTGGGCCGACAACATCGTCGCCTGCGGGATCGACGACGCCGGGGTGAGCTCGATCAGCCGCGAAGCCGGGCGCGTGGTCACCGTCCAGGACGTCCTCCCGTATGCCGAGAAGCACCTCTTCGACGTCCTCGCCTCGGGCGCGTGAGGGCCGCCGACCGGCACCCGACCACCGCGGACACGTCGGTCGCCCCCGAGGGCTCCACGCCCGCCGCCCTGTCACGACGCCTGGTGCAGCTGGTGCTCTCGTGCGTGGTCCTGGGCGCGGGAGTGGCCTGTCTCCTCGACGCGGCCCTCGGCTCGGACGGCTACTCGACCCTGATCTCGGGCCTCACGAAGGCCTCCGGGCTGCCATTCGTCGTCGTCAACGTCGGGGCGGGGATCCTGCTCATCGGGGTGGCCTGGAGCCGGGGCACCCGACCGGGAGTGGGCACGGTCGTGCAGATGGTCGTCGTCGGGGCCACCGTCAACGTGCTGCTCCCTGTCCTACCGACCCCGACGACGCTGGGACCCCGCTTCGTGGAGCTGGCGGCGGCGTTCGCCCTGCTGTCGCTGGGGGTGGCCGGCTACCTCGCGTCGCACACCGGTGCCGGCCCGGCGGAGGCGGCTGCGATCTCGTTCGACCCGCCACTGCCCTTCAAGTGGAGCTACACCGTGCTGCAGGCGGTCAGCGCGGTGGGCGGCTGGTCCCTGGGAGCGGCCGTCGGGCCGGGCACCCTGCTGGTCTCGATCCTGGTCGGGCCGACCGTGGACCTGCTCACCCGGGCGCTGTTCCACAGTCGCAAGGTCTCGGCCTGACCCGCCACCCCTCCCGGAGGTGAGGCGCGGGAAAAGTCCTCCGAGGGCAGGCGTACCCTTGAGGGACGCCCGGTGACCTCCGGGCGCACCCGTGCCCCACGGCATACCGGACGACCCGACCGGGTCGCTGCACAGGGCACGCGCACCACCGAGAGGGCAAGGGAGTCTTCGTGACCATCGCACCCGAGGGCCGCCGACTGCTGCGCGTCGAGGCGCGCAACGCCGAGACGCCGATCGAGCGCAAGCCCGAGTGGATCCGCACGACCGCGAAGATGGGCCCGGAGTACACCAAGCTCCACTCGATGGTGAAGACCGAGGGGCTGCACACGGTCTGCCAGGAAGCCGGGTGCCCCAACATCTTCGAGTGCTGGGAGGACCGCGAGGCCACCTTCCTCATCGGCGGTGACGTCTGCACCCGCCGCTGCGACTTCTGCGACATCGCCACCGGCCGGCCCGAGTCACTCGACCGCGACGAGCCACGGCGGGTCGCCGAGTCGGTGGCCCAGATGGGACTGCGCTACTCGACCGTGACCGGCGTCGCGCGCGACGACCAGCCCGACGGCGCCGCCTGGCTCTACGCCGAGACGATCCGCCAGATCCACGCCAAGAACCCCAACACCGGTGTGGAGATCCTGCCCCCCGACTTCGGCGCCAAGCCCGAGCTCGTGGGCCAGCTGTTCGACGCGCGTCCCGAGGTCTTCGCCCACAACCTCGAGACCGTGCCGCGCATCTTCAAGCAGATCCGGCCCGCCTTCACGTACGAGAAGTCGCTCAAGGTGCTGTCCATGGCCCGCGACGCCGAGCTCGTCACCAAGTCCAACCTCATCCTCGGCATGGGTGAGCAGGACCACGAGGTGGAGCAGGCGATCGCCGACCTGCACGACGCGGGCTGCGACATCCTCACCATCACGCAGTACCTGCGCCCCTCCAAGCTGCACCACCCGATCGACCGGTGGGTCAAGCCCGAGGAGTTCGTGCACTGGAGCGACGTCGCCCAGGAGATGGGCTTCAAGGGCGTCATGGCCGGCCCCCTGGTGCGCTCCTCCTACCGCGCCGGACGCCTCTGGGCGACGGCCATGAAGAAGTGGGGTCGCGAGATCCCCGAGCACCTCCAGCACCTCGCCGAGGCCGCCGGTGACCCCGCCCGCCAGGAGGCCTCTTCCCTCCTCGCCGCACGCCAGCCGGGCGTGTTGGGCGCCCCCGCCTGACACCCGTATCCTGACCCTCATGGCCCGCAAGGAAAAGCAGCAGTCGGACACGCCCAAGAAGCCGGGCCGGTTCGCCCAGGTCCGCCAGGTCTTCACGGCATCGCGCAAGGCCGACCCCACGATCCCGTGGTGGATGCTGCTCGCGTTCCTGGCCGTCCTCGCCATCGGCGCGGGCATTGGCGTGCTCGTCGGTCACTGGAAGTACGCCCTCGTGCTCTCCTTCCCGCTGGCTCTGCTCGCGGCCACCCTCGTGTTGTCCCGGATGGCCGAGCGCGCGGCCTACCGCTCCCTCGAGGGCCAGCCCGGAGCCGCTGGGGCCGCTCTGGGCTCGCTGCGGCGCGGCTGGTACTTCGACCAGCAGCCGGTCGCCGTCGACGGTGCACGTGGCACTCGACCCGAGGACGTCGCGGGTGCGGCGTTCGTCTACCGGGCTCTGGGTCGCCCGGGCATCGTGCTCATCGGCGAGGGCCCCGATGCCCGTCGCACCAAGCTGCTCACGCAGGAGCGCAAGAAGGTCGAGCGCGTCGCACCCGGCGTTCCCGTGACCGCGATCGTCGTCGGTGACGGCGCCGACGAGGTGTCGATCCGCAAGCTCACCGGCAAGCTCACCCGGATGAAGCCCGTCCTCACCAAGGAGGAGGTGTCGGCCGTCAACAAGCGCCTCAAGTCCCTCGGTGGACTGCGCCCGCCGATCCCCGCCGGCATGGACCCGATGCGGGCGCGCGTCGACCGCAAGGCCATGCGCGGCCGGTAGTCCCCACCGACCCTGGTTCTAGCCCGAGGCGCGCTCGACCAGCGACGTGTCGAGGACCCGCTGCTCGGGGGTGGACACCCCCCCAGCGCTGATCTGCGCAAGCAACATCGTCGCCATCTCACGGCCGAGCTGCTCCATCGGCTGGTGCACCGTCGTGAGCGGGGGGTTCGCGACCGCTGCCAGGGGGCCGTCGTCGAAGCCCACCATGGCCACGTCCTGGGGCACCCTACGACCGGCCTCGCGCAGGACCCGCAGGGCGCCCAGCGCCATGAGGTCGCTGGCCGCGAACACCGCGTCGATGTCAGGACGCCGCTCGAGCAGTGCGGTCATGGCCGCGGCACCACTGACCTCGCTGAAGTCGCCGACCTCGACCAGCGACTCGTCGACCTCCCGGCCTGCCTCAGTTAGGGCCTGGCGGTAACCGTCGAGGCGGTCGCGACCGGCGATCATGTCCTGCGGTCCCGCGATGAGGGCGACCACCCTGCGACCGCTCGACACGAGGTGGGTCACCGCGTCTCGCGCGCCGCCGGTGTTGTCCACGTCGACGTAGCTCATCTCCCCGGGCTGTCCCGGGCGGCCACAGAAGACGATGGGCAGGCCCCGCCCCTGGAGCCGGCCCGGGAGGGTGTCCGCGTCGTGGGCCGAGAGCATCAGCACCCCGTCGACGTGCTGGGGCGTGAGGTAGGTGTCGAGGCGGTCGACCTGCTCGCGGGTCTGCACGAGGGCGAGCACGAGCTGTCGCGACGCCTCCCCCACCACGGTGGTGATGCCGCGGACGACGCCGGCGAAGAACGGCTCCCCGAAGATCCGCTCCTCCGGCTCGCTGATGACCAGGGCGATGGCGCCGGTCCGGCGGGTCACGAGGGCGCGCGCCGCCATGTTGGGCACGTAGCCGAGCTCGTCGACCGCCCGCATCACCCGGACGCGGGTGCGCTCGGACACCTGAGGCGACCCGTTCACCACCCGCGAGACGGTGCCGCGTCCCACCCCTGCGCGGGCCGCCACCTCCTCGAGGGTCGGCTGGCCGGTGCCGCTGCTCACGAGCTGTGCCTCATGGGGTCAGTATTGCGTGCGGTCACGGGCGAGGAACGCGGCATACCAACGTCCGCTGTCCTTGACGGTCCGCTCCTGGGTCTCGAAGTCCACGTGCACGATGCCGAAGCGCTTGGCGTAGCCCTCGGCCCACTCGAAGTTGTCCATCAGCGACCAGGCGAAGTAGCCCCTCAGGGGGACGCCCGCCCCCACGGCGTGCGCGGCCGCCTCGAGGTGGGCTGCGAGGAAGTCGATCCGGCGCGGGTCGTGGACGGTGCCGTCGGGGGCCACCTCGTCGTCGAAGGCGGCACCGTTCTCGGTCATCACGAGCGGGAGGTCGCCGTAGTCGCGGGTCACCCTCGTGAGGATGTCGAAGAGCCCGTCGGCGTCCACTTCCCAGCCCATCGCGGTGGTGGGCAACCCGCGGTCGGTGAAGTCGACGACGCCCGACCCGGGGAATGCTCCAGGCGCCACGACGTGCCGGGTGTAGTAGTTCACCCCGAGGAAGTCGAGCGGGGCACTGATGGTCTCCAGGTCCCCCTCGGCGACGAACGCGAGGTCGCTGACGTGGGCCACGTCCTCGACCACGTCCTTGGGGTAGGAGCCCCGCAGCACCGGGTCGAGGAACCAGCGGTTGGACAGGCCGTCGATCCGGCGCACCGCGTCGTCCACGCCGTGCCCGTCGTGGGCACCGGCGACCGGGTAGAGGTTGAGGGTGATCCCGACCTGCGCGTCAGGCACCCGCTCGCGGAGCGCCTGCACCGCCAGCCCGTGCCCGAGCATCAGGTGGTGCGCGGCGGCCAGGGCGTCGGCGCCGTCGGCCCGACCGGGCGCGTGCCGCCCGCTGCCGTAGCCGAGGAAGGCAGAGCACCACGGCTCGTTGAGCGTGATGAAGTGCTTGACCCGGTCGCCGAGGGCGTCGGCGACGTGCGCGGCATACTCCGCGAAGCGGTATGCCGTGTCGCGGGCCGGCCAGCCCCCCAGGTCCTCGAGTGGTTGTGGCAGGTCCCAGTGGTAGAGCGTGGCCCACGGCGTGATGCCCCGCTCCAGCAGGCTGTCGACGAGGCGGCTGTAGAAGTCGACCCCGGCCTGGTTCACCGGACCCGATCCGTTCGGCTGCACCCGTGGCCACGCGATCGAGAAGCGGTACGCGTCGACGCCCAGACCGGCCATGAGGTCCGCGTCCTGGGCGTAGCGGTGGTAGTGCTCGACCGCCACGTCGCCGTTGTCACCGCCGACCACTCGCCCGGGCGTGGCCGCGAAGGTGTCCCAGATCGACGGTCCCCTGCCGCCCTCGGACGTCGCCCCCTCGATCTGGTAGCTCGAGGTGGCGACGCCCCAGGCGAAGTCGTCGGGGAAGTCGCCGCGCGACAGTGGGCTGTGGTGGATCGGCATGGTCATCCCTTGACTCCGCCCTGCATGATGCCGCCGATGATCTGGCGGCCGAACACGATGAACACGATGACGAGCGGCAGGGTCCCCAGCAGGGTCCCGGCCATGACCAGCGCCTGGTCGGTGTAGTAGCCACCCGACAGCCGGGACAGCGCGACCTGCACCGTCGGGTGCTCGGCGTCGAGCGTCAGGTAGGGCCAGAGGAAGTCGTTCCAGCGCTCCATGAAGGTCAGCAACCCGAGCACCGCTGCGGCGGGGCGCAGGATCGGGAAGACGACGGAGAAGAAGATCCGGAACGTCGACGCCCCGTCGACCCTGGCCGCCTCGATGAGCTCGTTGGGGATCGCCTGCGCGGCGTACTGGCGCATCATGAAGACCCCGAACCCGCTCACCAGGAAGGGCAGCAGTGCCGACGGCAGGGTGCCTGCCAGCCCTAGCTTGCCCATCAACATGTACAGCGGGACCAGCCCCAGCTGGACCGGGACCATCATGGTCCCGATCACGATGAGCAGCAACGCATTTCGTCCGCGGAAGCGGAGCTTGGCGAAGGCGAAGCCAGCGAGCGCGGACAGCACCACGACCGAGATGGTGGCCACTCCCGCGACCAGCACGGAGTTGACCATCGCCTGGCCGAACATCACGTCCTGGTTGGCGAAGACGCGGGAGACGTTGGTGCCGAGCTGGTCGCCTGGCGTGAGCGGCGGTGGCACCGAGGTGATGTCGCTGTTCGGCCGGGAGGCCATGACGACCATGTAGTAGAGGGGCCCGGCGGACAGCAGGACGGAGATCGCCAGGCACAGGTAGACGAGCTTGCTCGCCGGAGTGGCGCCGGTGCTCTGGGCCGCCAGCCGGGCCAGCGACCGACTTCTGCGGGCGCTGGGCGCCTCGACCTCGGGGACGGCGGGGGGCACCGCGGCGGGGAGCTGGATCTGGGTCATCGTCGCCTCACTCCGCCGACCGGATGCGCCGCAGCAGCAGCACGTTGACGGCTGAGAACACCGCGATGAAGAGGAAGAGCACCCAGGCGATGGTCGCGGCATACCCGAACCGCTGGCCCGTGAAGGCCTGCTGGATGAGGTACATCGCGGCCGTCTGGAACTGGCCGGTGGTGCCGCCCCCGATCGAGTTCGCTCCGGGGTTGAACAGCAGTGGCTCGCTGAACAGCTGGGTGCCACCGATCGTGGCGACCACCGAGACGAAGATGAGGGTGGGGCGCAGCATCGGGACCGTGATCGACCAGAACGTCCGCCAGCCGTTCGCCCCGTCGATCCGGGCGGCCTCGTAGATCTCGGTGGGCACCGACTGCAGCGCAGCCAGCAGGATCAGGGCGTTGTAGCCGGTCCAGCGCCAGTCGACCATGGTCGAGATGGCGAGCCACGACGACCACCGGTGGTCCTGCCACGCGATCGGGTCGACGCCCATGTGGCCGAGGATCCAGTTGAACAGCCCGAAGTCCCGGCTGAACATCATCGTGAAGATGATCCCGACCGCGGCCACCGAGGTGACGTTCGGGAGCAGGATGCCCATCCGCCACCAGGTCGCCCCGCGCAGCCGCGAGTTGAGCATCTGGGCCAGGACCATGGCGAGGACGAGCTGGGGGACGGTGGCCACCACGAACATCCCGAAGGTGTTGAGCATGGCGTTCCAGAAGTCCTTGTCCTGCATCAGCTCGCTGTAGTTGCCGAGTCCGAGCCAGCCCTGGTCTCCCGCGAGGAGGCTCCAGTCGTGGGTCGAGACCCAGGCCGTGTAGAGCAGCGGGAAGAGGCCGAAGATCCCGAACAGGATGAAGAACGGCGAGACCATCGCGTAGGGCGACAGGCGGGTGTCGGCTCGCCGGAGCCGCTGCCGCCAGCCGGTCGTCGGCGGGGCTGCGCCGACGACCTTCTCGGGCGTGGTGGTGGTCACGGCTCTCCCTCTGCTGGTGCGGAGTGGGGGTTGCTGCTGGTGCGGAGTGGGGGTTGCTGGTGGTGGCGGCGGGGGGG
>NZ_JBFUHC010000008.1:0-194828 GCF_056402615.1 Pedococcus sp. P3_C7 | reverse complement strand
GCCCCGGCCCGCGGTCGCGGCCCGGGGCACCCGCCGAAGCTAGCTGGTTGCCCTGGCGGCGTCCTGGATCAGGTCAGCGACAGCCTTGGGGTGGCTGATCATCACGACGTGAGACGCGGTGGGGACTTCGACGACCTTGCGGGCGTTCGCACGGCTGTACATGAAGCGCTCGGTCTGGGGCGGGATCGCCTTGTCCTGACCGGCGACCAACCCCCACGACGGGATCGTCCGCCAGGCCGCGGCCTGCGTCGGGTAGACGAAGGAGGCGGCATCGAACGGCCGCTGAGTGGCCTGCAGGACTCGGAACGCAGCTTTGGGTATGTCGGCTGCGAAAGCCGCCTGCCCGTCCTTGCTGAGGTAGAGGTCGGTTCCGGTGGTGCCGTCCGGCTTCGTGTAGGGGACCGCCACACTGACCGGTCCGACGATGCTGCCCGGGAACTTGGTGATGAGCTCCCCCTGTGTCTCGCCCACGTCGGGCACGAATGCTGCGATGTAGACCAACGCTTTGACGTTGCTCTTTCCGGCAGCGGCGTTGGTGATGACAGTTCCACCCATGGAGTGTGCGACCAACACGATCGGCCCACTGATGGAATCAAGCAGGCTGGCGATGTAGGGCGCGTCGGTGGGGATTCCCCTCAGCGGGTTCGACCCTGCGATCGTGGAGTAACCCTCTTCCTGCAACTCCTGGATGACTTTGTTCCAGCAGGACGAGTCGGCGTAGCCGCCGTGCACCAACACGATGGTCGGCTTGACGGTCGGCGCCCGGTTGGACGCGCGGCGAGTGGTTGCGGCTGCCGCCTCCGCCCCGAGCGGCGTGGCCATCAGTGCGGCTGACCCGGCCAGCGCCGCGCCGGTCGACAACACCTGTCGGCGAGAGATATTCGTACTCATCGTGATCTCCTCGTTTTCGCTAGCAGGGTCGTCGGTCACGCGGCGGCCTTGATGGCCAGGACGGCCTGCCGAATGAGGTCGGCGACGGCCTCCGGGTGGGACACGTACACCGAGTGGCTCCCGGGAACCTCGGCGACTTTGGCGCCGGCGCGTTCGGCCATGGCGTGCTGCGCGGGCGGCGGGATCATCCGGTCGTCGGAGGCGACGAGGTACCAGCTGGGCTTGACCCGCCAGCCGGGCTCGCTGACGGTGCCGCCGAGCGCCTCGACCCCCCAAGGGACTTGGGCATGGGCCATGAAGGCTGCCTGCTCGGCCGGCAGGTCGCCGGCAAACGAGTCGGCGAACTTGTCCTTGTCGAGGAACAGGTAGCCGTCGCGCGGGGGCAGGATGGGCGGAACAGGCGCGCCGGGAGGCGGGTCGGCGATGAGCGTGTTGACAGACTCTCCCTTGTCCGGGGCGAAGGCCGCGATGTACACGAGCGCCTTGACGCGTTCGTCGGTGCCGGTCTCGGTGATGACGACGCCGCCGTAGGAGTGGCCGACGAGGATGGCCGGGCCGTCCAGGTCGTCCAGGACCTGCTTCGTCGCCGCGACGTCACCCTCGAGGGACAGGGTCGGATTCTGGACGACGGCTACCGGGTAGCCGTCCTTGCTGAGGGCGTCGTACACGCCCTGCCATCCGGAGCCGTCCACGAAACCTCCGTGGACCAGGACGATGTGGGGAATCTGCGAGCTGTCCATGACGAGTCCCTTGCTGTGTGGGGGTTGGTGTCATGGACCGTAGGAGCGCGCGCCTCACGGCCGCTTGCGTCATGTGACTTGACTTGTGACTCGACACGGTTCGTGATGAGGACCTCAGGTATGTGACCTGCCCTCGGGTTGCCCCGCGTCTTCGTCGACTCGCTCGAGGGCGTCCCGAAGGGCGGCACGGCTGGTGATGCCGAGCTTGGGGAACAGTCGGTGGAGGTGTCCACTGACGGTGCGGTGCGAGAGGAAGAGCTTCTCGCCAATCTGTTTGTTGGTCAGCCCGGCGGCGGCCAGCTCGGCGATTTCGTGCTCCTGCGGCGTGATGCTTGGCAGTGAGGCCACCGCGGGCTTTCCCCTGGACGGCCCGGCATACCCACCTTGAGCCCGGCGGCCAGTGGCGCGCAGCTCGGCGTTCGCTCTCGCCAGCCACGGCGTGGCGCCGAGTCGCTGAAAGATCTCGGCAGCCTGCTCGAGCTGGTCGGCGGCCTGCCCTGTACGCCGCAGCCGCCGTAAGCGCTCGCCGTACGCGAGCCGGACTCGCGACAGGTAGAACGGCCACTGGTCAACGCCGACGGTGGACACGGCTTCGTCGAAGAGCACGGGCGCGTTGTGGTCAGTCGCGACCATGGCGCTGGCTGCCCGGGTCAGCATGCCCAGCCGAGGAGAGAGTTCCGCGACACCAGCCTCTTGCAGCATGGCCACGTGGGCCTGCGCCTCGGGGAGGCGCCCGGTGCGGACACAGCTCTCCACCAGGTCCATGAGAACCCAGAGGGCGAACTGTGCGTGTGACGCGAGCTCGCCGGGTTGACTGATCCTGCTGGACCAGCGGTATGCCGCCTCGAAGTCTCCTCGTCCCAGCGCATCGACCGATCGTGCATGGGCTTCCATCTGGGCGGCCAGGCCAGCACCCCTGGGTGTCCCCCAGGCGACCAGAGCCCCGATGGTCTCGTCCAGAGCAGCGGCATCTCCTCGCGCGGCGGCCACGGCGGCGTGGACGTGTCGGGCTGACACGGCGAACAGGGGAAAGCCGTGTCCCTCACTGAGCTGGATGACCTCGTCGGCGCGTTGCACCGCGTCGTCCCAGCGTCCTGTCCAGTAGGAGTCGAACGCGAGCAGCACCTGTGCCTGGATGACGAGACCGGCGGCGCCACTGTCGCGTCCGACCTGGGCGACTCGCTGGAGGGCCGGACGAACCTGCCCCAGTCGGTCCACGACGTTTGCGACGAAACCGACCTGCAGGGTCACCGTCGGGTCACTCTCGAAAGCCAGGTCGGCCACCGCCATGTCGAGGTTCTCCACTCCCTGGCGCGTCGTACGAGCCGGGTCGGCGAAGGTCTGGCTGACCAATCGGAGACTCGGCGGAACATGGGGTTCCAGACGCTGCAGCGCCCGGTAGAAGGGCTCCCACAGGTCTGCGCGTGCGCCGAAGAAGCAGACCATGGTGAGCGTGCTGAGCGCGTGCGCCAGGGCCATGTCGCTGGCTCCCTTGCTGGTCTCGATGGCTCCGACCAGCAACCGGTGCGCCGTTTCCACCTCACCGTCGCCGTTCACCAGGACGAAGGCAGCCGTCGCCGCCGCCTGGAGCGTGTCGTCGAGCTGAGGGTCCGCATTGTGCGCGTCTGCAAGGAGGCGTGCGGCATTCTGCACCTGACCGGAAATGCCAATCCCCGCGTATGCCGCCTCGGCGAAGCGTCGCCCACGGTCCGGCCCCGCGGGCGAAAGTTCAGCGGCCCGAGTCAATGCGTCGACCGCACCCACCCCGTCTCCCCGAGCAAGGCTGCGATGCGCCACCGCCTCAAGCAGAGCCGCCACACTCTCATCCGCGCCGACTGACGCCCGCGCAAGGTGCCACGCCGCATGTCCGGACGGTCGGACGTGTGCGCCGCCAGTGAACGATGGGCTGAACGCCTCTGTTCGCTGTTCGCCATCTCGACCACCGCCGAGCGGGTCAGGGGATGCCGAAAGGCCAGCTTCCCTCCTGCAGTGTCCACGGACACGACGTGGATCCGCTCGGCGGGCACGAGGTCCTTGAGTCCGGCTGACGGCTCCGCCTCGCGTGCAGCTGCGCTCAGCACCGCCAGCTCCCCGGAGCCGTCCAGCGCAGCGAGGAGAAGAACGGTCCTGGTCGACTCGGGTAGGTCAAGGACGCGGCTGGCAAACAGGTCCTGCAAGCGTTGCGTCAGCGGCAGAACTGATGGGAGGTTGCCGGCGCGCTGTGACGAGCTGAGAGCAGCGGGAAGCTCCAGCAGGGCCAGCGGGTTACCGGCGGCATCAGCCAGGAGCCGCTGACGAGTCTGCGGAGCAAGCGCGGGGTAGTGCGCGTGCAACAACTCCAACGCGGCCTCGTCGGTCAACGGCCCGACGGACAGCGTCGGCAACCCGGCCCGGTCAAAGAAGCTCTCCTCCGTCGGGCGCGCTGCCGCAAGCAGTCCCACCTGACTTCCGGCGAGGCGTCGCGCCACGAAGGCCAACACGATCGAGCTCGAGCGGTCGAACCACGGGACGTCATCCGCCATGACCAGCAATGGCTGGTTTTGGGACTCTTGTCGAACCAGAGCCAGTGCCGCGGCACAGACAGAGAGCTGGTCCGGGGACCCGCCACCACCCATTCCGAGAGCGGAGGCAAGGACTTCGGAAGACTTCGTGTCGAGCCGGTCCAGGGTCGGGAACAGCGGACTCAGGACCTGATGCAGCCCGGCGTAGCTGACGTCTGCTTCGAACTGGACCCCGCTCGATCGGATGACGCGGCCCCCGGCTGTGGTCCACCGCCTGTCCGCAGCCGCGAGGAGTTCGGTCTTGCCAATGCCCGGGTCCCCAGTCACCAGTAGCGCGGCGCCCCCGCCGCGGGCTTGGGTGATGAAGGCCTCGAGGGCCTGCATCTCCAGGCTGCGCCCGCTGAGGAGGTTCATGATCACCGTTTCCCGAGGAGGCCGTTGAGGGACGTTGCTGCCCTGCCGGAGGGCAACTCCTTGGCTGTGGCACTTGGCCTGTCCCTACCCCGCAACTCCACTCATCCGGACCTGCCCCCGCAGCGCTCGATGGTCCTACCAGTAGAGCGCAACCGGCCAGTCCCGGCTAGATCGAATCGGCGGCCACCACATCGAAGGCAGTCCGTCGAAACCCGCCGAGACGGGCCGATCAGGCGTCGAACCGCTTCCGGATGGGGCCGAGGAAGGTCTCGCCGGCGGCCGTGGTGGCACCGGCTGGCAGGGCGATGGTGACGTCCCAGGTGGGCGCGTCCGAAGGCAGCGGGAGGGCGACCAGCTTGCCGGCCTTCTTCCGTGCGATGTGCTGGGGGACGATGGCGATGCCGAGGCCGTGTTCGACGAGGTCGAGCAGCGTGTGGACGTCGTTGACCTCGGACGCGATTCGCCGCGCCACCCCGGCCGCGACGAAGGCCCGGTCGGTGACCTGACGAGAGCCCCAGTCGGTGTTGAAATCGACGAACGGTTCGCAACCCAAAGCCTTCCAGCCGACGCGCTTGGCGTGGGTCAGGCCATTCTCTGGCCGGCAGGCCAGCGTCATCGGCTCGCTCGCGAGCCGCTCGAACCTCACGTCGTCCGGGGCGCCGGGCGACCCCGCGACGAAGGCGATGTCGAGCCGGCCGGTGTGGACCTCGTCGACCAGTCTGGCCGACCCGGCCTGCTGGACGACGAGCTCGACGCCCGGGTGCTCGATATGGAACTCCGCGAGTTCCCGCGGCACGTCGACCGCGCCAAGGCACTGCTCGGTCCCGACCCGCAGTCGGCCTCGTCGCAGGCCCTGGACGGCCGCGACCGCATCCCGGGCCGCCACGACGCTCGCGAGGGTCCGTCGGGACTCCTCCAACAGCGCCTGTCCCGCGTCGGTCAGCTCGACCCTGCGCGTGTTGCGATCGAACAGCTCCGCGTCGAGCTCGCGCTCCAGGGCTCTGATCGAGGCTGAGAGCCCGGACTGGGAGATGAACAACCGCTCGGAGGCGCGGGTGAAGTGCCTTTCCTCGGCCACCGTGACGAAATGCTCGAGCTGTCGCAGGTCCATGATCCAGAAGTCTAAGTGGATGCTGCCAGCAGTTTCTACTGTTGGACATGTCAATCCGAGACGGGGACTCTTGAGGACATCAGCAATCCGCCCATCAAGAACGGAACGTCCCATGCACGACCCTGAGCCCCTGACTCACGTCCCCCAGCCCCTGACCGTCGAGGAGTCCAGCCGCCTGGCCGTCACCGCCACCGTCACCGACCTCGAGTACTGGGCGCGCGGCGTCGCCGTCGACGGACGTCTCGAGCTGCTCGACCTCCTGCGCGTCTTCGACGCGGTCCGCGCCAGCAGCGTCCCCCAGAGCGCCGGCCAGCCCACCTCACTCGCCATCCTCGCCAGCTGAACCCCCCCCATTCACCTACCCCCACCACAGGAGCCACCACCCATGCACCTTCGCACCATCGGCGACACCAAGGTCAGCGCCATCGGCCTCGGCGGCATGCCCATGTCCATCGAGGGACGACCCGACAGGTCCCGTTCCATCGCCACCATCCATGCCGCCCTCGACGCGGGCATAACCCTCATCGACACCGCCGACGCCTACCACCTCGATGAGAGCGACATCGGCCACAACGAGACCCTCATCGCCGACGCGCTGGACTCCTACGGGAGCGACACCTCCGACGTCCTCGTCGCCACCAAGGGCGGACACCTGCGCCCCGGCGGCGGGGCCTGGACCGTGGACGGTTCCCCCGCACACCTCAAGGCAGCGTGCGATGCATCCCTCCGCCGCCTCAGGGTCGAGGCCATCGGGCTCTACCAGTTCCACCGACCCGACCCCACCGTCCCCTACGAGGACTCGGTCGGCGCCATCGCCGACCTGCTCGACGCGGGCAAGATCCGCATGGCCGGTATCTCCAACGCCAACCCTGACCAGATCCGCACCGCTCAGACCATCCTCGGTGGGCGGCTCGTGTCGGTCCAGAACCAGTTCTCGCCCGCATTCCGGTCCAGCGAGCCCGAGCTCCAACTCTGCGACGAGCTGGGAATTGCCTTCCTGCCGTGGAGCCCGCTGGGAGGCATCAAGAGCGCCGCCGACCTCGGCAGCGCCTTCTCCCCATTTGCACAGGTCGCCGAGGAGGTCGGCGCCACCCCGCAGCAGGTCACCCTCGCCTGGATGCTCGCCAAGTCGCCGGTGGTCATCCCGATCCCCGGGTCCAGCCGGCCCCAAACCATCCACGCCTCCGCCTCAGCGGTCGAGATTCAGCTCACGCCGGAGCAGATCAGCCGGCTCGACTGCTCCTGAATGACCTGCCGGGCGCGGCGGCCCGGCGCCCTACGGACGACACACCTGCGCAGCGTGGGCTCGGCCCGCGATTGCCCCCGCCACGCCTCACTCGTTGCGCCTCTTCGCGGCCCCTGCCAGCCGACCATGATCGAGTCAGGTCGCCTGCGCCAGGGCGGCAGCGATGACTTCAGCGGTCTGTTGCGGAGCCTCGTCCGGGAGGAGGAACACCGCACCAGGGATGGTCACCAGGGTCACGTGCGCAGCCGCCTGGAGGGTGGCGCGCTCGGCATCGGTGAGGCCACCGTCCCCCTTCTCGGCGTGAACCACCCACGCCGGTATGCCGGACGCGGCCAGCCTGGTGGCGTAGTCGTTGTCCGCGGCGATGTAGTCGAGGTACTCGCGGCTGGTCCGGACCGAGTCTCCGGCCTTGTTCTGCTTGAGGTCCTCGATCAGCTCTCGCTTGTGTGGCTGGGGTGTCTTGGCAGACCTGGCCAGGAGGGGCAGGAGCCGGAGCATGGTGGCCATTGGCCAGCTGCCCACCTTCTGCGATGTCCGGACGACGGCGCGGAAGAACCTGGCCTCGTCCTCAGTTGTCAGGCTGATGCCGAGGAGGACGACCGGGCCGCGGAAGTGACCGGACAGGTACGCCTCCAGCGCGACCGTGGCGCCGTGGGAGAAGCCGACGATCACGTCACAGCGCTGTGCTTTGGCCAGTTCACCGACCAGGCGGGCCAGTCCGGGGATGGACACATCCCCGACCAGCGGGGCGCCGGCCATGCCCGGCAGCGTGGTGGCGACCAGACGAACACCGGACAGCGCCGGCTCAGCCATCACCAGATCGAACGAGCGGGCCGCGTTGGCTCCGCCCGGTATGAGCAGGACCGACTGGTCCGCATCCTCGGGTCCCGCGGTGACAAGCTCCCAGGCTTCCCTCATGGCATCTCCGCAACGACGGCTCCTGGTCTCGACGGTAGGCCAGGACGGCTCCTTGCGGAACGGTCTGGGGCGCAGTGGCTGCAGAGGAGCTCGTGGGTGGCCTGACGGCGCGGGGCAGCATCTACCTCTTCACCCTTCGGCATCACGCGGCTCGACCGGGCCGCGTCCGAGAGGCGGTATCTCGCCCGAGAACAAGAGCGCACACCAAAGCAACTCCGCCACTGTCCGACGGGAGCTGCCCACAGCGAGATATCCACGCCCAGATCCCCTCCGGCGTGGATACCTCTTCCCACCGGACAGCATGCGCCCTCGCCGACCAACCCACAATGACCACTTCTGGGCATGTACGCCGCGGCGCATCGGTGGGAGCGTGAGCGTGCGCGTCCCCCCGCCCTCCCTGCGGGSGGGGGGACGCGTCTTCGCCCCGCATTGACCGCAGGGTTTCGACCCTTCAGTACCCACCGACTTCCGGGCGCACCATGGACGACAACCGCAGCGGCCCTGATGGAGACCCGACCTGTCGATCTCGCGCTGCACCTGGTGAGGTTGGCCGAGCAGGAAGCCACGGCAGCACGGTGGGCCGACAGGGATCACCGTCAGAGGTGAGGTTGTGCTCCTGACAATCCCTCGACATCAAGAACAGCGGCGGCGCCCCCAACGGTCCGAATCTACGGCCCCGCTTGCTGCAGAAGCTCGAGCAGGGGCTCGAGGTCCACGAATGCAAACCGCACCTCGGCATCGCTGCAGCCGTATGGCAGCACCAGCTGTCCGTCGTGGACGAGGCCGCCGCAGGAGTAGACGACGTTGGGAACGTATCCGTCACGCTCTTGCTCCGTGGCGGTCAGCATGGGCTTGGCGAGCGAACCCAGGACCCGCGAGGGGTCCTCGCGGTCAAGCAACATGGCGCCGAGCCCGTAGGTGCGCATTGGTCCGACGCCGTGGGTGATCACCAGCCAGCCGACCTCTGTCTCGATCGGCGAACCGCACTGGCCGAGCTGCACGAGCTCCCATGGCCGCTCGGGACGGATGAGCGTCGTCGATGCTGCCCACGTGACGGCATCCTTCGACCGCGTGAGCCCCAGCGTCTCGCGGTCCCAGCGGGTCAGCGCGAGGTAGTCTCCGCCCACCCGCCGCGGGAAGAGGGCCATCCCCTTGTCGCGGGCGGACGGCCCCATCTGATGTCGGCTCTCGAAGGTCACGAAGTCCTCGGTCGTGAGCAGTCGTGGCGCGACGTTCGAGCCGTCGTAGGCGGTGTATGTCGCGTGGTAGGTAACCCGCCCGTCGTCGGTGAAGCGGACGAAGCGTGCGTCCTCGACGCCGTTCGCCTCGACCGGGACCGTGGGGAACACCACGCGTGAGGAAAGGGGTCGCTCGGCGTCGAAGCGCAGGCGATACGTCGCGTCGGGTGGCGCTTCGACCGTAGCCGCTGGAAGTGGGGCCGCTCTGCGGTTGCTCGACATCGTGCCGGGGGTCACGACGCCTGTGTCGGGGTGTGGGTCTGGCTCATCGAGACGCACCTCGCGAGCGCCGCCGGCACCGTCAGCAGCGCCAAGGCCAGAAGAGCCGAGGACACCGGTACGGAACTCGATGCTCGAGATGTGACCCTCACCGACGGCGCGCAGGCTCATGACGAACCGCAGCTCCCCGTCCGCGAGCCCGCTCTGGTCAGGGTGTGCGACGAGCGAAGGGTTGAACAGGGCGGCCGCCTCGAGCGCGTACTCCTGGGTGAAGTAGGCGCCGAGGAGGTGCCGTCGGGTGCTGGAGAGGTCGCCGGCACCGTCGATCCGGTGAGCAACGAGGTCGAAGTGCTCGCGGAACATCGCGACCAGGTCGTGATGTCGGTGCGCGAACCCGGCAACCGTGTCGGCGAGCACCCGCGCGGCTTCGTCCTCGTCGAGCGACAGAACCCGGGCAATGACCGCGTCGGCCCGCGACTTGCCGGTGGTCAGCAGCTCCTGGCCGGGGAGGAACAGCCGCCCCAGCACCCGGCTCGGGTCCGGCCGAAGGGCGAGGGCGCCCCGGTGCACCCAGGCGTGGTCGTCAGGTGCCACGCGCGCTTCGGTATGCCGGCCGCTCACCGCGGTCACGACGCCGCCGACGACGACGCGAAAGCGAGCGGGAAACCCGGGCCGTTGGTCACCCCGAGCCGCTGCGCCTGCTGGAACGTCGAGATCATCGCGATGGTCGACTCGGCGCCCTGGTTCTCGTTGCGACCGCCTGGTTCGAGGCCGTCGCAGCCACCCCCGCTGATGGGGTCGTGCAGGGAGGTGCGGGAGTCATTCGCCCCCTGGAACCAGGCGGAGCACCGGGAGACGGCAGCGCTCCAGCGCGGGTCGGCCGTGACGTCGAAGGCTCGCGCGCACGCGTCGGCGAGCGCCGCGACCTCGATCGGCTGCTGGTCGAACTGGGGTCGGGGTTCGCCGAGGCCCCACCCGCCGGCCGGTGAAACCGACAGGTGGCCTCCGGCCGTTTCGGTGTCGAGCAGCCAGCTCAACATCCGTAGCCCCTCCGTCAGCCACTTCCACACCCCGAGCAGCGAGCCTGCGGCGACCAGGGTCTCGGCGAGGGCCGCGTTGGCGTAGCTGAGCCGTGACTCCGGCCAGTGCCAGCCGGCCACAATGGTTTCCGTCATCCCGAGGAGGGGGTCGGGGCGTGCGATGAGGGTTGCGGCATCCGCCAGCAACGCCTTGGCCACGTCGTCTCGTGGTCGCACGGTGAGGACCTCGGCCGCCCCCAGACCGGCGAACGCCATGGACCTCGGCCATGGTGAGCGGAGGGCGGCTCCTGCGCTGAAAGCCTGAGCGGCCCGCCAGTCGATGACCTCGGGGGCCCGGGCAACGCCGGTGCCCAGCGCCCAGAGGGCACGCCCCCAGCAGTCCTCGACCGTCGGTTCATCGGACCACGATCCGTCGACGGCCCGGCGGTTGCGGAACTTCCCACTCTCACCTTGGGCGTCGAGCACGAAGTTCAGGTAGGTCGATGCGAGCGCGGCGAGCTCGACCGTGTGGTCGGGCTGACGGACCGTGACGATGAAGGCGCGAGCGACGTCGTCGAGGCAGTAGCCGTGCTCGCGGCGGGGGACGGTCAGCTCGGCGTGTTCGAACAGTCCGACTTCGTCGGAGAGGTGGTGGAGGTGCCGGAAGGAGACCGGTGCCAGCGTCAAGGGCACGGCGGGGGCGTCGGTTGCCAGTGACGACGTGGTGAAGGTCGTCATGTCAGACCCTCACCGGGGCGGACGAGGCGATGACCTCGCGGGCGAGGGCGTCGTACTGCTGGGCGACTGCAGGCCAACGCATCTGAGGCGCGATCCGCTCGGCCTGGGCCGACATCGCGGCAGCGAGCCCCGGCTCGGTCAACACCCTCCGCAGTCCCCGGGCGATGGCGCCCGGGTCTTGCCGTTCGACGAGCAACCCGGCACCGCGACCAAGCAGTTCTACGGCGTGGGGAAAGGCGGTGGACACCACCGGCCTGCCTGCTGCGACGGCCTCGGCGAGGACCCCCGAGGTCACCTGCTCCGTGGAGTCGTAGGGGAGCAGCACGACATCTGCGGCTGCCACGGCGAGGCCCAGCGCGTCCGCGGTGAGGTATCGCGCGTCGAACTCGACGAGGTCGCCGACCCCGAAGACGCGGGCCCGTTCGACGAGGGCGTCGCGGTAGCGCTCCCCCTCGTGCTCGATGATCTTGGGATGCGTCTGGCCGACGACGCGGTAGAGCGGCGCGAGGTCACGTAGCTGGGCGAGCGCCTCGATGGCCCACTCGATGCCCTTGCCTTCGCCGAGCAGGCCCCAGGTGAGGACGACGGGGCGGCGGTCGGCCGGCCGGGGAAGGTGCGCGTGGGCCGGCAGCACGCCCGGGGGCGCTCCATGGGGCACGACGCGGATCCGGTCAACGTCGAGGCCGTAGTGCGCGACCAGCCGGTCTCGGGCGGTACGGGTCATGGTCACGACGACTGCGCTGCGCTCGGCGAGCTCCCGCACGATCTCGCGCTGCCGGTTCGACGGCGCGACGAGGACGGTGTGGACGACCAGGACCATGGGCGCGACCAGCTGACGGGTGACGCCCAGGACGTCGATCCCGTCCTGCCCGCCGAAGATGCCGTACTCGTGCTGCACCACGACGACGTCGAAGCGGTCGAGGACGGCGGCGGCGGCCTCCGCGCCGCCCGCACTGCCACGCACCCACTGGTGGACCACCTCAGGCAGCGGGACCGGCTCCTGGACATCCACGACCTGCACGACTCCGACGGCGCCATCGCCACCGCCTTGACCGGCGAGGGACTCCGCGAGGGACCGGCTGAAGGTCGCCAGCCCACAGGGAGTCGGGGGGTAGGTGCTGAGGACTCCGTATGACACGGACATGGCGAGCCTTCCTTTGGTCGCCCCGCGTCGACAGCCGACGTGGAGCACAGCCACCCACAGGGGCGGCGACCTGCACGCACGGTGCGCTGGGGCCTACGCGGCGTGGTCACACGCAGGCCAGTCGAGACATCTTTGTCGCGATGCGTCTCGTTTCCTGACGAGACGGCGAGACTTCGACGGTAGCACCCTGCGGGCTCCCGCCCCCGGGACAATCATCCCTCGGGACCCTCGTGCGCGGGGTGGGGCGCTCCACGACGACTAGGGTGATGACGACGCCCCGTACCGCCCGCAGCCTCGCCGTAGCCGCGACCACGTCGGCACGTGCCGCGCACCGACGGACGGAGCTCCATGAGGATCGGCGTCATCGCCTCGATCGCCCACAGCCTGCCCCCTGTCGGCTACGGACCGTGGGAGCAGATCGCCTCGACCCTCACCGAGGGGTTCGTCCAGCAGGGTCACGACGTCACCCTGTTTGCGACGGCAGACTCGACGACCTCCGCTCGACTGCACGCCACGGCACCGCACGGCTACGAGGAGTCCCCCGGCCTCGATGCCAAGGCCTGGGAAGGGCTGCACAACGCAGCCGTGTTCGAGCGGGCCGACGAGTTCGACGTCATCGCAAACCACTTCGACTTCATGCCGCTGACCTACAGCCGCCTGGTGCGTACCCCCGTCGTGACGACGATCCACGGGTTCTCCTCGCCCCGCATCCTCCCCGTCTACCGGGAGTACGACGACGTCGCCCACTATGTAGCCATCAGCGACGCCGACCGGCACCCCGACCTGCACTACGCAGCCACGATCCACCACGGCATCGACATGACGGCGTTCACCTTCGTCCCCGACCCGGGCAGCTACCTGCTGTTCCTCGGCCGCATCCACCCCGACAAGGGCACCCACCTATCCATCGAGGTGGCTCGCCGCGCAGGGCTGTCACTGGTCATCGCGGGAATCGTCCAGGACGAGGACTACTTCGCCGAGGCAGTCGCGCCGCACGTGGACGGGATGGCGGTGACCTACATCGGCCCGGTAGGCCCCAGCCAGCGTGACGCCCTTCTGGGCGGCGCACTCGCCCTGCTGCACCTCATCGACTTCGCGGAGCCCTTTGGCCTCTCCGTGGTTGAGTCGCTGGCCACGGGCACACCAGTCATCGCCACACCCCTCGGCTCGATGCCAGAACTACTCCGACACGGCCGGACCGGGTACCTCGTCACCGACGTCGAGGCCGCAGTCTCCGCGGTGGCTCACGTCTCGCAGCTCGACCGAGGGGATTGCCACGACGAGGCGATCACGCGCTTCTCCTCCGACCGCATGGTCCGCGACCACCTCGCCGTGTTCGACCGGGTCGTTCGAGCCGGTGATGAAGGCCGCGCGACCGCATCGCCGCGGTCCGAAGGATTCGGCACCGCACGAGTCGGCGCCAGTCGGCTCGGCAAGGGCTATGGTCGGGACAGGTCCAACTCGTCGTCGCCCTGGACCCGGTGACTTCAGCTGCTGCACCGCTTGGCAGAGGAGACACCGTGTGGCACCACCCGGGACCAGCGTCCCGACAGGCTCGAAGAGCCGACCGGGCATCTCCGACGAGCAGGACCTTTGGCCCTGATACGCATGCACCGAAGCCACTGTGCTTGTTTCCGCGCCGCCCCACCACCGCCGGTGGGCCGAGAAGGAGACCAGCCATGGCCGAACAGGCCACCGCAACGCCCGTCGTCAACAGCTCCGTCGTCAGAGCACGACAGTGACCACTCCGATGACCACCACCCCGTTGACCTCGGACCATCAGCCCCGAGCGGCAACCAGATCGCCCTGGCTGATGCTGGCGATGGCCACCCTCGGCTTCGCGGTGAACTTTTGGGCCTGGGCCCTGATCAGCCCACTCGGACCACTCTTCCGGGCCACCGGGTCCCTCGGCACCCTGACCGAGTCCGACGTCGCCCTCCTCGTCGCTGTCCCCGTCGTGGTGGGCTCCCTCGGCCGCATCATCGTGGGCGGGCTGACCGACCGGTACGGCGGACGGGTCATGTTCCCGATCGTCTCAGGCGTGACCATCATCCCGACCCTCTTCATCGCCTTCTTCGCCCTCGACTCCTACGGCCTGCTCATCCTGGGCGGCTTCTTCCTCGGCATCGCCGGCACCGCCTTCGCCGTGGGCGTCCCGTTCGTGAACGCGTGGTTCCCGCCAGAGAAGCGCGGTCTCGCGGTCGGCATCTTCGGCGCCGGCATGGGCGGTACCGCGATCAGCGCACTGACCACCGTCAAGCTCACCGGCCACCTGGGCGCAAAGGCACCCTTCCTCATCACCGCGGTGGTGCTGGCCGGCTACTCCCTCGCCGCCTGGCTGATCCTTCGGGACGCACCCGACCGAGTGGTGCCCACCACCTCACTGGCCTCGCGGATCTCTGCCAACGCCCGGCTCCCGATCACGTGGCAGGCGTGCCTTCTCTACGCGGTGGCCTTCGGTGGGTACGTCGCCTTCTCGGTCTACCTCCCGGCATACCTCAAGACCGCCCACCACCTCACCCCGGAAAGCGCGGCCAACCGGATGGCCGGCTTCGTGCTCATCGCGGTCATCCTGCGCCCCGTCGGCGGCTGGCTCGCCGACAAGGTGGGTTCGATCCCTGTGCTGGCCACCGGGTTCGGCGTCGTCGTCGTGGGCGCCGCCATCTCCGCCGGCACACCACCATTGCACGGCATCGGCACCGTCGCGTTCCTCGCGATGGCCGCCGCGCTCGGCTCCGGAAGCGGCGCCACGTTCGCCCTCATCGCCAAGGTCACTGAGCCTTCTCGGGTCGGGGGCGTGACCGGACTCGTCGGCGCAGCCGGAGGTCTGGGCGGTTTCGTGCCGCCACTGATCATGGGCTACGTCTACGGCCGCACCGACTCCTACGCCATCGGGCTGTGGATGCTCAGCGTCACCGCCGCGCTGGCACTGCTCCTCACCGTCACGATCGTCCGCCGAACCGCCGCCCAAGGACAGGAAGCTCATTGACCCCCTCGCACAAGAAGTCCACGTCCGACATCGGGATGGACGGCTCCCTCACGGAGGCCCTGGTCCGCACCCGGAGGTTCTTCACCAAGGGAACCGTCTCGGACGACCTCCGGACCATCTCGCAGGTCGGAGGGCGCGAAGCCGACGACTTCTACCGCGACCGCTGGAGCCACGACAAGGTCGTGCGGTCCACCCACGGCGTGAACTGCACCGGCTCCTGCTCGTGGAAGGTCTACGTCAAGGACGGGATCATCACCTGGGAGACCCAGCAGACCGACTATCCCTCGGTCGGCCCGGACTCCCCCGAGTACGAGCCCCGCGGCTGCCCCCGTGGCGCGGCGTTCTCCTGGTACACCTACTCCCCCACTCGAGTTCGCTACCCGTATGTGCGCGGCGTCCTGCTCCAGATGTTCCGCGAGGCCAAGTCCCAGCACGACGGGGACCCGGTGAAAGCGTGGGAGCACATCGTCGAGAACCCGTTGCGGGCCAAGGCCTACAAGTCGGCGCGCGGTAAGGGCGGCCTGGTCCGCGCCACCTGGGAGGAAGCCAGCGAGATCGTCGCCGCTGCGCACGTCCACACGATCAAGAAGTACGGGCCCGACCGCGTCGCCGGATTCTCGCCCATCCCGGCGATGTCGATGGTCTCGCACGCCTCCGGCGCCAGGTTCGTGAACCTCATCGGCGGCTCCATGCTGAGCTTCTACGACTGGTACGCCGACCTCCCCGTCGCCTCCCCGCAGGTCTTCGGCGACCAGACCGACGTCCCTGAGTCCGGTGACTGGTGGAACGCGGGCTACCTCATCATGTGGGGCTCCAACCTGCCCGTGACCCGCACCCCGGACGCCCACTGGATGACCGAGGCCCGCTACCGCGGCCAGAAGGTCATCGCTGTAGCCCCCGACTACGCCGACAACGTGAAGTTCGCCGACGAGTGGCTGGCCGCCAAGCCGGGTACCGACGCCGCACTCGCGATGGCGATGGGCCATGTCGTGCTCAAAGAGTTCTTCGTCGACCGACAGACGCCCTACTTCACGCAGTACGTGAAGACCTACACCGACCTCCCCCACCTGGTCCGTCTCGAGGAGACCGCCGACGGTGAGTTCACGGCGGGCAAGTTCCTCACCGCGGCCGACCTCCCCGACCACGTCGGCGACGAGAACGCCGCCTTCAAGACCGTGCTCATCGACTCCGCCACCGGCAAGCCCGTCATCCCGAACGGGTCGCTGGGCCACCGGTACGGCGAGGCAGGGGTGGGCAGCTGGAACCTCGAGCTCGGCGACGTCGACCCGGTTCTTTCCCTCCTGGACACCGCGACCGAGTCCGTCGTCGTCCGTATGCCGCGCTTCGACACCCCCGATGGCGCCGCCGCCGACCTGCCCCGAGGCGTACCCGTACGTCGCGTGGGCGGACACCTGGTCACGACGGTCTTCGACCTGCTCCTCGCGCAGTACGGGGTTGGCCGGTCGCACCAGGGTCAGGCCCTTCCGGGAGTCTGGCCGACCGGTGACAACAGGGGTTACGACGACGCACAGTCGCCGTACACGCCCGCCTGGCAAGAGGCCATCACGGGAGTGCCGGCCGCCACCGCCGCTCGGATCGGGCGCGAGTTCGCCCAGAACGCCGAGGAGTCCAAGGGCCGGTCCATGATCGTCATGGGCGCCGGCACCAACCACTGGTTCCACTCCGACACGATCTACCGCGCCTTCCTCACCCTCACCAACCTCACCGGTTGCCAAGGTGTCAACGGCGGCGGCTGGGCCCACTACGTCGGTCAGGAGAAGGTCCGCCCGATCACCGGGTACACGCAGATCGCCAACGCACTCGACTGGAACCGGCCGCCGCGCAACATGATCCAAACGGCGTACTGGTACCTGCACACCAACCAGTTCCGCTACGACCAGTTCGGCGCCGACACCCTCTCGGCGACCACTGGCAAGGGCCAGCTCGCGGGCAAGTCCACTGCCGACGTCATCGCCCAGAGCGCCCGGATGGGCTGGATGCCGTCGTATCCCACTTTCGACCGCAACCCGCTCAACCTCAGCGACGACGCGGCTGCCGCGGGGAAGCCGATCGGCGAGTACGTCGTCGAACAGCTCAAGTCCGGCGAGCTGGACTTCGCCGGCGAGGACCCCGACGCGCCCAGCAACTACCCGAGGATCCTGTCGATCTGGCGGGCCAACCTCCTCGGCTCGTCCGGCAAGGGCAACGAGTACTTCCTCAAGCACCTGCTCGGCACCGACTCCTCGGTGCGAGCCACCGAGACACCTGAGGGGCAACGACCCGTCGATGTGAAGTGGAGGGACGAGGCACCGGAGGGAAAGCTCGACCTGCTCATGACGATCGACTTCCGCCAGACCAGCACCACGATCTTCTCCGACGTCGTCCTCCCCGCCGCCACCTGGTACGAGAAGCACGACCTCAACACCACCGACATGCACCCTTTCGTGCACTCCTTCAACCCCGCCATCGCCCCGCCGTGGCAGACCCGCACCGACTGGGACGCGTGGCAGACGATCGCCGAGAAGTTCAGCGAGCTCGCCGCCACGCACCTCGGTGTCCGCAAGGACGTGGTCGCCGTGCCGCTCACCCACGACACCCCCGACGCGATGGCCAACCCGCACGGGGTCGTGCGCGACTGGAAGAAGGGCGAGTGCGAGCCGATCCCCGGTGTCACGATGCCCAAGCTCGTCGAGGTCGAGCGGGACTACGGCGCTGTCGCCGCCAAGATGAACGCCCTGGGTCCCCTCGTGGACACCCTCGGTGCGACCACCAAGGGCGTCACGTTCGAGCTGAGCAAGCAGGTGGACTACCTCCGGGCCAAGAACGGCGCCGTCCGCGGCGGCGTGGCCGACGGCCGGCCGTCACTGAAGAAGGACGTCAACGTGTGCGAGGCGATCCTCGCGATGTCCGGGACCACCAACGGGCACCTGGCGACCCAAGGCTTCAAGACCCTCGAGAAGCGCACCGGCGTGCGACTGGCCGATCTGGCCGAGGAGCACGAGGGCAAGCAGATCACCTTCGCCGACACCCAGGGTCCGCCCGTGCCGGTGATCACCTCGCCGGAGTGGTCGGGTTCGGAGACCGGTGGGCGGCGCTACTCACCCTTCACGATCAACGTGGAGCGCAAGAAGCCCTGGCACACCCTGACCGGGCGGATGCACTTCTACCTCGACCACGACTGGATGACCGAGCTCGGCGAGGGTCTTCCCGTCTATCGGCCCCCGCTCAACATGGCGGCGCTGTTCGCGGAGCCCGCGCTGGGCACCGTGTCGGACGGTTCGGCCGGCCAGGTCGAAGGGCTGACCGTGCGGTACCTGACCCCACACAACAAGTGGTCGATCCACTCGGAGTACCAGGACAACCTGTTCATGCTCTCGCTCTCGCGGGGCGGCCAGAACATCTGGATGAGCGACCGCGACGCGGCCAAGGTCGGCATCAAGGACAACGACTGGATCGAGGCGGTCAACCGCAACGGCGTCGTCGTGGCCCGGGCGATCGTCTCGCACCGGATGCCGGAGGGAACGGTGTACATGTACCACGCCCAGGACCGGCTGATCGACGTACCGCTGGCGGAGACGTCCGGCAAGCGCGGAGGAATCCACAACTCACTGACCCGGCTGCTCGTGAAGCCGTCCCACCTGATCGGGGGGTACGCCCAGCTGACCTTTGCATTCAACTATCTCGGCCCCACCGGCAACCAACGTGACGAGGTCACCATCATCCGCAAGCGCAGCCAGGACGTGACGTACTGATGAAGGTCATGGCCCAGATGGCGATGGTGATGAACCTCGACAAGTGCATCGGGTGCCACACCTGCTCGGTGACCTGCAAGCAGGCATGGACCAATCGCTCGGGCACCGAGTACATCTGGTTCAACAACGTCGAGACTCGGCCAGGGCTCGGCTACCCGCGCACCTACGAGGACCAGGAGAAGTGGAAGGGCGGCTGGGAGCTCACCAAGAGCGGCCGCATGAAGCTCAAGGCAGGCGGACGCCTCAAGAACCTGATGACGATCTTCTCCAACCCGATCCTGCCCTCGATCGGCGAGTACTACGAACCGTGGACGTACGACTACTCCACCCTCACCGACGCGCCCGCCCAGGAGCACACTCCGGTCGCACGACCCAAGTCGCTGATCAGCGGCAAGAACATGAAGATCGAGTGGTCGGCCAACTGGGACGACGACCTCGGCGGCTCCACCGAGACCGCGCACCGCGACCCCATGCTGAAGAAGATCGCCGACAAGGTGAAGTTCGAGTTCGAGCAGACCTTCATGTTCTACCTGCCCCGGATCTGCGAGCACTGCCTCAACCCGTCGTGCGCCGCGTCCTGTCCCAGTGGCGCGATCTACAAGCGCGAGGAGGACGGCATCGTCCTGGTTGACCAAGACAAGTGCCGCGGCTGGCGCAAGTGCGTCTCGGGCTGCCCCTACAAGAAGATCTACTTCAACCACCGCACCGGCAAGGCCGAGAAGTGCACGTTCTGCTTCCCGCGTATCGAGGTCGGCCTGCCAACCGTGTGCGCCGAGACCTGCGTGGGTCGGCTGCGCTACATCGGCCTGATGCTCTACGACGCCGACAAGGTCCTCGCGGCGGCCTCGACCACTGACGACCAGGGGCTCTACGAGGCCCAGCGCGACGTGTTCCTCGACCCGTTCGACCCCGAGGTGATGCGTGAGGCGGAGAACGCCGGCATCGCCCGCGACTGGATCGACGCGGCACAGCGCTCACCGATCTACGCCCTGATCAACACCTTCAAGGTCGCACTGCCGCTCCACCCGGAGTACCGCACCATGCCCATGGTCTGGTACATCCCACCCCTGTCCCCCGTCGTCGACGTCGTCGCAGAGACCGGGGAGGACGCCGAGGACAAGGGCAACCTCTTCGCCGCGATCGATGCCCTCCGGATCCCCATCGAGTACCTCGCCGAGCTCTTCACGGCCGGCGACGTCGAACCCGTGGACGCCGTCCTCAAGAAGCTCGCCGCGATGCGCTGCTACATGCGCGACATCAACATGGGCCGCGACCCCGACCCCTCGATCCCGGCTGCAGTAGGGATGAGCGAGGAGGAGATGTACGACATGTACCGCCTCCTCGCGATCGCGAAGTACGACGAGCGCTACGTCATCCCGCCCGCACACGCCGAGCAGGCCCACTCCCTGGAGGAGCTGTCCACCGAGTGCTCCGTGTCGGACTACGGCGGCGGACAGCAGGACCTGTTCGGCGAGGGGTCCGGCATCCCGACGCCGATCGCGGTCGAGAACTTCCAGATGCTGCAGGACCGGCAGACCTCCGACTCGCTGGCCGGACCGAGCAACACAAAGGGCCGTGTCAACCTCCTCAACTGGGATGGCAAGGGCTCCCCGCCGGGGATGTTCCCACCAACGGGCTCCGGCTCATGAGCAGCCGCCGTCAAAGACCGACCCTGCCCCCCGACCAGCTCACCATCGTGTGGCAGTCGGTCTCCCTGCTCCTCGACTACCCGGACGAGTTCCTCCTCGCCCGCGCCGACCTGCTGAGGTCCGCCTCGCAGCAGCTGACGCCGGCGGTCGGGGGCTGCATCCGGGCCTTCCTTGACCACCTCGAGTCCACTCCGCTGCCGGAGCTCCAGTCGGACTACGTCGAGACGTTCGACACCCGGCGCCGCTGCAACCTGTTCCTGACCTACTTCGCCCACGGGGACACCCGCAAGCGCGGGATGGCACTGCTCCGGTTCAAGCAGTCGTACCTGCGCGCCGGGTTCGAGCTCGACGACGGGGAGCTGCCCGACCACCTCTGTGTCGTGCTCGAGTTCGCCGCCACCGTCGACCAGGACATCGGCCGCGACCTGATGCTCGACCACCGGGCCGGCCTCGAGCTGCTGCGACTCTCGCTGCGGGACATGGGCTCGCCGTGGGCGCACCTGATCGATGCAGTCACCGCCACGTTGCCGCCGCTGCGTGGCGACGAGCGCGATGCCGTCCGGCGGCTCGCTGCCGAGGGGCCACCCGAGGAAGAGGTCGGGCTCGCCCCGTTCGCCAACCCGCAGTTCAGCCCCGGTGCAGACACACGTGCCACGGCATCCATCGCCCTGCCCATGCCGTCGTTCCCGGGAGCCCGCACATGAACGAGTTCCTCTTCGTCATCCTCCCCTACCTGTGCCTGACGACCTTCGTGGTCGGTCACCTGTGGCGCTACCGCTACGACAAGTTCGGGTGGACCACGCGATCGTCCCAGCTCTACGAGAACCGCCTGCTGCGCATTGGCAGCCCGCTCTTCCACTTCGGGATGCTCGGCGTTGTCGGCGGCCACATCATCGGCCTGCTGGTGCCGCAGTCGTGGACGGACTGGGCCGGCGTCAGCGAGCACGCCTACCACGTGGTGGCCGTCACGGGAGGCCTGCTGGCCGGCGTGATGGCGGTGGTCGGCATGGCGATCCTGATCTACCGCCGACGCACCGTCGGCCCCGTCTTCTCCGCCACCACGCGCATGGACAAGGTCATGTACGCCTTCCTCGGCGTCGTGATCATGCTGGGCATGTGGAACACCATCGCCGGCTCGATCATGACAATCGGCGGCGAGTACAACTACCGCGAGGGCGTATCCGTCTGGTACCGCTCGTTCCTCGCGTTCCACCCCGACGCCTCCCTGATGGCGGGCGCGCCGCTGGGATTCCAGCTGCACGCGCTCGTCGCCTTCGGGCTGTTCGCCCTGTGGCCCTTCACCAGGCTGGTGCACGTGTTCAGCGCGCCGGTCGGCTACCTGACCCGCCCCTACATCGTCTACCGCAGTCGCGACGACACCCAGCTCGGCAGCCACCGGCCTCGTCGCGGCTGGGACCGCGTCGGCTGAGGGCGCTCCGCCCCAGCCAGACCTGAACCACAACCCTGGAGATGAGCCCGATGCAGAACGAGTCCCTCAACGACCTGACGCGACACCACCTCGAGCTCGCCCGGACGGCGACCAGCGGACGGAGTGCGCAAACCGTGTTCGGAGGTCACGACCATGTCCTTCGCCAGACCCTCATCGCACTGCGCGCCGGCAGCGCCCTCGACGAGCACGAGAATCCGGGCAACGCGACGGTCCAGGTCCTGCACGGGCACGTCAGGCTCGTCTCCGGGGACACTTCGTGGAGCGGGTCAACGGGGGACCTGCTGGTCGTGCCCGATGCCAGACACGCCCTCGAGGCCGACGAAGACTCCGCGATCCTCCTGAGCGTCGGCAAGAAGAACAGCTGACACCTGGCCGCCTGCCTGCGCACTGCCCCAAGGTCGGGCGGCTGGCCCTGCACCAACCGGGCATCACTGCCCGATCATGCTCTGACCCGGGTGAGCCTCCTGCCACGCCAGCATCGAGGCGTCCCACTCGGCGCCTCCCAGCGCGATGAGTGACGCAGGGAAGAGGCCATCCTCTTCCTTCGCGATGTGTTCGTGCAGCTCGGAGACCGCAGTCCGGATGCGTTCCTGGTCGGCCGGGTCAGCCAGGTCCACGGTGACGAGCAGGTCCGCCAGCTCGCGGTGCTCCCGCACCAATGGACCGATGTGCTCCGCCGCCAGGGGGTCGCGACCCATCACCGCGAACAGGCCGTTCTCCTCGCCCTGCCAGTGGGACCGCAGCTCGGCGCCCATCACGCGCAGAAGCTCACTCGCCACGGCCAGCTCACCGCGGTCGATGGCGCGCACCGCATCGCCACCGAGGTTGGTCGCCCGCTCGTGCTCGGCGATGTAGTCCCGGATCAGAGGCATCTCTCGACACCCGCAGTAGTGGCACATGGCTCCATCCCTCTACGGGGTCGGACCCGTTTCCCCGACCCTAGGCGACGTGGACCCGCAGACGACGGGCCCGGGACCAGTTAATTCTCCAGGCTGGAAGACGGCCCACAAGGCAGGGCCCACCGGGCCAGGAAGGCCTGACACCCGGCGGCCGTCACTCCCAGGTGCATCAAGAGTTCGACCATGGCGGCAGGTGAAGGATTCGAACCTTCGAAGCTTTCGCGATGGGTTTACAGCCCGACGTATGCGGCGCGCGCCACGGGTCCCCTGTGACTGCCTGGGGCCGCCGGGTCACCACGAACGGTCTTGGCACATTCGCCCCATCGGCGTGCGGCATTCCGCCGCCAGGGCTGTTGGCTAGGAGCCAGTTGGCGGTGGGTGCTTCTCGTGATGGGCGCCGTAGCTGTCGACGAACCAAATGCGTCCGTCCTTCAGCACGCACTTCATCGGGTCAGTGACGGTGCCGATGAAGACATCGTCGACTCGGTTGATGAACGCGAGGAACATCATGTCGCCGGAGGTTCGGTCGCGAATGAACCGGCCGACGTACAGCTCATCGGTGGTCAGCAACTGTGCACCTTCGATGTCGTACGGACCCAACGGTGTTTCGGCCCTTGCTGCCCACACTCCCCCCGTGGTGCCCGTCGCGCGGCGCCACTGTGCGGCGTCCTGTGCCAAGCAGCTGAACGTGACGAAGTGAGCGCCATCGAAGTCCAGGAGGTTGAGGACTTCTAGTTGGCCGAAGCCCTGGCCCGGCTCTGTGAGCGGGCCACGCAGCTCCCACCCTGTGAGGTCCGCGGACCAACCGTGGCCGATGACGCCTCGATCGAAGTTGTCCGGCGGACCGGAGACCGCCCGAGCCGTGATCAGCATGTGCCATCCGCAACCCTCCGGGTCCGGAAACACCCAGGGGTCGCGGAATGCCTCGTCGTGCCAACGCCCGTCGGCAAGCTTCTCGTACCATCGGTCATCCGTTGCCAGGACGGGACCCGTGCCCTTGTCCCAGTGGATCAGATCGGTACTGGTGGCGAAGCCGATGGTTTGGATGTTGCTGCTGGCGGGGGCGCGCGTGGCGCCGGTGTAGAACATGAACCACCGACCATCTGGATGCCTGACGACCGACCCGGTCCAGGTGGCGAGGTCATCGAATGCTGGTGCGTCGCTGCGCACGAGCGCATCCTCAACTCGTATCCAGCTGCGGAGGTCCTCCGACACGGCATGCCCGATGGAGGCTCGGTCATGCCTGGCGTCTGGATCCTGCAACGCCCTCGAGGCGAAGAGGAAGAACATGTGGTACTTCTGGCCGTCGTCGACGAGCCAGAAGTCCCACACCCATGAGTCCGGGAGTCGAAACACCAGTGGTCTCCTTCGTTGTTTCGCTGCCGCCGAACGAACATCCCCATGCACAGAGCCGAGTTCCCCGCGGACTAAGCGTCGCTAGGCACGGGTGCGCCGGATCGATGCTGCCGCCTCGTTGCGTTCGTACCCGAGCGCCGTGATCGCGTGAAGCACAGCGGTCCGGGCGGCTTCGCTGACGTGGGTGTTTTGATTCACGACCCGCGAGACCGTCGCAGTGCTGACTCCAGCGATTCGCGCCACATCCTTGACCGTCGGCGGGCCCGGCGCCTGGCGGTCTTCGGGCCGCGCTCGCGCCACGGCGCAGCCCTCGTCCGAGGTCAGCTGTAGTGGCTCGGTACCAGCCTGAGGGTCTATCTGCGGCTTCACGACATGCCGCCAGGGTTGGTCGCGGACACGGGCACGGCTGCCGGCACGGGCAGTTGCGCTCCGGCGATTGAGGTTCCCGTGCAGACCTCCAGAACAGGACCGTCGACGATGACGGTCAGGGTCTCGGCAGGCCTGCCGCGCACTGATGGGATGCGCAGGTGTGTCGAGCCGATGCTGACCACGAGCTCGTCGCGACCGGACGTCACGTCGATGCCGTTGTGGTGGAAGCCGTCGATCTCGTCAACCTCGAGCAGCTGGACGTTCGGGTCGGCGCCGTTGGTTGGGAATGCGTTCATCGCGTTGGGGTGCGGTCGAAGGTGCAGCGCACCGTCGACGACCGAGAGCCGGTAGGGGATGCTGAGGGCGCCCGACCAGCCGGCGTCCAGGTCGGCTACTCCCCGGATCCAGAAGATGGCGCACGGGAGGTTGTCGGCGTCGAGGAACGCTGTCGCGGCGTAGTGGCCTCCCCCGTGCGTAATCTGCGTCCATTCGGTGCTCTCGAACCGGCCGTCCTGAAGCTCTCCGACGGCAGCGAGTACTTCGCCGGTGATGCCGTCCTTCCAGGAGCCGACGAAGAGGACGTCATGCCCGTCCACCCTGACCAGGTGGGGACATTCCCACGCAGTGCCGAGCCAGGGTCCGTCGTTTCTGAGGACTCCGACCGCGAGCTCGCCATCGAAGGCCCAGGTGGTCAGGTCCTTGGACACCCAGCTGAGGACTGCGGGGCGCCCGTCTTCATATCCAGCGCCCACCACCATTCGCCAACGATCATTCTCTCGCCGCACTGACGGGTCACGGAAGACGGTGATCCGCTTGCGCGTCTTCACATCGAGAGGAAGGGCGACGCGTTCCCCGTTCGTCCACGTTTGCCACGTGGAGTCTGCGGGAGATGCGGCTCGCACGTCCGCAAGATCAAGATGTGGTTCCCGGGCCGAGGTGTACAGGATCAGCGGCTGCCCGTCCGGGCGGAGGCAGAGGGTTCCCGTCCAACATCCGGTCTCATCGGGGGCAGGCTCGAGCGCGGTCGCCTCCGGGACCCAGTTCATCAGGTCGAGGCTTGTGGCGTGCCCCCAGCTGATCTCGGGACTCCATGACACCCGCTCGGGAAGGGCTTGGTGGAACAGGTGGTATCTCCCGTCGTGGAACACGACTCCATGGGGGTCGTTGAGCCAACCGTGTCGGGGTGTGAAGTGAACGGCTGGTCGCCCATTCTTTGCGTGGCTCATGGGCTGACTCCGCTGGATAGTGAGTTGGAACGGGCGCGAAAGAAGGTGTGGCTTGCGCAGCTGACGCGGGCGCTGAGGAAGGACGTGTGGTGCTTCTGGCCGTCGTCGTCGAGCCGGAAGCACCACCCGCTTGTCCTGGGAAGTTGGAGCACCAAGCTCTCAGCCCTTGACGCCGGAGGATGCGATCGAGTTGATGAACGATCGCTGGAAGGCGATGAACAGGATCAGCACCGGGACGGTGATCATGGTCGCGTACGCCATGATCTGGCCCCAGGCGACGTTGAGCTGTTTGAAGTAGCCGATGCCGACCATCACCGGGCGAAGCTCCTCGGACTGAACGGACATCAGCGGCCACAGGTACTGGTTCCACATCGGCAGGAACGTCAGGATCGCGACAGTGGCGATGGCTGGGCCTGACAGCGGCATGATGATGCTGCGATAGATGCGGAACCAGCTCGCCCCGTCGACCATGGCAGCCTCGTCCAGCTCTTTGGGGATGCTGTCGAAGTATTGGTAGAAGAGGAACATCGAGAAGGCGTTGGCGATGAACGGGACGATCTGCACCTGGTAGGTGTCCAACCACCCTTGGCTGAAGCCGCCCGGTCCGAAGAAGGGCAGCTTGTTGGACCACCACAGCAAGGGCAGGGCCAGGGTCTCGAACGGCACGATGAGGGTGGCGAGGATGATCCCGAGGACGAAGGATCCGCCGCGGAACTTGATCCGGGCCAGTGAGAAGGCCGCCATCGAGTTGACGATGAGCCCGAGCACCACGGTGACGACCGTGATGAGGATCGAGTTCATCATGAACTGAGCGAACGGGACCCTGTTGAAGACTCCCGTGTAGTTGTCCAAGGACAGGTCACCGACGGGCAGGAACGCCTTCGGGCCGGTGAGGTCGGCGAAGATCTGGGTGTCGGGTTTGAAGCTGGAGATGATCATGAACACCAGGGGCAAACCGAACACCAGGCACAGGGCCGCCCGAAGGAGGACGCCCAGGGCGACGCTGATCCGGCTGGGGCCCTGGTCGGGGCGGTGGGTTGCGGGGGCCGCCGTCTCGGCGACGTGGGGCAGGGTGGTCATGGTCAGGCCTTCTCACGAGTGAGGTAACGGTTGACAAGAGTGACGGCGAGGACGAGCACGAAGAAGGCCAGCGAGATCGCGGAGGCATAGCCCGTCTGTTGCTGCTGGAACCCGGTCCGGACCGCCATGAGCACCAGCGTGGAGGTCGAGTCCAAGGGTCCTCCTTCGGTCATGATGTTGACCTGGGTGAACAGCGAGAACGCCGAGATGGTGATGGTGATCAGGATGAAGGTCCGGGTTGCCCGAAGTCCCGGCCAGGTCACGTAGCGGAACTTCTGCCACGTTCCGGCGCCGTCCAGGTCGGCGGCCTCGTACAGGTCGCCCGGGATCGTCTGGAGGCCGGAGAGCCAGATGACCATGTGGAAGCCCATGGCCTGCCAGGCGGACATGAGGATGATGGCGATGAGCGCGGTGTGCGGGTCGCCCAGCCAGTCCGGCCCGGCGATCCCGAAGTTCGACAGTGCTTGGTTGATGAGGCCGTTCTTCTGGTAGAGGAACAGCCACAGCATCGACACGACCACCATGGAGGTGACGACCGGAAGGAAGTACACGGTCCGGAAGAAGTTGACTCCGCGCATCTTGACGTTGACCAGCAAGGCCAGCCCGAGGGCGCAGGCGGACTGCAACGGCACGATGACGATGGCGAAGATGATCGTGTTGCGCAGCGACTTCCAGAAGGTCTCATCGCCGAAGAGCCGGGTGAGGTTGTCCAAGCCGGTGAACTGGGCGGGCCTGGGAGAGATCAGTCTCGCGTCGGTGAAGGCGAGGATGAAGGTGAGGCCGATCGGGATCAGCAGGAAGGTGATCAACAGGACAGCAGCGGGCAGCAGCATGAGCACTGCGGTGCCGGTCGCCTGCCCGGGCCGTCGAGGCTTGCCGGTCGCCGTTGGCCTCCCGCGCTTGCCGGTCGCGGCCGGCTTCCCGCGCTTGTCGGCTCGAGGCGTCGAGATGGTCGTCATTGTCCGTCTCCTTTGATGTGCACAACGGGTCACGCACGTTCGGTTTGATGTCAGGCCGAGGTTGTGAGGTCAGGTCGTCAGGTCGGTATGCCGCGGGTGGAACACTCGCCGCGGCATACCGGGTCCTGTCACGGCCTCACTTGAAGTAGCCGTTGCCCTTCTGGTTGGCGTCGATGTCCTTGACGGCCTGGTCGAGCGCCTTCTTGGGGTCGGCACCGGTCAGGATGTCCTGGGCAGTCTTGGTGAACTCCGTCGCGATGAACGGGTAGCCGGGGGTGATGGGACGCAGCACCGCGAACTTCTTGGCGTACTGACGGAAGACGTCGTTCTCACCACCAGCCTGGTAGCCGGGCACGGTGGCGGCGGCTGCATCCGTCGCCGGGATGTTCTTGGTTCCCGCCGCCACCGACGCGACGTACTTGTCCTGGGCGGCGAACTTCATGTAGTCCTGCGCACCGGCCTTCTCGGCGCAGCCGGTCGAAACGCCCCACTGCCACGAGCCGCCCCCGATCTTGGGGCCGTTGCCGAGGTCCGGCGGCGGCAGGAACAGGGTGTCAGCGCCGAATGCCTTGCGGGTGTCCGTCGCTGTCCAGGTTCCGTTGTAGAGGATGGCGGTCTTGCCGTTGACGAAGTCCTTGGCCGGGTCGGCGCCGGACTTGAGGGGCACCAGTCCGTCGGTGACCAGGCCGCGGAACCACTTGGCCCACTCAACCGCCTTGTCACCGTTCAGGGTCCCGTCCGCCGACTTGTAGTCGGTCCGGTTGACGAGGTCACCGCCGAAGCTCTGCAGCATCGGCGAGTAGGCGTACGGCCACCACTCACCGGTGAAGCTGGTCGCGATGTCGAGGGGGTTCTGGTACTTCCCGGACGCCTTGAGCTTCTGAAGTGCGGCCGTGAACTCGTCCTTGGTCCAAGGCTGGTCGATGGTGGGGACCCGGATGCCGTTCTTCTCGAGGATCGTCTTGCGGGTGACCATCACGAGGGCGACGTCGTAGTACCCGTAGGAGTAGGTCTTGCCGTTGTACTTGCCGAGCACGCTGGGCAGGAACTTGGAGAGCGTGCTGTCCAGGCCTTCGAGGGGGGCGAGGTAGCCGGCCCATGCCCAGTTGGGGACGTTGGGGCCGTCGATGTCCAGGATGCAGGGCAGCTTCTTCGACGCGGCCGCGGCGACGACGGACTGGTTGTAGGAGTCCTGTGGGAAGGCCTGGATCTTCACCTTGTACTTGGTCTGGCTGGCGTTGTAGTCGTCGACGATCTTGGTGATCGCGGCGAGCTCTTCCTTGTTTCCGGCGTTGTGCGTCCACATGGCGAGTTCGCCGTTGCCGCCACCGCTGGAGCTGCCGCCCTTGGCGCAGGCGGTGAGTGACAGGGGCAGGGCGGCGACAAGCAGGCCGACGACGATGCGTTTGGTTGGGTTGAGATTCACGGAAGTCCTCCGAGGGGTCCAGGTGCAGATGAGGATGTGCAGATATGGATGTGCAGAGCCGGGATGACGGGCTCCGTTGGTTGTCTGGGTCAGTGCCCGTGCGCACGGTCGTGCCGACTCCATCGTGTGATGACCGACGTTTCAAGGCCGGGCCTCAGCGACGAAAGTGCGGGCCACGGCCTCGTCGTTGGGGCTGCCGAGGGACCCCTGGGGTGGGAGGGCCCTTCTTGTGCTAAATTGATTCAGCATACTGCAGGCTAGCAGCGTCGAGATGACACCACAAGGGCTTGCTAAAACCTTTTCAAGTGCAACTTCGTGACTGAGTACTGGTCCCTGTGGATAGGATCAGGCCTACGTGGCCGAGCGCGTCACAGCCAGGAGGGAGTAGCGGATGACCAAGCGCGTCACCCTCGCTGATGTCGCAGCCAAGTCCGGGATGTCAAAAACCGCTGTCAGCCTGGTGCTCAACAACCGTCCCGGGTCGCGGCTGTCCGCGGATGCCATGGAGCGGATCCAGGCGGCGGCGCGCGAGCTGAACTACCGGCCCAACCCCGCCGCGCGGTCCCTGAGGATCGGCAAGACGCACACGGTCGGCTTCATCTCCGACGAGGTGACCATCACGCGGTTCGCCTCGGCCATGATCCGGGGGCTGCTCGACGTTGCCGACGAGCGCGACCACGGGGTGCTGATCGCGGAGACGGGAAACCACCCCCTCCAGCTGGAGAAGGCCCTGGAGTTCATGATCGACCGCCAGGTCGATGGAATCGTCTTCGGCTCGCTCACCGCACGGCTGCTTGAGCTGCCGGACCTTCCCGAAGGCCTCCGCGCGGTCACTGCAAACGCCACCAGCACCAGTGCTCACTCAGCCGTCCTACCGGCGGAGCAACAGGCGGGCTACCGGGTGACCCGGCAGCTGCTGGACGCCGGCCACCGCCACGGAATTGGGATCGTCGGATACGCCCCGAAGGCCATCGCCAGCCCCACCATCTCGGCCACCATCGGCAGCCGGTTCGCAGGCATCTACCAAGCACTCGACGAGGCAGGGGTTACGCCTGCCGTCACGGCCGAATTCGAAGTGTGGGAGCCCTGGAATGGGTACGACGCCACCAGGAGCATCCTCGATTCGGGCGTGCAGGTCACCGCCCTGATCTGTCTCAATGATCGCGTCGCCTTCGGCGCGCACCAGGCGCTGACGGAAGATGGCGCGACCGTTCCCGACGATGTGTCCATCGCCTCTTTCGACGACGACGAACTCGCCTCCTACATGCGACCGGGCCTCACCACCGCAAAGCTCCCCTATGAAGAGATGGGTCGACGCGCGATGACACAGGTCCTGGATCCCGATGCCCCCCGGGGAATCCAGCTCATCGACATGCCGATTCAACTTCGCCAATCCATCACTGCGCCCCGCTCGTAGCCCTCGGGCATCCGAGTCCGCGGCGAGCAAGACAAGGACTGCAGCTCGCCATCGCAGCGGTCTGGGAGTCCACCTCGATTGGATAACTGCGTTTCCGTAGGTCACAGGCCTGAGGTCTGGGACGCAAATCATCCAGTCTCAGATACCCCGCCCGCCGCCGTCTTTCGAGCACACCCGGACCCTCCGACGCCAAGATCGGGGGTGGGCGGAGGCCGGTGGCGTCGGGGTTGCCGGGATGCACGTTGAAATCGGTCCACATGCTCAGCCTCGAGGACTGCCTGGATCAGTTCGGTCACGGCTTGCGCGGCGTTGCTCCGGAACCGCCGCACCCTAATCTGATGTCATGGCCGACGAGCAGCGGGCGTGGCCCCCCACGCGTCACGTCCCTTCGCCGAATGCACGGCAACGCTCGGAGGCGCTCAAAGAGCGCATCTATGTGACGTTCACGGCGTTGGCCGTCGCGATCGCCTACGAGCGCGACACCGCCCACGCCTCAGTAGCCGACGCGGCCTTCACGCTGCTGCTCACCGTTGTCGGGACTCTGTTGGCGGTGTTCGTCGCGGACGTCCTCGCCCACATGGTTCTGGCCGGCGCGCTCCCCACCCGGGCCGAGCTCGCTCACCTGGTGTACGTGAGTTTCGGGTCCCTGACCGTGGTTGTCGTACCGTTGGCGCTCCTCGGACTCAGTGCGATCGGCCTGCTGGCGGTGGCGACGGCGCTCCGCGCGATCGTCGTGACGCTCTCGGCCACATTGGTCGTGGTGGGGCTGTTCGCCGTGCGGCGCCTACATGCGGAGCCGGTGCAGAAGCTCCTGGTCCTCGCCGGCGTCTCGGTGCTCGGCCTGGCTGCGCTCGTCGTCGAGCTGTCCGTGCACTGACCCGACTCCCCGATCCCCAGAGCATCTTCGTCAGGCCACCAGGAACTTCGGTGCTGCTTGGCCTAGCGCTGCGGCGTCCGGGCCGGCCCGCTGCACAGTGAGGTCCGGTCGTACCAGTGCGGCCGCCGCGTTGCCGTCGGCGAGCCACATGCCCAAGAGTGAACCGGGTGCCACCTCGAGCACCTCTGTCCCGCGGTCGGCCAGCAGCGTCCGCTGATCTGATGTGAGGGGTGTGGCCGTCACGAGCACGAACCCGGCGTGGGTCACGTCGTCGTACCGGAGGTCGTCGGTCACGACGTAGTTCGGGCACAACCGTCCGTTGAGGGACTTGCGAAGGCCGCTTCCTTCCACGAGTGCGGACCGGCGCAGCGGAGGTGTCTCGCTGTCGAGGAGACGGTTGCGTAGGGCTGGGATCCAGTGCAGCCGGGGGGCGATGGCCTTGCGTAGCAGGTCACCGCCTCTGCCGCCCCGTGTCATCGAGACGCCGATGAGTCTTGCCAGCCTGATCAGGGCGCGAGCGTGGGGTTTGCGCTCGCGCTCGTAGGTGTCCAACACCGGTTCGGGCAGGTCTCCGGCGAGGACGCCGGCGATCTTCCAGCTGAGGTTCATCGCATCGCGCAGTCCCGAGCACAGGCCCTGTCCGACGAAGGGGGGTGTCAGGTGGGCGGCGTCGCCGAGGAGGAAGACACTGCGATCGCGCCAGCGGTCGGCCAGCTGCGCGCGGAAGGTGTACTCGGCGACGCGCATCAGCTGGAGCTGCGCGTTCGGGATGCCTTGGACCCACGGTCCGATGAGCGGCTGGAGGGCGCCGATGGACTGGAAGTCGGCGGCGGTCTCTCCAGGCAGTAGCCGGAACTCCCAGCGGTAGCGGGTGTCGCCGATCCGCATGTACGTGGCAGCGCGGTCCGGGTCGCAGACCTGGTGCACGCCTTCCCACTGCTCGAGCTCGGCGGGGCATGCGACGTCGACGACGAGCCAGCGTTGCTCGAACTTGAGGTCCTCCATCGTCGCGCCGATGGCTGCGCGCACGACGCTGTTGGCTCCGTCGCACCCCAGCACGTATGTGGCCAGGACCGACTCGCGCTCGCCAGTGAGCCTGTCGGTGAAGCTCACCCGGGCTCGGCCCAGATCGTCGTGGGTGACACCGAGAACTTCGACGTTTCCCCGCAGGCTGACGGTGGTCTGCTTTTCAAGATTGGTGCGCATCAGGTTTTCGAGCTCCGGCTGGTCGAACATGTTGGCGCGGGGGTGCCCATGCCTGCCGCGTTCGCCCGCTCGGTCGATGGTGGCGAACACCCGATGGTTCCGGTCGATCAGCTGCAGCCCGCGGGTGGGTCGGGATAGTGCCGCGAACTGCTCGGCGATGCCGAGCCGCCTCAAGATCCGGTAGATCTCGTCGTCGAGGTGCACGGCCCTCGGCTGGGGGTAGACGCCGTCCCACCGGTCCAGGACGAGGCAGTCGACGCCGTACTGCCCGAGCAAGGTGGCGGCGGTGACGCCGACTGGGCCGGCGCCGACGATGACGACGGGGACTGGGTCAGTGCGCTGAGGATTGTTCATCGCAGGTCTGGGACCACGAGAAGCAGGAAGCTCAGGGTCATCAGACTCAGGACGACGGCCGGGGCGACCGCGCGCAGGCCGTCGCCGTTGCGCAGGTGGGCGATGATCGCCCCACCGAGGAGCATGAGGAGTCCGGCTGCGGCCAAGGCGCCGATCACGGGGACGAAGGTGCCGACGATCAGGCCGAGAACGCCCAGGACCTCAAGGAGCCCGATCCTTCGGTATGCCGTGACGCTGAAGCCGACGTGGTGCGCCTTGGCGCGCATGGCGGGCACTGCGGCGAGCTTGGCGGAGCCCAGGCCGGTGAAGGCGACGACCAGGAGGCTCGCAAGGATGGTGGTGGTCATGACGTTTCCAATCTCCAGTGGATGGCGAAGCGCTCGAGCGCTTCCTTGACCGGCGTGCTGTCGGAGCCGGGGGTGAGACCGACAACGGCGACGACTGCGCCGTCCTCGACGGCTCCTCGGACGCGGGTGACGGAGGAAATGTGGTGAAGCGCGTCGGCGACGGCCTCGCGGGTGGACTCTGCACGGAGAGCAGGCTTGAACGGTTTGCCCACGGGGGTGACGGGGAGTGCATCCAGGACGGTGACGGATTTGGGCGCTGCCGCCTGTTCGGGCACGTGGTCGAACGCCCACGCACGAAGTTCGTCGGGGGCGACGGTGGCGCCGGGGGCGAGGGTGACGAACGCAACCGGGACCTCGCCAGCGTGCGCGTCGGGACGACCGACCGCCTGCGCGGAGGTGACCGCTGGGTGAGCCAGCAGTGCACTCTCGATGAGCGCGGGTTCGATGTTGTGGCCACCCCGGATGATCAGGTCCTTGGCTCGGCCGGCGAGATGGATGAAGCCGTCGAAGTCGACCCAGGCCAGGTCTCCGGTGTCCAGCCATCCGTCCCGCAGCTTGCCCAGTCCGTCCAGCACGGGCCCGTCGGGACCATGGTCCGTGACGTAGCCGGGGAAAACAGTAGGTCCGCTGATGGCGAGCAGTCCGACCTGACCCGTAGGTAGGTCGAGCCATTCACCGTCGGCGGCGACCTGCACGGCTTTCACCCGCTGGTAGGGCAGGCGCTGGCCGACGTACCTGGGTCGCGGATGGTGGGGAAAGCTCAGGGCGCTGACGCACGTGGCCTCGGTGAGCCCATAGCCTTCGACCAGCCGGATGCCGGTAGCGGACTCGAAGCTGGCGCGGACCGCTTGGGGCAGGGGGGAGGCGCCCACGACGGCGAAGCGGAGGCTGCTGATGTCGGCGTCGACAGGGCATCTTGCGAGGACTGAGTAGACGGTGGGCACCGCGCTCATCGTGGTGATCTCGTAGCGCTCGACGAGCTTCCAGAAGCGCAGGTAGAGCGCCTGGTCGCGGTACCCCTGAGGGCCTGCCCAGATGACATGGAGGCCGCGGAAGAGTGGGGCCAATACGGTGACGAGCAGTGCGTTGACGTGGAACAGCGGCAGCGCGGCGAAGACCACCGCGCCCTCCCGCAGCAGTCCATTGGCCGCGATCATCCAGGCGTCGGTGACCTCGTTGGCGTGAGTGTGGGCGGCGAGCTTCGGCGTGCCGGTGGTGCCGCCGGTGTGGAAGAGAGCGGCGAGGTCGCTGGCCGACGGTTTCTCACCCACGAACACGTCGCGTTTCTGCTCTGCCGCCAGCACATGCAGGTGGCCCACCCGCACCCCGTCGACAGTGGGGAGCTCCGTCACGGCGGGATCGACGCCCGTCGGGCTCAGCGACAGCAGAGCATCGATCCCGCCCTGGACGGCGAGTTCGCGTGCGCTCTCCCAGACCTGCGGCGCAAGATCGGGACCCGCTGCCACGAGGACCCGGGCGCCCGACCTGCGGAGCAACTCGGCGATGTGCTGCGCGGACAGCCCGCTGTTGATCGGCGCCGCGATACCGGCGAGCTGCGCCGCCAGGGTTGCGGTGACGAGCTCGTCGCAGTTCGGAGCGAGCAGCGCCACGCCGTCGGTCCGGCGCACCCCCAACGCGTGCAGTGCGTTGGCGTACTGGTGCACGTCCGCCAGCAGTTCGGCGTACGTGCGCTCAGCCGGCTGATCCCACCTCTGCCCTTCGGGAAGCAGTGACAGGGCAACGCGTTGCGGCCACAGCTCGGCGGCCCTGACGAGGAGCTCGTACGTCGTCTCCGGCAGCCCACGGTCTGCGAGCGGAACGGTCTCGATCACCGGCAGGTCGGCGGGCCCGTCGTAGGTCGGCCAAAGGAGGTCGCCCATCAGGAGGTCCTCACCACGGTGCGCTGCCGACCGAGGTCGATCGCACCGTCAGCCGTGCCGATGGCGACCTCGACGGTGTCGCCGTCCGTGAGGTACTTGGGGTTCTGCGCCTGCCGCTTGAAGAAGAGCTTCCACTTCAGGGCCGGCGGAAGCAGGGTTGCGATGACCTCGGCCGGCTTCGGCGGCGCGCTCAGCGCAGTGCCCTTCGGGGTCCCGGTGAGCAGGAGGTCACCGGGGTCGAGGCGCTGGAACCGGCTCAGTGCCTGTAGTGCCTCCAGCGGGGAGTAGATCATGTCGTCCTCGACCGCCGCGTCCTGGCGCCGTTCGCCGTTGACCCACAGGCGCAGGCGCAGGGCGCCGAACCGTCGCAGCTCGTCGTCGTCGAGAAGCACGAGTGATGGACCCACCGGCGTGAACGTCGGATAGGACTTGGATTCGTAGAACTGGGTCTTGGGCAGCTGTACGTCCCGGGCTGAGACGTCGTTCGTCACGACCAGGCCGGCCACGAAGGAGGTCCAGTTGTCCGCGGTGACCTGTGTGCCAACCGCCAGCTCCTGGGAGATGACCAGGCCGATCTCCACCTCGTAGTCGAGGAAGCGCACGTGCCCGGGGCGGACTATGTCGTCGAAGGGGCCGCTGATCGAGCCCGACGTCTTGCGGAAGAACGTCAGGGGGATCGAATCGGGGTTCAGGCCGGCATCCTTCACGTGGCTTGCGAAGTTGGTCATCTGCGCCACGACCCGGCACGGTGCCGTCACCGGGGACACCAGGTCGAGGGTGGCCGGGTCGACGGTCTCCTCGCTGCCTCGGGCGGCCTCGATCTGCTGGGGCTGGGCCAACAGACCTCTGGTGCTGGTGGCGTCGGTTTCGATGCGGGCGGCGCCGCCGGGTGCGCTGACCCACCAGGCATCGGCGGTGCGCAGGATGGTGGTGCTCATGAGCTCGTCACTTTCAGGAGGCCGCGAAGGCGGGTGAGGTCAAACTCGTTGTCTTCGTGCAGCGAACGAGCCATTGACACCAGCTCGTGCAGCACTTCTCGTCCCGGGCTGAGGCCCAGGAAGTCCTTGGTCACCGGTGGCCCCCACTGGGCCAGCCCGGAGGCTGTCATCGGGGACCAGCCGGGTTCCAGGGTGCAGTCGAAGAGGTCTCCGTCCACGAAGTGCTCGACCAGGAGTCCGTCCGGGTCGCGCCAGTAGTCGAAGATCTGGCTACCCTCGATGTGACGTCCGATTCCCCAGGAGCGCTGGAACCCCAGCGCCTGGAGGTGCTGCCCACCGGCGGCCAGCGCGTCGAGGTCTCCCACCTGGTACGCCGAGTGCACATAGCGGTTGCTGGGCCCCAGCATCATGGCCAGCGTGTGGTGGTCGGTGGGGGTCGTGCCGCGGTCACAGCGGATGAAGCTCATGGTCGGGCCGCGCTCACGTTGCCCTTCGTAGAACTTGAAGTCGCTGACAATGAGGCCAAGGTGCTCCAGGAACCAGTTCAGGGTCTGCAAGTACCTCGTGGTCTGCAGCACGACGTGGCCCAGTCGCTGGATCCTCGCGGGCTCTCGGTTCGGGCGCTGCGTCGCGTTCGCCCGGCGCACTTCGTGCCCGAAGTTGAACGCCGGCGTCGGCTGGCTGGGCATGCTTGCCAGCTCGTGGGTGTCGGCCACCACTCGGACCAGGGCGCCGCTCGGGTCGGTCAGGTCCACGGTGAGCCCGCCAAGACTGTCGGGCAGCCTTTCTACGTTTGTCCGGGTTGCGCCGGCGAGCCGAGCCAGATCGGTGGGCTCCGCGGCCCGGAAGGCAGCGCCGAGGTATCTCGAGCGTGTCCCCCGACGCACGATCACGCACGGGGCGCCCGCATCAGTCCCGCGCAGTTGCAGCTCATCCGTCGTCCTGCTCACCGTGGTGAACCCGAACGCGTGCGCGAACCGCTCTGAGGCACCCAGGTCGGTCTTGACGAACTCGAGCCAAGCCAGGTCGACCACCTTGATGATCGGGTTCCGCGCGCGTCCAGGGTGCTCGGAACGGAGTCCGCCCTGCTCGCTGTGCAGGTCGTTGTGTGTCCCGTGATGAGTGGTCATCTGCTACTCCTTCCTCTTCTGACGTAATCGTCACTCATGACTATCTATTCAGTCAAGAGCAAATGAGGAATCCGTCAATTCTGAGCGCTTGCAGCTAAGGTGGATCCATGCAACCCGTTGTCGGACCGCCCCAGGAGCGCTCATGAGCACCGCACCAACCCAGCCGAGCAACCGACTCGACCGCAGGAAGGCCCGGACCCGAGCAGCCCTCATCCGGGCCGCACAGACCCTCATCGCCGAGGGCAGGACGAACGTCCCGATCCTGGAGATCACCCAGGCGGCCGACGTGGGGATGGGCTCCTTCTACAACCACTTCCAGACCAAGGAGGAGCTGTTCGAGGCAGCCGTCGAGGAGGTGATGGACGGCTACGGTCAGCTGCTCGACAACCTGACCTCCCAGATCAAGGACCCTGCAGAGGTGTTTGCCTGCAGCTTCAGGCTTACCGGACGGCTCAGCCGCCGGGAGCCCGAGCTCAGCCGGGTTCTCCTCAACAACGTTCTCCGGCTGCTCAGCGCTGACAACGGGCTGGCCCCTCGCGCTCGACGCGACCTGCAGGCCGCGGTGGAGGCCGGCCGGTTCGAGATCGACGATCTGGACGTCGCCGTCACGATCGCGGCGGGAGCCCTGCTTGCCCTCGGCCAGCTGCTGCACGACCAGCCGGACCGCGACGTCGAGGAGACCACGGACCGGGTGACCGAGGACCTGCTGCGCATGTTCGGGCTGCCCCGGCGGCAGGCTCAGCGAATCTGCTCGCTCCCCTTACCGGACCACGATGCCGTCGGCAACAGCTCGGTGGCCTGACGGCCGGTCAAACCGCCAGCGAGGCTTCAACCGGCCACAATCTCCCGTGTTGCGCGGATCACTAGAACTGACGAATTCGTCAGTATGGGCGTATCGTTCAGTTACCGGTGCAGGCCACCCCCCGTCCAGGGCCAGCACACGTGACCGCCCGTGACCGTGAGGAGACCTCCGTGAGCACCATCACCGCCTCCAGATCCGACGAGGGCGCCGCTCCCCTCGATGTGCTGTTGATCGACCCTGCCCTGGGGCCGGTGCGCCGCTTCGTCCCCGACACGTCGACGGCTAGGTGGGCGGTCGCTCTCGCCCGCAGGCCGGAGCGCACTGCGCGCCGGCTGTGGGGGCTGGGCCTTGACGCCGGGCGCATCCTGGCCGGCACCTCCACCGTGGCGCCGGACCCCAAGGACCGACGGTTCGCCGATGCCGGGTGGACCGAGAACCCGCTCTTGAGGCGCCTGGTCCAGCTCTACCTGACGGGCGGGCACACCGTGCAGCAGCTGGCGGTTGACGCCGACCTCGACCCCCGCGAACGCGAGCGGGTGCGGTTCTTCCTCGAGAACCTCGTGGAGGCGGCTGCTCCCAGCAACGTCCCGCTGGTCAACCCCGAGTCAGCGAAGGCAGCGATCGACACCGCCGGGCTGAGCCTGGTGCGCGGGGGCAGGCAACTGGTGAAGGATCTAACTTCTGCCCCCCGGGTGCCGGAGATGGTGGATGGCAGCGGCTTCATCGTGGGCGGGAACATCGCCGCCACGCCGGGTGCCGTGGTGTTCCGCACCGAGGTGCTGGAGCTGATCCAGTACGCGCCGCAGACCGAGGACGTCTACGTGGTGCCCACGCTGATCGTGCCGCCGACGATCAACAAGTTCTACGCCCTCGACCTCGCCCCGGAGCGCAGCCTCGTGGAGTTCGGTGTCCGGCAGGGCAGGCAGATGTTCGTCATCTCCTGGCGCAACCCCGACACGAGGCACGCTCACTGGAGCCTCGACACCTACGTCAGGGGCGTCCTTGACGCCCTCGAGGCCGTCGAGGAGATCACGGGCAGCGCCAAGACCGTGCTCGGCGGGGTGTGCTCCGGCGGCATTCTCGCAAGCCTGACTGCGGCCTACCTGGCCGGCATCGGTCGGCAGGACCGACTGGCTGCGCTCGGCCTGGCGGTGACCGTCATCGACAACGACGGCGCGGGAACGGTGTCCGCCCTCGTCGACGATCGGCTGGCAGCCCGGGCCAAGACGAAGTCCGCGCGCAAGGGGTACCTCGACGGACGGGACCTGGCAGAGGTCTTCGCGTGGCTACGGCCACGCGACCTGGTCTGGAACTACTGGGTCAACAACTACCTGCTTGGCAAGCGACCCCCCGCGTTCGACATCCTGTTCTGGAACTCCGACACCACCCGGATGACCGCTGCACTGCACGCCGACTTCGTCGACCTGGCGATGAAGAACCCACTCACCCGGCCCGGGGCCCTCACCGTCCTTGGCGTGCCCATCGACCTCGGCACCATCACGGTGGACTCCTACGTGGTGTCCGGCATCGCCGACCACATCACTCCGTGGGAGAACTGCTACCGCAGCGCCCAGCTCTTCGGTGGCACGACCCGGTTCGTGGTGTCCACCAGCGGTCACATCGCCGCCCTGGTGAACCCGCCGGGCAACCCCAGATCCTCCTTCCATACCCGTGACGACCTGACATCGGATGCCAAGGCGTGGCTGGCGGGATCCGATGTCCACGAAGGCACCTGGTGGACAGACCTCGGGCTGTGGCTCGACGAGCGCTGCGGCTCGCAGCGTCCGGCGCCGCAGGAGCTCGGATCACGCCGCCTGAGTGTCCTGGCGGAGGCGCCCGGAACCTACGTCTTCGACCAGTGACCCAGTTCCTGCGGATCCGGGTTCTCGGTCTCGGCCACGACGTCCACGTGGCGGTCCGGCGCGGCACCGGACCCGGCCCGCCGCTGGTGCTCTGCAACGGCATCGGCGCCAGCCTTGAGCTGCTCCGACCATTCGTCGATCACCTCGACCCACGGATCGAGGTGATCGCGTTCGACGTCCCAGGAGTGGGCGGCTCCCCCACGCCCAAGGTTCCGTACAACTTCCCGCTGTTGGCGCGGTTCGTCGCGACGCTGGTAGACCGGCTCGGCCACCACCAGTTCGACGCTCTCGGCATCTCCTGGGGCGGCGGCCTGGCCCAGCAGCTGGCGTTCCAGTACCCGCACCGTTGCCGACGACTGGTACTCGCCAGCACCGGGACCGGCATGTTCATGGTGCCGGCCCGCCTCAGCGTTCTCAGCAAGATGCTGACCCCGAGGCGCTACCGCGACCCGGCATACGCCAAAGCCATTGCCCCCGAGCTGTACGGCGGGCGGATGCGCCGGCGTCCCGAGGAGGTGGGACACGTGACCTACGAGCAGGAACGCCTGGGTTCCAGCACCGGATACTTCCTCCAACTCGTTGCCGGGATCGGCTGGACAAGCCTGCCGGTCCTGCCACTCATCCGGCAGCCCACCCTGCTCCTCGCAGGAAACGACGACCCGATCATCCCGGTGGTGAACGCGCGGATCATGTGCGCGCTGCTACCCAACGCCACCCTCCACGTCTACGACGACGGCCACCTCGGGCTGCTCACCGCCGCCGACGAACTCGGCCCGCTCGTCTCGCGATTCCTGACGTCCTAGGCACGTCCGGAGCTGAGGGCTGCGTCACATTGCACATCGTGAGGTTGCTGATCTGCAGTACTGACGATATCGTCAGTACTGCAGATTCCGACAGATCCCACACGGGGTCGACTCAACGAAAGTGACAACACATGACGCAACACACGAACTTCTCAGCACGCATGGAGGACCTCCAGCAGCGGGTTACGACGGCCAAGTCGGCGGTGCAGACAGCCGCAACCGAGTCCGACGCTCAGCTCGAGGACAGGATCCATCGGGCGCAGGCCGACCTGGACCAGTCGGTCCAGAGCGTTCGCGCTGACGCCTCGCAGGCAGCCGACAGCGCTCGGGCGAAGTGGGCACAGCTGAAGGCAGACGCCGCAGCCAAGCGCAACGACGTCAAGGCGAACATCGACAAGCGGGCCCGCCAGATGGACGCCAAGGTCGCCGCGAACGACGCGGACTGGGCAGACGCCGACGCGGCCGAAGCCCTCGACTTCGCCGAGTGGTCTGTCGAGAACGCCCAGCTGGCCATCCTCGACGCCACCCACGCCCGCGCCAACGCGGACAAGCTCGTCAGGGCCGCGGCCAGCTGACAGTCCGGCCCATCGGACTGGTGCGCGGAAGTCCCAGTCTCCACACACACTCGCGCCGCGGGCAGGAACCATCTCCGCCCTGCCCGCGGCACCATGAAAGGAAATTCGCAATGACTCTTGACCTGAAAACGCCGAACCCGCTGCGCGACACGATTCGGTCGGGCGCCCGCGTTGCGTCGGCAGCCGGGTGGTCGATGGTGGCCCTGGGGGCACTCTGGATCGTGTTCGGCCTGTTCGTGCTGTCCTACAGCGAGGGCAGCCTGGTCGCGGTAGCGACCATGGTTGGCGTGACCCTGCTCCTTGGCGGGGTCACTCAGCTCGTCGCCGCCAGTCGGGTGCCCACGATGCGCTGGCTGTCGATCGTCGGCGGGGTGTTGGGCGTCGCTGCCGGCATCGCCACCTTCGTCTGGCCAGCGATCACCCTCTTTGTCGTGTCATCCATGGTGGTCTGGTACCTGATGGCCTTCGGCGCCATCCACCTCGTCAGCGCGCTGGCGGGCCCCAAGCTGTCGTGGTGGTGGACCGGGCTGCTGCTCGGCGTCGTCGAGCTGGCGCTCGGAGTGTGGGCAGCCCGTTCGTGGGATCACTCGCTGGTCACCCTGGTCTCCTTGGTCGGATGGTGCGCCATCAGTCGCGGGGTGAACGAGATGTTTGCCGACCTCACGCTGCGCAGGGTCGGCAAGCAGGCGGACCGGCTAGCCGCGTGAGCGCCAGCCGAGCGGCGAGTCCCGCCAGCGCTCGCCGCGAAGGACCAAGGGACGATGCCGCGACGCCCGCGTCCCACGCGGGAAGCCGCCAGACACGCAGCCAGGGGCAGAGGTGAAGGCCATTCCTCCGGATCCGGCCAGCCCCGCATTGCTGCGGCATCTCCGGGAGCGCAGCAAGCGCCGGGAGAACCGAGTTGCGGACCAGATCACGCGGTTCTCGGGTTCGATGAAGTTCGTCTACCTGCATGCCATCTGGTTCAGCTTGTGGGTCGGCCTTGGCGCGGAGGACTACCCGTTCGGACTGCTGACGATGATCGTGTCGTTGGAGGCCATCTTCCTGTCCACCTTCGTCATGATCAGCCAGAACCGCGCCGACGAGAAGCGGCAGGTGATCGCGGACGAGGCTTGGCGGACGGTCCAGGAGGAGGAGCAGCAGAACGAGACGCTGCTCGTCCTAGCCAGCGAAATCCTCACCCTCACCCAGGATCTCCACGCGATGAGCGCCTCAAGCCCATGGGCACTTCCTGAGGACCCGACCTGAGTGGCCGCTTCTTGGAGGTCATGGCGGCAAGGGCCATGAGCTAGGAGACCATGTCCTCGTGGTCCGCGAGGACAGGAGTCACAGCCGGGACTTCCAGACCGCCCACGGGCAGTTCCCGCTGATGGTCACCATCACCCGGCACGACATCTCGCACCGGAGGCTCGACCTGTTATCCAGGTCGAAACGACTTGTGCCGAGTTTGCGGAGTTGGATCGAATGTTCCCAAGTCTGGGCAAGGCCCTTGGCCACGGGGTCGGACTAGGAGCGAGAACCGTGCCAACGCACCGGACCGGCCTGGATGGGTGGCTGGTCAGGGGCGGTGCGTGGGATAGGCATTCGGGGGCGGACCGGGGTTGGGCTGGTGGTTTGGGGCGCGCCTATGGGGTGGTCGAGGCCGGTTCGGCGGGCCGGGTCGCCCAAGAGCGCGTATGCCGCGATGACCTGCTGCAGGGTCCTGTCTGAGGCTGCGTTGTCGTCGGGGTTGCCCCGCACGCGGGTGTCGGGGTGATGCCGGCGCAAGAGGGTGAGGTACGCGCGCCGGATCTGGCCTTGGGTGGCCTTCGGGGTCAGGCCCAAAACGGCGTAGGGGTCGGCGGGGTCAACGGTCATGGCTACGCCGGAAGGTTCAGATCATTGATGGGTGGTCCCGTCGCTGTGGCACGGTTGGCGACACCATTGTGAGGTTGTTGCTGATGGGCCTCGCCTGGGCCGCGAACTGGTACGCCGTCAAGGCGTGGGCGTCGCGCAGCCTGCGTCAGGCGCGATGGCACGAGCGCGGCCCCGGCGAGAGTCTGTTCGCATGCTTCATCCTGTGGGGTGCTGGGTGTCGGGCGATCACCTACCTTCTTCGAACTTTTTCGTTCGGTCTCAGCTGATGGTTGCGGCTGAGCCGCGGGGGCGAGCGTTGCCGGCTCCAACCGTCGGCACCGGGGTGGTGTGGTCGACGCGGGGACGCCGCGCCACCGGCCGGCGGCCGATGCCGCCGCGGCCCAGGGCCGGGTCCAGGTGACGCGGCCGGTGGGTCAGCCGGAGGGGGACGGCTTGACCATTCTTGGTCGATGATTGCGTCGAACTCGGCCCGCAGCAGCTCCTCGTCCGCGCAGATCAGCTCGAGGAACTCCTCGTCCACGCCTCGCACGGCGCCGGATTGCATGGCGGAGGCGTCGGCCTGGGCAGCAACAACGGCGAGCATGAGCCTCACCACCCCAGGGGTCAGGCGGTGATGGCCTGCTGGCCTTCGTTCCGGCTGCTGATCTCGATCTTGCGCGGCTTGGCCTGCTCGGCGACCGGGATCTTCAACGTGAGCACCCCGGCGTCGTAGCTGGCCTCGATGCGCTCAGTCTCCAGGGTGTCCCCCAGGACCAGTTGCCGGCTGAACACCCCTCGGGGACGTTCCGCGGCGATCAGCTCTGCGTCACTGGCCCGTGCCGGCCGTTCGGCCCTGACGGTGACCACGTTTCGCTCAACGTCGATGTCGATCGAGTCGTGACTGACCCCTGGCAGGTCGAACTCGACGTGAAACACGTCTCCGTCGCGCCATGCGTCCATCGGCATTGCCGAGGGCCGGGCCATCGTGCCAAGAGCCTGTTGGGTGAGCCGGTCCAGCTCACGGAAAGGGTCGGTGCGCATCAGCATCGTCTTCACCTCCATCGTGTTGCCTGATGCTCCGAGCGTCGCCACAGCCGTCGCGGATCTGTGGCGTTCGCTATAGGTTTTATGTAGCACCAAGGGCATACTGATGCAAGGGGCAAATCCAAGAATTCTCGAGGTCCGAGGCGCCCCGGTGACCTTGAACGCTCCCGACAGTGACCGGGCCGTGTACGGCATCTCCGTAGCCGCCGACCTGGTCGGCATGGGTGTGCAGAACCTGCGCCTCGACGAGGCGCGCGGCCTGCTCGAACCCGAGCGCACCAGTGGCGGCACCCGCCGGTACAGCGCGAACGACCTGGACCGCCTCCGCCGGATCGCGGACCTGCTCGAGGCCGGTCTCAACCTGGCGGGGATCGGCGTGGTCCTCGCCCTGGAGGGAGAGAACGCCCGCCTGCGTGAAGAACAGGAGGTTCCACCATGGCCCACTGTCGCGGCCTTCGGACCCCGGACTTGGCCGCGGATTCCCCGCGCGCCCAATCGGCGCAGCGTTTCCGCAGGTCAGAAGCCTGACGAAGTGGCCGTGAATCTTCCTGCGTGGCATACCCCTGCCGGGTAATGCCAGAGGGCACCTGACTCGCGTTTCCGCGGGTCAGGCGCCCTCTGTGCACGTGGTGGCAGGTGAAGGATTCGAACCTTCGAAGCTTTCGCGATGGATTTACAGACCGACGTATGCCGCCCGCTCGCCTGGACCTTCTCGGCTCGCCAGCGAATTTCGCCGCGATTTCCCCACAGACACTCGACATCAGACGTCGACTTTCGACCACACCCGGACCCTTAGGTCATGCCCTGGGCATGAGGCGCTCCGCCCACGATTGGTGTCGCACACCGCCGCCATCGACGCGGGTTCGTTGTCTGGTTCCGAGTCTGTTGCCGGCCCTATGACCCGGCGCCGCGACGAAGTTGGGCAGCTGCCTCGTTCCTCTCGTAGCCGAGCAGCGCGACGGCGCGCTTCACCCGCAGCCGGGTCTCCTCGCGGACATGCGGTTCGGCATTCATAACCCGGGACACCGTCGCGAAACTCACCCCCGCCATGCGAGCGACGTCTTTGATGGTCGGGGGCCTGGGAGCGTCACCTCGGTCCGCAGTCCCGTTGGCATGGGTGCCCTCAACCTCGACATTCGACACACGGGAATTTCGGCGCGCGGCTGAGGCGTCCGTCATGAGGGTTGCCCTCCATTCACGAAGGCCCAGGAATCCGCCACGATGTGGTGGGGGCGGGCGACCCGACACGCAGTCCTATGAGCAGTCGCGCCGCCGGGGTCTGGTCGGCCGGGGTCACGGATCTCGGCCCAGGCGGTGGTCGGCGGGTTCCAGCCCGCACTCAAAGATCTCGCGCTCATGACGGGGATGGTTCTGCTGGGGGTTGGATGGCGCGCCCGGCGCGGTGTTGGATCAGCTGCGTGGCCTCGGCGCGGTGCTGCATCCAGGCGGCGTCGGCTGCACCGATGATGCCGGCGTTGTTGGTCGACTGAGCGAGCCGGACCGGGGTTCGCGGGTTGAGGTGGTGAAGCCACTTTTCGGGGTTCTTGGAGATGCCGCCGCCCAGGATGATCAGGTTGGGCCAGACGAGGTTTTCCAGGGCCTTCAGATAGGTGTCGGCGCGAGCGCCCCACTCGGCCCAGGTCAGCTGGTCGCGTTCGCGGGCTGACGCGGCCGCGCGGCGTTCGGCCTCAACGTTGTCGATCTCAATGTGGCCGAGTTCAGAGTTGGCGACCAGCTCGCCGTTGTTGATCACGGCGACACCGATGCCGGTGCCGAAGGTGACGACAACGACGACGCCTTGCTGGCCCCGGGCTGCGCCGTAGTGAGCTTCGGCGAGGCCGGCGGCGTCGGCGTCGTTCAGATAGGTCGATGGTCCATCCAGCCGGAGACCGATGAGCTGGTGCAGGGAGGAACCGATCCAGCTGTCGTCCAGGTTGGCGGCGGTGTGAGCTACGCCGTCGAGGACGACGCCGGGGAAAGCGACGCCTACAGGGCCGGCGAAGTCGAAGCGGGCGGCAACGGCGGCAACGACGTCGGAGACGTCGGTCGGCGTTGCTGGTTGTGGGGTATCTAGCCGGTACCGCTGACTAACCAGGGAGCCTGATGAGATGTCGACCAAACCGCCTTTGGTTCCGGTGCCCCCGATGTCGATGCCAAGGGCGACATCTGGCTGGTCGCTCATTGGGGTGCCACCAGACGCTCGCGGAGGAATTGAACCTTGCTTTCGTCGTGCTGCCTGCTGTGAGAGTGCACGCCGAATGGATTGACCTCTATGCGCTTTCGCGCGGTGATGGCGTTATAGGCAGCGAAGACGGTTGATGGCGGGCACACTCGATCCATCAGGCCCACAACTATCGTGGTGTCTGCCGTGATGCGGCGTGCGAGTAGAGCGTTGTCTATGTAACGCAGCGTGTCGCGGGCGGCCTGGACCAGGTCGAAGTGCATGGCGAGGAAGTCGGAAATCTCGCCGTACGGGTACTCGTCCGAGAGTGTGATCGCGCGTTGGATGTCGCACAGGAAAGGTACGTCTGCCGCGCAGACCCGCACTGCTGGTGGCAGAAGGGCTGCCGCCGCAAGGGCGAGCGCTCCGCCTTGACTGCTGCCGGTGACGCCGATGCGATCAGGATCTACGCCGGGTAGCTGAGCGGCGACCTCGACTGCACGAACGGCGTCGACATAGAGCCGGGTGTAGTAGTAGTCCTCGGGGTGGGTGATGCCTCTCGTCATGACCTCGGCTCGTTCCGCGAAGGTCCCTGTCCCGTCCGGCGTCGCTCCGGTTGACCAGCGACCGCCTTGCCCACGCGTGTCCATGACGAGGTTGGCGAAGCCGACGGCAGCGAGCGCGAGGTGGTCGCTCGGGACGCTGCGCCCACCTCCGTAGCCGATGTAGGTGATGACCAGCGGCAGCTGGGTGTCGCCCGACCCTGCTGGGCGCAGGTACCAGCCGCGTACGCGATCACCGCGAGCGCCGGAGAACTCGACGTCCCAGACTGGCAGGTCTCCATAGACCTCGGGGCGGTGACGCGTCATCGTCGTCGGCCGGGCCGCTGCCCGCGCCTCGTCGATCCGGGCGTCCCAAAACGCGTCGAGTCCCTCAGGCTCAACCGTGGTCGTGCGGTACGTGCGCAGTTGGTCCTCGGGTAGGTCAAACCAAGGCATGGCGTGGGCCTTTCGGGGCTGGCGAGGATGGAGGAACCACGCTGCATCAGAGGGGTCGACGGACGCTGACTTACGCACGTGATGAGGACGCAGGGTCACGGGCTGACCCTGCGTCCTCATCTGGTGCACGAGCGTTAGGTCTGCGCGGTCACTGGCGTCGGGCCGATGCGTACGTGTCCCAGGCGGCTAGGGCTCGCACGTAGTAGGCCGCCCGGTAGGTGGTGGGGTCGTAGCCGTTCCACGCCTCGGGGGTGTTGAAGGCGTATGCACCACCTGCGGCGGCAGTGGGGCTGTAGATCTGGTGCACCAGACCCTCCGCGAGCTCGTTGCCGTCGGCGACCAGGTCGGGTAGTCCGAGCCGTCGGCCTTCCCGGATGAGCGTCCCGGCGAGCTCGAAGTTCGTCCCGGTCCACACCTCCGCGGCCTGGAACCCGAGTTCCAGCGGCCGGTTGAGCAGGAACGGGTAGGGCTTGCCACCGTATGGGACGAGATTCGGCGCCCCGAGCATGTGCCCCGTGGAGTCCTTCAGCTGCGTCATGAGGTCGAAGGTGTTGGTCAGGTGGGCGGCCACATGTGCAGGCGGATTGATGTCCGGCAGGCCGAGCTGCTCTGCCACGTGCTGAGGCCACAACACGTCGACGAAGGCATCCGTGGACCGGGCCCCTGCATCAGTGAACTTGTAGTAGCTCCCGGTCCAGAAGGCCGCCTCATACGCAGCACGGGAAGTGGCCCGCGTGTGGTCGAGGGCGGCGAGATCCACCGTCGAGGCTGCGGGGATCCCGAGCCGCTTTGCGTCCTTTGTAGCGGCTGCCATGATGTCTGCAGCCAAGACGTACAGGCCGGAGTTGTAGACACCGTGCACTCCACCGGACTGCCCCATGATGTCGTAGGTGCTGGCGAAGGCGGCCGGCTCCGTGGGCAGCGTGTCGCCCTGCGGTATGCGAGATTGGACGTCGTGCGTCCAGGCGCGGAGCATCGCAGGGTAGATGTCGCGCAACAGTGCGTCGTTGCCGGAGCTGTGATACGCGCCGTACGAGCGGATCAGGTATTTAGCCGGACGGTCGAAGAAGGTGGTCTCGGGGACGGCTGGACTGGTGGAGTGCTCCCAAAGCAGCCACGGTGCGGTCAGGTGCCACCAAAGGTAGGTGCCGACCTGGCCGTTGAAGCCCGGGCTGCCGGGTACTCGGCCGTTCGGGTCTTGGGTGACCATCTCGGAGGTTGCGCGTACCCAGGCGGCTTCGGTGGAGGGGAACAACTCGCGCAGGGCGATCGCCATCTGCCCTGCGACGTCGGTCTCGCCGGCGTCGGCCCAGCCGCCACCCGTGACCGTGTGGAACAGGTGGGTGCCAGGGACCGCGGAGCCTATCCGGGGTGCGCCGGTCAGGTGTGGACTGGAGACGAGGCCGGATTCCCAGAAGGAGCCGTTGAACGGGAGCTGTCCGAGTTCGTTCAGAGCGGCCATGCGGATTGCGGGCGACACCGTGTTGTCGAATGCCACCGGCTTCCACCAGCCTGCCACGGCTTTCGCTGCCTTGTCTTCGCGGGCGAGGTTCCGGGCCGCGATGGCGAAGCCCTGGTTGCCGGCATAGCTGCCCGGGATGTAGTTGTTTCGTGCGTCTTCACGGGCTCCGTAGTAGGAGGTGTAGCGCCGCATCCAGACTGTGTCGCCAGCAGTACCGAAAGTGATTTGCGGGAAGTCCCAGGCCAGGACGAAGTGGACGGTTTGCGTCTGATGAGCAGGCAGGTTCATCGCGACTGCGAGGGCGCTGGCGGAGCTGCTGTCGTCGAGGGCAGCGTTGGGGAGGTGACCGGTTGCCTTGAAGGGGGTGTAGACGTCGGAGCCGTCGCCGTCGGCGTCCCAGGAAGTTGCGTAGGTGACTCGCTGTCCGGGTTCACTGCGAACGGCGGTGGTCCACTCGCTGTTCTGCGAGTCTGCGGTGTTGGCGGGGCTGGAGGCCCCCAGCGTGATGCCGGTGATCTTGTTGCGGTGATCGACTGTCTTGTGGCTGGTGTAGCCCGTGCGGACACTGGACACGGGGCTGGGAGTGTTCTGCACAGTGCTGGCCACGTGGGTTGGAGCGTTCGGGAAGGTGAACATCGTCGACACCTTCGTCGCCTTGCTCGTCTTGTTCGTGAGTTGCACGTCGAAGTAGGCCACCGGTTGGGACGAGGACTCGTCGTTGCCGGCCACGATGGGAGACCAGAATGTGGTCGACACAGAGGTGGAGGGCACAGCGTCGGTGTAGTCAATACGGCCGAAGGGGTAGAGCGCGCTGTAGGTCCCCTTGCCAGCATCCAGGGTCGACCAGGCAGGAAGGACGGAACCGAACTCGGAGCTGTTGACGGCGAGCGTCCTCGTCGAGGCGGTTCGGCCTTGCTGCTGTTCGCGGATGTGGATGGCAGCCTGAGGAAGGATGCGCTTCTCGTAGTTGGAGTTTGTGGCTCCGCCCATACTCCAGGGACCGAAGGTCCCAGCTTGGTTGATCATGAAGGAGCCCGCTCCGAGTCCACCGAGCGGGATGCCAAGGCCGGGCTGCGCCATGGGGTTGCCGAGGGCGAAGGGCACGGTGTCGGGTGCGGAGGCATCCCCGGCGCACCGCTGCCAGTCGTGAACGCTGCATGGGACGCTGCCTATGACTCCGAGGGGTCGCTGGTATGCCGCGTCGCCAAGGGGGGTGTGTTTCGCCGGTTGCGCGGCTGGCGCCAGCGGCCCCGAGGCTAGGGCTGGTGCGATGCCGGTGGCGGCTATGCCGACTGCGACAGCAAGGGCCGCCCGGCGCCTGCGGGCGCTCCGGCTTCTGGAGAAGGTTGGATCTTTCATGGCTTGACTCGCTTCCGGTCGGCACTGACGGATGTGACATTCCGAAGGCGTCCGAGGACGGCCTTTGGGCTTGATGGGGGCTGAAGATCAACGCCAGGCAGTGGCACCGACGACCCTCTGCCGGGGCGTCGTCGGCTCGACCCAGGCGCCGGTGCGCGCTGACTCCAGAACGGCGTCGATCAGTGCGGCTGCGCGAAGCCCGTCCGCGAAGGTGGGTAGGCCGTCGGGTTGCTCGCCGCGCATCGCCCGATGGACGTCTCTGACGAAGTTGGTGAAGCAGTCTTGGTATCCCTGGGGGTGCCCTGCGGGGACCAGGTCGTAATGGGGGCCGATGACTTGGTCCTCCGCGGCGCGTGGCAGTTCCACGTTGTGGCCCCGTCCGCCGATCCAGAGTGAGTCGGGGTCTTCCTGGTCGAACTGGTACGAGGCGTCGGCGGTGTCGATGGAGAACCACAGCCGGTTCTTGCGACCGGGTGAGATCTGGCTGATGACGCTCGAACCGATCGCCCCGTGGTCGGTGACGAACTGTATGACTGCGGCGTCTTCAGTGCCCGATCCCCCGGCTCCTGTTCGCGGTAACGCCAACAGTTGCGCACTGACCCGCGCGATGCGGTGGCCGGTCACGAACTCGACCAGGTCACACCAGTGGACGCCAATGTCGCCGAAGGCTCGTGAGTGTCCTCCGAGGGCGGGGTCGACCCGCCAGTTCGTGTCGTCGGGACGTGACAACCAGTCTTGAAGGTAGCTGCCGTGGATGATCCGGACGCTGCTCTTCGGGGAGGCGAGGACACGTGCCCGGGCTTCGCGAACCGAGCCGTAGAAGCGGTACGCGAATGGGATCGCGTGGACCACGCCAGCCGCGGTTGCGGCCGCCTCGAGGCTCTCGGCGTCCGAGGCGCTCGTGGCCAATGGCTTCTCACAGATGACGTGCACGCCCGCGGCGATCACTTCGTGCGCCAGTTCCAGATGGGTGTGGTTGGGGGTGCAGATGTGGACGACGTCGACGTTGCCGTCGGTCAGTGCCCGCTCGAGTGAGGTGTATGCGGAGTCCGCGCCGAACCGTGCCGCCGCGGCGGCCGCCTGGTCGGCGTTGCGCGAGACAACCCCCGCTACTGTGCCGCCGGCAGCGCGCACCGCCCGCGCATGGACGTCGCCCATGAACCCGGTACCGACGATGACCGAACGCGGGGCTGACGTGGCGAAGGGGCGACTCATGACGTCAGCCCCGCGGCGGCGGAGAAGGCGGCGTCAAACGACATCTCGGGCGCCTCGAACAGCTGGCTGCGCAGGAAGATCACTGCCTCGGCGGCGCCGTGCAGCCGGTCCATGCCGGCGTCCTCCCACTCGACGGAGATGGGTCCGTCGTAGCCGATGGTCGTGAGCATGCGGAAGCAGTCGGCCCAGTCCACGTCGCCGCGCCCGGTCGACACGAAGTCCCATCGGCGGCGGGGGTCGGCCCAGGCCAGGTGCGACCCGAGGATGCCGCGGCGGCCGTCAGGGGTCCGCATCTTGGTGTCCTTGCAGTCGACGTGGTAGATCCGGTCGCGGAAGTCCCAGATGAAGTTCACCGGGTCGATGCCCTGCCACACCATGTGCGAGGGGTCCCAGTTGAGGCCGAAGGCGGGTCGGTGGCCGACTGCCTCGAGGGCGAGCTGGGTGGAGTAGTAGTCGTAGGCGATCTCGGAGGGGTGGACCTCGTGTGCGAACCGGACGCCGACCTCGTCGAAGACGTCGAGAATTGGGTTCCACCTCGCGGCGAAGTCGACGTAGCCCGCCTCGACCATGGCGGCGGAAGCCGGCGGGAACATCGCGACGTACTTCCAGATCGACGAGCCGGTGAAGCCGACGACGGTGGTAACGCCCAGCCGCGCGGCTGTGCGTGCCGCGTTCTTGACCGCCTCGGCCGCGCGACGACGAACTCCCTCTGGGTCGCCGTCACCCCAGACGGAAGGAGCCAAGATGCCTTGATGGCGTTGGTCAATCGGGTCGTCGCAGACGGCCTGACCTTGGAGGTGCGCGGAGATCGCGTACACGCGTAGGCCAAAGCTGTCGAGGGTCTCCCGCCGTTCGGCGATGTAGGCGTCGTCGACCGCACCGCGTTCGGCGTCGAGGTGGTCTCCGGAGCAGGCGATCTCCAGTCCGTCGTACCCCCATGAGGAGGCCAGCCGGCATACCTCCTCGAACGGCAGGTCCGCCCATTGGCCGGTGAACAGGGTCAAGGGTCGCGTCATGGCGTTCTCCTATCCGTAACGCTTCGGTGCTGGTGGGCGTGGGCGGGCTACTGGCCGGCGAGTGAGCCGCCGATTCCTCCCACGCTGAAGTACTTGTTGAGCAGCACGAAGATGAGGACGGGCGGGATCATCATCACGACGGCGATGGCCATGACTCCGCCCCAGTCGGTCGTGTTCTGCTGGAAGAAGGACTGCACGCCCAGGGGCAGCGTGAACGCGACGGCTGAGCGCAGAAACACGATGGCCACGAGGTAGTCGTTCCAGGCGACGAGGAAGGTGAAGATGGCGGTGGACAGGACGCCGGGCAGGGAGTTGCGCAGCACGACCTGGGCGAAGCCGCGGAAGAGTGACGCGCCGTCGATCCAGGCGGCTTCCTCGAGTGAGATGGGGATCGAGTCCATGTAGGCGGCCATCATCCAGGTCGCGACCGCCATGGCGGAGGCGACGTAGACGATCGTGACTCCGAACAGGTTGTCGATCAGGCCGAGTTTGGCAAACAGGATGAACAGGGGGATGACCGACGTGACCACGGGCAGGCTCTGGAAGACGAACAACAAGAGGGAGTACCCAGAGACGGCCCTACTGCGGCCCCGGGAGAGGACGTAGCCAGCCGGGGCCGCGACAGCGACCGAGACCACGACCGTGCCGAGAGTGACGAGCAGGCTGTTCTGCAACCACAGAATGACGTCGCTGTTGGCGAAGACGTTGCTGAAGTTCTCGAGGGTGAACCCGCCGCTGTTGGTGGAGGTCACCGTTGGGGTAAACGCCAGGAACAGCACGACGGCAATGGGTACCAGAGCAACGACCACGATGAGCAGGACGAGAACGAAGCGCCACCACTGACCGCCGGTGCCCTTGTCCCTTGATGTCAGCAGCTGCTTCTCGGTGACCTGACCGATCTCGGCCGTGTGGTGGACGATAGCCATCAGATCGCTGCCTTTCGGATCTGCCGGTAGAGGAGGGTGGCGATGAACACCAGCACGACGGTCATCATGAACGCGACCGCGACTCCGAGGCCGACCTGCTGGTTCTGGAAGACGGTTCTGTAGGCGAGGACGACCAGGGAGTTGGTGGCGTCGATCGGGCCGCCGCCGGTGAGCAAGAAGATGGTCGGGAAGTCGTTGACGCAGAAGATCGTCATGAGGATCCACGAGATGTACGTGGACCGGGCGATCATCGGCAAGGTGATCCAGCGCAGCTGCTGTGAACTGCTCGCGCCGTCCATGCGGGCCGCCTCGTAGACGGTCTCGTCGACACTCGCCAGGGCTGCGCTGGACATCAACATCATGAACGGAAAGCTGACCCACACCTTGAACACGCAGACCAGAATCCGAGCCCAGGTCGGATCGGCGAGGAACAGCGGCGGGGCGAGGCCGAGGTTCTCGAACAGCGTGGGAATTGGGCTGGAGCTGGTAGCGACCAGCCAGTTGATCGCTGTCGAGGAGACGACGATTGGCACGACCCAAGGCAGCAGCAGCAGCACCTTGAAGATGCCACCGGCCGGTATGCGGGTGCGCAGAAGCAGCGCCAGCGCAAGCCCGATGACCCAGCTGCCGAAGACCCCGACCACGGTGAAGACCACGGTGAATCCGGCGGCCTTCCAGAACGTGGGGCTGTTCAGGTTGTCGATGTAGTTCTGCAGCCCCACGAACTGCCCCGGGTTGATCAGTGTGCCATCGTGCAGCGACTGCCGGAACGCCTGGATGAGCGGCCACCCATGGATCAGCAGCAGCAGCACGATGGACGGCAGAGCCAGGAAGAACATGGTCCACGTACCGGGCTTGAACCGTCGCCCGCCCGGCGTCCCAGGGGCACGCCTCTCCCGGGTCGACGCGGCCGTGGTCGTGGACGTCATGTCACGACTTCACGATGCTGGACAGGCCCTGCTGCAGGGTCGTCAGCGCCGACTTGGCGTCGTCCCGCCCGCCGAGGACCGCTTGCGCGAACTGGTTCAGCGGCTGGCTGCCGTCGACCTGGCCGATCGCGCCGAACAGCTTGTCCGAACGTGCGCCAAAGGTCTTGGCAACCGGCTGGTACTCCTTGACCACCTTCGCCTTGGCCTCGTCCTTCTGGAACTCGGGCAGGTCGACGATGGACTGCAGAACGGGGAGGGCGCTGATGACGCCCTGCTGCCAGTAAGACTTCATGTTCTTGATGTAGTAGGACACGAACGCCTCCGTCGCCTGCTGGGACGGGGTGTTGGTGTACATCATGATGCTGTTGACGTACGCCAGGATTGCCTTGTCGCCGTGCGGACCTGTCAACGGGCTGGCAACCACCAAGTCTCCGGTGGTGTCTCCGATCGACTCGTTGAGGCCGGCAGTGTGAATGCCGAACGCGTTCTTCTTGTTCTTCCACTGGGCAAGGAGATTGTCCGCCGAATAGCTGACTGAGGCGCGGTCGCTGATGCCGGCCTTGACCAGCTCGACGACGAAGTCGATGGCCTCGACGTTGCGCTCGTTGAGCAGGTCGAGCTTGCCGTCGGGCGAGAAGATGCCGCCGCCGTTGTTGATCATCATCATGACGATTCCCTGGACACCGAAGCTGTTGCCTGCTCCCGCCCCCAAACCGAAACCGAAGTAGCCCTTCTTCTTCAGTGCGGCCCCGGCGGTCATCAGCTCATCCCATGTTGTGGGGATCGTCGCGCCGGCGTCGTCGAACAGGGACTTGCGGTACCACCACACCCGGTAGTCGGACTGCCAAGGGACGCCGACGTAGCCCTTGTCGGTCTTCATCGCCTCGATCGTGCCGGGGAGGAAGTCCTTCTTGAAGCCTTCCTTCTCCCACGTCGAGATGAGGTTGTCGGCCATGGCGATGTAGCCCTGGTCGGCGAACTGGAAGGCCTGGAACCCGCCGCCGGAACTAGCCGCGGGACCGGTCTTGGATGCCAGCGCCGAGGAGAAGGTGGTGGTGAAGTTGTTCCACTGGATTCGTTGCAACGCCGCGCCCGGCAGTCCCTTCGCCGGCTTGTAGGCGGCGACCAGCGCCTGCGAGGCCTTGTCGTACGTCCCGGTGGACCATGGCATGTCCCAGAACTTCAATGTCCCGGCGGCGCCACCTGTGCCGGTCTGGGTTTTCGACTCGGCGCAGGCCGCCAAACCGGGGACGAGGGCCAGGCCGGCAGCTGCGCCGGTGGCCTTGAGAAAGCCGCGTCGGGAGAAGTTGGGAATGCTCGGGTTGGTCATGATTGGTCCTCTCGTGGATGTGGATTGTGTTGAGCCAGTTGGGTCATGGCAGGGGTCATGGCGTTGGAAGAACGTTGTTGACCAAGGTCAGGTCCGCCCGCAGCTCGACCAGGTCGGTCGTCCGCCGGGCGTCATTGACGGCGGCGTGTAGTCGGCGCCATGCCGCACGGTGGGAGGTCTCCCACAGGGTGGGCATGGTGGTGGCGCCGCCCGGCGTGGTGCTGACGAGCACAGCGGGTCGGGCGGTGGCGGGGTCCGGCAGGACCAGCTCGATGGCGGCGGTGGCGGCCAGTCCCCTAACTCGAACGGAGGCCGGAGCGCCGGAGGTGACGTGGGCACTGAGAAGTACCGGGGATCCTGCGGTCGTCGAAGCGCGCAGGTAGTAGCCGTTGCCGTTCCAGCTCAGTCGGTGGAGGTCCCCCAAGGGCTGACCGAGGCGGCGCAGCGTGGCAAGCTGGTCGATGAGGGTGGCACCCAAATTTGACGCTTCGTGGTCCGTTGCCGCGATCTCGATCATCGCGTCCGCGGGCCAGCCGACGAACACCTCAGCCGCCGCGGCCAGGGCCGGGTTCCCCGCGAACCGGTAGTCGACGACCACCGGTATGGCAAGTACGTCGGGGACCTGGTTCGCCAGGACAGGCGTCGGCTGGACGATCAGCAATCCACGCGGCTCGTGGAGGAGGCATTCGGCGGTTCGCTGTAGCCAACCAGGACCGCCGTGGACGGCGAACAGGTCGGCCGCATTCTCAGATTCAGCGGCCACCAAGGAGATGGGCAGGGAGGCGATGACGGGGAGGATGTCGCCGGCGACAGCGTCGTCGGTTCCGGCGTTGACCCGCAGGGCGGTCATCGGGCACCGGCCGGTTCAGGGCTGCTCGCCAACGCGCTGGTTGCCTTCGCGGAGAGATCGAGGGCGAAGGTCAGGTCGGCTATCAGATCCGTCGGGGAATAGCGGGGCGCCTGGCCCCGAGCGAGGTCGTACAGGTGTTGCCACTGCTCGACGTATCCGTTTCGCCCGCTGGGCCCAAAAAGCACCTGTTGGCCTGCTGAGCTGATGGCTGCCTCCGCGGAGCCGGCCTGGACATAGGACGGGGTGAAGTTGACTGAGCCGACCCTGTCGCCGGCGTACACCTCCAACAACCAGTTCGGGCTCCAGTTCTCGGACATGTGGGCGTGCAGCTCAACGACCTGGTCGCCACAGGAGAAGACGACCAGATACCCGAACGGACTCAGCGTCTGCGCCGTGTGCACGACGATGCCGTCCGTTGTGGTCAGGAACGCACGGATCAAAGGCAGGTCGTGGATGGCGAGGCCCAGGATCCCGCCACGGAGTCGGTTCGCGCGATCGTCGACCGAGTTCGGGGGTGAGGACTCTTGGGGCGGCTGGCGGTTGGTCACTTCCGTGGCGAAGTCCTCGAAGCGAGGGTTAGGCGGCAGGACCACCGAGCACCTGATGTGAGACGCACTTCCTCGGGTTGCTCCCCAGGCCTCTGTGAACGCTACCCACCCGGGGTCGTAGGTGTGCATCGCGCCGACGATGATCGGCACCCCGGTCTCCTGGGACACCTGCGCGATCCGTGACGCTTCGTCGGTGGTGGTCGCGAACGGCTTCTCGCACAGCACGGCTCGCTTACCCGCCCGGCAGGCGGCGATGACCTGCTCGGCATGGAACTGGTGCGGGCTGCAGACCGCGACGACGTCCACGGTGGGGTCCTGCAACACGTCGTCGACCGACGTGGTTCCTCGAGCGCCGACTCGAGCTGCGACCTCGTCGGCGGTGGCCTCACTGACGTCCATCACCGCCTGCACGGTGAACAAGTCCGTCAGCCGCGCCAATGCGGGTAGGTGGATGGCCTGCGTGACCGGCCCGCTTCCCAGGAAGCCGACGCCGAGCGTGGCGGTACCCGTCATGACGCGGAGACCTCGAACGCCGGGTTGGCCTCGAAGTAGCTCAGGCCGGCACGGGCGCTCTCAACCCGCGATGGCAGGTTCGGCACGTCCACCTCGAGGACCGCCCACCCGCCGAAGCCATCCAGGGCGGCGATGACGGCCTCGAGGTCGACGTCTCCACGTCCGGGCTCGGACCACACGTGCCGCTCGGAGGTCGCAGTTTGGTAGTCGTCTCCTTGCTCGCGGGCGGCTGCGGCCGCGGCGGCGTCAACGTCCTTGATATGGACGCAAGCCACCCGCGCCGCATAGGCCTTCACCAGGCGCGCTGGGTCCGCGCCGCCCCAGAACAGATGGCCTGTGTCGGGACCGAACGCCAACGCAGAACCCTCCGACCAGTCGAGGACCGCCCGGATCTCTTCCTCCGTCTCCACCCACGAGCCGACGTGCGAGTGCAACGCAGCGGTGACTCCTTCCACCTGCATGACCTCGGCGGCCGCCACCATGCCATCGGTGAGACGCCTCAATCGTTGGTCATCCGCAAGGTGCCCGACGGCGGGACGGGCCATCCGCTCCGTCGCCATATCGGACGCGATGAATATCTCCGAGAGCCCGAGCTCGATGTGTTCTTCGGCGGCACGGCGGGCCCGCTCAAGGACCTCCTGCCTAGAACCCGCTTCCGCGAAGTCCTCGGAAAAGTACCCGGGCGCCGGCACGAACCCGTAGTCCGCGAGGGTCCGGCGGTACTCCACGACCGTCATGTCGTCAGGCACCTGGGCGTGTAGCGCGCGGAAACCCACCTCACGCAGGTCAGCCAAAGCGTCGACCACGACTGCGCGGCTCAGCTGGAACCGGCCGTCGCTGAGCACCCAAGGCAGCGGGTTGACGGCGACCTTCATCGTCTGACCAGACATCGGTGTCCTTGTTCTTGCGCCAGGAAGGGTGCGAGTCGCGACGTGCGGGTTGCGTCGGCTTCCATTCGGGCGATCGGTGTAGGTGACCAACTCGCCATGTGACGCTGAACATATGTACCTCAGAGCCAAAAGTCAAGGTTTTATCCGCAAAGGATGTAACCCCGAGGGATGTAACCTTGGAATACGCCTGACCACACCCGGAGGACACGTGTCAAAACGGCCCGTCAGTACCGAGCCTGTCGCGTCGAGCGATACCCACCTCGAGCAAGTGCTTCGGCTGATCCGCGAGGGCACCGCGAGCACCCGACCCGACCTTGTCCGCGTGACTGGGCTCAGCCGGAAGATCGTCATCCAGCGGGTCGATCAGCTGATTGCGATGAACCTTGTCCGCGAGGGTCCGACGGTCGCCTCCACAGGAGGCCGTCCGCCTGGTCGGCTCGACTTCGTTGCCGACGCGGGTAGCGTGCTCGCGGTCTCGCTCGGCGCCACCGGCCTGGCGGCAGCGATCACCGACCTCTCCGGCAGTGTCCTTGTGGCGCGTCATCGCCGGTTGCCGTTGGGAGCGCGTCCGGACGTAGCACTGGCAGCGGCCGAGGCCGTCTTCACGCGGTTGCTTGAGGCCAGCACGGCCAGAGCCCGTGGACCCCTGCGGGGAATCGGTGTCGGCGTGCTAGGCCCGGTTGGGCCCGACGGCCTGACTATGGACACGACCCGCGACGGTGGATGGGGTGGCTTCTCGGTGGCCGACTGGTTCACAGCCAAGTACGACGTTCCCGTATGGGTCGACAACGAGGTCAACATGATGGCCGCAGGTGAGGCGCGCGAGCGGTCCACCCAGGAGTGTCGAAACATGCTTTATCTGAAGATGGGCACCGGAATCGGTGCGGGACTGATCAGCGACGGAGTCCTCTACCGGGGCGCCTCAGGCGTGGCCGGTGAAATCGGCCACATGACGATCTCCAACGATCGGTCTCTGGTCTGCTGGTGCGGCAACTTCGGATGCCTGGGCACGCTGGCAAGCGGGCGGGCGATAACCAAGTTCGGTGTCGCCGCGATGCGCAGAGGAGACAGTCCCTTCCTCGAGGGGATGCCGCCACGTCAGATCCGGGACGAACACATCGTCGCCGGCGCGCTGGCTGGTGACGAAGCGTGCGTGCAGATCATGGCCCGGGCCGGCGAAGCACTCGGCCTCGCTGTCGCCGGCGCAACGAACCTTTTCAACCCCGCCTTGATCGTCATCGGGGGCCGCGTAGGAGGCAAGGCAGGACACCTCCTGACAGAACCGGTCCGTCGATCTGTCGACAAGCGCTCATTTCCGCTCGCGACGGAGAGTCTGCAGATCGAGAGTTCACAGAACGCCAACATCGCTGGCGTCGCTGGTTGCGCCGACACGGTGATCCGCGGGCTACTTTCCGGCGAACAGCTCGAGGCGTGGCAGACGGCCGTTCATGATCCCTCCATGGAGCCGGCCGCTGGATAGTGCGTACCGCGCCTGAGCGAGTGCCTTGGCGTTTCGTCACCGGTCATCAATAGGTCGATGGGGGCATCCTCGGCTGGCGGCTCGAGGGTCGTTGGGGTCGCGACGGAATGCGTTCTCAGTGGGATGTGCCCGAGCCCGCTGGGGGCGTCTGCTCAGGTCCGTCGCCCGCACGATGATGGAAGGGTGCCGCCTCAGTGGTCAGTGCGGTCAGCGCGTCGAGCTGCGCTGGTTCGAGCTCGACTTCGGCTGCGGTGGCGTTGGCCTGCAGCTCTTCGATGGATTCCGCGCCGACGATCGCAGAGGCGACCGCCGGGCGGGACAGCAACCAAGCCAACGACACCTGGTACGGCCGCAGCTCCCAGTTGCGGCTGAGCCGGTCGACTTCGCGGCCGATAGCGATTTCGGCGGCGGTGAAGCCTGCTCCGGAAAAGCGTCGGTCGCCTGCCACCTCGCGGTCCAGAACTCCAAGGTCAGCTAGCAGCCCGCCATGCAGCGGAGCGTAGGGGACGAGGGACAGACCGAACTGCTCGCAGGCCGGTGCGAGTTCGCGTTCGGCTGCCCGGTCGATGAGGTTGTACTTCACCTGAGCGGCAACGGGCGCCTGATGACGCCGGTCGTCAGCGATCCACAGAGCTTGGATGATCTGCCAGGCGGGATGGTTGGACAAGCCGACATAGCGGATCTTGCCTTGCCTGATGAGATCGTCGTACGCCCCAAGGGTCTGCGCCAGCGGTGTGTCCGGATCGGGGTCGTGGGCGTAATACAGGTCGATGTAGTCCGTTTCCAGGCGACGCAGGCTGGTCTCGACCTGGCGGAAGATGTGGCGCCGCGACAGGCCTCGGTCGTTGATGTTCAGTCCGACGATGCCGTTGCACTTGGTAGCAATCACGATTTCGTCGCGGCGGCCGCGGAGGGCCTGGCCGAGGATCTGTTCGGCCGGTTCACGATCGGCGGCGGCTGGGGCGCCGGGCCGGTCGAAAACCGGCATGTTGCCGTACACGTCGGCGGTGTCGACGAAGTTGATGCCAACGTCGATCGCAGTGCGAACGAGCCGATCGGCGTCTTTCGCGGCGGGAGCCACCCCGAAAGTGGCACTTCCCAGACAGATCCGGGACACCTTCAAACCTGTCTTACCGAGGACGGAGTACTTCATCAGCATTTCCTTCTCTTATGCGGCGGGCAGGCCAGGCGGGAGTAGCCGCAACCTCAAGAGAAGCAGAATTGCCTAGGTGATGCGGTGCCGACGTCGAGTCTTGTGGCGACCATGCAGGGGCTAGGTGTGATGTCCAGGGACGTTGGTCAGTCTGGTGACCGGTGGCTTGCCTCCGAGTGCGGAGTGGGCTCGGTGGTGATTGTAGAAGTGCAGCCAGCCGGGTAGCGCGGCTCGGCGTTGGGTTTCGGTGTCGTAGAACCGGGCGTAGGCCCAGCCGTCGGCCAGGGTGCGGTGGAACCGCTCGATTTTCCCGTTGGTCTGGGGCCGGTAGGGCCGGGTGCGCTTGTGGGTCACCCCGAGTTCAGCACAGGCGTCGCGCCAGGCGAAGGATCGGTAGGCGGACCCGTTGTCCGAGAGCACCCGCTCGACGGTCACGCCGCGAGCGGCGAACCAGCCGGTGGCTCGTTGCAGGACGCCAATCGCGGTGGCTGCCTTCTCGTCGGAGCAGATCTCGACGTAGGCGACCCGGGAGTGGTCGTCGATGACGGTGTGCAGGTAGGCGGTGCCGATGTTGGGATGGCCCTTGTCGGTGCGGCCGGTGCGCAACGCGGTCGTGGCCTTGTTCCGTTTCCCTTGCTGGGGCCCGACGTAGCGCCAGCCACCGCCGTCGGGGATGTTGCCGAACTTGGTGACGTCGACGTGGATCAACGAGCCGGGATGGTCGTGCTCGTAGCGGCGCAACGGCTCTCCGGTGACCCGGTCGATGCGGGACAGCCGGTTGATCCGACACCGAACCAGCACCGCGTGCACCGTGGACGCGGGCATGCCAAGACGCCCGGCAATCTGAACCGGGCCGAGCCGGTGGCGCCAGCGCAGCCGCACGATCTGTCGGACGACCTGCGGCGGGGTCTTGGACGGCATCCGGCGTGGCCGTGAGCTGCGGTCGAGCATGCCCGCCGCGCCCTCGGTGCGGTAGCGCTGGGCCCACTTCCTGGCGGTACCCGCGGCGACCATGAACATCTTGGCCGCCGCCGAGTACGTCCAGCCCTGCTCGACAACCAGCCGGGCGAGCCGCAGACGGGCGCGTGGGGTCAGTTCAGCGTTAGCGTGGGACATGAAGGCCTCCTGGTCGTGAAGCGGTTTCTTAGACAGCTCCACTTCACAACCGGAGGCCTTCACCTGTCAGGTCGACTCACCGACGGGCGGGACAACCTCCCTGGACATCACAKCTAGGCGACGGCGCGGGCCCGAGGCTCGACCGCCACTAGCGCCTCCACTGCCGCGATCAGGCGGCTGACGACCTGCTCATCGCCCAGCACATCGACGTCCGTGGTGGTTTGCGAGAACTCGATGTGCTCCGGCACAACCGCACCCGCGATGGCTGCCGACCGACGAGCGTGGTCGTGCGCCCACCTACCGCCGTACTGGCTGGACGTCGTGCCTACCGCCGCGAACGGTTTGCCGGTGATTGCGCCGCGCCCGTAGGGCCGAGACAGCCAGTCGATTGCGTTGTTCAATACCGCTGGCATGGTGCCGTTGTACTCCGGCGTTACGGCCAACACCCCGTCGGCACCAGCCACCAGCTCCCGCAGCCGCTGGGCAGAAGGCGGGACGGACGCGGCGTCGAGGTCCTGGTTGTAGAACGGGATCTCGCCCAGCCCGTCAGCGATCACGACCTCGACGCCTTGCGGTGCGCGCTCGACGACCGCCTCGGCGACACGGCGATTGAACGAGTCTTTCCGCAGGCTTCCGACAAGCACAACAAGGCGGGTGGCGGCGCTAGTGGTCATGGTGGGCTCCTGAAGGCTGTGTGAGGGTTTGGCTTTACCTAAACGGACCGTGGTCCGCTTATATTCCCACCCCTACACTGCGGCCATGAGTGGCCACCCGCTCCCGCTGCTCGAGGGCCCCCGACCCGAGCGCTCTGACGCGGCACGCAACCGCGAGGCATTGCTCGCGGCCGCCCGCCGGATGGTCGAGGACAACGGCGTCGAGTCGGTGACCATGGATGCGCTTGCCCGGGAGGCGGGCGTCGGCAAGGGAACCGTCTTCCGTCGGTTCACCAGCAGGGCTGGCCTCATGGCGGCACTTCTCAACCATGGAGAGGCACAGTTTCAGGCCCTGGTGATGAGCGGTCCGCCGCCCCTGGGTCCCGGCGTTGAGCCCTGGGAGCGACTGGTCGCATTCGGCCGCACTCGCCTGGAGTACAACCTCCAGGCGGCCCGCCTCATTGAGGCGGCGGGGCAGCCTGGCCGCCGCTCCGTCGCCGCCAAATCGTTCACCACGCTTCACGTCATACATCTGTTGCGCGAGCTGGACGTGCGCGGAGACGTGCAGTTCCTCGCGAAGGCCCTTCTGGCACCCCTGGAGTCCGTGATCGTCGAGGAGGCCGTGCAGTTGGAAGGGTTCGCCGTGGACCGATTCGTCGCCGGCTGGCAGGACCTCGCCCGCCGCGTCATCGAGGGCTGAGAACATAACCGGCGATGCCACACCCAGCCAGCCTCTCTGGACGGCTGATGAGGGGCCAATGACGCCGGCAGGAGCGCGGGGAGTCCATGTGATCCTCCGTTGGCGAGCTATAGCACGTGAAGCCGCACGCACCTCCAAAAGAGGTCCCGACCTGCGCGTCCGCCCACTTCTGAGAATGAGTTGTCGGAGGGCTCGCGGCCGACCCCAGCCAGACGTCTACTCGTGGACGCGCTCGACTTTGACGAGGCGTTGGCACACGGATCCGTCCTCACTTCGCCGCTGCGGGTACTGCAGGACGCGGCGCGCGCCAAGCGCCTCATCGGCGCGGAATAGGGAGGGTGCGCAACTCCATCGCGATTACATACCCCCACCCCGCGTGTCCGCGCAGGTCACGCGGCGCGTGAGTCCGACTGTCACGGCCTCCGGACCCCACATTTCCCCGCCCATTCCCCGCGCGCCCAAACAGGCGCCGCGTTTCCGCAGGTCAGAGGCCTGGCGCTCCGGCCGCAAATCTTCTTGCTCCACATACCCCTCCCGGGTAACGACAGAGGGCATCTGATCCGCGTTTACGCAGGTCAGACGCCCTCTCGTGCACTGGGTGGCAGGTGAAGGATTCGAACCTTCGAAGCTTTCGCGATGGATTTACAGTCCACTCCCATTGGCCGCTCGGGCAACCTGCCGTGGTGCGCGTGGAAGGATAGCAAGGACACCCACGAATGCCGAAACCGGTAGCCACCCGACGCAGCGGCTGCCGCGTGACGCCCAGGAAGGACACGCCACCATGGCCGACAGCTCGTTCGACATCGTCAGCAAGATCGACCACCAGGAGGTCGCCAACGCCCTCAACAGCGCCTCGCGTGAGGTGGCGACCCGCTACGACTTCAAGAACGTCGGCGCCTCCATCGAGGCCAGCGGCGAGGACAAGGTGATCATCAAGGCGAACACCGAGGAGCGCGCCAACGCCGTGCTCGACGTCTTCCAGACCTGGCTGGTCAAGCGCAAGGTCTCGCTCAAGCACCTCGACGTCCCCGAGCGTGGCCCCCAGCTCTCCGGCAAGGAGTACCGACTCGAGCTCGGCCTGCAGGAAGGCATCTCCCAGGAGAACGCCAAGAAGGTCGGCAAGATCATCCGCGACGAGGGTCCCAAGTCGGTCAAGTCCCAGATCCAGGGCGACGAGCTGCGCGTCACCAGCAAGTCTCGCGACGACCTCCAGGCCGTGCAGGCACTGCTCAAGAGCAAGGACGACCTGGACTTCGCCATCCAGTTCACCAACTACCGCTGAGCCCGCGGCGGCTCACCCGCCACCCGGCAGAGGTATGCCGCCGCCCCGAGCCAGGGACGGCGGCATACCTGTCTGCTGTGGGCGCTTCTGTGCGGGACCTAGGCGCTGCCGGGCTCGGCCTGCAGGGCCATCGTCGGACCACCGAGGTCGGGGAACCGGATGACCGAGCCGTCGGTGTCGGGCGAGTCGTCCTCGGTCCAGCTGTCGAGGGCGCTGGCCAGACCCAGCGCCAGCCCGGCCATCTCGTGGTCGCCGATGCCGACCCGGGAGGCGACCTCACGAGCGTTCGCGGGACGCTCCGCGGGATTCTTCGCCAGGCAGTCCCTCACGAGTGACGCGAGGTCCTCGGGGACACCGTCGGGCAGCGGCGGGGGTGGTTCGTTGACGTGGCTGAGGGCCGTCGCCACCGGGGTCCCCCTGTCGAACGGCCTACTCCCCGAAAGCATCTCGTGCGCGACCACCCCAAGGGCATAGAGGTCGCTGGCCCCGGTCGCGGCCTCGCCCATTGCCTGCTCCGGGCTGAGGTAGTCCGGCGTGCCGAGCATCTCTCCAGCCCGGGTGTGACCCGCGGCGTCGAGGGCTCGCGCGATGCCGAAGTCCGTCAGCTTCACGAGTCCGTCGGGACGCACGAGGATGTTGGCCGGCTTCACGTCGCGGTGGATCACCCGGGCCTCGTGGGCCACGCCGAGGGCCAGGGCAGCCTGTCCGACCAGGGAGCGCACCTCTGCCGGGTCGAGGGGTGCGCGGCGCTTCAGGAGCAGGGACAGGGGCTCACCCTTGACGAGCTCCATGACGAGGAAGGCCAGGCCGTCGTCCTCGCCGTAGTCGAACAGGGTCGCGATGTTGGTGTGCAGCAAAGCCGCCGAGTGCACGGCCTCGTCACGGAACCGGAGGGCGAAGAGCTCCTCGTGCCCGGTGTCCGGTCGCATGACCTTCACGGCCACGGTGCGCTGCAGCACCGTGTCGGTGCCGGCCCAGACGTCCGCCATGCCACCGGACGCGATCCGTGCACCGAGCACGTAGCGACCGCCGAGCGTGTCACCCTCTTCGAGTCGGTTCATCCTGGCGTGTCCATTCATACCTCCGCAGACGGAGGTGAACGTCAACTGACATCGCAAAAGCCCTCGCCACCTCTGATGGTAGCCCCGAAACAGCCGCGGTGCGCCCTTGCGCCTCGGGCAATCAACCCTCTGACCTGCACCGACGCACCGGGATCCCTGATTCGTGCGGGATCTGCGCGACGGGATCCGTGCGGCCGGCCCACCGGCCCCCACGCAGAGGTATGCCGCCGTCCCCGAGCCGGGGACGGCGGCATACCTGTCGTGGGTGGTGACGTCAGGGGAGGTGGATCGTGATCTCCCGCTGCTCGCCGCGGCCGAGCGACACCGTGGTGGCGTCGGCCTCGGAGGTGGCCGAGTCGTACCAGACCGTCTCGCCCTGGCCTTCCTCGGAGTACCGGGTCAACGCCAAGGTGAAGTCGCCCGGAGGCAGGGACGTCGAGCTGAACGTGTTCCCGTTGTAGACGTCGAAGTCACCGATGTAGTCGCCCGACGTGGTGCGGATGATGCCCACCCAGTAGTCGGTCGTGGGCTGGCCGTCGGCCGTGACGACACTTCCGGTGATCTGGGCGCCGGGCTGCAGGACGGCGTCGTAGGACGACGTCCTCGTCGCCTTGACCCGCAGCGGGACTGCGTCCTCGCGGCGGTCGGCGTTGCCGGACCACAGGGGCGCGAGCCCACCCCACTGGCTGGGCTCCACGAAGACCGTGTGGTCGCCCGCAGGGACGCCGTAGATCGTGTAGCGGCCGTCAGCACCGGTCTGGGCGTACGTCGGTCCGTTCGGCCCTCCGGCCCGACCGCTGTAGCCCCCGTCGATGCTGACGTAGGCACCCTCGACCGGCTGCCCCTGGTAGTCGGTGATCCGACCCGAGATGCGCCCGCCCGGCTTGAGCTGGGTGTTGCGGACCTTCTTGACCTGGCCCGCGCCGACCGTGATGAGGTCGGCCGTTGCCTGCGAGGTCGCCTTGAAGGCCCACGTGTCGCTGTAGGTGCGTGGCTGGGTGTACACGCTCAGGACCACGGCGAAGTCACCCGCCGGCAAACCCTTGATGGTCCAGCGGCCGTCGGCGCCACTGCACACCGGGACGGAGAACTGGACGTACCTTCCCGCATGGCCGGAGTACGCGCCCGGGCAGGCGTCGCGGATCGGAGCGCCGGACTTGGCGTCGACGGCGAGGCCCGTCAGGACAGCGCCCTTCGCGAGCGAGGCGTTGACGGTGGCCGGGGCACCCCTGTCGACGGCAAAGGTCTGCGCGGAGCCGATGGCCTGGGTGTTGCCGCTGTACTCGCCCGCGTACCGCCCCTCGGGGTCGGAGACGGCGGCGATGTACTCGCCCGGCTCCGAGATGTCGATCGAGTACGTGCCATCGGGTCCGGTGCAGCCCTCGCCTGCCTGCATCGTGTTGTCCGGGTCCTGGGTCGGCGTGAGCACCGCGACACACGCGCCCTCCACGGGGCCACCCGTCGCGTCGCTGGTCACCGTGCCCTGGACCTTGGCTGCGGCGAGGAACTGGTCATCGACCCGCACGGAGTCGCCCGCGGCGACGGTGAAGCGCGCCGCGTCGTCGCGGGACGTCTTCCCGAAGGCGTACTGGTTCGCCGGCCACGCGTCGAAGTTGACGACGTACTCGCCGGGCCGCACCAGCGCGCTCCAGCCGCCGTCCTGGTCGGTCGAGGCGAACGCAGCGATGGTCCCGTCGTCGGTGGAGCTCGAGATGCCCACGCTCGCCCCCTCGGCGGGCCGCCCGTCCGCCCGGGTGAGCGTCCCCAGCAGGTGCCCGCCGGTGGCCAGGGCTGCATCCACGGTGGCTGGCGCGGTGATGAGGTCCGCGTCCGCATAGGACGTGGCGTCATTCGCCCACTCGCCCACGTGCACGTCGTCATACGCCTCGAACTCGACCTTGTAGCCCGCGCCAGCGACCAGGCCGCCCACCGCCCAGGTGCCGTCCTCCCCCGCGCACGTGGAGGCGACGTAGCCGTCGGCCTCGTCGGCCAGCGTCACACACGCCTGGAGCGGGGCACCGGTGTCCTCGGCGGAGATCGTCCCGGACAGGGTCGAGTCGCCGACCTCGCGGGAGTACTCGAGCGGGAAGTCGAGGTGGGTGGGAGCCTCGACGACCGCGGCGTCCTCGAACGTGCTCGCCCCGCCGCTCCACTGTCCCTTGTAGAGCGAGTCGAACGCGTAGGCCTCGACCTTGTAGCCAACCCCCGTCTCCACTCCCTCGGCGGTCCACTGACCGCTGTCGTCGGTGCAGCCCGAGGCGATGAAGGAGTAGCCGAGGTCGTAGACGCTCACGCACCCCTGCAGGTTCTCCCCCGTGGCTGCCGCGGTGATGGTCCCCGTGATGGTCGATGGTTCTGCTTGCGCGGGTGCGGCAAGGACCCCGGTGGCCAGCGCAGCCGCCAGCACGATCCCCCCGACCCGCCCGAGTGCTGCGCGCATGAGCCGCTTGCCTTCCGCCGGTCTGTGACTGCCAATCCGGCGGAACATAGCAGCGACCGAGATCATGGCGACGGGTTCTAGACCAACTTCTTACCTGCCCACCGCCCGGCCGGTCGGGGCCGGCGGCATACCTGCTCGTGGGTCGAGAGCGCACGACACGCTGGGCCGACGACGAGTCGGTCAGCGTGTCGTGCACTCCATGGCGCGCGGACGAGCTCAGCCGAAGGTGGCCCGCGAGCGCAGCGCCTCGCGGAGCTCGGACTCGGCGTCCACCACACTGCGCCGCACCCCGACGCTGAGGCCGCCGCCCGCCACCGCCGCAGCACTCAGCTCGGCCGTCGCCTCCTCCACGATCCGCGCGGGGTAGGCCAGCGTCGCGACCCGGGCGATCGCGTCCTCCCCCACCCACGCGGTCATGGCTGGGACCTCCGTGAAGTAGCGCTCGGCATAGGGCCGCACGAGGTCGAGGTCGTCGGCGAGCCAGAACCCCTGCGCCAGCGCGTTGAGCTCGTAGTTGGAGCGCGACCGGTTGGTCGTCAGCTCCTCCCAGGCCCAGGCCTTCGCCTCGGCCCACGGCATCGAGGCGCTGGCGAACAGCGCGTTGAGCCGGCCCTGGAGCGTGTCGTCGTCGGCGTGCCGGGCTTCGACGAAGGCGCGGTCGACCAGGCCACGGGAGGCGAGGTTGCGCACCGCGATCCAGCCGAAGTCCGAGTCCTCCTCCAGGCCCGCAGGTCGGTCCTTGCCCGCGGCCCAGGCGCGCAGGAGGGACTCGTCGGCCGAGGACCGCGCCACTGTCCGGGCCGCCACCAGGGCACGGGTGGAGCCCGCCTCGGCCGACCGCAGCAGCTGCCCGGCCGCCTCGGCAACCACCTGCTCGGCCCAGGCGTGCTCCTCGGGCGGCAGGAAGGTCGGGATGAAGCGGGCCGACAGCGCGAGCGACGTCCGGCTCAGCACCGAGTCGTTGTCCTCGGCCGGCCAGGCGTTGCCGAAGGTCCGGACGAGCACCCGTGGGTCGACGGTGCCGAGGCAGACCCCGTCGAGGAGGGCGATCCAGACGACGGCCCGGGCCTGGGTGTCGGGCACCGACGCCAGGGCGGTCGGCACGGCGGCAACCGAAGCCGGGTCGAGGGTCACCGTGGCCCACGTGAGGTCGGAGGCATTCGGCACGACCAGGTCGGCGGCCGGCACCTCGCGCAGCGCCTCGACACTGGTGCGGTCCTGCGTCACCGTCACCGGGACCCGGAACACCTCGGCGCCCTCGGTGAACCCTGCGACGTCCAGCGTGTGCGGTCGGTCCGCCGGAAACCGTGGTGGCACGTCCCTGTCGACGACCCCGGTCACCGGGTCGACCGAGATCACGTCGAGGCCGGCCGTGAGCAGCCAGGCCTTCGTCCAGGCGGTGAGCGACTGACCGGACGCCCGCTCCATGAAGCCCAGGAAGTCGGCGAGCGTCCCGTTGCCGAACGAGTGCTCGCGCAGGTAGGCCGACACCCCGGCGATGAAGGCGTCGTCACCGATGTGGGCGATCAGCTGGCGCAGCGTGGCTGCTCCCTTGGCGTACGAGATCCCGTCGAAGTCCTGCAGCGCCGCCTGGGTGTCCAACGCGGCAGACCCGGCGACGGGGTGCGTCGAGGGGGTGCGCTCCGCGGCATACCCCCACCCCTTGCGGGCCATCGTCGAGTCGATCCAGGCATCGGTGAACTCCGTGGCGTCCACGCAGGTGCGGTGCGACATGTACTCGGCGAACGACTCGTTGAGCCAGAGGTCGTCCCACCACCGCATGGTGACGAGGTCGCCGAACCACATGTGTGCCATCTCGTGCGTGATGGTGTTGGTGCGGGACAGCACCTCGTCGCGCGCGGCAGCCCCCCTGAAGATCATCGTGTCGCGGAACGTCACGCAGCCCGGGTTCTCCATGGCTCCGGCGTTGAACTCCGGCACGAACACCTGGTGGTACTCCCCGAAGGGATAGCGGATCCCGAACAACGAGTGGTAGTAGTCGAAGCTCGCCCTGGTCACCTCGAGCATCTGCGGCGCCTCTCGCTCCAAGTGCTCCTTGAGCGAGGCCCGCGCATGGACCCCGAGCGGTATGCCGTCGTGCTCGTCGCGCACGGAGGCGTAGGGACCGGCGCAGATCGTCACGAAATACGTTGCCAGTGGCTGGGTTTCGGCCAGCTCCCACCTCCCCGGCCCCACCCGCGTAGCCGCGCCGTTGCCCAGCACGATCCACTCCTCGGGGGCGCTGACCTTGACGACATAGGGCGCCTTCAGGTCGGGCTGGTCGAAGCAGGCAAACACCCGCGGACCGGCGTCGAGGAAGAGGTGACCGTAGACGTAGTGCTCCCCGTCGGCAGGGTCGACCGCACGGTGCAGCCCCTGACCGTCACGGCTGTAGGCCATCAGCGTCTCTACCTCGAGGACGTTCTCGGCCGCGAGACCCGCGAGCTCGATGCGCCCGTCCCGGAGGCCTTCACCATCGACGGGGGTGCGGTTGAGCGTCAGCGACCGCAGCTCCAAGGGATGGACGTCGAGGAAGGTGGAGCGCCCGGGGGTGTTGCAGGAGAACGAGATCCGAACTCGCGACCCGAAGCTTTGCTCACCGCGGTCGAGGTCTAGATCGACCTCCATCCGCGTCACGTCGATGAGGGCAGAACGCTCTCGGGCATCGGCCCGGGTGAGGGAAGGCATGGGACCGATTCAACCAGCCGCACTGCTTGCCGGTTTGCGCGGCGTCGCCAGGGTCCTACCCAAAAGTAACCTACCAACAGTAACAACAAAGGAGTTGTCTCGATGCGTCCTACCTTGAGCCGGGGACTGGCAGGGGCTGCCGCTCTTGCCACCGCTCTCACCGTCGTCGCCACCGCCACACCAGCGAGCGCGGCCACCTCCAGCATCACCGACCCACTGCACTACGTAGCTCTCGGGGACAGCTACTCCGCCGGGGCCGGCATCTTGCCCAAGGACCTCTCGGCGTCGCCGCTGTGCATCCGCACGACCAAGAACTATCCGCGCCTCATCGCGTCGGCGACGGGAGCATCCCTCAGGGACGTCACCTGCTCGGCTGCCGAGACCCGGCACTTCTACACCTCGCAGTACCTCGGCGTGCCGGCGCAGCTCAACGCCCTGAGGTCCGACACCGACCTGGTCACCCTCACCATCGGTGGCAACGACAGCCAGGTCTTCCTCGGCGCGATCGTGTCCTGCGGGACCAAGGGCATGTTGACCCTCGGCTTCGGCAGCCCGTGCAAGAACTGGTTCGGCAGCTACTACGACGACCTGATCGAGACCAGGACCCACCCGGCTGTGAAGAAGGCCCTGCGGGACATCCACGCCAAGTCCCCGAACGCCGAGGTCGCGATCCTGGGCTACCCCACGATCCTTCCGCCCACCCGGGGGTGCTTCGCCCAGATGCCGATCGCCTACGGCGACGTTCCCTACGTCTACAACATCCAGGCGCACGTGAACGCGGTGGTCAGGCGAGCCGCCGCCGAGACCGGCACCACCTTCGTCGACATGTCGGCGACCGGCCGCGACGCGTGCCAGCCGATCGGCACGCGGTGGGTCGAGCCGATCCTGTTCGGGACCAACACCGTGCCGGTGCACCCGAACGCCCTCGGCGAGGCGGCGATGGCCAAGCGCGCGATGGTGGCCCTCGGCCTCTGACCCTGCACAGACCAACACCGTTGGTATGCCGCGTGGCCGGCTCGGCCGCGCGGCATACCTCGCTGCGCTCTGGGGAGAACGCCGAAGCCCCCGGCCGAGATGGCCGGGGGCTTCGATCTTGTTCAGAGGGTGGGGCAGGTCAGATGACCGTGACCTTCTCCGCCTGGGGACCCTTCGGGCCCTGCGTGATGTCGAACTCCACGCGCTGCGCCTCGTCGAGCGAGCGGTAGCCGCCGGACTCGATCGCGCTGTAGTGCACGAAGACGTCGGCGCCGCCGCCGTCCTGCTCGATGAAGCCGAAGCCCTTCTCAGCGTTGAACCACTTCACTGTTCCCTGTGCCATGGGATAACTCTTTTCCTAATTGGCCGATGTGGCCGCGGATGCGGACCACCAGCTGCGACATCACCACGACACGGAATACACCGCTTACGGAAAAGGCCCGCGCTTGGCGGGCCCACTCACACGAGGAACTGCAACTGCTGACCATCGTAACGCCTATCGCGCCGACTTTCATTCCCAGCCCTCCGCGAGTCTCGGGAGGAGGTCGTCCAGACCCCGTTCCCGAGCACGCGGAGGGCCCGTCTCAGCGTTGGCGGAAGCCGTAGGCCTGGGCCTCGAGCCGGGCGATCCGCTCGGTCATCGGGGGGTGGGTCGAGAAGAAGCGCGACACGTCCTGGGGGCGGAACGGGTTGGCGATCATCATGTGGCTCGAGTTCTGGATGGCCGGGGTCGGCTGCAGCGGGGCTTTGGCCACCCCGGTCTCGAGCTTGCGCAGGGCGGACGCGAGCGCCAGTGGGTCGCCGGTGAGCTTGGCGCCGTCCTCGTCCGCGTCGTACTCGCGGGTGCGGCTGATCGCCATCTGGATCATCGCCGCGGCGAACGGCGCGAGCAGGGCCATGGCCAGCATGGCGATCGGGTTGGGACGGTCCTCGTCGTTGCCGCCACCGCCGAACATGCCTGCGAACATGAGCATCTGGGCCACCGACGTGATGACACCGGCGACTGCGGCAGCCACCGAGCCGGTGAGGATGTCGCGGTTGTACACGTGCATGAGCTCGTGTCCGAGGACCCCGCGCAGCTCACGCTCGTCGAGCAGCCCGAGGATGCCCTCGGTGCAGCACACGGCGGCGTTCTCGGGGTTGCGGCCGGTGGCGAAGGCGTTGGGCGCCGCGGTGGGGCTGATGTACAGCTTGGGCATCGGCTTGCCGGCGGCGGTGGAGAGCTCGCGCACGATCCGGTACATCACGGGCGCCTGGGCCTCACTGACCGGATAGGCGTGCATCGCCTTGATCGCGAGCTTGTCGGAGTTCCAGTAGCCGTAGGCGGTCATGCCGACGCCCAGGAGGGCGAACAGCCAGATGAAGGCCGGGCTGCCGGTGGAGCTGGCGATGACGCCGCCGATGGCCAGGAGGAGGGCGAAGATGCCGCCGAAGAGGGCTGCCGTCTTGAGCCCGTTGAAATGGTTGTGCATGCCTGCCTCAACGCTCCCTTCCGTGCTCGCGTTCCCGATCCAGCGCCGTCCGGCCGGCCAGCCGGCCCGTCATCCTGCCCGTCATCCTGCCCGTCAGTCAGCCCGTCATCCCGCCGCTCAGCCGAGCAGGCCGAACAGCAGCTGGGGCATCACGCTGGTGGCCACGAGCGCGAGTCCGGCGAGCACCAGGGCGGCGAGCGCGGGACGCGGGATGGTGCGGATGACCGGCCGTGCGGGACCCTCCTCGGGGTCGCGCAGCAGCACGGCGAACCAGCGCAGGTAGACCGCGACGCCGATCACCGCGTTGAGCACGGCCACCACGGCCAGCGCCCACTGTCCCGCCCCGACCACGGGGCGCAGGGCGACCACCTTGGCGATGAGGCCGACCACGCCCGGCGGGAGCCCGGCGAGAGAGAGCAGGGCCAGCCCCAGCGCCCCGCCCAGCAGCGGGTGGGCCCGCAACAAGCCGGTGTATGCCGTGAGCGTGCGTCCGAGGTCCGCGGCGCCACGAAGGCGGGGGGTCGACGTCACGACGTGCACCACGACGAAGGCGACGAGGGTGGCGATGACGTAGGCCAGCAGATAGCCACCTGACGCGGCCGTGGCCCTGCCGTTGAGGGCCGACAGTGGCAGCACCACCCACCCTGCCTGGGCGACCGTGGACCAGGCCAACAGCCGCACCGGGTCGTCCTGCACGAGGGCGAGGACGTTGCCGAGCGTCATGGACACCGCTGCGAGGAGGCCGATGCCCACGATGACGGGGGCTCCGGCCCCCACCAGGGCCTGGACGACGACGAGCAGGGCGGCCAGCGCCGCCACCTTGGAGGTGGCAGCGAGGAAGGCCGCGACCGGTTCGGTGGCGCCGGCATAGGCCTGCGGTGTCCAGACGTGGAAGGGCACGAGGCTGAGCTTGAAGCCCACCCCTGAGAGCAGCAGGAGGGCCGCGAGGAGCAGCACCACTCGCCGGTCCGGCTGGGACAGCGCATCGGCGGCGGCACCAGGGGCGAACACCGCCTCGCCGGTCGACACCAGCCACAGGGCAGCGCCGAGCACCACCATCGCGAACGACACCAGGGACGTGGTGAGCAGCGCGAGCGCGCCGCGGCCCGCGGGGGCGTCGCCCCGAAGGGCGACCAGGGCTATGGCGGGCAACGTGGCGAGCTCGAGGCAGACCAGCCAGGATCCGAGGTCGTGGGCCGCGGCCACCCCTGCGGCGCCCGCCGTGGCCGCCAGGACGAGGGACACGAGGACAGCCGGACCACCCCGCAGGTCCTCTCGAGGATCGGTGCCCGGCCAGCTCAGCAGCAGCACCACGAGCGCGGCCCCGAGGGCGCCGAGCTGCAGGGCACTGGCGAGGGGGCCGGCTTCGAAGAGGCAGGCACCGTCGGGCGCCGGCAGGCAGAGCGATCGGAGCGGGTCGTCGCCGGAACGCAGGGCGCCCGGGACGGCCAGGGCGAACCCGGCGGCGAGGGCGAACACGCCCATCGCGGCGTGCAACCGGACCAGGCGCGGGGCGATGACGTCCAGGACCAGCACGGCCACCGCACCGATGGCGGGGACGAGCACCGGCCCGAGGACTGCCCAGTCGAAGCTCACCAGGCCGGTCGTGGCCAGCACCGTCGCGGGGACCACCGTGGGCACCACCGTGGGCAGAGCCGCCGCCGTGTGCGCGATCGCGGCGATCATGGTGCGGCCCCGATGATCGTGGAGACCGCACCGCTGGTCATGGCCAACAGGGGTCCGGGTGCGATGCCGAGCAGCAACACCCCGAGGACGAGGACGGCGATGACGTCCCACTCGCTGTCGCGGCTGTCCTCGATGGGGGGCGTCGTGCGCTCCCCCGCCCAGACGGCGCGGGCCACCCGCAGCGCGTAGGCGGCAGCCAGGACGGTGCCGACGGCGGCGACGACGGCCAGGGTGCGGAACAGCCCTTCGGGACGGTCGGCGGCCGGGGACCACGCGGCATACACGCTGAGGAACTCGCCCCAGAAACCTGCCAGGCCAGGCAGGCCGAGGGATGCGGCGAGGCCCACGATGAGGGCGAACCCGAGCCGCGGGGTGACCTCGCGCAAGGCGGCCCGGGCGGTCTCGAGGTCGGCGTTGCCCCACCGCTCCTTGAGCCCGCCGACGACGACGAACAGCAGGGCCGAGATGACACCGTGGGCGACGTTGGCGAACAACGCCGCCTGGAGTCCGGTGCGCGTGCCGCTGGACAGGCCGAGGACGACGAAACCCATGTGCGCGACCGAGGAGTAGGCGATCAGCCGTTTGAGGTCGCGCTCGACGAGGCAGGCCAAGCCTCCCCAGATGATGCCGACGGCGCCGAGGACGGCCAGCACCGGCGCCACCCTCGCGAATCCGTCGGGGACCGAGGCGAGCGGCAGCCGCACCAGGCCGTAGGTGCCCATCTTCAGCAGCACCGCCGCCAGCAGGACCGACCCGGCCGTGGGAGCCGTGGTGTGTGCCGGTGGGAGCCAGGTGTGGACCGGGAAGACCGGCACCTTCACCGCGAGCCCCGCCACGAGCAGCGCCGCGACCAGGGTCTGGGTGCCGACGGGTATGCCGTGGCCGCCACCCTGGGCGATGACGTCGAGGTCGGACGTGCCCGCCTTGGCGACGAGCGCCAGGATCCCGACGAGCATCAGCGTCGAGCCGAACGCGGTGTAGAGGACGAACCGGCCACCGGCGTCGGCGCGGGCGTCAGCATCGTGGGGGTCGCCGAACCTGGTGATCAGCACCCACATAGGCACGAGGACCAGTTCGAAGGCGACGAAGAACAGGACCGCGTCGCGGGCGTAGAACGTCGCCAGGGCTCCGAACTCGACGAGGAGCAGGCAGGCGTGGAAGGCGGCGGTGGTCCCGCCCAGCGGAGGTCGGTCGAGGGTGTGCAGCACCACGCCCACCCCCAGGACAGCGGTGAGCAGCAGCAGCGGCGCGCTGATCCCGTCGACAGCGAGCTGCCAGCGCAGTCCGAGTGAGGGCACCCACGCGCGGTCGACCGTCGGACGCGCGATCACGGCCACGATGACGGCGGCCAGCGTGACCACGCTCGCGGCGCTGGCGAGCAGGTTGGCTGAGCGGTGGGAGACGGCGCGGCCACCGGTGAGCAGCCAGACCGCCACCGCCGCCGGGACCACGAGGCTCAACAGGATCACCACGGTCTCGCCTCCACCGCGGTCTTGCCTCCACCACGCCTTCCGGTCACCACAGCGCCACCCCCGCGAGGGCGACGGCGACGACACCGGCCACGACCCAGGCCAGCCCGGACGCCGCGCGTTCGGCCCGGTGGGCCCGCTGGCCACCCGCGCCACCGAACCGGGTTGCGGCTGCCGCGCCGCGCACGTAGGCGTCGACGACCTCGCGGTCGAGGAAGACGACGAGGTGCGCGAGGGCGACGACCGGTCGCGCCACGTAGTCGACGTAGAGGCGATCGACCCCGAAACCGTTGTCGAACGACGGGATCCGTGCCCCGACGATCCGCACAGCGGGATCCGCACCGTGGGCCAGTGAACGCACGGCCAGGCCGGCGCCGACGATCAGCAGGATGCTCAGCAGCGCCACCAGCCACCCGATGTGGCCGCCGAGGTCGATCAGCGGGGTGAAGGCGACCAGCCCGCCGGCAACGGTCAGGATGGCCAGGACCGTCACCGCCGCAGTCACGGGGAATCCGGCGGTGTCGGCCTCGTGACGTTCGATGTCCGCGGCGGCCAGGTCGTCGAGGACGATCCACGCGCGCATGCAGTAGGCAGCGGTGAGGACGACGGTCAGCAGGCCTGCGAGCAGGACGATCCAGGCCCGCGCCTGGCCGTCGGCCGCGCCCGCCTCGGCTGCGGCGAGCACGTGCTCCTTGGAGACGAAGCCGACGAGCGGAGGCACCCCGGCCAGCGCCAGCAGCCCGACGAACATTGCCGGCCTGATGAACAGGTGTCCTCGCAGGCCACCGCGCATCGTCGCGGCCGCGGTGCCGCCGACCGTCACGCTCAGCCACCCGATCGCGAGGAAGAGCAGCGCCTTGAAGAACGCGTGCGAGTAGAGGTGAAGCACTCCGGCGCCCGGTCCCTCGTCGACGGGGGCGACCGCCAGCGCCGAGAGCATGAGGGCGACCTGGCTGAGGGTCGAGTAGGCGAGCAGCCGCTTGAGGTCGCTCTGCCCGAACGCCAGCCCCGCGGCATACACCATCGTCACGGCGGTGCTCAGCGCGAGGACCCAGCGAGCACCGTCACTGGCCGCGAGGACGTCGAACAGCTGCGCGAGGACGAACGTGCCGGCCGCGACCATGGTCGCCGCGTGGATCAGGGCGGACGCGGGGGTCGGGCCCTCCATGGCGTCGGGGAGCCAGTCGTGGAACGGCACCATGCCGGACTTGCCGAGGATGCCGATCACGAGCAGCACCATCGCCGCCGTGCGCAGGGTTGCGTTGGGCGCCGCACATGCACCGGCGTCCGGGCAGTCCGTGGCGGCCCACGCCTGGAGCACCTGCGGGTATGCCGTGGAGCCGGCCCCCGCGGCGAGGATCACCACCCCGAGCACGAAGCCGACGTCGGCGAGGCGGGTGACGAGGAAGGCCTTGAGCGCGGCCCGCCGGGCGGACTCCTTGCGGCTCCAGTGCCCGATGAGCAGGTAGGAGCACCAGCCCATCACCTCCCAACCGACCAGGGTGAGCACGAGGTCGGCGGACTGCACGACGAGGAGCATGCCTGCTGTGAACAGCGAGACCGTGGCGGCGAAGATGCCGTAGCGGTCGTCCTCGCGCAGGTACCAGCCGGCGAAGGCCTGCACCGCCCAGCCGACTATCGCGACGACCAGGGCGATGAGGGCAGTCGCGGTAGTCGCCTGCAGCTGCAAGGGAATTCGCAGCTCGCCCGCGTCGAGGGCGGGGATGGTGCGGGCGATGGTCACCCTCGACGAGCCGTGCACGGCGACGACCTGGAGGAGGGCCGCGAGGACCGCGAGCAGGGAGGTGCCGACGGCGACGAAGCGGGCCGGCCGTGGGTCGGTGCGACGGGCCAGCAGGAGCCCGAGGAATGCGGCGACGGCAGGGATGAGGACGACGAGCCGGGCGGCAGCGGCGCTCATCGGGGAGCCTCGCTCACCGTGGGGTCGCTGACCGTGGCGTCGCTGAGGGTGGGGTCGCTCAGGTCGACGTCGCCCCGCAGCCGGTAGACCGCGAGGACCACCGCGAGCGCCACGACGACCTCCGCGGCAGCGATCGTGATGACGAACAGCGTGAGCACGTTGCCTGCGGCCCAGCGGTCAGCACCCGCGGCGGCGACCGACACGAGCAGCACGTTGGCCGCGTTGAGGATGAGCTCGACCCCGATCAGGACGAGCACGGCGTTCCGTCGCGCCAGCACGCCGTAGGCCCCGATGCCGGCGAGCACGGCGCAGAGCAGGTACGGCCCGGCGAGATGGATCATGCCGACTCCCTGGCCGCCTGGTCGGAGCCGAGCGGGTCAGCGGCGGGGTCGGGGCGGGTCATCCGCGACACCGCCATGGCCGCGATGAGGGCGACGAGGAGCAGCAGTGAGAGGACTTCGAAGGGCCAGACCCAGGTACCGAAAAGCTGTTCTGCGACCCGCGTGGTCGAGGTTTCGTGCCGTTCCACCGCGGGGCCCGCGATGGGGAGGAGGGCGGCGGCGAGCAGCGCCGTGACGCCGGCCCCCAGCACCGCCGCGAGCACCCGGTGCAGGCGGCTGGTGCTGATCTCGCTGTTGGGCCCGATCGGCGCGCGGGTGAGCATGAGGGCGAACAGCACGAGCACGACGATCGCGCCGACATAGACCAGGAGCTGCACCAGTGCCACCAGCTCCGCCCCCAGGACGAGGTAGCAGCCGGCCACGGCTCCGAGGCAGACCACCAGCCACAGGGCGGCATGGACGACGTGGCGCGTCGTCACGGCGAGCAGCCCGCTGGCCGCCGTGATCAGTCCGACCGCGGCGAAGGCCACGTCCAGAGCCGTCATTCCCCGGTCTCCGGCGCCGTCTCGGGGGCTGGCTCCGAACTTGGCTTCGGGGCCGGCTCCGGGCTTGGCTTCGCGGCTGACTCCGGCGCTGGCTCCGTGACGGGCTGCGTCTGCTCGGTCGGCCCGGTCGGCGTGACCCGCGTGGGAGCGGGACGCGCCGGCGCCGTGCGCACCAGCCGTCCGGGTCGGGTGGTGGCTCCGATCTCGGCCGGCTCGGCCGAGTGCTCGTCCAGGGCCGAGGGTGGGGGCACAGTGGGCATCCACTGGCCGAGGCGGTCCTTCTCGTGCAGCAGGTCCCGGATGTCCAGCTCGGCGTACTCGAACTCCGGACTCCAGTGCAGCGCGTCGAACGGGCAGACCTCGATGCAGATGCCGCAGTACATGCAGAGGCTGAAGTCGATCGCGAACCGGTCGAGGACGTTGCGCTGGCGCTCACGGCCACCAGGCGTGGTGGCGGGGATCGTCTCCTTGTGCGAGTCGATGTAGATGCACCAGTCGGGGCACTCGCGGGCGCAGAGCATGCAGGAGGTGCAGTTCTCCTCGAGCAGCGCGATGACCCCGCGGCTGCGCGGCGGCAGGTGCGGCTGCGCGTCGGGGTACTCGGCGGTGTGGGTCGGTCTCGACATGGTGCGAGCGGTGGTGGCCAACCCCTTGAGGATGCCGGGTATGCCGATGCCTCCCGGCTTCTTCTCCTGCTCGCTCATGCGGTGGTCACCACCCAGACACCGGTGAGGGCCAGCTGGGCCAGGGCGAGGGGCACGAGGACCAGCCACGCCAGTCGCTGCAGCTGGTCCTCACGAAGCCGGGGCCAGGCGACGCGGAGCCAGATGACGACAACGGCGATGCAGAACCCCTTGAGCAGAGTCCACAGCCACCCGAGCTGGTCGCTGAACAGCCCCTGCCAGCCACCGAGGTAGAGCACGGCGAAGAGGAGCGACATGACGACGATCCCCGCGTACTCGCTCAGCAGGAAGAACGCGAACCGCAGCCCGGTGTACTCGGTGTAGGCGCCGAAGACGATCTCGGAGTCGGCCACCGGCATGTCGAACGGCGGTCGCTGGAGCTCTGCGACGGCCGACACGAGGAACACGATGGCTCCGGGCAGCTGGAAGACCAGCCACCAGGGAGACCAGGCGGCAGCGATCCCGGAGAGGGACAGCGAGCCGGCCGCCAGGCAGACGCTGGCGACGGCGAGCACCATCGGCAGCTCGTAGGAGAGCAGCTGCGCCGCGGCACGCATCGCACCGAGCAGCGAGTACTTGTTGGCGCTGGCCCAGCCGGCCATGAGCGTGCCGAGGATGCCCACCGCGGTCACCGCCAGGACGAAGACGGCCGACGCGGGGAGGTCCGCGGCGACCAAGTCGGGGCTGAGCGGAATCGCAGCCAGCGCAACGAGATAGGGCACCAGCGCCACCGCGGGCGCGAACCGGAAGATCCTCTTGTCGGCAGCTGCAGGGGTGATGTCCTCCTTCTGCACGAACTTGACCCCGTCGGCCACCAGCTGCGCCCACCCGTGGAAGCCACCGGCATACATCGGGCCGAGGCGGCCCTGCATGTGCGCCATCACCTTGTGTTCGGTCTGGCCCACCAGGAGGGGCAGCACGAGGAAGGCAGCCAGCACCCCCACCGCCCGCAGGGTCACCTCGACGGCGTCGTTCATCGCGGCCCCCACTCGGGGTCCGGCACACCGGGCGCTGACACCCGGCGTCGCCCGGTCGGCCTGGCGTGCTCGGACTCGCCCGGCTCCTTGGCTCCGGGCCACGGCTTGGAGGCTCGAGCCGCGAGCACAAAGGACTTGCGCAGCGGCGTGCCCTCGAACCCGTCGGGGAGCAGCAGCGGGCGCAGCCCCAGACCGGTGCCGTCGTCGAACCCCTCGAAGTCGAGGCCGAACATCTCGTGCGTCTCGCGCTCGTGCCACGCGACCCCGCGGAACACTCCCGTCAGGCTCTCGAGGCTGGCACCGCTGGGGACGCGGGTGCGGAACAGCTTGCGCCGCAACGCCCTTGGCGTGGACCCGTCCATGAGGTGGCACACCACGTCGAGACCGGGTGCCGCCTCGTCGTCGCTCTGGTCGACGGCGGTGAGCCAGTCGAAGAAGGTGTAGCCAGCGTCGCGGGCCGCGGTGATCGTCGCCACCCAGTCGGCCGGGTCGACCTCGGCGCGCTCCAGGGCGGTGGGTTCGCTCACACCGGTCAGGTCGCTCGGGCTGCTCACGAGGCGTCCTTCGTCGGGGGCTGCACCAACGGTCGTTTGACCTCGCCTGCGGACGCGAGGCGGTGCCCGGCATACTTCGCGCGAATTCCCTTGGTGGACAACGTCTCGGCTGCGATCTTCTCCTGCAGCTTGAGAATGCCCTGGAGGAGAGCCTCGGGCCGGGGCGGGCAGCCAGGGACGTAGACGTCGACGGGGATGATGGTGTCGACGCCCTTGGTGACGGAGTAGGAGTCCCAGTAGGGACCGCCGGAGTTGGAGCAGGCTCCGAACGAGATGACGTACTTGGGTTCGGGCATCTGGTCGTAGAGCCGTCGCACGGCCGGAGCCATCTTGTCGGTCACGGTGCCCGACACGACCATCAGGTCGGCCTGTCGCGGGCCGGGGGCGAACGGGATCACCCCGAGCCGGATGAAGTCGTGCCGGGCCATCGAGGCGGCGATGAACTCGATCGCACAGCACGCGAGGCCGAAGTTGAAGACCCACAGCGAGTAGCGGCGGCCCCAGTTGAGGACCACGCGGATCGGCTGGGGTGCCAGGTCGGTCGCGGGACCGACCCGGGGCATCGGCAGGGGGACGGGCTGCGTCGTCGTCATCAGAGCCACCTCAGCAGACCGCGCCGCGCTGCGTGGACGAGTCCGACCAGCAGGACCCCGATGAACACCGCGATCTCGAGCAGCGACACCGCACCGAGGTTGCTGCGGACGACGAGGGCCCAGGGGAACAGGTAGACGGCGTCGACGGCGAAGATGACGTAGAGGAACGCGTAGACGAAGTAGCGCACCTGCGTCTGGGCCCAGTCCCGACCCACTGGATCGACTCCGGACTCGTAGGTCGTCAGCTTGGCCCGGGTCGGCGCCTTCGGAGCCAGCAGCGCCCGGGCGCCCATCGCGGCCACGAACAGCAGCAGGCCGACAGCGACCACCGCGGCGATGACGACGTAGGGCGACACGGTTGGCAGCCTAGTGGCCCACCTCCATGAGGGGGTGTTGCGCCGGGTCGTGGGCACCTACCGTGACGACATGGCGCGGGTCCCGCTCTTTCCGCTCGGCACGGTCCTGGTGCCGGGCGCCGCGCTGCCGCTCCAGGTCTTCGAGCCGCGCTACCTCGAGCTGCTCAGCGACCTGGTGAACTCCATGGAGGTACCGGAGTTCGGCGTCGTGGCGATCCGCCAGGGCCACGAGGTCGGGCCCGACTCGGTGCACGACCTGCACGAGGTGGGCTGCCTGGCCCGGCTGACGAACGCCGCCCCGGTCGGAGACGGTCGCTACCTCGTCCTCAGCACTGGCATCCAGCGCTTCCACCTGGAGGCGCTCGTGCCAGGTGCCGGCACGGCATACCTGATGGGCGAGGTGACCATGCTGGAGGAGAACACCGGCGACGCCGAGGAGGTCGCGGGGCTCGCCGCGCGGCTGCGGCAGGCGCTCCACGAGTACGCCCACACCGTGGGCGCCGACGAGCCCACGTGGCCCTCCGACGCCGCCGAACTCTCGTATGCCGTGGGTGGGGCGGTGGGGCTCGACCTCGGGGAACGGCAGCAGCTCCTCGCCGCCAACGACACCGAGACGCGGCTGCGACTCGGCCTCCAGCTGGTCCGGCGCGAACGGCAGCTGGCCACGATGCTCGGGGTCGTGCCGCCGTCACCGGAGCACGGGTTCAACCTGAACTAAGCGGTGGCGCGCGGCCGGCCGGTGCGACAGGGTTCGGACCATGACGCGAACCGACACCCCGAACGCCTGGGACGAGCGCTCGACGCTGCTGGCGATGCTCCAGTACACCCGGGACACCGCAGCCGAGAAGTGCCACGGCCTCGCCGACGAGCACGTCGGGAGCGCGCCCCTGCCGACCTCACCGCTGATGACGCTCGGCGGGGTCGTCAACCACATGCGCTGGGTGGAGCACTCGTGGATCGAGAACAGGTTCGTCGGTGGACCGGACCTCGGGCCCTGGACCGACGAGGAGCCGGACCGGGAGTTCAGCCTCGGCGCCACCACCCCCCTCGCGCAGACGTTGGAGGAGTATGCCGCGCAGGCAGTCCGCACCGATGCGATAGTCGCCGGGCTCGACCTCGACGACCTCTCGGCCACACCGTTCAGGAGCGGCGAGCGCCCGACCCTGCGCTGGGTGCTGCTGCACCTCGTCGAGGAGAACGCCCGGCACAACGGCCACCTGGACATCCTCCGCGAGCTCGCCGACGGCCGCACCGGAGACTGACCCGCCTCGGGCCCGGCAGCACGGCGGTGGAGGTCGGACGGTGCGTCAGCGGGCGACGAGGTAGCCGTCGGCGTCGAGGGTGACCGGGATGGGGTCGCTGATCTCGAACCCGTCGAGCCCTTGCGGTTCGAGGTTGCGGAACCCGACGAGCACCCACGACCCGTCGCGCTGCTGCACCAGTGGCGCGGCGAACAGGTCTGGCTCCGCCGTGAACGGACGGGCGGCGTCGATGTCCCACGGGCCGAGCGGTCCGGGACCGGGCACCGACCAGGTGCAGTAGCTGCCGGTCCGCTCGATCCGCTCCGGTGTCATCTCCTGCGGGTGGCAGGTGAAGACGAGCACCCACCGGCCGTCGATCTGCTTGTTCTGCAGCACTTCGAGCTGTCCGAAGCCGGCTCCGGGCGCACACAGCGGCTCGCCGAGGGTCCAGGTCTCGAGGTCGGTGCTGGTGGCGTGGGCGATGACCCCGTCGTCGTTGCGCGCCGCTTCCCTGGCCCGGGCGGTGACCAGCATGTGCCAGCCGTCGCCTGCGGGGTCAGCGAAGACGAGCGGGTCGCGCCAGGTCTCGCTCGCCCCCTCCAGATCGGGCCCTTCGGTGGGGGCCGGCGTGTTGGCCAGTGTCTTGTACCAGCGACCGTCCACGCGCACGACGGGGTCGGGGCCGCCCCGCTGCCAGTGCTGCAGGTCGTCGGACACCGCCGAGCCGATCCGCTGGTCGTAGACGTGGTGGCCGGTCGTCGACACCGCGGTGTAGAACATCCGCCACCGCTCCCCGTCGTGGAGCACGGAGCCGGTCCAGATGGCGAGGTCGTCGAACCGACCCGCGCCGCTCTGGTCGGGTCCGAAGCACTCCCCGAGGTCGGTCCAGCTCACGAGGTCCGCGGAGGTGGCGTGCCCCACCCGCGCCGAGGTATGCCGCTTGCCCGGGTCCCCCAGCGCGCGCGGCGCCTGGAGGAAGAACAGGTGGTAGAGGTCGCCGTCGTCAGCGATCCAGGAGTCCCAGACCCACAGGTCATCCAGCCTCAGCATGACCAGAGTGTGGCAGGGCGGAGGCGGTGGCACCCGGCGAAACCAGAGGGTGGTCAGGGGCTGGACAGCGGCCACTGGACGGCCGGGGAGGATGGCCGCTGCTAGGTCCCGACGACTTCTCCGACCGTCCCACCGGCACGCCAGTAGAGACCGTCGCGGCGCTCGAGGAAGCCCTCCTCGACGAGGTAGCGACGCAGGGCGGCGACGTCGTCGTGCCAGCTGCGCAGGATGTTGTTGACCTGGGTTTCGTCATAGGTCTTACCGATCTCGAACTGCTGGGCCAGCTCGTTGAGCACCACCAGCCGTTTGCGGATCTTCGTGGGGATCCTCGACAGCCTCTCGTCCGCCGTGAGGAACGCTCGCAGAATGGCCTCTCGGTCCTTCAGCGCGTCGTCGAGCACGGGTCGATCCATCCACCGACCGTAACCCTCACAGCCTGAAACCCGCAGTCCTTCGAAACCCTCCCTGGCTTCCCGCGAATGGGGAACGCGCGCACGTCCAGCCGTTGTCAGTGGCTTCCCATAGGATCGAACACATGTTCGAAGATGCCCGCACCGTGGAGGCGACCGACCCGGCCGTCCTCGCGAGCGCGCTCTTCACCCTCACCGACGATGAGATCGAGGGCATGTCTCTGGCGCAGGCCGAGGCGTTGACGGTCGCCACCCAGCGCGTCGTGAGCGCCGCGACGGCGCGACAGCGTTCGGCCATGGAGACGGTCGCCCGACGGTGCGACGAGCAGTCCGAGCGCGACGTGGCCGATGGCGTGGCCGTGGGGATGCGCCCCCACCACCTGTCGGGCCACGCGGTCGCCGCTGGCTCGCTGGCCGCCCTCCTCCATGTCTCACCGCGCACCATGTCGACCCGCATCAGCCACGCACGTCGCGTCGTCTGCTCCCTGCCCCAGATCCAGGCACTGGCGTGGTCCGGCGACCTCGAGCCCTACCGCGTGGATGCGGTCGCGTCGGAGTCCCTTGCCGCACCGACCGACCGGTTGCACGAGTTCGAGGCCCGAGTGCTGGAGGGTGGTGCGACCCAGCTCTCCTGCGCCGCTCTCAGGCGTCGAGCGCGTCGCAGCGCCGAGCGGTGCAACCGAGAGGAGGCGGCACAAGCAGCCGAGCGGGCCAGGGCTCGGCGTGACGTCAGCATCCGTCCGGGTGAATGTGCCGGCATGACCCGACTGGTGGTCGACCTGCCGACCCCGACCGCCCTCCGGCTGTGGAGTGCTGTGGACGGGCTCGCCGCGGAGTACGCACGGGCTGAACCGGGTCTGCGGATGGGCGCCGCTCGCGCCGACGCACTGTCCGACCTCATCGAGGCCAACGCGACGATCAGCACCACGATCGAACTGGTCGCACCGATTGACTGCGAGCGGCCGGGCTTCGTCGCGCCTCCCGTATCGACGGCGTGCTTGGGCGTCCGCGACGACGCCCCCGACACAACCGGGATCCACGCCACAGACATCCAGCCGCCGATCCCCAACGCTGCGGACCGCGTCGCCGACGGTCGCGACCCGGCCGAGCCCGGCTCCGCGGGCACCGACGCAGCAGTCGAGCTCACCCCGGTGTCCGGCTGGTACCACGACCTTGGCGGCTGCGAGCAGCTCGACGACGGCGTCCTGCACGACCACGAGGACCGCCTGTGGTTCGTGTCCTCGCACACGGAGGTACCAGTGCTCGGCTCGCTGCTCCCGTCCGACGTGGTCGCCCTGCTGAGCGACCCAGACGTCGTCCTGCGCCTGGCCCGCAGCGACTCTGTCACCGGAGCCGTTCGATGGCAGGACCCGACCATCTACAGACCCGGCGCGGCGACGGCGCGCGCTGTCCGCTCACGGGACGGCACCTGCCGCTTCCCTGGCTGCGCCACCGCGGCCAAGCGGTGCCAGCTCGACCACGTCATCCGTCACCCCGACGGCCCCACCTCCGTCCCCAACCTGCAGTCCCTCTGTGCCACCCATCACGGGTTCAAGCACCATGCCGGGTGGCGGGTCGAGATGGACCCGCTCGGCGTCTGCAAGTGGACCGCCCCGGATGGCCGCACCCACACGACGTGGCCGCTGGACCGCCACGGCTTTAGCGCGGCCTGACCCACCACACCCCTTCTTCTGGCACCCGCTCAGGTGCCGACGTGCAGCGCGGCGCAGAGCTCGACGACGACGTCGGCGACGCGGTCGGGCTCGGCGAGGTGCGTCAGGTGGTGACCAGCCCCCTGACGGACCAGCCAGCCCGCGCTGCGCGCGAAGGCCAGCTCGGCGGCATACGTGTCACCGAAGGCGAGGTATGCCGCCGGCCGCACCGCCCAGCCGCGTGGCACCTGGAGGGGCGTCGTGAAGTAGGCGGGCGACAGGCGTGGCGCCTCGCGGACCACCAGGTCGAGCCAGTCGTCGTCGGGGAAGAGCGCAGCGACGTCGGCGCGGTCCCACCAGAGGGGCCACGGCGGCAGCAGTCCGTCGCACAGCGGCAGGGAGCCGATGAACTCGGCAAAGGCCGGAGGCGCCAGGCGGGTCTCGGACTCACCCACGGCAGGCAGGCCAGCATCCATGAAGATGGTCGGCACGCCAAGATCCAACGCCGCGGCCGGCGCGTAGTACCCGGCATTGCTGTGCGCGACGACCACCGTCGCGCCCTGGTCCGCGACCTGCGACCGGAAGCAGGACAGCACCTCTGACGGGGAGAAGTCGCGGTCCGGTAGCTCGGCGACGGTGGTCGCCATCGCGCCAGCCGTCAGTGCCGCAGCGAGGGGCGCATAGGTCGCCGGACCCAGCAGCGGGCTGGGCAGGACGACAAGACGGGGCGACATCCTCGGCACGCTAGTCCAGCGAAAGTGCTCGACGCGACGGGTCGGTGTGAGTCGGTGTGAGCCCCGGGTGGCGCTGATGAAACGCCCGCGAAACACTGCCTTGGTCTACTGGGCCAGCACCCGCCAAGGAGGCCGCATGCACCTGTCCCCCGCGGACACCGAGAAGCTCCTGCTCGCGGTGGCCGGGATGGTCGCCCGTGACCGGCTCTCGCGCGGCGTGAAGCTCAACCACCCCGAGGCCGTGGCGCTGCTGTCCACCTGGGTCATCGAGCGCGCTCGCGAAGGCTCGACCGTCGCCGACCTGATGGAGCAGGGTCGCGATGTCCTGCACCGCGACCAGGTCATGGAGGGAGTCGCCGAGATGGTCAGCGATGTGCAGGTCGAGGCGACCTTCCCCGATGGTCGCAAGCTCGTGACCCTCCACCACCCGATCGCCTGAGAGAACGGAACTCCGTTGAGCAGCAACAGTTCTGGACCCGGTGCGATCAGGGTCCAGCCAGGCACCGTGACCATCAACGCCGACCGCACCGACGCCGAGCGGCTCACCCTCGTCATCGTGAACACGGGCGACCGTCCCGTGCAGATCGGCTCGCACCTGCACCTGCCCGACAGCAACACGGCGCTGGAGTTCGACCGGGCGGCAGCGTACGGCTTCCGGCTCGACATCCCGAGCGGGACGTCCGTCCGGTTCGAGCCGGGCGTCAGCCGAGAGGTCGCCGCGGTGGCGCTCCGTGGACGACGCCGCGTCCCGGGCCTGCAGGTGCCAGGACAGCGGGTCGGCGAGCGCGGGCCGGACGGTGAGCTCGATGGCTGACCTCGACCGGGAGCGCTACGCGGCGATCTACGGCCCCACCACCGGCGACCAGGTGCGCCTCGGCGACACCGACCTGTGGGTCGAGATCGAGGACGACCTCACGTTCGGGGGCGAAGAAGCAGTCTTCGGTGGGGGCAAGTCCATCCGGGAGTCGATGGCCCAGGGCACCCGCACCAGCGCCGGCGGCGCGCTGGACACCGTCATCACCAACGCGGTCGTGCTCGACCACTGGGGAGTCATCCGCGCCGACGTCGGCATCCGCCACGGCCGCATCGTCGCGCTCGGCCGCAGTGGCAACCCCGACATCGCCGACGGAGTGCACCCCGACCTCGAGATCGGCCCCGGCACCGACGTGATCTCCGGCGAGGGCCGGATCCTCACGGCCGGCGGGGTCGACCTGCACGTCCACTTCCTGTCGACCAGCCAGGTGCACGAGGCGCTCGCCGCAGGGATCACCACGCTCGGCGGCGGCGGTACGGGACCCTCCGAGGGTTCCAAGGCCACGACCGTCACGCCCGGACCGTGGCACCTCCAGTCGGTCCTGCGGGGGCTCGACCACCTCCCGGTCAACCTGCTCCTCATGGGCAAGGGCAACACCGTCAGCGCCGAGGGGCTGCGCGAGCAGGCGCTGGGCGGAGCGGCGGCATACAAGGTGCACGAGGACTGGGGCAGCACCCCGGCCGCCATCGACGCGGCCCTGCGCGCGGCGGACGAGTACGGCCTCCAGGTGGCGCTGCACAGCGACAGCCTCAACGAGGCTGGCTTCGTCGAGTCGACCTTGCGAGCGATCAGTGGGCGGAGCATCCACGCGTTCCACACCGAGGGCGCCGGCGGTGGCCACGCCCCCGACATCATCACCATCGCCGGTCACGCCAACGTGCTACCCGGCTCGACCAACCCGACGCTCCCCCACACCGTCAACACCGTCGCCGAGCACCTCGACATGTTGATGGTCTGTCACCACCTCAACCCGTCCGTGCCGGAGGACCTCGCCTTCGCAGAGAGCAGGATCCGGGCCAGCACCATTGCGGCAGAAGACATCCTGCACGACCTCGGCGCGCTGTCGATGACGAGCTCGGATGCCCAGGCCATGGGGAGGATCGGCGAGGTCGTCACCCGCACGTGGCAGGTGGCCCACGTCATGAAGGCACGCCTCGGCCCCCTGGGCGGCACCATGCCCGCCGACAACGAGCGGGCCCGTCGCTACGTGGCCAAGTACACGATCAACCCGGCCATCGCCCACGGCATCGACCACGAGGTCGGCTCGATCGAAGCGGGCAAGCTCGCCGACCTCGTCCTCTGGGACCCGAAGTTCTTCGGGTGGCGCCCCGACGTCGTCCTCAAGGGAGGAGCGATCGTGTATGCCGCGCTCGGCGACCCGAACGCGTCGATCCCCACGCCCCAGCCGGTCCTCATGCGCCCCGCGCTGGTCGGCGAGGGAGGTGCCGGGGCTGACCACTCACTGGTGTTCGTCGCCCCCGCCGCGCTCCAGGACGGGCTGGGCCAGCGCCTCGGCCTGCGACGCACCCTCACCCCGGTGCGTCCCACCCGGGAGGTCACCAAGGCGGACATGATCAACAACGACACGCTCCCGGTCATCGAGGTCGACCCCGAGTCGTTTGCGATCCGCATCGACGGAGAGCTCGTCGAGCCCGCCCCCGCGACGGAGCTCCCACTCGCCCAACGCTATTCACTCTTCTGAGAGTCGACTGTCGATGCTCCCCCACCCCGAGTTCGCCGCGATGCTGCTGGCCGACGGACGCCTCCCTGTCGGCGCTCACACCCAGTCCTCCGGGCTCGAGCCCGCACTCCTCGGCGGCCTCGAGCCGCGCGACGTCCCCGGACTCATCTCCACCAGGCTGCGCACCGTCGTGCTCGTCGACGCGGCGACGGCCGTCGTGGCGCGCCACCACACCCTGGCCGGCCTGCCCCTCGACGACGTCCAGCTCGCCTGGGCCGCCCGCACCCCCAGCGAGGTGACGCGGGCCGCCTCGGTCTCCGTGGGCCGCGGACAACGCCGCCTGGCGCAGCGGCTCTGGCCCGGCACCGCGACCGCCTCCGCCCTGGCGACGATGCCTGCCCCCGCGCGACCTGTGGCCGTGGGCTCGATGGCTGCCGCCGCGGGCCTGGACGGCGCCCGGACGGCCCGGCTGGTCGCCTACGACGACGTGCAGTCGCTCTGCGCGGCCGCCCTCAAGCTCTGCCCGCTCGACCCCGTCGAGACGACGGAGTGGCTGCTGCACGCAGGGCCCGAGATCGAGGAGGTCGTCGGCGCGGTCGCGCACCTCACCGAGCCGGACGGCATACCCGCGCCGTCAGCGCCGCTCCTGGAGCAGTGGCAGCACGCCCACCCCACCCACCCACGGAGGCTGTTCAGTGCCTGAGACCACCCGGGAGACGACCTCCGAGACGACCCGCGAGACCACGCGTGCCAGCACGCGCGCGTTCCGACTCGGCGTGGCCGGGCCGGTCGGCACGGGCAAGTCCTCGCTCATCGCCATGGTCTGCCGCGAGCTCGGCTCAGAGCTCGAGCTGGGCGTCGTCACCAACGACATCTACACCGACGAGGACGCCCGGATGCTGCGCGCCGCCGGAGTCCTCGACCCCGACCGGATTCGCGCGGTGGAGACCGGCGCATGCCCCCACACCGCGATCCGGGACGACGTGACGGCCAACCTCCTCGCCGTGGAAGACCTCGAAGCCGACTTCGCCCCGCTGGACCTCGTCCTGGTCGAGTCCGGCGGGGACAACCTCACGGCGACGTTCTCGCCCGCCCTGGTCGATGCCCAGATCTTCGTGCTCGACGTTGCCGGCGGCGGCGACGTCGTCCGCAAGGGCGGTCCCGGCATCTCGCGGGCCGACCTGCTCGTGGTCAACAAGACCGACCTGGCGCCGCACGTCGGAGTCGACGCCGACCTGATGCAGCGCGAGGGCCGGGACGCCCGCGACGGACGCCCCGTCATCGGCCTGTCCCGCACGGACGCGGCATCGGTGGCCGAGCTGCGCGCCTGGGTGCTGGCCATGCTCGCGTCCCACCGCGGCGGCCGCCATGTCCCCGTCGACCCCGGCCCCATGGCGCCCCACAGCCACCTCGAACAGGTGCACGGCGACGACGCCCACGCCCACCCCCACGACGGCGGTGAGGGTGTCCACGCACACTGAGGTCAACACCGCCAGGGTCGAGCTCTGGCCGGGTCAGGAGCGCAGCCGGCTGGTGCTGGCCGCCGGCCTGCTGACCCCCCGCGTCGTCCGGCACGACGCGTCCGGCGCCGAGGTCGCCCTCATCGCCACCACCGCCACCCTCCTCGGCGGCGACGCCCTGCGCCTCTGCGTCGACGTGGGCCCCGGCCTGCGGCTCGACCTGCGCGACGTCGCCGGCACCGTGGCCTACCACGGTCGTGGCCTGGGCTGCGTCATCGACGTCTCCCTGCGAGTCCACGCGGGAGGCACGCTCACCTGGGCCTGCCAACCGCTGGTCGTGGCGGATGGTGCCGAGGTCACGCGTAGCCTGCACGTGGACGTCGCCGAGGGAGGCCGGCTCCTGCTGCACGACCAGGTTTCACTGGGACGCAGCGGCCAGGAGGGTGGTCGCCTCGACTGCCACACCACCATGACGTATGCCGGCCGGCCGGCCCTCGTGGAGCACCTCGAGGTGCGAGCGGGGCTGGGCACCGGGGCGCTCGGCACAGCGCGGGTGGTCGACTCGGTGACCGCGATCGGGTGGCGACCCGAGACCCCGCCCGGCCACGCGGCATACCGGCTGCACGAACCGGGAGCGGTGAGCAGGCAGCTGCTGACCCAGGCGCACGACTCGACCCTGGCGGCCCTGTGGGCCGACTGGAACCGCCAGCTCTGACGCCCCGGCAGCTGCCGGCCGCCAATAACGACATGCCCGGGTGTCCGAAATGCGGGTTGCCCGCATGCGGCGACGGCGGCAGTCATACCATGGAAGAACGTCCGCAGGAGGAGCGCGACGCGCAAGAAACAGCAGATGAACAGGTGGCGGAAACACGTAGTGACGCAGACACAGTCGAGCAGCAAGTCGGTCAAGCGCCTCGATCGGGTCGTGATCCGGTTTGCGGGTGACTCGGGCGACGGCATGCAGCTCACGGGGGACCGCTTCACATCGGAGACCGCCGCGCTGGGCAACGACCTGTCCACCCTCCCCAACTTCCCGGCGGAGATCAGGGCGCCCCAGGGCACCCTTCCCGGCGTCTCCAGCTTCCAGCTGCACTTCGCCGACCACGACGTGCTCACCCCCGGCGACGCCCCTGACGTCCTCGTCGCCATGAACCCCGCGGCGCTCAAGGCCAACCTGCGCGACCTGCCCCGCGGCGCGACGATCATCGCCAACACCGACGAGTTCTCCAAGCGAAACCTCGCCAAGGTGGGCTACGCGGCCAACCCCCTCGAGGACGGCAGCCTCGAGTCATGGCACGTGCACGCCGTGGCCCTGACCTCGATCACCGTGGAGGCCCTCGCGGCGTTCGAGACCCTGTCCCGCAAGGACAAGGAGCGCGCCAAGAACATGTTCGCGCTCGGGCTGCTGTCGTGGATGTACCACCGCCCGACCACCGGCACCGAGTCGTTCCTGGAGAAGAAGTTCGGCTCCAAGCCCGACATCCTGGCCGCCAACCTCGCTGCCCTGAGGGCCGGTCTGAACTATGGCGAGACCACCGAGGACTTCGTGGTGTCCTACGAGATCGCGCCGGCCAAGATGGCTCCCGGCACCTACCGCAACATCACCGGCAACGCCGCCCTCGCGCTCGGGCTGGTGACCGCCGCTCACCGCGCCGGCATCCCGCTCGTGCTCGGGTCCTACCCCATCACCCCCGCCTCCGACATCCTGCACACCCTGTCGGGGCTCAAGCGCTACGGCGTGACGACCCTGCAGGCCGAGGACGAGATCGCCGGCATCGGAGCCGCCCTCGGCGCCTCGTTCGGCGGCGCCATCGGCGTCACCACGACCTCGGGACCCGGCGTCGCCCTCAAGTCCGAGACCATTGGGCTGGGCGTCTCGCTCGAGCTCCCCCTCGTCATCGTCGACGTGCAGCGCGGAGGCCCCTCGACGGGTCTGCCGACCAAGACCGAGCAGTCCGACCTGCTTCAGGCGATGTTCGGCCGCAACGGCGAGTCGCCGGTGCCGATCATCGCCCCGAAGTCGCCGGCAGACTGCTTCGACGCCGCTGTCGAGGCGGTGCGCATCGCGACGGCCTACCGCACCCCGGTCTTCCTGCTGTCCGACGGCTACCTCGCCAACGGTTCCGAGCCGTGGTCGATCCCCTCGGTGGCCGAGCTCCCCGACCTGACCGTCGAGTTCGCCACGGAGCCCAACGACACCGACGACTCGGGTCAGCCGGTCTTCCACCCGTTCCTGCGCGACGAGGCGACCCTCGCCCGGCCGTGGGCGGTCCCCGGCACTCCCGGTCTCGAGCACCGCATCGGAGGCATCGAGAAGGCCAACATCACCGGCAACATCTCCTACGACCCCGACAACCACGACCTGATGACCCGCCTGCGGGCCGCCAAGGTCGAACGCATCGCCGACACCATCGGCGACCTCGAGGTCGACGACCCGAGCGGCGCGGCACGGGTGCTCGTCCTCGGCTGGGGCTCGACCTACGGCCCGATCGCCGCTGCGGCCCGCAACGTCCGCAACTCCGGCACCGACGTCGCCACCGCCCACCTGCGGCACCTCAACCCGTTCCCGGCCAACACCGGCGAGGTGCTGCGGCGCTATGACAAGGTCCTCGTCCCCGAGATGAACATGGGGCAGCTCGCCCTGCTGCTGCGCGCCAAGTTCCTCGTCGACGTGCACTCCTTCACCCAGGTGCGTGGCCTGCCGTTCACCACCGTCGAGCTCGCCGACGCCATCGTGTCGCTCGCCGTCGGCGACGATCACCCAGCCCCCGACGCGGTGGCTGCCAAGGGAGGTCACGCATGACCACCGAACTCGGTATGCCGTCCATCGGCGTCCGCAGCGGCACCGCCGGGGTGCCGCGCCTCGCCGACGACGACCCCAAGCAGACGAAGAAGGAGTTCACCTCCGACCAGGAGGTGCGCTGGTGCCCGGGCTGCGGCGACTACGCGATCCTCGCCGCCGTGCAGGGCTTCCTGCCCGAGCTCGGCCTCAAGCGCGAGAACACCGTGTTCGTCTCCGGGATCGGCTGCTCGTCACGCTTCCCCTACTACCTCGACACCTACGGCCTGCACTCGATCCACGGCCGCGCCCCCGCGATCGCCACCGGGCTCGCGACGAGCCGTCCGGACCTGTCGGTGTGGGTCGTGACCGGCGACGGCGACGCCCTGTCGATCGGTGGCAACCACCTCATCCACGCGCTGCGCCGCAACGTCAACCTCACGATCCTGTTGTTCAACAACCAGATCTACGGCCTGACCAAGGGGCAGTACTCGCCCACCTCCGAGGTCGGCAAGATCACCAAGTCCACCCCGATGGGTTCGGTCGACCACCCCTTCAACCCGGTGTCACTGGCACTGGGAGCCGAGGCCAGCTTCGTCGCCCGGACGACCGACACGGACCGCAAGCACCTCACCGGGATCCTGCGCGCGGCAGCCGAGCACCGCGGCACCTCCCTCGTCGAGATCTACCAGAACTGCCCGATCTTCAACGACGGCGCCTTCGACCTGATCAAGGACCGCTCCGAGCAGGAGGCCCGCATCGTCCACCTGGTCGACGGCGAGCCCGTGGCCGTCGGACCCGAGGACGACCGGCAGGTTCTGGTACGCGGCGAGGGCGGCGCGATGGAGTTCGTGCCGCGGGCGGAGTCCTCGGGCCGTGACGTGGTCGTGCACGACGCCGGCGCGGCCGACCCCACCCAGGCTTTCGCGCTCTCGCGGCTCGACTCCCCCCAGATGACGCACGTCCCGATGGGCATCTTCCGCAGCGCTGGCGAATCGGCTGCGGCGCCAGCGTGTCGCGCTCTCTCGACTTCTCCCTGCCCTGCCACCGCCTGAGGTGCCGCGGGACGACGAACAGCGCGGCGCGGCATACGGCCTGCTCGCCTATGCCATCTGGGGGATCTTCCCCCTCTACTTCGCGGCGCTGAAACCCGCCGGCGCCTGGGAGATCCTGTCGCACCGCATCCTGTGGACGCTGCTGCTCTGCGCCCTGGTCCTGGTCGTGCGCCGCGACCTCGGCTGGACCCGGCAGCTGTGGCAGCGACCTCGGCTCGGTCTTGGCGTCACGGCGGCCGCCCTGCTCATCGCCGCGAACTGGGTGATCTACGTGGCGGCGGTGCTGGGCGGCAGGACGACCGAGGCCGCGCTGGGCTACTTCCTCAACCCGATCGTCACGGTGGCGCTGGGCGTCGTCGTCCTGCGCGAACGGCTGCGCCCCCTGCAGTGGGTGGCCGTCGCCATCGGGGCGATCGCCGGCATCTACCTGAGCATCGCCGCGGGCTCGGTTCCGGTCGTCGCCGTCAGCCTCGCGATGTCGTTCGGGCTCTATGGCTTGGTGAAGAAGAAGGTCGGCGCGTCCCTGGAGGCCATGCACTCCCTCGCCGCCGAGACGGCGGTGCTCGGACCAGTCGCCCTGGTGATGCTGGTGGTGCTCACTGCCCGGGGAGACACCACCTTCACGACCGACGGCGGCTGGCACACCACGCTGCTCGTCGCGGCCGGTGTCGCGACGGCCACGCCGCTGCTGCTCTTCGCCGCCGCCGCACGCCGGGTGCCGTTGGTCACGATCGGGCTGCTGCAGTTCATCACGCCGGTGCTCCAGCTCCTCTGCGGGGTGCTGCTGCTCGACGAGCACATGTCGGGCACCCGCTGGGTCGGCTTCGGCATCGTCTGGATTGCGTTGGCAGTGCTGAGTTTTGACTCGCTGCGCAACCTCCCGGGCCGCGGCCGCCCGGACGTCGAGGCCGTCCTTCCCTGAGCGCCCCCGACGAGGAGTCGACCTCGCGAGCAAGGGGACGTCAGTCGGTGAAGACGTCGGCAAGGCCACCCGCCCACGCCTGAGCCCGCGCATAGACGGGGACGACGTCGATCGGCACTGCTCGGTCGACGACCTGGCCGCCGCTGACCGCCCCACCCGTCCACACGTCGACCCAGTCACCCTCGGGGAGGTAGGTGGCCCAGGAGTCGTGCCCGGGCTCGGTCACGGGGTTGACCAACAGGTCGGCCCCGAGCATCCACTGGCGCGGGTGCTGCCAGACGTACGAGTCGTCAGGTTGGTCGAAGAACAGCGGGCGCATCAGCGGCCGGTCGGTCGCGACCGTCACCGCGGCCTGCGCCGCGAGGTAGGAGACCAGGCGTTCGCGGAGCTTGGCGAAACGGCGGAAGACCGGCACGATGCGCTCGTCACCTGTCACGTCGGCGACGTGCCAGGGAGTCCGGTCGCGCAGCGGGAGCTGGTGGTGGTTGAACTCGGAGTGGTACTGCATGATCGGCATGAACGTCGACGCGCCCGCTGCCCGCAGGTAGAGCTCGGCATCGGGCACCGGTCCGGAGAAGCCTGCAAGGTCCCAGCCCCAGTAGACGATCCCGCACGATGCGGCCGTGAGTCCTGCGGTGATGGAGTTGCCGAAGGCCTCCCACGTCGAGTCCTCGTCGCCCGCCCAGAACACGCCATGTGCCTGCGATCCGGTGAACCCGCTGCGCGAGAACGTCACCGGCGCCTTGCCGTGCTTGCGCAGGAGGTCGCCGAAAGCCTTGGCGTAGTGCACCGGATACAGGTTGTTGCCCTCGTCGCCCCGGCGCCCGTCGGCGTACTCGAGGTCGTGGCCCCAGGCGTGCTCGCCGCCATCGGTCTTGAACCCGTCGATCCCCAGTCCCTCGACGAGGTAGTCCCGCTTCGCGGTCCACCAGTCGCGGGTGCGCTGGGTCGACAGGTCCGGCATCAGCGACTGGGGGAACCACCAGCCACGGTTGAGGTAGGCCGTGCCGTCGGCTTCGCGCACAGCGTGCCCGCCGTCGACCATCGCGGCCCCCTCCGCGAGCACCTGCTCGTGCAGGCCCTCCTCGGAACGCGCCGTCTTGAGCAGGGGGATCTGCCAGAGCAGCACCTTGACGTCCCGGCTGTGGAGCTCGTCCACCATCGCCTTGGGATCCGACCACGCGCCACCCTCCGGGTAGGTGAAATCCGTTGCTGCGAAGGGTGTCCCGTCGGGACGAACGTCGTACGTCGCATCGCGGGGGATCATGATCCCCTCCTCGTCGCTCCACGCCTCGATCACCACGGCACCGACCGGGATGTCCAGCTCGCGATGCGTGTCCATCCGCGCCATGACGAGCTCCTGGGTGTTCCACTCGTTGCCGGAGGCCCAGAGCCGGAAGACCCAGTCGGGGAGCTCCTCGGCTCGGCCCGCCTCGTCCAGGAAGGCCGACAGCACCTCGGTCGGCGACCCGTCATAGGTGCCCAGATCGACCTGGGCCACGGGGCCGCCCCCCACCTCGACCTCGACGCGCAGCTCGTCCTGCGCACTCGCCCCGACGTCGTACCAGGAGCGACGGGTGGTGCGGAGGTGGAAGCCCCATCCCCCGCCATCCGTCCCGACCACGTGCGCGAAGGGCATGGGCAGGTAGGTGCGCCCATGAGCACCCTGCGACTTGTACTGCTCGAAGACGACGGCGTCGAGGCGACGGCCCTGCTGGTCGAGGTGGTCGAACCGCTCGCCGAACCCGACGACGTGGTCGCCTGGGGCCAGCGCCAGGGCGAACCTGGCCCGATGCACCCCGGTGGTGGTGACCAGCCACTCGACCGAGTCGGCGACCAGTCGCGTGCCGCCGCCGGAGAACCTCGCCTCGAGCCCGTCGGGAAGCGTGCGGGTCCAGTGGGCCGGCCGCACCTCGAACCAGTCGGTGGCAGCGGCTTCGTCACCCACCGCCGTGAAGCGGTAGGTGTAGCCCGCGTCGTCCTCGACGGGCGGGCTCTGCACTGCCCACCCGCCGTCGCCTCCCAGCGACGCGGCCTGGGCTTCGGCCAGGTGTCCCTCGCCGCCCGCAAGCGCCGCGGCCGAGGCTGCGTCAGCGCGGCGTGGGGTCAGCGGCAGGCTCGTGACGTGGCCGGCCGCGTCCCGCCACTCACAGGTGACGCTGACGATGGCGGGATCGGCGACGACGCCGAGGAGCACGCTCTGGCCGGTCTCCGGAAGCACGGGGATGCGCTGGTCGAGCGTGGTTGAGTAGGGGTGCTCGATGCCGTGGGGTCGGTGCGTGAGCAGGGGGCCTGAGGTGGTCACGGGTGGAGCCCTTCGAGGAGGCCGAGCTCGTCGGCGAGGATCAGGTACATGCCGTGGGACCACAGCAGGGGGGTCGCGACCGGGCCCCAGCGGTCGAGCCACTCCTGGCGAGCGTCCGGGTGCCGCAGGTCGTCGGGGACCTGCTCCGGGAGGTCGCCCTCGGCGGTGGCGTGGTCGGCGATCCACCGCAGGTGATGCCAAGCGCCGGCGAGGTCTCCGGCGCTGGCCTTGTTCCAGCCGAGCAGGGCACTGAGCAGGAGCCACTGCCCGCCGCCGTAGAAGACGTCGGCGCGGAACCGGTGGACGCCACCGTCGACGTCGAGGTCGGTCCCGACTGCCGCGATGGTCGCGACAGCGATCGGGTCGTCGACTGCGACGACCCCGAACGGCACGATGCAGGCCGGCAGCGACCCGTCGACCGCGGCCGAGCCGAGCCACTTCGACAGGTGGCCGTCGACGACGCCCTCGCCCAGGATGAGGGCCCGTGTCTGCGCGGCCGTTTCGCGCGCCGTCACGGCGCGGTCCGGGTCGAGGACGTCCGAGTCAGCGATTGCGACGAGGCCGCCGTGGATGGCTCCCAAGGTCGAGGTGTGTCGGTGCTCGACGTGCTCCTCCCACCAGTCGTAGCAGGGGAGGTCCCAGAACGCAGCGGTGAAGTCGAGGGCGACCTCGATGCCGGGGAGCCACCGACCCAGGTCGCGCCCGTGACGCTGAGCGTGCGTGACCACCGACCAGAGCCACATGCCGTAGCCGTCGGTCTGGAAGTCCCACCAGGGGTCCGACCCGTCCTTGCCCGCGAAGGTGAACCGCGTGGGCAGCATCCGGTCCAGCGGGACTGCGGCGCCGGAGGCCTTGAGCGCGAGCAGGTCGTCCACCTGGCCACGACGGCCGGCGAGCACCCGGCATACCCAGTCGTGGAACGCCTCGGCGGAGGCGACGTCGCCGAAGCGCGAGATTCCTTCGGCCGTAAAGGATCCGTCACGCAACCACGCATAGCCGCGATAGGCGGAGAAGGTCGGCGATGCCGGATAGGCGCCGCCCTCGTCCTGGTGCGCCGTGATGACGGCGTGGCTGTGGCGTGCCAGGTCCTGCAGGCGAGTGCGCTCACCGGGCGCCGGGAGCGCAGCGGTGTCGTGGAGAAGAGTCATGGGTCTCTCGTGGTCGAGGAGCTGCCGGGACCTCGTAGGGGGCCGAGGCCCCGGCAGCGACGGACGGGCTACTTGAGCAGCGCGTCGACGGCTTTCTGGGCGTCGGCCAGCGCCGCAGACACGTCCTTGCGCCCGGCAGCGGCCGCGGTGAGCTCCTTGTTGACCGCGTCCTGCATCTCCTGCTGCCGCTCGATGACGGGCGGGAGCGCGGTGGCCTCGAGCGAGTCGAAGACCGCCTTGCGGTTGGCCGGCTTGCCTGCATCGAGGTAGCTCGACAGCTTGGCCTGGTCTGCGACCGGCGGCAGCTCCCAGCTGGTCGCGAGCCGTGCCGAGACCATGTCGTCGGACGACGTCAGGAAGGTGACCCACTTCTGGGCCGCGGCCTGGTTCTTGCTCTTGGCCGAGACGACTGCCCCGTTGGTGAACATCGCGGAGGCCTTGGTGGTGTTGCCCGGCTCGACCGCGATGTCCCAGTCGAACTTGGCATCGGCCATGCCGGAGAACATCCAGATCCCCGAGTGCCACATCGCCAGCTTGCCGTCCTTGAACAGCTTCGAGTCGAAGTCGGGCGTGCCGGCGCCCTGGGCCTCGGTCGGCATCGTGGTGCCCGACTTGGCGACCAGGAAGGTCGCGGCCTGCTTGCCGGCGTCGGAGTTGAAGGTCGCGGACTTCTTGTCAGCCGAGAGGAACTCGCCACCGGACTGCGCCAGCGCCTTGTAGAACTCGAAGAAGGACACCGGCTGGTAGTCGCCCCAGACACCCTTGGCCTTGTTGGTCAGCTTCTTGGCCGCGGCCTGCTCGTCAGCCCAGGTCCACGACGACGTGGGCTCGGCAACCCCGGCCGCCTTGAAGAGGTCCTTGTTGTAGAACAGGACGACGTTGGAGAACGACTCCGGCAGCCCGTACTGCTTGCCGTCCGCGCTGAACGCGTCGAGCAGGGACTTCTTGTACGCCGTGCCCTTGACGCCCTTGAGCTCGGCGAGCGAGCCGTTGGAGGAGTACGTCACGAAGTTCTCGTAGTTGAGCTCGAAGGCGTCGCCCGCCGTCCCGCCCGCCACGGCGGTCTGGAGCTTGGTGAAGTAGGCGTCGTAGGGGGTGGTCTCGATCTGCACGGTGATGTCCGGGTTGGCCTTCTCGAAGGCTGCCTTGATCGCGTCGAGGTCCTTCTCGTGTCCGCCGTTGGCGGAGAAGTTCATGTAGCGGATGGTGGTCTTCCCACCGGACGCCGCGGCGTCGACCGACTTGGTGGCCGACCCCTGCGCGCAGGCGCCGAGCGCCAGCACCAGACCGGCAGCGATGACAGGCGCGACGCTGCGCCTGGCGATGTTCCTCATGGTGTTTCCTTTCGGGCCTGCCGCGTTCCGGTTGGCGCGCGGTCGGGACTGCTTGGGGGTGCGGGTGACTACTTGATGCCGGTGTGCGCGACGCCGGCGATGATGTGCCGCTGGGCCAGGAGGTAGACCACGGCGATGGGGAGGATGGAGAAGACCGAGCCAGCCATGACGACGTCCCACTGCGTCGTGAACTGGCCCTGCAGGGTCGCCAGCCCGAGCGGCAGGGTCATGAACTCGGGAGAGCGGATGACGACCAGGGGCCACAGGAAGCTGTTCCAGCTGCCCATGAAGGCGAACACCGCGACCGTCGCCAGCGCGGGTCGGATGAGCGGCAGGATGATCGTGACGAAGATGCGCAGGTGTCCGGCACCGTCGATCGTGGCTGCCTCGTCGAGCTCACGCGGCACGGACTCCACTGCCTGCCGCAGCAGGAACACCCCGAACGCCGAGGCGATCGACGGCGCGAGCAGCGCCATGTAGGTGTCCTGCAGGTTGAGCGACTTCATCTCGATGAACAGCGGCACGACCAGGACCTGCATCGGCACCATCAGCGTGGCGAGGTACAGCGCGAAGACGACGCCCTTGCCGCGGAACTTGAGCCGCGCGAAGCCATAGGCCGCCATCGACCCGGTCACGAGCTGCAGCAGCGTCGACAACACCGCGACCCACAGCGAGTTGGCGACGATGCGCCACATCGGCAACGCGTCCAACAGCGTCCGGTATGCCGCCAGCGTCGGGTTCTCGACGAACAGCTTGGGCCCGCCCGCGAGACTTCCCTCCGGCGTGATCGAGGTGACGACGGTCCACAGGAACGGGAAGAGCATGACGACCGCGCCGACCAGCACCGCGGCATACCGAAGGACGGTCCAGGCCGACAGCGGTCGGCGCGGTCGCGATGGCGGGGTGACCTGGGTGGCAGGCGGGGCCAACGGCGTCAGCGTGTCAGGCATAGTTCACCCACCGGCGCTGGCCGCGGATCTGGACCACGGTGATGAGCAGGATGACCGCGAACAGGATCCACGAGAGCGCGCTCGCCTCGCCGGCCCGGCCATAGCGGAAGGTGAGGTCGTAGACCTGGCCGACGACGACCTGGCTCGACCCGGACGGGCCCCCGCCCGTCATGACGTAGACCTGGTCGAAGACCTGGAACCCGTTGATCAGCGAGATGACCACGACGAAGAACGTCGACGGGGACAGCAACGGCAGGGTGATCCGCCAGAAGCGCTGCCACGAGTTGGCGCCGTCAGCCCAGGCCGCCTCGAGGACGTCCTGGGGGATCGCCTGCAGCCCGGCCAGCATGATGACCATGACGAAGCCCAGGTCCTTCCACGCCGAGGAGAGGATGACGGCGGGCAGCGCCCAGTTCGGGTCGGTCCACCACCCGGGCTGCGGCGCGCCGACGGCTCCGAGCAGGGTGTTGACCAGGCCGTTGGTGGGGTTGAGCAGCCACTTCCAGACCAGCGCCACGACCACCCAGCTCGTCACGACGGGCAGGAAGTAGGCCGCGCGGAAGAACGACCGTCCCGCGAGCTTCTGGTTGAGGGCCACCGCGAGCGCGAGCCCGCCCGTGAAGACCAGCGGCAGGTAGCCGGCGCAGTAGATCAACGTGTGCAGGAAGACGCTGCGCGGGCCGGGGTCGGTCAGCAGGCCGCGGTAGTTGTCGAGGCCCACCCAGCGCATCGGGGAGATGAGGTTCCACTCGTGCAGGCTGACCCAGATCGAGGAGGCCATCGGGGTCGCGGTGAACAGGACGAGGGGGATGGCGCTCGGCGCGAGGAAGAACACGACCCAGCCCAGGTTGCGCCACCGGGCCCGGCCGGTCACGAGACACCGCCCACGGCAGCCGTCTGCATGCGCTCGCGCACCAGCTCGCCCTGCGCCCCGGCCGTCTCGGCGTCGAATGGTGCTGCGAGGACGAGCGATGCGGCGCCGACCGCCCACTGGTCCTCGGTCCAGGACTCGACGGCACAACGGATTCCGCGACGAGTCGGCATCAGGCAGGCGCGGAAGGAGTCCTCGAAACCGTTCTCCCAGAACTCCCACTCGGTCATGCCCTCGCCCATGAGGAGGACCAGCTCGGGATCGAGGACGTTCACGACGCCGGCGAGCGCGCTGCCGAGCATCCGGCCCGCCTCGCGATAGACGGCAAGGGCATCGGCGTTGCCTCCGCGGGCCTCGCGGACGAGGTCCTTGATGGTGTCACCGGCGTGGATCACACCGCGCTCCGTGGCAGCGGCGACCAGCCCGGACTCGCCGATGTGCGCCTCGAGGCAGCCGGTGTTTCCGCAGCCGCACACTGGGCCGTCGACGGTCACGGGGATGTGGCCGATCTCGCCGGCTCCACCGTGGGCCCCCCGGCTGACCGATCCCTGCTGGACGATGCCGAGCCCGACCCCGAAACCGATCGTCACGACGAGGTAGGACTCGTGTGAGCGCCCGATCCCGTAGACGCTCTCCGCCGCCGCGAGCGTGTTCACGTCGTTGTCCACGAGGACGGGCACTCCGAGCGCCTCCCGCAGTCGAGGACCCACCGGCGCCCGGTCCCATCCGAGCGTGGGGGCGTCGACGATGCCCGATGCCTGGGAGTCGACCGCGCCGGGCAACCCGACGCCGACCCCGAGCAGTCGACCCTCGTGCTGCGCCACTGCCTCGCGCAGGATGTCCGCCAAGGCGTCCAGCGCGGCCGGTCGGGCGGCGTCGAACGGCACCGCCCTGGAGGAACGCACCGTGCCGTCGAGGTCGATGGACACGAGCGCGACGTGGTTCGGGGTGACCTTGGCGCCGATGGCACCGCCGGCACTGCGCACCAGTCCCAGGAGCGTGGCCGGACGACCGCCCTGGCTCGGCACCGACTCGAGCTCGGTCACGAGCTCGCGGGCGAGGAGCTCCTTGATCGTCTGGGTCACGGTCGCCGGGCTGACCCCCAGCACTCGGGCGATGTCGGCACGGGACGAGGGACCACGGGTGCCGAGGAGGCCGAGGACGGCGGCACGCACGAGGTTGCCACGTGCGGCAACTGGTCCGGTCGGAGACATCTTTGGCTCACCCTTTGTTTGATACTAAATTTAGGGTGAACCTAAGTCGCGATCACACTGCTGTCAACCCCCTCGACGAAATTGCCGCAGGGGCGCAGGGTCAGCTCGGCACGTGGTGGCCGGTGCAGCCGTCGATCAGCTCGCGCAGGATGTCGGCGTGACCGGCATGGCGGACGGTGTCCTCGATCATGTGCACGAGCACCCAGCGCAGGCTCACCGTCCGACCGGTGTAGGCCGTGCCGGTGTGGTCGAGCGACAGCTCGTGGATCGCGGCGTCTGCGGCTGCCCAGGCCCGTCGGTAGAAGGCCACGATCTCCTCGGTGGCCTCGCCCTCAGCCGCCCGCATGTCGGCCTCGGGGTCGTCGGAGATGTCCGTGAGCGGCTCGGCGGCGCGCCCGAACGTCTCGCAGAACCAGCCGTACTCGGCGTTGGCGAGGTGCTTGACCAGCCCCACGAGGTTGGTGCCGCTGGGCACCATGGGTCGGCGGATGTCCTGGTCCGACAGGCCCTCCAGCTTCCACACCATCACGTCGCGGTGGCTCTGCAGCGCCGCCAGGAGGACGGCCTTCTCGTCGGCGACGAACGGAGAGGTCTCCGCGGATTCTGGCGTCATCCCCCGAGGCTAGCGACGGCTGGTGTCACCCGAGCCGGCGACGGCTGTTGTCGCCCGAGCCGAGCCAGGCGAGCGCAGACAGGACCCGACGGTTGGCGAACTGGCCGTCCGGCAGCTCCAGCTTGGTGAAGACGTGCTGGGCGTGCACCTCGACGGTGCGCTCACTGATGTCGAGTCGTCGGGCGATGCCAGCGTTGGTCATGCCCTCGGCAATCAGGCCGAGGACCTCGCGCTCACGATCCGTGAGCCCGCTCGGCCCTTGGTCCGGCCCGCCCGGCAGCAGGTCGGCGACGATCGAGGGGTCGACGACGCACTCGCCGGCGGCGATGCGCCTCAGGGCGTCGACCAGCGTGCTCGCCTCGAGCACCCGGTCCTTGAGGAGGTAGCCCACGCCTCCGGACGCACCCTCGAGCAGGGGCAGGACGAACTCCACCTCGACGTGCTGGGACAGGACGAGCACCCCCGTCGAGGGGTACAGCGAACGGATCGTGGCAGCGGCCCGAAGTCCCTCGTCGGTGAACGTCGGGGGCAACCGGATGTCGAGCAGGGCGACGTCCGGCCGGTCCACCGCCACGACGGCCATCAGCCCCTCGAGGTCACCCACCTCGGCCACCACGTCGACGCCCGCACGCTCGAGGGTGCGCACGATCCCCTCGCGTGTCAGCAGCTGGTCCTCCACGACTACGACGCGCACGGCAGCACCACGGTCAGCACCCCGTCAGCATGGCCGACCCGTCCACCGAGCGCCTCCACCATGTCGGGGAGCACCCCGGCGAGGTCCGGGGGACCCCCCGTGACGCGCAGCGTCATCGCGGTGGCACCACCCCGCGCTTGGCTCGCCACCTCCACCGCCCCAGCGAAAGTCACCTCGACCTCCACGGCGACCCCCGCGGGATCCCCCCGTGAGACCGAGTCGGACACCACGGCATACGCGGCACGCTCGACCGGCGCTGGGAGGCGTCCGTGGGGAAGCCCCTCAGGCACTGTGCCGACCACGAGCGGCACAGCCGACCGGCGGGCCAGGCTGCGCAGCGCGGGGCCCAGCCCGCTGGTGGCCAGCAGCGGGGGGTACAGCCCGTGCGACAGCTCGCGCAGGTCCTCCAGTGCCTGCTTGGCCTGACCCAGGCAGCTCTCGAGGACGGGCCGTTCGGGATGCCCGGGCGGCAGGTCCGCGAGCGCGCCGCGCAGATCGAGGCCGAGGGCGAGGAGCTGTTGCTGGACTCCGTCGTGAAGGTCCCGCTCGAGGCGGCGGCGCTCGCGGTCGCCCAGCTCGACCACCAGCGAGCGGGACCTCGACACCCGGCGGACGCGCGCTGCCAGCGCCGCGGACAGCCGCTCGTTGTCCAGGGTGAGCCGAGCGGGCACGTCGAGTGCGTGCTCGAGGTCGGGGAGGGCATCGCGCGAACCCTGTTCGACGGCTGCGGTGACCGCGCCGGCCCAGCGCAACCGCGTCGCTCCCGGGGTCGGCGGGCGCCGGGCCACCCCCGCCGGCGTGACCCAGCCACCCTCGTCGGGCACCCAGTAGGACACCTCGACATCCTCGTCGCCCCAGGCCTCCCGAAGGACGTCCGCAAAGGGGCGCCCTGAGCGAAGGGTGTCCACGAGGCCCCTCAGCCGGCGCTGGGCGATCGCGCCGCGATAGTCCTCGACGGCGACCACACCGGTGGCTGCCACGAGGGCCGTGGCGCCCCCGACCTCGGCGCTGACGAGGACGGCAAGCAGGCCCGCGGCCACGAGGCCGGCTCCCGCCGCCGATCCCCTCTGCCACCTCCTGGCCCACGCTCCGGTCCATGCTCCGGCCCATCTTCCGGCCCATCTTCCGGCCAGGTCTGGTCTCGCGGCGTGGACCCCCAGGGCCACGACCCCCAGGACCGGACCGACGGCCGACAACCATGCCGCCACGACCGGGTGTGGTGCGAGGACGACTCCGCTCCTACGGCAATCGACACAGCCCAGCTGCAGGAAGGGGTCGTAGACGAGCGCGCGCACGGGTCCAGCGAGCAGGGCCCCCGACACGGCGGCCCACGCGCCCCGCCGCGGCACGAGCACGGCAGTCGCCCCCAACAGCCCCGCCATCGGGCCCAGGGCGATGCCGAGGTCACGCGCCCGCAGGGCCGTCGTGGGGTCGTCGACCGCCGAAAGAGCAACGAGGGCAACGCCGCCCAGGACGAGGACGGCATACCGGCGCCGCTGCCGTCCGACGACGAGGCCGAGGGCGCCGGCCACCACGACGGCCACGCCCAGTCCCACGGTCATCGCGAAGTCAGCCATCAGCCACGTCCGGCGAGGGCTGGCCACGGTCGACCGGCCGAGCGGTTGGACCCGTGGTCGATGGCGCTACGGGGTGACACGGTGCATCCCTCCGGCGAAGAACGCCTGGTCGAGCGCGACGTCGTAGAACCTCTCGGCCAGCCACGTGAACGACACGACGTCTCCGTGACGGTGGTAGGTGCCGGCGATCAAGCCGTAGCACTCGGTGTTGCCGTCGACCCCGAAGTGCAGGGTCACCTTCTCACCCGCGGTGACGAACACGGCGGTGCAGTCGGCGCCATGGGGCTGGTCGACGGCCACCTGACCGTTGCGGACCACGAAGGTCCACACCCCGGCGTTGCTGACGGCTTCGGCGTCCGAAACCCCCGCCGCCCGGAGGACCTCGATGTCGGCGTCGACCCGCCAGGTGCCATCGAGCAGGGTCTGAGGCCCTTGCGGCGCAAGGGAGTAGACGTCGGTGCCGGCAGTATGGAGGTTGTCGCAGGTGGCCCCCACCGGTGCGGGTTCCGATCCTCTGAGGGCCACGATCCGGTCCACCAGCTTCGCGACCGTGGTGTCCCGGCGGGCCGCCGCGACGACGGGCGCGAGCGCGGCACCGAAAGCCTCGAGCTCGGTCGGCGTGAGCTGCACGGACGCCGCCGAGGGTGTGTTGCACCAGCGCTGCAGGCCACGCGCCTCGGTGTCCCGTCGCGCCACCCCAGCACGTATGCCGTCGCGCACGACTGCGCCCAGCCGTCGCCGTTGCTCGGCGGAGAGGGCGGCGTGCGCGCTACGACGAATGACCACGACGTCGAACTTGGCGTAGAGCGTGAGGTTCGAGGTGAGCACGGCGGGGAGGGTCACTGCTCCCACCTGTTGCAGTGACGTCTCGATTCCCGTCACCGCGCGCTTCTCCACCTTCCGGGTCCGGACCTCGCCCACGCTGTGGTCGCTCCTGGCGCCCAGGGCCGTGACCATGGCTTCGACCCCGGGGCCGACGCGAGTGTTCACGACCTCTCCGCGGTAGTCGGCCGGAGTGCGGAACGCCTTGGCGCCGTGCGTGAACGGATGCCGCGCGCCACCCGGCACCAGCGCGAGCCCGACGAGCCCGATGCGGTCAAGGTCGGCCATCAGGGCCGCGGCGACCGGATCCGCGGCGACGCGAGCCGCGTGTTCCGGGGCCTCGACGAGCAGCGGGAGCTGGAGCGGTGTCAGTGACGCAACCCCGGCCCCGACGAGACGGTCGGCCCGGATCACGCTGATGTCCGCCCGCCCCGCCCGGAGGGCGGCCAGCGTGCCGCCTTCCTCGTCCTCTGACTGGGCGGCCGAGGGAAGCTGCGTCCCCGCGCCCAGGACCACCGACGAGCCGGCGGAGGCCCGGACCAGCTCCTCGAGCACGTCGGCGCCGATCCCGCCGGGTCCGTTGCCGTACATGGTCCGCAGCAGGACCGGGTCGGCATCGCGCCCGCTGCGGGCGGGCGGACCCGCGCACGCCGACAGCACCAGGGCAAGGCACAGACCCAGCAGTGCGACGACTCCTGACTGGGCGCGGCGCGTTGCGCGCGCCTGCGCGTCACGGTCCGATCGCCGGTCGTGCGACGTCGGACCCGATCCGTTCGACGTGACGGGGAGCCGGAGCTCGAGCTCCGAGCCGCCGCTCGCTCCGGACCGCGCGGTGAGGGTTCCCCCCAGGGCGGTCGCGCGCTCCACCAGGCCGCCCAGCCCGTGACCGCCCACGTCGACCCCACCCGGCCCGTCGTCGCGGACCAGCAACCAGAGCTGGTCACCGCTGAGCCGGGCGCTGATGACGACCGCGGCACCCGGAGCGTGCTTGGTCGCATTGGCCAGTCCCTCGGCGCACGTGAACCAGGCAGCGCGAGCCACCGAGGCCCGCGGCCGCCAGCCATGGGGCAGGTCGCAGGCCAGTCGCGCACCGGTGCCGCTGCGCGCGACGAGTCCGGTCAGCGCATCCTCCAGGCTTTCCGCGCCCACCGGGTCGACACCGCGGGCGACCCGCAGCAGCTCGTCGCGCGCGCCGGCCGCACGCGCAGACAGCCCTGACGGCGCATCGGGCAGCTCGGGTACGGATCGCCCACACCCCTCCAGGGCGGCAACCACCTGGTCCATCCGCGCGACCGGTCCCCGAGCCAGGCTGGCCACGAATCGCTCCCGCTCCGCCTCCGCCGCCCGCACCAACCGCTCCCTCGAGGCGGCGAGCTCGGTGGCCCGGTCCCTGAGCTCGGCCTGCAGCAGGGCGCCACGTCGGGCCAGCCGGAGCACCTCCCGGACCGAGTCGGCGACACCGGGGTCACCGCCGAGTCCGGGGGCGAGGACGGCCACCAGCCGGCCGTCAGGGTCCACCACCTCCTCACCGTCGGCGGGCGGAGTCGTCGGCGAACCACCGGAGTCGACGAAGGCGCCGGCCAAGGGAAAGGCCACCTGCACCTGGTCCCACCCCAACGTCCTGGCCAGGGCGTCCTCCAGGCCGTGTGGCGCCTCCCCTTCCTGACCTGGTCGCCACTCCCGCGGCTCCGGGCCGGCGGCCACCACGAGCGCTCCGAGCCCCAGCGCTCCCTCCAGCAGGGTGCTTGCCGTGGCCGCTGCGGCATCCCCGACCCCAGCGGTCACCAGACCCGCCAACGCCAGGGCGCCGGCGACCCCCACGGCGATGACGGCGGCGCCCCGGAGGGCGTCCTGCCCGGGACGACGCACGACTGCGCCGTGACGAAGGTCTGTGCCGTGAGGGGGGACTGTGCCGTGGGGGGCTGTCCGCTGACGAAGGACGAGCAGGACGAAGGCCACCCCCGCCGCGCCGGTGGCCGTGTGCGCCCACCGGCCGTAGCCGAGGGCCGCCACGCAGGCCGGCAGCAGCACCAGTCCCGGCGCCCAGCGCACCCAGCGAGAGGGCACCTGCGTGGCGGCAGTCGAGAGCCCGGCGGCGGTCGACAGCCCGGCGGCCCTCGACAGTCCGAGGAGGGCCGCCACGACCACGAGGCCTCCGGGCAGGAGGCCGAGGCGCAGCACCGGTTCCTCGAGGGGAGTCGGGAGCAGACCCGCGAGCCCGACGACGACCCACAGGAGACCCGCCACCAGCAGCAGCCAGGCCACCCGCAGCCGACCACGCCAGGCAGCACCGGCCCCTGCGGCGAGGAGGGCCCACCCGGCGAAACGATCGCCGAACAACGGCTGCGGCGCTTGGGCGACTCCCGGTGCCAGCCATCCCGCCAGGGCGACCACGCCGACCACACCGCTCGCGACGAGCGGTGCGGTCAGCCCAGCAAGGCCGTGATCGCGTCGCATGCCAGGTCCTGCTTGGCGATGAAGCCCGCCACTGGCGCTGCGACGACCCGGGGATCGGAGGCCGCATCGGCGTCGCTCGAGATGATGATCAGGATTCGGCGGGGGTTGGCCTCGGCCAAGGCGCCCGCGAGCCTCAGACCAGCCTCGGAGTCGGGCAGGTTGAGGTCGAGCAGAACCACCTCGGGGTCCAGCTCCCGGGCCTGTTCCAAGGCCTCTGCGCTGCTGGCGGCGGCCCCCACGACCGTGAACCCCTCACGACTCAGCCACGCACTCGCCGACGCCCGGAACTGGGCGTGGTCGTCGACCAGGAGGACGCGGTGGCCCGTCATGGGCCAACGCTACGCGCGCGGAGACACCCTCACCTCGGGGTTTCCCCTTAGTCGCCTTTGCCCCTTTGCGATCCCGCGGTATGCCGGGTGCTCACCTCCCCAGGACGTGGTCCAGGTGTGCGTTGGCGAACAGGCGCTGCGGGTCCAGGCGGTCTCGCACCGCGAGGAAGTCACCGAACCGCGGATAGAGCTCCGCCAGCCGGTCGGCGTCGAGGGTGTGCAGCTTGCCCCAGTGGGGGCGACCGGCATGCTCGGCCACGATCGCCTCGAATGCGGCGAAGGCACCGTAGTCGTCCATCCGGTGGTACTGGTGGATCGCGAGGTAGGCGTTCTCCCGCTCGTAAGCGGTCGACAACCAGATGTCGTCGGCGCCGATGAACCGGATCTCCAACGGAAAGGTCAGTGGCGCCCTGTGCTTCTCGAGCCAGTTGCGCACGGCCACAACGACATCCGCGACGGCGGCCCGGGGCACGGCATACTCGCTCTCCCTGAAGCGCACCGTACGCTCGGCGACGAAGACGCGCCACGAGTCGTCGGTGTACTCACGTGCGCCGAGCAGTCGCGCGCTCACCGCGTTGAGCCGCGGGACGATCCCCGGCCAGCGCCTCGCGCCGCGGTTGGTGAGCTCGAAGAGGCGGTTGGAGAGCAAGTCGTCGTCCAGGACCGCGCGCCACCGCGGCAGGGGGCTGCCAGGGTGGTCGTCGTCGATGCGGTCGTTGTGCTTGACGAGGACCCGGTCGGTCAACGGGAACCAGTGCATGTCGACGTGGTCGTGGCGCTCGACGTCCTCCTCGATGCGTTCCAGGACCTCGAACAGGTGGGCGCCGAACTCCTTGGCGTGCAAGCGAAAGGCCGGCACGCACTGGAGCTCCACCTCGGTGATCACCCCCAGGGCCCCCAGGCCCACCCGCGCAGCCTGGAACACCTCTGGCTCGACCTCGATCGAGCACTCCAGCAACGAACCGTCGGCCAGCGCCAGCACCAGCCCCGAGACCGCCGCGGCGATGCCCTGCAGTCGCAGGCCGGTGCCGTGCGTACCCGTCGAGATCGCCCCCGCGATCGACTGCCGGTCGATGTCGCCGAGGTTGGGGAGCGCCAGCCCGAGCGCCTGCAGCGCCGGGTTCAGGACGTGCAGAGGAGTCCCTGCGAGCACCCGGACCCGGCGGCGATCCCGGTCCACGTGGGTGATCCCGCTCAGCAGGTCGAGGCGCAGCTGGAGGCCGTCCGTGGCCGCAACGGCCGTGAACGAGTGCCCCGCCCCCACCGCCCTCACCGGTATGCCGCGTGCCTGCGCCCGCAGGATCGCCGCCGACACCTCGTCCGGACGTCGAGGGGTGGCAACCTCCGCCGGGTTGCTCGTCTGGTTGCCGGCCCAGTTGGTCCAGGCCGTCATCCGAAGTTCTTTCCCTCACCGCGGTAGGTCGGGACCGTCTCGACCAGCTGGTCCCCCCTCACCAGGTGGAGGGCGTCGAACCGCTCACACATCTCCCCTGCCTTGGCATACCGGAACCACACCCGGTCGCCCAGCTTGAGGCCACGAACTCCGTTGCCCTGCAAGGGGGTCTGCACCTCACCAACGCCCTCTGACCTGACCAGCTTGACGCCCCGACGGCCGAACGGCGAGGGCACCCGCGCCCACCCCGGCGGCCCCGACGCCACGTAGCCGCCGCCGAACGCCGTGACGAACCCCGCGCCGGGGTGTCGCACGACGGGGAGGGCAAAGGCCGCCGCGGGTCGCGGGGTGAAGTCGTCGTAGCCGTCGAACAAGGTCGGGCCGTACAACCCTGACCCGGCCGCGAGCTCGGTCACCGCAGGGTCCTGGCCCGTGATGTGCAGCGACCCGGTACCGCCACCGTTGACGAACTCGAGGTCCGCCACTTCGCGCACGGCAGCGACGACCTCGCCGCGGCGTTGGAGGAGGGACTCGGCCGAGCGCTTCTTCACGAGCCGCACGACAGGCGAGGAGTCGGGCAGCCCCGCGATCTGGGCGTCGTAGAACATCAGCCCCACCACCGAAAGGCCAGCAGCCGCAGCGGCTCGCGCCACGGCAACGGCGTCAGAGGGCTCCCGCAAGGGCGACCGCCGGACACCGAGGTGCACGCGCCCGACCCGGAGCGAGGCGTCGACGTCGAGGGCCACCCGCAGCCCGTGCGGCCGGTCGAGCCCGGCGAGGAAGTCCACGTGCTCGAGCGAGTCCGCGGTCACGGTGACCTGCGCAGCCTCCCGCTCGTCGGATGCCACCGCCGCGAGTGCAGCGCGGTCGACGCTGGGGTAGGCCACGAAGACGTCCTCGAAGCCTGCGGCGACCAGCCAGCGGGCTTCCGGCACGGCATACGCCATCACACCGGCGAAGCCGGGTTGCGCCAGCGCCCGGGACAAGAGGCTTCGACAACGCACCGACTTGGACGCCACGCGGATCGGCGTCCCCGCAGCACGCCGCACGAGGTCGGACGCGTTGGCGTCGAAGGCGTCGAGGTCGACGACGGCGAACGGAGGTTGCACGGCCGCGGTCGCCGCGTCCCACAGGAGGGTCACACACGCGACCCTATCGACGGCGTACCTCCTGTTCACCGAAAGTCACCGGACCTTCACCTTGGCGCCCCCGACAGTCGGCCGCGTGTTCCTAGGTTGGCCGGTGACCGCGCCTCCCGCGCGAGCCCGCGCCCAGTGCGCGACCCGAGACCCGGAGGAACCCTCAATGTCAGCAGTTTCGCCCGAGCGCAGCACCCTCCCCCTCCTGACTGTCCACCAGGGCGGCCGCAGCGCGATGACCTGCCACTTCAAGTGCGACGACGCGTGCAGCAAGCCCGTCCCGAACGAGACCCGCAACGGCTACTTCGGCGACCTCGTCGCGGCCGGAGCCTCTCGGCGAGCGGTCCTCAAGGGCAGCGGCGTGATCGCAGCGGTCGTCGGCCTCGGCACCCTGGCCGGAGTGCAGTCCGCCGCCGCCGCGCCCGCGTCGACTCCCCCGGCGCCGTCCACCGCCGGCGGCACCAAGTCCCCCTTCGGCTTCACGGCCATCGCGCCCCAGCCCGCGGGCACCGACAAGGTCGTCATCCCCGACGGCTTCGAGTGGTCGACGATCATCGCGTGGGGCGACCCGATCCTGGCCGATGCTCCCGACTTCGACTTCGAGCACCAGAGCGCGGCCGCGCAGGAGGGGCAGTTCGGCTACAACAACGACTACACGACGTTGGTTCGCGGCCGCGACGAGAACCACGCGACCCTGGTGTGCAACAACGAGTACACCAACGACGAGCTCATGTTCCGGGGCTACACCGGGTCTGCCTCCCTCACCCCCGAACAGATCCGCATCACCATGGCCGCGCACGGGATGTCGGTCGTCGAGCTGCGCCGCACGAACGCCACCGCACCGTGGAGCCACGTGAAGGGCGCCGCGGCGAACCGTCGCGTCACCGCCACCACGCCGTTCCACTTCGACGGCCCTGCTGCCGGCCACCGGCTCCTCCGGACCAGCAAGGACGTCTCCGGCACCAAGGTGCTCGGCACGTTCGGCAACTGCTCGGGAGGCCTCACCCCGTGGGGAACCGTCCTGTCCGGCGAGGAGAACTTCAACGGCTACTTCTCCGCGGCAGCTGCCCCCGCCGACCAGGCGGACGCCTACAAGCGCTACGGCCTCACGGGTTCCAAGGGCCGCGGCTGGGAGCGGGTGGACGGCCGATTCGATGCGACCCAGGAACCCAATGAGGTCAACAGGTTTGGCTGGATCGTCGAGCTCGACCCGTCGGATCCGTCCTCCACCCCGGTCAAGCACACCGCGCTCGGCCGGCTCAAGCACGAGGGAGCCAACGTCACCGTTGCTCCCGACGGCCGCGTGGTCGCCTACCTGGGCGACGACGAGCGGTTCGACTACCTCTACAAGTTCGTCTCGCACGGCCGGTTCCGCCCCGGCAGCTCCCCGAAGGCACGGGCGCACAACCTGACGCTGCTGTCCTCGGGCGACCTCTACGTCGCGAAGTTCACCGGGGACGGTTTCGAGGACGGCATCAGCGACGGCTCCGGCCAGTGGCTGCCCCTGGTCGTCGACAACCAGAGCCAGGTCGCCGGGTTCACTGCCGAGGAGGTGCTCATCTGGACGCGGCTCGCCGCAGACAAGGTGGGCCCCACGAAGATGGACCGGCCCGAGGACGTCGAGCCCAACCTGGTCAACGGCCGCACGTATGTCGTCTGCACGAACAACACCAGCCGCCAGCCGAGCCAGATCGACGAGGCCAACCCGCGCGCCAACAACAAGCACGGCCACATCATCGAGATCACGCCGGCCCTGGGCGACGACACGACGACCACGTTCACCTGGAAGATCGTCCTCATCGCCGGTGACCCGAACGACCCGACGACCTACTTCAACGGCTACGACCGGTCCGAGGTCTCGCCCATCTCCTGCCCCGACAACATCGCCTTCGACCACGACGGCAACATGTGGATCGCCACGGACGGCAACGCCCTCGGCGCGTGCGACGCCATGTACCTCTTCCCGCTGTCGGGCCCGCACCAGGGTCACCTGCAGCAGTTCCTGTCGGTGCCGGCCTACTCCGAGTGCTGCGGGCCACTCGTCACCTGGGACCAGCAGACGGTGCTGGCCGCCATCCAGCACCCGGGTGAGACGACCGGCGCCTCACCCGCCGCGCCGCGCAGCCAGTTCCCCTACCTCGGTGGCGGCCAGCCCCGCCCGGCAGTCATCCAGATCCACCGAGACTCAGGTCCGCGGCATACCTCAGCCGACGCGGGAGACGACGCTCGTCGCCAGGGCCCGCAGCGCCGCCTTGGCCTCGCTGTCGGGCAACGGGTCGAGGACGTCCTGGGCGGCTCTGGCCACGGCGGCGGTGTGTTCGCGGGCCTGCTCCATGGCCGGGTGCACGCGCAACAGCCCGAGCGCCTCGTCGAGCAGCGCCTGGTCGCGCAGCTCGGTCCGCACCAGCTCGCGGAGCCGGTCGTCCGCGGGGTCTGTCGAGGCGAGGGCATAGAGCACCGGAAGGGTCCGCTTGCCTTCGCGCAGGTCCGTGCCGGGGGTCTTGCCCAGGTCCTCGGCCTCCGACGAGACGTCGATGAGGTCGTCGGCGAGCTGGAAGGCCATGCCGAGCCGTTCGCCGTACTCGCGCATGATCTCGACGGTCTGCTCGTCACACCCCGAGAACATGGCGCCATAGCGTGCGGCCGTCGCGATCAGGACGCCGGTCTTGTCGGCCAGCACCCCGAGGTAGTAGTCGACGGGGTCCTGCCCGCTGGGGCTGGGGCGGTCGTCCCGGATCTGTCCGGCGCACAGGCGCACGAAGGTCTCGGCCTGGATCTTCACAGCGTCGGCGCCGAGGTCGGCGATGATCGACGACGCGGTGCCGAAGAGCATGTCGCCGACGAGGATCGCGGTGGAGTTGCCGTACTTCGCATTGGCGCTGGGGGCGCCGCGACGGACCTCGGCCTCGTCCATCACGTCGTCGTGGCACAGCGAAGCGACGTGGGTCAGCTCCACCCCGGCCGCGGCCGCGACGACGTCCGCGTTGATACCGGTCCCCAGCTCGGAGGCCAGCAGGGTCAGCAGCGGACGGAACCGCTTGCCCCCGGCCTCGATGAGGTGGGTGTTCGCCTCGGCGATGAAGTCGTCGTCGTGGTCGACCTCGCGGCGCAACAGCGCGTCGACCTCGTCGAGGCCGACCTGCAGGCGCGCTGAAAGCCGTTCCGACGTGCCGGGCAGGACGATGACGGGAGGAGTCGAGCTCGCCCGGCGAGGTTGTGTCATTTCACCAAGAACTGCGACGACCGCTCGGCGAGGTCGAGGGCCTGCGACGGGAGCACCCCGAGGGCGAGCGTCACGAGCGTGCCGATCGTGATCGCGATCGTGGTGAACGGCGAGGCCGTCTCGGCCACCACTGCCTCACCTGCCGGCGGGTCGGTGAAGTACATGAGCACGATCAGGCGGACGTAGACGAACGCCGTGATCACGCTGCACAGGACACCGATGATGACCAGGGCCAGCCCCGAACGCCCGCCGAAGCTGATCGCCGGCGAGAAGGCGGCATACTTCGCGGCGAAGCCGGAGGTCAGGGGGATCCCCGCGAACGCCAGCAGCAGGAAGGCGAAGACCCCGGCGACCACGGGGTGGTTGCGACCCAGACCCGCCCACTGCGAGAGGTGGGAGGCCTCGGAGCCGCCCTGGCGCACGAGGGACACCACGGCGAAACCGGCGATCGTCATGAAGCCGTAGGCGACGAGGTAGAACATCGTGCCCGAGACGCCGGTGCGGTCGAAGGACAGCACGGCGACGAGGATGAAGCCCGCGTGCGCGATGGAGGAATAGGCGAGCAGCCGCTTGACGTCGGTCTGGGTGACCGACAGGACCGCGCCCACGACCATCGTCAGGGCGGCGACGGCGATGACTCCACCACGCCAGTCCCAGCGGTTGGCCTCGATGCCCACGTAGACGACGCGCAGGATCGCGCCGAAGGCGGCGACCTTGGTGCACGCCGCCATGAAGCCGGTCACCGGGGTTGGCGCACCCTGGTAGACGTCGGGGGTCCACGAGTGGAACGGCACCGCGCCGACCTTGAACAGCAGGCCGATCAGTACGAGAAGCACCCCGGGCAGCAGCAGGCCCTCGAGCGCTCCGTTGGCCGCGCTGACCGCGGTCGCGATGTCGGCGAGGTAGAGCGATCCGGCGTAGCCGTAGAGCAGTGCCGCACCGAAGAGGAAGAACGCGGAGCTGAAGGCGCCGAGCAGGAAGTACTTGAGCGAGGCCTCCTGGGACAGGAGCCGGCGACGACGGGCCAACCCGCACAGCAGGTAGAGCGGGAGGGACAGGACCTCGAGCGCCACGAACATCGTCAGGAGGTCGCCCGCGGCAGGGAACAGCAGCATGCCGACGACCGAGAACAGGGTCAGCGGGAAGACCTCGCTGGTCGCCAGCCCGGCGCGCAGTGCTGCTGCCTCGTGGGGCGACCCGGGGACGGCCGCACCCATGGGGGTGAACGCATCCGCACCCTGGCCGCCGAACTTCTCGGCCATCGTGAGGATGCCGAGGGCAGCCATCGCCAGGATCGCGCCCTGGAGGAACAGCGCGGGGCCGTCGATGATGACCGCCTGGGCCAGCGTGCCCCCGCGGTGGCTCGCCTGGGTCGACACCGCCACGAGGACGACGAAGGCCGCGACGAGCGTCACGAGGGCCAGGCTGACCTGGATCGCGTGCCGCAGCCGACGCGGGGCGAAGGCCTCGACGAGCACGCCGATCATGGCTCCCGCGACCACGATGAGCATCGGCGCGATGGCGCCGTAGTCGACGTCGGCAGCCTTGAAGGCGGACGTGAGCATCGGCGGCGACAGGACCGTCATGGCGGGCATTACTTCGTGCTCCCGTCAGCAGCGGAGGTGGGGTTCGGGTCGGTCACGCCGACGTGCTTCAACGTGGCGGTCACCGCCGGGTTGAGCATGTCGAGGGCGGGCTTGGGGTAGAACCCGAGCACCAGGAACGCCGCGATGAGTGGGGCCACGACGAGCTTCTCCCGCACCGTGATGTCGCGGACCGGCGCATCGAGCTCCGGCCGGGGACCGGTCATCATCCGCTTGTACATGAGCAGGATGTAGAGCGCCGCCAGCACGATGCCTGCCGTCGCGATGACCGCGGGGACCGGGTAACGCTGGAACGTCCCGACGAGCACCATGATCTCGGAGATGAACGAGCTCAGTCCGGGCAGGGCCAGGCCCGACAGGCCGGCCACCAGGAAGACACCGGCCAGTCCGGGCGTGATCCGTTGCCAGCCACCGAAGTCGGGGATCCGCTTGCTGCCCCGACGGGCGACCAGCATGGCTCCGATGAGGAACAGGGCGGCCGTCGAGAACCCGTGGTTCAGCATGTAGAGCGTCGAACCCGCCCCGCCGGTCTTCGTCAGGGCGAAGATGCCGAGGACGATGAAGCCGAAGTGGCTGATCGAGGTGTAGGCGATCAGTCGCATGATGTCGGTCTGGCCGATCGCCAGCAGCGCACCGTAGAGGATCGAGATGACCGCCAGCGTCAGCACCACCGGGGTCGCCCACTTGGACGCCTCAGGGAACAGCTGGAGGCAGAACCGGATCATCCCGTAGGTGCCGACCTTGTCGAGCACGCCGACGAGCAGCACTGCTGTCGCGGGGCGCGCCTCGGTGGCGGCGTCGGGCAGCCAGGTGTGGACGGGCCACATCGGAGCCTTGACGGCGAACGCGATGAAGAACGCCACGAACATCAGCCGCTCCGGCGTCGCACCCAGCGACAGGCCGGTGAGCTTGGACACGAGGAAGCCGTCGGACCCACCCGGCCCGTAGTGGTAGAGCGCGATGACGCCCACCAGCATGACCAGCCCACCCGCGAGCGAGAAGAGCAGGAACTTGACCGCGGCATACTGCCTGCGCGATCCCCCGAAGGAGCCGATCAGGAAGTACACCGGTATGAGCATCGCCTCGAAGAAGACGTAGAAGAGGAAGACGTCGGTGGCGGCGAAGACGCCGACCATGAACGTGGCCAGCACCAGCATCAGCGCGAAGTAGTTCTTCTCGCGCTTGCCGCCCTCGGGCACGTCGTGCCAGGCGGCCAGGATGCAGACGGGGGTCAGCACCAGGGCCATCAGGATCATGACGAGCGCGATGCCGTCGACGCCCAGCGCGTAGGACACCCCGAACTGAGGGATCCACTCGTGCTGCTCGGTGAGCTGGAACTGCGCGCCCGAACCGTTGTCGAACTGGAGCGCGGCGGCGATGCCGAACACCAGCGTGACCAGCGAGAAGCCCAGGGCGACGTGCTTGGCCCGGTCGGTCAGCCCGGCCGGAAGGCCGGCCACGACGGCAGCACCGATGAGCGGGATCAGCCCGATCACGGTCAGCCAGGGGAAGTTCGTCATCACTGGATCACCCACATGGCACCGAGGATCACGACGACGCCGGCGAGCATCGTCAGGGCGTACGAGCGTGCAAAGCCGTTCTGGAGGCGACGCAGGCGGCTGGACGTGCCACCGACGAGGGCGGCCAGACCACCGACCGCGCCGTCGACGCCGCGGTTGTCGGCGAAGACCAGCGCCCGGGTCAGGTGGACACCGGGTCGCATGAAGACTCCTTCGTTGACGTCGTCCTGGTAGAGGTCACGGCGCGCGGCACGGGTGACGAGCGAGCCCGCGGGCTGGGCGTGCGGCACCTCGTCGCGCCAGTAGCGCATCCACGCGAGGGCGATGCCGCCGGCGACCAGCAGCAGGGTCAGCGTCATGAGCAGCCACACCGGCAGGACCGGCTCCTCCCCCTCGTGTGCCCCCACCACCGGCTCGAGCCAGGAGGTGAACGTCCCGCCGATCGACAGGACGAGGCCGAGCAGGGCCGAGCCCACCGCGAGCACGATCATCGGGACGGTGATGGTGAGGGGCGACTCGTGGGGGTGCACGTCGTCGGTCCAGCGCTTCTTGCCGTGGAAGGTCATGAAGAACAGGCGGGACATGTAGAAGGCCGTGATGCCGGCACCGATGAGGGCGGCACCGCCGAACACCCACGGCCGCCAGCCCTCGCCGATGAAGGCCGCCTCGATGATCTTGTCCTTGGACCAGAAGCCCGAGAACGGCGGCACCCCGAGGATCGCGAGCCAGCCGAGCCCGAAGGTCAGCCAGGTGATCTTCATCGCGCCGGAGAGCCCACCGAAGCGGCGCATGTCGACCTGGTCGTTCATGCCGTGCATGACCGAGCCTGCGCCGAGGAACATGCCGGCCTTGAAGAAGCCGTGGGTCAGCAGGTGGAAGATCGCGAAGGCGTAGCCGACCGGGCCGAGGCCGGCGGCGAGCATCATGTAGCCGATCTGCGACATGGTCGAAGCAGCCAGTGCCTTCTTGATGTCGTCCTTGGCGCAGCCGACGATGGCTCCGAAGATCAGCGTCACGGCACCCACGGCGACGACCGCCAGCTGGGCGTTGGGCGCGTTGTCGAAGATGAAGCTGCTGCGCACCACGAGGTAGACGCCGGCGGTGACCATGGTCGCCGCGTGGATCAGCGCGGACACCGGGGTCGGGCCGGCCATGGCGTCGCCGAGCCAGCTCTGCAGCGGGAACTGAGCAGACTTGCCGCAGGCACCGAGCAGCAGCAGCAGGCCGATCGCCGTGAGCACGCCCTCGCCCGCACCGCCCTTGGCGGCCTCCTGGACGCCCGCGAAGGTGACCGTGCCGAAGGCCGCGAACATGACCATGATCCCGACGGACAGGCCGAAGTCACCGACGCGGTTGACGACGAACGCCTTGTTGGCGGCGGTGGCGTAGGTGGGGTTGTGGTTCCAGAACCCGATGAGCAGGTAGGACGCCAGACCCACGCCTTCCCAGCCGACGTAGAGCAGCAGATAGGAGTCGGCCAGCACCAGCAGCAGCATCGCGGCCACGAACAGGTTGAGGTAGGCGAAGAACCGGCGCTTGTCGGGGTCGTGATCCATGTAGCCGAGCGAGTACACGTGGATCAGCGACCCGACGAAGGTCACCAGCAGCACGAAGGTCACCGACAGCTGGTCGACGAGCATCCCTGCGTCGAGGTTGAACGACCCCGCCGGCACCCAGTTGAACAGGTGCAGGTGCGCGGCACGCTCCTCGGCGCCGCGACCGAGCATCGAGATCCAGACGACGAGGCCGACGACGAAGGCCGCCCATGACATCGCGACGGCGAACAGCGGCCCCCACTTGTCGGTGGCGCGGCCACCGAACAGCAGCACGGCAGCACCGAGCAGCGGGAGGGCTACCAAGAGCCAGGCGTATGCCGTGACGCCGGTGGCCGCTGTTGCGGCCCCATCAGCGGCGGCGAGGTGGGCGAGGGAGGTCAACTGGTGGCTCCTTCTACAGCTTCAGCAGGTTGGCGTCGTCGACCGAGGCCGACCGGCGGGCACGGAAGATGGCCATGATGATGGCCAGGCCCACGACGACCTCGGCAGCGGCGACCACCATGACGAACAGGGCGATCACCTGGCCGTCGAGGTTGCCGCGCATCCGGGAGAACGTCACGAACATCAGGTTGGTCGAGTTGAGCATCAGCTCGACACCCATGAACACGATGATGGCGTTGCGCCGCATGAGGACTGCCGCACCACCGATCGCGAACAGCAGGGTCGCGAGGTAGATGTAGTTGACGAGGTTCATCGCTGCGAGCCCTCCTCGATCTCGTGCTCCGTGTCGTGTTCGAACTCGATGTGGCGTGCAGGCGCGACGTTCTGCTCACGGGCGGTGAGCACCCGCGACACGGACAGCTCGCTGGGCGACCCGTCGGGCAGCAGCGCCGGGGTGTCGACCGCGTTGCTGCGGGCGTAGACACCGGGAGCAGGAAGGCCTGCGACGTTGCGGTTCTCGAGGACGCGGCGCTCGGACCACGCGCGCTGGCTGGGCTTGGTGCCGATGCGCTCGCGGTGGGCCAGCACCATGGCACCCAGGGCGGCCGTGATGAGCAGGGCCGACGTGATCTCGAACGTCCAGACGTACTTGCCGAAGATCAGGTCCGCGACGCCCGAGACGTTGCCCGTGCTGTCGTTGACGCCCGACAGGCCCTTCATCGGTCCGAACTCGGCCCGGCCGATGGCGGTGAAGAGCAGGCCGGCCAGTCCGAACGCGAGCAGGAGGCTCGCCCACTTCTGGCCCTTGAGGGTCTCGACGAGGGAGTCCGAGGAGTCGACGCCGACGAGCATCAGCACGAAGAGGAACAGCATCATGACCGCGCCGGTGTAGACGAAGATCTGGATGATGCCGAGGAACTCAGCCTCCTCCGCGATGTAGAAGATGCCCAGGTTGATCATCACCAGGGCCATGCCGAGCGCGGCGTGGACGGCCTTCTTGGCAAAGATCAGGCCGAGTGCGCCGAGCACGCTGATCGGCGCGAGGATCCAGAACATGATCTGCTCACCGAGGCTGGTCATGCGAGGACCTCCTGAGGACACGAGCGAGGAACGAGCGAGGCCCGGAAGGACGACGAGCATGGCCAAGTGAACGTGGTCATGCGGACTCACCACCCTCGGCGGCGTGTGCTGCCGCCCACTCCTCCTGGTCGGGCGTGGCGCGGGCCACCTTGCCCAGGTAGTAGTCGCGCTCCTCGAGGCCCTCGACCATCGGGTGCGGAGCCGGGAGCATGCCCTCGGAGAGCGGCGCGAGCAGCTGCTCCTTGGTGAAGATGAGGTCGGCACGGTTGTTGTCGGCCAGCTCGTAGAAGTTGGTCATCGTCAGCGCCCGGGTCGGGCAGGCCTCGATGCACAGCCCGCAGAAGATGCAGCGCAGGTAGTTGATCTGGTAGACGCGGCCGTAACGCTCACCGGGAGAGAACCGGCCGGAGCCGCCTTCGGAGTCGTCGTTCGAGGCGCCTTCGACGAGGATCGCGTCAGCCGGGCAGGCCCAGGCGCACAGCTCGCACCCGACGCACTTCTCGAGCCCGTCGGCGTGCCGGTTGAGCTGGTGACGTCCGTGGAACCGCGGCTGGGTCGGCCGCTTCTCCTCGGGGTACTCCTCGGTCTCCAGCTTGCGGAACATCGTGGCGAACGTGACGCCGAACCCGCCGACGGGAGCGAAGAGGTCCGCGAGGAACCCGGGCTTCTTCTGGTCGTCAGCCACGAGTGGCCTCCTCCTTGTCGGTGGCGCGCTCGCCGATCGCGAGCGACGGCTCCTTGAGCCGCTGCCCGGGCAGCGGGGGCACCGGGTAGCCGCCGGCGAAGGGGTCGATCTCCTCCGGCGGGGGCATGTTGCGGATGGCGTCCTGTTCGATCTTGCGGTTGTCACGCAGCCAGGCGATGACCAGGACCGCCCCGGCGAGGATGACGACGAAGGCGATGCTGAGGACGGGGAACTCCCGGCCGCGGAAGGTGACGCTCGGCCCGTGGATGAAGCCGAGCTGGCTGGCCTTCATGAACGAAGCGACCACCACCCAGGTGAGCGTGACGGGGATGAGGAACTTCCAGCCGAACCGCATGAACTGGTCGTAGCGGACACGGGGCAGCGAGCCGCGCAGCCAGACGAAGAAGAACATGAAGAGCCAGAGCTTGATGACGAACCAGAGCAGGCCCCACCAGCCGTGGTTGAACATGCCGTCGTTGATGGCGGCGATGCCGGGAGGGGCCATCCAGCCCCCGAGGAACATCGTCGTGGCCAGGGCCGAGACGGTGAACATGTTGACGTACTCACCGAGGAAGAACATGGCGAACTTCAGCGACGAGTACTCGGTGTGGAAGCCACCGGTCAGCTCGCCCTCGCCCTCGGCGAGGTCGAACGGCAGACGGTTGGTCTCGCCGACCATGGTGACGACGTAGACCAGGAAGCTGGGCACCAGCGGCAGGATGTACCAGAGGCTCTTCTGGGCACCGACGATCTGCGAGGTCGACATCGACCCGCTGTAGAGGAAGACCGCGACGAGCGACAGGCCCATGGCGATCTCGTAGGAGATGACCTGGGCCGTGGAGCGCAGCCCACCGAGCAGCGGGTAGGTCGAGCCCGAGGACCAGCCGGCCAGCACGATGCCGTAGACCCCGACACCGGCCACCGCGAGCACCAGCAGCACGGCAACGGGGATGTCGGTCAGCTGCAACGGAGTCCGGTGACCGAACATCGAGACGGTCGGCCCCATGGGGATGATCGCGAACGACACGAAGGCCATCGCACCCGCGATGGCGGGGGCCAGCGCGAAGACGACCTTGTCGGCGTTCTTGGGCGTGAGGTCCTCCTTGAGGGCCAGCTTCACGCCGTCGGCGAGGGTCTGCAGCAGGCCGAACGGCCCGGTGCGGTTGGGGCCCGGACGCTGTTGCATCCGGCCGATCACGCGGCGCTCGAACCAGATGACGACGAGGGTGTTGACCAGCAGGAAGACGAAGACGAGCAGCGCCTTCACCAGGTGCAGCCACCACGGGGTGTCGCTGAAGTCCGCGCTCGGGTTGTCGGCGAAGGGCGCCGAGGCCCCGAGCCCGACCGCGAGGTGCGGTATGCCGGCGACGGCGTCCGCGGCATACGTCAGGGTGCTCACTGGGCGCCTCCCTTCGTGAGGGTCACGACGTCACCGGCGACCGCCCCCAGGGCGGCACGGACGGTGGAGCCGTCGGAGTTGGTCGGCAGCCAGACGACGTGGTCGACCATGCCTGCGGTGACCGCGACCGGCGCCGACACCGAGCCGGCGGCGGTGGACACGGTGACCGTGTCGCCGTCGACGAGGTCGAAGGACTCGGCGGTCGCGGCGGACACGCGGGCGAACGCCTTGGCAGCCGTGCCTGCGAGGAACGGCTCGCCGTCCTGCAGCGAACCACGGTCGAGCAGGTGGTGCCAGGTCGCCAGCACGAGCTCGCCCGCCCCTGCACTCGGCAGGTCGCCGACCTGCACCGACGGGGCAGCGGCGCGCTCGCCCGTCGCCGGGCCGAGTGCCGTCATCTCGCGGCGGATCTCCCCGAGCGTGCGGGTGCCCAGGAAGGCACCCATCTCGGAGGCGAGCATGTCCAGGACGCGGAAGTCGGACTGGGCGGCGCTGTCCAGCGCAGCCTCGAAGGCCCGCGGACGTCCCTCCCAGTCGACGAACGTCCCGCCCTTCTCCGCGTGCGGAGCGACCGGGAGCACGACGTCGGCCACGGCGGTCACCGACGAGGGCCGGAAGTCGAGCGAGACCACGAAGGTCTTGGCGAGGGCTTCCTCGGTGTGCGGGCTGGCCAGGTCGGCTGCATCCACGCCACCGACGACCAAGGCGTTGACCGAGCCGGTCGTGGCGGCTCGGAGGATGCCGGCACCGTCGCGGCCGGGCACGTCCGGGAGGCCGACGACGTCCCACAGTTCGGCGACCCGCTCACGAGCGGCTGCGTCGGCGACCAGGCGGCCGCCGGGCAGCATGGTCGGCAACGCGCCGGCCTCGAGCGCGCCGCGCTCACCGGCCCGACGCGGCACCCAGGCCAGGCGGACGTTGTCCGACGTGGCCAGCGCGGCTGCCGCTGACAGTGCGCCGGGGACGGTGGCGAGGCGCTCGCCCACGATCACGATGGCGCCCGGCTGCTCGAGGGCCTGGGCCGCGCGTGCGGCTGCCCCGTCACCGGTGACCCCGTCGGCCAGGGCACGCAGCACCTCGGCCTCGGTGCCCGGTGCGGCCGGGATGAGGGTGCCGTTCAGCTTGGTGAGGCCGCGCGTCTCGAAGGGCGCCACGGCATACACGGCCGTCTTGGTGCGGCGCACTGCCTTGCGCAGCCGCAGGAAGACGATCGGGCTCTCCTCCTCGGGCTCGAAGCCGACCAGGACGACGGTCTTGGCGGCCTCGAGGTCGGCGTAGGTGACCGCGTCGCCCTCCGGACCGGTGGCGACCACCGTGGACGCGAGGAAGTCGGCCTCCTCCGCCGAGTGCGGGCGGGCACGGAAGTCGATGTCGTTGGTCGCGAGCACGGCGCGGGCGAACTTGCCGTAGGCGTAGGCGTCCTCGACGGACAGGCGTCCACCGGTCAGCACCCCGACACCCTTGGAGGCGCGCAGTCCTGCGGCAGCGGCGGCCAGCGCCTCGGGCCACGAGGCGACCTGCAGCTCGCCGTCCTGGTCGCGCACCATCGGGTAGTCGAACCTGTCGCCGGTGCTGGCGTACTGGAAGGCCCAGCGACCCTTGTCGCAGTTCCACTCCTCGTTGACCGCCACGTCGTTGATGGCCATCCGCCGCAGCACCGCACCGCGGCGGTGGTCGGTGCGGATCGAGCAGCCGGACGCGCAGTGCTCACAGACGCTCTTGGTCGACATCAGGTCGAACGGGCGGCTGCGGAAGCGGTAGGCAGCACCGGTCAGCGCGCCCACGGGGCAGATCTGGACGGTGTTGCCCGAGAAGTAGGACTCGAACGGCTGCTCCTCGTAGATGCCGACCTGCTGGAGGGCACCGCGTTCGACCAGGGCGATGAACGGGTCACCCGCGATCTGGTCGGAGAAGCGGGTGCAGCGGGCGCACAGGACACAGCGTTCGCGGTCGAGCAGCACCTGCGAGGAGATGTTGATCGGCTTGGGATAGGTGCGCTTGACGTCCTCGAAACGGGACTTCGCGCGACCGTTGCTCATGGCCTGGTTCTGCAGGGGGCACTCGCCACCCTTGTCGCAGACCGGGCAGTCGAGCGGGTGGTTGATGAGCAGCAGCTCCATCACGCCCTGCTGCGCCTTGTCGGCGACCGGGGAGGTCATCTGGGTCTTGACCTCCATGCCCTCGGTGGCCGTGATGGTGCAGGAGGCCTGCGGCTTGGGCATCGGTCGGAGGGTGCCGTCCGGACCGGGGGTGGCGATGTCGACGAGGCACTGGCGGCAGGCGCCGACCGGCTCGAGGAGCGGGTGGTCGCAGAACCGCGGGATCTCGACGCCGACCTCCTCGGCGGCCCGGATCACCAGCGTGTTCTTGGGGACCGACACCGAGACACCGTCGATGGTGAGGGTCACCAGGTCGGCGGCCGGGGGTGCCGAGGCGTTGCCCCCGGTGCTGACGGCGTTGCCGCCGGCGCTGGGGCTCGTGGTCACGCTCATGCGGACACCGCATCCTTTGCGAACAGGGTGGAGTCTCGTGGGTCGAACGGGCAGCCGCCGTGCGTCAGGTGGGCGAGGTACTCCTCGCGGAAGTACTGGATGCTGCTGGTGATCGGGCTGGTCGCGCCGTCACCCAGCGCGCAGAAGCTGCGGCCGAGGATGTTGTCACAGATGTCGAGCAGCTTCTCGAGGTCCTCCTCGGACCCCTGTCCGTGCTCGAGCCGGCCGAGGATCTGCTTGAGCCACCAGGTGCCCTCACGGCACGGGGTGCACTTGCCACAGGACTCGTGCTTGTAGAAGTCGGTCCAGCGGTCGACCGCCCGGACCACGCAGGTCGTCTCGTCGAAGATCTGCAGGGCCCTGGTGCCGAGCATCGAGCCGGCGGCGGCCACTGACTCGAAGTCGAGCGGGGTGTCGAGGTGCTCGTCGGTGAACAACGGCGTGGACGAACCACCCGGCGTCCAGAACTTGAGCTTCTTGTTGGGGTCGCGCATGCCACCGGCCAGGTCGAGCAGCTCGCGCAGCGTGATGCCGAGCGGTGCTTCGTACTGGCCGGGACGCTTGACGTGGCCGGAGAGGCTGAAGATGCCGAAGCCCTGCGACTTCTCCGTGCCCATGCCCGAGAACCAGTCCGCGCCGTGGAGCAGGATCGGCGGCACCGAGGCGATCGACTCGACGTTGTTGACCACGGTCGGGCGGGCGTAGAGACCCGCCACGGCCGGGAACGGCGGCTTGAGGCGCGGTTGGCCGCGACGGCCCTCGAGGCTGTCGAGCAGCGCAGTCTCCTCGCCACAGATGTAGGCACCGGCACCGGCGTGCACGGTCACGTCGAGGTCGAACCCCGAACCCTGGATGTTCTTGCCGAGGTAGCCCGCGGCATACGCCTCCTCCACCGCGCGCAGCAGGCGGCGGTAGACGTGCACGACCTCGCCGCGCAGGTAGATGAAGGCGTGGTTGCAGCCGATCGCGAACGACGTGATCGCCACGCCCTCGATGAGGAACTGCGGCGCCGCCATCATCAGCGGGATGTCCTTGCAGGTGCCCGGCTCGGACTCGTCGGCGTTGACCACGAGGTAGCGGGGGCCGCCGTCCGGCGGGGGCAGGAAGCCCCACTTCATGCCGGTCGGGAAGCCTGCGCCGCCACGGCCGCGCAGGCCGGAGTCCTTGGTCATCTGGACGAGGTCGGCGGGCTTCATGCCGAGCGCCTTCTTCAGCGCCTGGTAGCCCTCGTTGCGCTCGTAGGTCTCGAGCGTCCACGACTGGGGGTCATCCCAGAACTTCGTGAGGATCGGGGTCAGCGTGGTGCTCATGCCTCGTCCTTTCCATCTGCCTTGGTGGTCTCGTCGAAGAGGGTGGCCGGCTTGTCGTCGACCACCTCGTCGGGCTCGTTGGCCGTCGAGTCGGTGGAGGTATGCCGTCCCGGCGCCACCTCGTCGGACGTCGCCTCGGGGGCGTGCTCCTCCTTGGGCGCCTCTCGGGCCTCGCCGGCCTCGCCGGCCTCGCCGGCGTCACCGTCCGGCGCGGTCCAGCCGCGCTCGTTGGCGATCCTCAGGCCCTCCAGCGATGCGGGCCCGGCGCCCACGCCCTCATCCGCGAGCCCGTCGTGGAAACCGGCGAGGACGCGCGAGACCTGCTTGAAGGAACACACTTTGTCGGGGCCGCGGCTGGGCTTGACGTCCTTGCCGGAGCGCAGGTCGTCCACCAGCTGCTTGGTCGACTCGGGAGTCTGGTTGTCGAAGAACTCCCAGTTGGCCATCACCACCGGGGCGAAGTCGCAGGCCGCGTTGCACTCGACCCGCTCGAGGGTGACTTTGCCGTCCGGCGTCGTCTCGTCATGGCCGATGCCGAGGTGCTCGGAGACCTCGTCCCAGATCTGGTCACCGCCCATGATCGCGCAGAGGGTGTTGGTGCAGATGCCGACGGTGTACTCGCCGTTGGGGTGCCGCTTGTACTGCGTGTAGAACGTCGCGACACCCGAGACCTCGGCGGTGCTCAGGTCGAGGACCTCGGCGCAGAAGTCGATGCCCCGACCCGTGACGTAGCCGTCGACCGACTGCACGAGGTGCAGCAGCGGCAGCAGCGCCGAACGCTTCTGCGGGTACTTCGCGACGACCAGCGCAGCGTCCTCGTGGAGACCGGCCAGCACGTCGGCGGCATACGGCTCCTTGGACTCTGGAGCGACGGTCAGGTGCCCTGCCGCCGTCTGGATCCCGTAGTGCTCCATCAGCGGTCCACGCCTCCCATGACGGGGTCGATCGAGGCGACGGCGACGATGACGTCGGCGATCTGGCTGCCTTCGCACATCACGGCCGTGGCCTGAAGGTTGTTGAACGACGGGTCGCGGAAGTGCGCGCGGTAGGGGCGCGTGCCGCCGTCGGACACCACGTGGCAGCCGAGCTCGCCCTTGGGGCTCTCCACCGCGGCATACGCCTGGCCCGGGGGGACCCGGAAGCCCTCGGTCACCAGCTTGAAGTGGTGAATGAGGGACTCCATCGAGGTGCCCATGATCTCGCGGATGTGGTCGAGGCTGTTGCCCATGCCGTCGCCGCCGATGGCCAGCTGTGCGGGCCAGGCGATCTTCTTGTCCTCGACCATGACCGGGCCGGCCTCGGACTGGAGCCGGTCGATGCACTGCTCGGCGATCTTGAGGGACTCGTACATCTCGTCGATGCGGATCCGCAGCCGGGCGTAGGCGTCGGACTCCGTGCGCGTGATGACCTCGAAGTCGTAGGTCTCGTAGCCGCAGTAGGGGTCCAGCTTGCGCAGGTCGTGGGGCAGACCGGTCGAACGCAGCATCGGGCCCGTGATGCCCAGCGCCATGCAGCCCGACAGGTCGAGGTAGCCGACGTCGACGGTGCGGCCCTTGAGGATGGGGTTCTCGTTGAGCAGGAGCTCCAGCTCGCCAAGTCCCTTGCGCACCAACGGAATCGTGTCGCGCACCTTGTCGATGGCGCCAGGCGGCAGGTCTTGGGCGACACCGCCGGGACGGATGAACGCGTTGTTCATGCGCAGGCCGGTGACCATCTCGAAGATCGACAGGATCCGCTCGCGCTCGCGGAACCCGACCGTCATGACGGTGGTGGCACCCATCTCCATGCCACCGGTCGCCAGGGCGACGAGGTGGGAGGTGATCCGGTTGAGCTCCATCATGAGGACCCGGATGACGCTGGCGCGCTCGGGGATCTGGTCGGTGATGCCGAGCAGCTTCTCGACCCCGAGGCAGAACACGGCCTCGTTGAAGAACGGCGTGAGGTAGTCCATGCGGGTGCAGAACGTCACGCCCTGGGTCCAGGTGCGGAACTCCATGTTCTTCTCGATGCCGGTGTGCAGGTAGCCGATCCCCGCGCGGGTCTCGGTCACCGTCTCGCCGTCGAGCTCGAGGATGAGGCGGAGCACGCCGTGCGTCGACGGGTGCTGCGGACCCATGTTGACGACGATCCGCTCCTCGTGGAGGGCCGCCGCCTCGTCGACCAGCTGGTCCCAGTCGCCACCGGTGGCGTTGAAGACGTGCGCACCCGCTGAGGCCGCCGCGTCCGCGCCCGAGGTGGCGTAGATGTCCTTGTCCTTGAGTGAGTTGGCAGTCATCAGCTGTAAGACCTCCGCTGGTCCGGCGGCGGGACGGTGGCGCCCTTGTACTCGACGGGGATGCCGCCGAGGGGGTAGTCCTTCCGCTGCGGGTGGCCCGGCCAGTCGTCGGGCATGAGGATGCGGGTGAGTGACGGGTGACCGTCGAACTTGATGCCGAACATGTCCCAGGTCTCGCGCTCGTGCCAGTCGTTCGCCGGGTAGATCTCGACGATCGACGGGATGTGCGGGTCGTCGTCGGGTGCGGTGACCTCGACGCGGACCCGGCGACCGCCGTGGGTGATGGACAGGAAGTGGTAGACGGCGTGCAGCTCGCGACCGGACTCGTGCGGGTAGTGCACACCGGAGACGCCCGTGCACATCTCGAAGCGCAGCGACGGGTCGTCGCGCAGGGAGCGGGCGACGGCCGGCAGGTGCTCGCGTCGGACGAAGAGGGTCATCTCGCCGCGGTCGACGACGACCCGCTCGACGGCCTCGGCATAGGAGGCGGTGCCGCCGTTCAGGCCACGCTCGAGCTGGTCGGCGATGGTGTCGAAGTAGCTGCCGTAGGGACGGACCGCCGCACCGGGGAACAGGATCGGGCTGACCATGCCGCCGTAGCCGGTGGTGTCACCGGTGTCGGTCGCGCCGAACATGCCGCGGCGCTCGCCGACGACGACGGGGTCGGGAGTGGTGCCGGGGGCGGCAGGCAGGCGCTCGTCGTCCGCGCGGTCGACAACCTCGCCGGGCTGGACGCCGATCGTGGCCGCAGCCGCTTCGGGGGCCGGCTGGTCGGGAGCGTCCTTCTTCTCTTCGCTCATGCGACACCGCCCTGCGTCACGTCGGTCCCGTGCAAGTGGCCGTGCGCGTGGGTGTGGCCGCTGCCGGCGCCCTGGGCGAGCAGGCCGGTCATCTGGTGGGTCGGCGTAGCGGACAGCGCAGCCGCCTCAGCAGCACGCGCGGCGGCCACGCGGTTGACGCCCAGCTTGGAGTTCTGGATCTGATCGTGCAGCGTGATGATCGCGTTGAGCAGCATCTCGGGGCGGGGCGGACAGCCGGGCAGGTAGACGTCGACGGGGATGATGTGGTCGACGCCCTGCACGATCGCGTAGTTGTTGAACATGCCGCCGGAGCTCGCGCAGACGCCCATCGAGATGACCCACTTGGGCTCGGGCATCTGGTCGTAGACCTGGCGGACGACGGGTGCCATCTTCTGGCTCACGCGACCGGCGACGATCATCAGGTCGGCCTGGCGCGGCGTCGCGGAGAACCGCTCCATCCCGAACCGGGCGATGTCGTAGTCGGGTGTGCCGACGGCCATCATCTCGATGGCGCAGCAGGCGAGGCCGAACGTGGCCGGCCAGACCGAGCTCTTGCGCATGTAGCCGGCGACCTGCTCGACCGTGGTCAGCAGGAAGCCGGCGGGCAGCTTATCTTCGATTCCCATTGGTTGGTCCTAGTCCCTCGTCAGTCCCACTCGAGGCCGCCGCGGCGCCACACGTACGCGTAGGCCACGAACACGGTCAGGATGAACAGCACCATCTCCACGAGCGCGAACAGGCCGAGCTGGTTGAAGGCCACCGCGAACGGGTAGAGGAACACCGACTCGATGTCGAAGATGATGAAGAGCATTGCGGTCAGGTAGTACTTGATCGGCACGCGTCCACCGCCGACGGCGTGGGGGGTCGGCTCGATGCCGCACTCGTAGGCGTCCAGCTTGGCGCGGTTGTAGCGCTTGGGGCCCGAGACGGCCGCGGCGCCGACCGAGAAGACGGCGAAGCCGCCACCGATGGCCAACAGGAAAAGCAACGGGACGTAGGGGTTGCTCATCGCCGTGCCACTCCCTTTCTGTGGTTGCTACTGCCGTGGGTGCTGCCGTCGTCGTCCCTGCCGACTGTGGCACCGGTCACATCCTTGCGGTGCGGCCCAATCCTAGGGGCGCCGCCAGAGAATGCACGCCGGGTCATGCGTCCGGCGCCATCTTGGACAGGGCGGTGATCAGGCGGTCGCTCGCGTCGCCGCCGTGCGGCTCGGCGAGGTTGGCCATCACCTTCAGGAGGAACTTCATCAAGGTGGTGCGGGGCAGCCCGTACTTGGTGGCCAGACGCATGATCTCGGGGTTGCCGATCATCTTCGCGAAGTAGCGGCCGAGCGTGTAGTAGCCGCCCAGCGCGTCAGCCATGACCTTGGGGTAGGACTGGAGGACGCGCTCGCGCTGGGCGTCGGTGCCGCGCGCGAACGCCTGCGCGATCACCTCGGCGGCCAGGCGCCCGGACTCCATCGCGTAGGCGATGCCCTCGCCGTTGAACGGGTTGACCATGCCGCCGGCGTCACCGACGAGCAGCAGCCCGTTGTCGTAGTGCGGCTGCCGGTTGAAGCCCATCGGCAAGGCTGCGCCGCGGATCGGGCCGACCATCGTCGCGTCGTTGTAGGTCCAGTCCTCGGGCATCGTCGCGACCCAACGACGCATGACGTCCTTGTAGTCGGTCTTGCCGAAGGCGCTGGAGGTGTTAAGGATCCCGAGGCCGACGTTGGAGGTCCCGTCGCCGACGCCGAAGATCCAGCCGTACCCGGGCAGCAGCACCTTCTTGCCGTTGTCGTCGGTGGACCACAGCTCGAGCCAGGACTCGAGGTAGTCGTCGTCGTGGCGGGGGCTCGTGTAGTAGGTGCGCACGGCCACGCCCATCGGACGGTCCTCGCGCTTCTCGCGGCCCATCGACAGGGACAACCTCGAGGAGTTGCCATCGGCAGCGACGACCAGCGGCGCGGCATACCGGAGCTCGGGGCCGGTCGACCGGCCCTTCTCGTCGACCGCCTTGGCGGTCACGCCCACGATCGCGCCCTTGGAGTCGAGAATGGGACCGGTCACGTTCGTGGACTCGCGCAGCCGCGCACCGTGCTTCACCGCGTGCTTGGCGAGGATGTCGTCGAAGTCCTGCCGCGTGCGCACCAGGCCGTAGGGCGGGAAGCTCGCGAGGTCGGGCCAGGGCAGGGACAGCCGCATGCCGCCGCCGATGATCCGCAGGCCGTGGTTCTTGATCCAGCCGTCGTCCTCGGGCGTGGGGATGCCGAGGGTGATCAGCTCCTTCACGGCGCGCGGAGTGAGCCCGTCGCCACACACCTTCTCGCGGGGGAAGCTCGTCTTCTCGAGGACGAGGACGTCGAGCCCCGCCATGGCGAGGTATGCCGCGGTGGCCGACCCCGCAGGACCGGCACCGACGACGATGACGTCGGCCGTCTCCGTGGGAGCCCGGCTCGCAGAGATGCCTCCGGCGGCCTCGCTGATGGTGTCTGTCACGCCTGCCTCACCCGCTTGTGAACGTCTTCACGAACTTCAACTGCGGAGTCTATTCCCGACCCGCCGTCCGGTCACCAGTAAGGCGACCCTTACCCCTCGCCCGTCACGCCGGCTTCGTCGCTCGGTGCAGCGCGACGATGCCGCCCGTCAGGTTGCGCCAGCCGACCTCGCTCCACCCGGCCGCGGCGATGCGCTCCCCCAGCTCGCGCTGCGCGGGCCAGGCCTGGATCGACTCGGCCAGGTAGACGTAGGACTCGGGGTTGCTGCTGACCTTGCGCGCGATGGGGGGCAGCGACCGCATGAGGTACTCGCTGTAGACCTTGCGGAACGCGCCGTTGACCGGCTGGCTGAACTCGCAGACCACGAGCCTGCCACCGGGCCTGGTCACCCGCAGGAACTCCGCCAGCGCCCCCTCGACCCCTGAGACGTTGCGCAGGCCGAACGACATCGTCACCGCGTCGAAGCTGTTGTCCGCGAAGGGAAGCCGCATCGCGTCGGCCGCCGTGAAGCCCAGGTCGGGACGCCGCCGGTTGCCCACCCTCAGCATGCCGAGGGAGAAGTCGGCCGGCACGACGTTGACACCGTGGTCGGCGAACGGCTCGCTGCTCGTGCCCGTGCCCGCGGCGATGTCCAGCACGGTCTCGCCGGGCTGGGCGGCCACCGCCTTGAGGACTGCCCGTCGCCACAGCCGGTCCTGGCCCAGGGAGAGGACGTCGTTGGTGAGGTCGTACTTGCCGGCCACGTCGTCGAACATCGCGGCGACGTCGCGGGGATCCTTGTCGAGGCTGGCGCGGGTCATGGTCGCCATCCTCCCATCCGGCCCGGCGCCCTCTCCCCGCGGCTGCTGTCGCCCATCCCGCGCGGGCTCACGCCCACCTCCCGCCGGGTGGAGGTGGGTGCGCCGTAGGCTTTCCCCGACATGACCAGCCTTCCCACGCCCCAGCCTGCGAGCCGACCCCACGGCTCGCCCGTGGTCGCCCGAACCGTGGCACTGCACGACCCCGGCATGCTGCTCTCCCTCCTGCCCGACCGCGTCGACCCGACCGAGCTGTTCAGCTGGGTGCGCCGCGGTGAGGGTCTGGTCGGGTGGGGTCGCGCGCTGGAGTTCACCGCTGTGGGCCCCGACCGGTTCGAGCTGGCCGAGGCGTGGTGGCGCGACGTCGTCGACGGAGCGGTCGTGCGCAACGACGTCGCCCTGCCCGGCACCGGACCGGTCGCCTTCGGGTCCATCTCGTATGCCGCGGACTCACCGTCCGGCGCCACCCTCGTCGTCCCCGAGGTGGTCGTGGGTGCGCGGGACGGTCGATGGTGGGTGACCACCATCGGGACCGGCGACGAGCTGCCCACGCCCGTCATACCGCAGCAGTCACAGCCTCGTGAGCCGTCCGGGGTGGCGTTCGCGGACGGTGCGCTGCCTCCGGCGCAGTGGGCCGGCGCCGTGGAGCGCGCGGTCGAGCGCATCACCGGCGGCAGCCTCGACAAGGTGGTTCTGGCGCGTGACCTCAGGGTCAGCGCCGAGGCGCCGATCGACCCGCGCTGGCTGCTGACCCGGCTGGCCGAGCGCTACGACACGACCTGGGTCTTTGCCGTCGACGGGCTCGTGGGCGCGACGCCCGAGATGCTCGTTCGCCTCGAGAAGGGCCTGGTCACGTCGCGGGTCCTCGCCGGGACCATCCGCCGCACCGGTGACGACGAGCACGACCTCGCCCTGGCGGCGTCGCTGGCGCGCTCGAGCAAGGACCTCGAGGAGCACGAGTACGCCGTCCGGTCCGTCGCCGACGCCCTGCGCCCGCACTGCTCGTCGATGAACGTGCCCGAGGCGCCGTTCGTCCTCCACCTGTCGAACGTCATGCACCTGGCGACCGATGTCGCCGGTGTGCTCGCCGACCACGCGACGTCGCTGACCCTCGCCGCGTCGCTGCACCCGAGCGCCGCCGTCTGCGGCACGCCCTCGGCCGCTGCCGACGCCCTCATCACCGAGCTCGAGGAGATGGACCGCGGACGCTATGCCGGTCCGGTCGGCTGGATGGACGCGACCGGCGACGGGGAATGGGGTATCGCCCTGCGGTGCGGTGCCTTCGAGCGCGAGGACGCCTCGGCCATGCGGCTGTTCGCCGGCTGCGGGATCGTCGCGGGTTCGGACCCGGAGTCCGAGGTCGCCGAGTCCGACGCCAAGCTCGTCCCGATGCGCGACGCACTCACCGCCGAATGACCATGTCCTCCGACCTCGTCCCCCGACCCGCCGACGCGGTCGTGTTCGACCTGGGCAACGTCCTGATCTCCTGGGACCCGGTGCGGGCCGTCGAGGTCGCGGTCGGTCCCGAGAGGGCTCGCGCCTTCGTGGCGGACCATGACTTCGACTTCGCCGCCTGGAACCACGCCAACGACGCCGGGCGGGGGCTCGACGAGGCGGAGCAGGTCGCGCTGGCGTCACACCCGCAGTACGCCGAGGAGATCGTCGCCTACCGCGAGCACTTCGGCGCCTCGCTCGTCGGCGAGATAGCAGGCAGCGTGCAGATCCTGCGCGAGCTGCACGCGGCCGAGGTGCCCCTGTTCGCGCTGACGAACTGGTCCGCCGACCTGTTCCCGGTGGCCCTGGACCGGTTCGACTTCCTCGAGCTGTTCGAGGACATCGTCGTGTCGGGCGAGGAGGGCGTGGCCAAGCCCGACCCCGAGATCTTCGAGGTCCTGGAGGAACGCGTCAGCCACCGCGCCGGCCTCGACGACTGCATCTTCATCGACGACAGCCTCGCCAACGTCGTCGCCGCGGCCGAGACCGGGATGGACGCGGTCCACTTCACGGGTCCCGACCACCTCCGCGAGGACCTCATCGCCCGCGGTATGCCGCTGCGCCGCCACCCCTGAGCGCCACGTGCCGCACGTGGCCCTGACCGCACCTGCGCCCCGCTCCTCACCGGACCTGACCGCGATGAGTCGGCATCTGACCACGATGACTCGTGGCAGAAGTGGCACAGATCGCCCCTGATCCCCCTCGGCGGAGTCGATCCGCGCCACTCCTGTCGCGATTCGCCTTGAGCGGTCGGCTGTAGGAGCTGCGGTAGGCCCGAACCGCGCCGATAGCTCAGGTCGCGATGGCGGCGGCGGCGCGCTCGCGCAGCCGGGCATGGAGGTCGCGATGGCCGTCGCGGTCGACCCTCACCTCGAGGACGCTGAGGCCGGACGGCCGTGCTCCGAGGGCCGTGACGAGCTCGTCACGGGTCGAGACCTGCTGGTGCCTGACGTGGTGTGCGGCGCACAGTGCGGCCAGGTCGGCGCCGGTCGGAGTGCCGAAGAGGCGCTCGAACTCGGCGGCCCGCGCCGGCTCGCCCGGCTCGAGCAGGGTGAAGATGCCGCCCCCGTCGTCGTTCGTGACGACCACGGTGAGGTCCGGTCGACGCTCCAGTGGTCCGACGAGCAACCCGTTGGCGTCGTGGAGGAACGTCAGGTCACCCATCAGGGCGTAGGTCGGCGTCCCGTCGGCCAGGGCCAGGCCGCTCGCGGTGGACACGCAGCCGTCGATGCCCGCGAGCCCGCGACCGGCCACCACACGCAGCGATTCGGACCGAGGGGCCGCGAGGTCGACGTCGCGAGCGGTGTTCGACGAGCCGAGGAAGAGGGTGGCACCAGCCGGTAGACCCTCCATGACTGCGTTGGCCACGGCCGCGCCACTGGGCCAGGGCGACTTCTCGCCGGCCAGGGCGCTGGCCACACGCTTGCCCGCTGAGCGCCACGCGTCGCTCCACGCCTCGTCGGCTTCGCCGTCGAGGTCGTCGGCGGGAGCGACGGGAGCCTCGAGCACCGAGACCGGGTGGACGACCTGGACATCGGGACGCGACACGATCCAGGCGTGGGCACCCACGGCCTCCACCCGGACGCCGGGTCGGCGCAGGAGAGCCGCGACCGGCCGCGACAGGGTCAGCCGTCCGACCGCGATCACGCGGTCCGGGGTGTGCTCGTCGAGCCATCGCGGGTCGGACAGGACCAGCGGGCCGTGCGGCAGCGCGTCGCCCCGCGGGTGGGTGCCGAACGGTTCGGCGAGGACCGGCCAGCCCCTGGCCGTTGCCCAACGGACGGCGCGGTCGAACTGGTCGGGCTCAGGGAGGTCGCCCACCACGACCAGGGTCCGTGCAGGCTGACGCGCGACGTCGTACGCCGCGTCCGGCCCGGGCTCCCCGGAAGACGGCGTGGAGGTCGAGGGCGCAGTCGCCACCGGAGTCGCTGTCGGCGTCGCCGCCATGGAGCCGTCGGCAGCTTCGGGCAGCACGCCATCGAGGGACTCCGGCCAGGGTCCGTCGTCGCCGGTCGGGACCAGCGGTTCGCGCAGCTGGACGTTGACGTGGACCGGTCCGGGCTCGCCGACGTCGGTGGCGCCGGTGGCATGCCGGACTGCGTCGGCAGCGATCCGCCGCCAGCGCGCGACCTCGCCTGGGGCGCGCTGCGGGGCGGCGGCGTCCACGGACCAGCGGACGGCCCCGGCGAAGATGCCCGGCTGCACGGTGGTCTGGTTGGCACCAGTGCCGCGCAGCTCGACCGGCCGGTCGGCCGAGAGAACGACAAGCGGGACGACCCCGTGGTGCGCCTCGAGGACGGCGGGGTGGAGGTTCGCGACCGCCGTGCCCGAGGTGGTCACGACGACCGCCGGCACCCGGGTGAGCTTGGCCAGTCCCAACGCCACGAAGCCTGCCGACCGCTCGTCGACGCGCACGTGCAACTCGATCAGGCCGGCGCGCTCGGCCTCGCGCAAGGCATAGGCCAAGGGAGCCGAGCGGGAGCCTGGGCAGAGCACGGCGTGGCGGACCCCTTGTCGGACCAGCTCGTCCACCAGGACCGTCGCGAGCGCGGTGGACGGGTTCACGGGTCGGATTGTGCCACCCGCTGTCCGGCCGGACCGCGCCTCATGGCACGACCCGCTCGATCGCGTAGTCGCGGACGACCGGATCGCCATGCGCGTCACCGGCGAAGAAGCGTGCGCTGCCGGCCCGCCAGGTGGACACCGACGGATCGGTGGAGTCGTCGACGAGCGCTGCGGTGGCGGCATACAACCGGGCGTCGTGGGCCTCGCTCGCCCGGTCCAGCTCAGCCCGGTCCAGCTCAGCCCGGTCCAGCTCAGCCCGGTCCAGCTGCGTCCGACCCGAGTCAGTGGCGCCCAGGTCGCGCGACACGGTGACCCACGTCGAGCGATCGGGGTTGGGCGCACCGTCAAGGCGAGGCACGGCGTCCTGCGAGTGTTCGAGGGAGAGGACGGCGATGTCGTCCGGCACGGGCATCCGTCCCACGGGTGAGCCCATCGTCACGACGTGGGTCACCGGGTGGGCCTCGGTGAACCGTGGCGACGAGGCGAGCCCGGCCGCGGCGATCCCGCCGAGGCTGTGCCCGACCAGCATGACCGGTCCATCGCTCCGGTCGCGACCGCCCGTCCCGGTGGCCGTCGCCGCCGATGCGGCCTGCGCCTGCTCCAGTGCCCGGTGGACACCGTCGGCGAGAACCGTCGCGTCCTGGGCCATCGAACGGACGTCGGTCGTGACGTCGAACGGGTTGGCGCCGGCCGTGGGATCCCACACCTGGGTGCCACTGATCTCGACGATCCAGGCAGAGCCTTGGGGCTGCGGGACCTCGATCACCCGAACGTGCCCGGCGTAGTCCTCGCCGTCGCCCACGTTGCGTTGGTCCACCGCCAGGTCCCGGAGGGTGCGAGGGACGCGGGCTCCGGGGCGCGGCCGGGCTTCTGCGGTGACCCGCGCGCGACCACCGTCGGACAGCAACCCCCACAGGGCGGCTGAGTCCGCGAGAAGGCGCAGAGCCACCTCGTAGTCCAGGTCCGCCTCGTGGTCCTGCTCGGAACCGACACGCTCGGAACCGTCAGGCTCGGAACGGCCACCCGCGGGGCCGTCTGCCCCGGAGGCGAGCCCGTCAGCGCGCGGGCGCGCGGACACGAAGGGGGCGGTCAGCGGGTTGGACCGAAGTCCCACCACGAGCCCCTCCACTCCCCCGGCCAGATCCGCGATGGCCGGCTCGTCGAACACGGCCCGGTCCAGCAGACCCGCCACGTCGACGCCGAGCGCGTCGAGGGCAAGCACCCCGACGAGGAGCTGAGGGGCCAGCTCGCCCACGACCAGCATCACGGTGTCCTGGGCGAGCTCGACAGCCCTGGCCGCCTCCGCCTCTGCCCGACGGTAGGACGCGGAAGCAGCCATCACGGCGGAGGAGAGCGAGACCATCGACGCGACGTCGCCCAGGAGGCCGCGCGGCCCGACGGCCTCCGCGAGCGCCGCGTCGGCCCGCAACCCCGTGCCGGGGCTGAGCAGGGACCCTGCGACCAGGTCGGGATCTGCCGCGGCAGCGACCGCTCGACAGGCCACGAGAGCCACGTCCCCCGCCACGTCGGCGAGGGCAGCGGCAGCGGCGTCCAGCGAGTCCAACCCGACGGAGGTCCCCGCGGAGCCACCGCGGACGTGGAGGAGGTCGCGGCTCATGCGCGGCCCGCGGCCCGCGTAGCAGCCTCACCGGCGGCGCGGGCAAAGTCGGCGCCGAGCGCTGCGACGCGGAGCACCTCCGCCCGGGCGGCTTCGACACCGTCGGCGTGGGCCTGAACCCGTCCGGCCGCCTCGTCGAGCTGCTGCGCCGAGCGTTGTAGCGCGTGCGCACGCTCGCCAACGCGCTCGCGGAACAGCGTCGCCGCCCTCGACCGCCAGGCGAGGTCGCGCGTGCGCCCCACCCTCACGGCGAGGTGACGAAGCCGGTCCGCGTCGGCGTGCAGCCGCGTCGCCATGGCCCTGATCTCGTGCGGGTGTCCGATCATGCGACCACGGTGCCGCGCGGACGAATCGTGCGCAGCGCGCTCTTCGAGCCCTGTGGGCCGGTCGCCTTCGAGGTCGAGGCATGTGGACAAATCAGTCCGCAGCGGCCCCATCACTGAGCGGAGCCGGCCCCACCGCCTCGGCCACAGCCTCGCGCGGAGCCGGCCCCACAGCCTCGCGCTCAGGCTCGTCCCCAGGTTCGTCCCCAGGCTCGAGCAGCCCACCGAGGTCGGCGAGGAACAACGCCTGGGTGAGCGCGGTCCGCCGCAGCTCCTCGGGGTCGACGCTCTCTCCGGGCGAGTGGATCCGGGACTCCGGCTCCTCCACCCCGAGCAGCAGGATCTCGGCGTCGGGAACGAGCTCGGCCAGGGCTGTCGCGAGCGGGATCGATCCACCTTGCCCGGTGGTGACCGCGTCGCGGCCGAACGCCGTCCGCATCGCCCGCCGCATGGCCGTGTATGCCGGTCCGTCGGTCCTCGCGCGGAACCCGTGCCCCAGCGAGACCGGCTTGATCTCCACCTGTGCCCCGAAGGGTGTGTGTGCCCGCAGGTGCGCGATGAGCAGCTTCTGGGCGGCAGCCGCGTCGGTGTCGGCGGGCACCCGGAGGTTGACCACGGCCCGCGCCTCGCCCTGGGCTGCGGCCGTCACCTGCGAGATGGGAGGGCAGTCGATGGCCAGCACGGTGGCTGCCGGTCGCGCCCACAGGAGGTCGGCCACGGAGCCGGTGCCCGTCAACGGCTCGACACCGTCGAGGAGTCCTGCGTCGCCGCGAAACCTGTTGGTGTCAAAGGGCGCCCCGTCCCACAGTCCGTCGTGGTCGAGCCCGTCGATCGTCGTCTCGCCGCTCGCGTCGCGCAGGCTGGCCAGAGAGGTGAGCAGGGCCTGGAGGGCGTCTGGCGCGGCGCCGCCGAACATGCCGGAGTGCGCCGCGTGCCGCATCGTGCGCACCGTCATTAGGACGCTGCCGGTGCCGCGCAACGAGGTCGTGAGGGTCGGGAGCCCGGCCTCGACGTTGCCGGTGTCTGCGAGCAGCAGGGCATCGCACCGCACGAGCTCGGGGTGGGCCCGCGCGAGCCCCTCCATCCCCCCACTCGACTGCTCCTCGGACCCCTCGCAGACGACGGCCACCTCGACCGGCCACCCGCCGAGCACCTCGCGAAGGGCCCGCAGGGCCAGGACGCTGGCCATGAGATTGCCCTTGCAGTCGGCTGATCCCCTTCCATACCAACGCCCATCGAGCTCGGTGAGCTCCCACGGCGGGGTCTGCCAGGCGGCCGGGTCACCGACCGGCACGACGTCGTAGTGCGAGTACAGCAGCACTCGCGGAGCCCCGTCCGGGCCAGCCGAGCGCCCGACCACGGCGAGCGACCCGTCCGGTGTCTCGTGCGCGCGTATGCCGTCCACCCCGGCCTCGGTGAACAGGTCACCGACCAGCGCAGCTGCGGCCCGGCACTCGCTCTCGGGCTCGATCGCCGGGTTCGCCACGGAACGCAACGCAACCAGGCGCGCGAGGTCCTCGCGGACCCGCGGCATACCTGCGTCGACGGCGGCCGCGAGCCTCGCGGCGAGGGAGGCGCCCACCGGAGCGCCAGCCGGAGACGCTTCGCTCACGGCACCAGGTCGTCGAGGTAGAGCGGGAGCATCTCCCACCAGGTCGGCCAGTCGTGGTCGTAGCGGTCGCCCCAGTCGTCGACCCGATTGGGAACTCCCTTGCGGCCCAACGCATCCCCGGCCGCCCAGGACTCTCCGACGTCCTCCCAGCGCCCACTACCCGAGGCGAGGACGACGTAGCGACGGCGCAGCATCTCCAGCGCCGGGCCCTCGAGCCCGGGGAGGAACTGCAGCGGCGACGCGAAGTACCAGTCCTGGGTGGTGTCGCCGCCGATGAACTTCTCCACCCGGAAGGTGCCGCTCATGCAGACGGCCGCAGCGAACAGGTGGGGGTAGCGGCAGATCATGGCGTAGGAGTTGAACGCGCCGATAGAGGCGCCGGCCACGACCACGGCCTGGGGGGAGCCGTCGGCGTGGATGGCCGGCACGACCTCCTCGGCGACAGCCTGGTGGTACTGGTTGAACAGCCACATCCGGTGCTCTGGCGACCCCTCGTTGCGCTGCAGCGCCTGACCGGCCGCACTGTCGCACGAGTAGACCTTGATCCGGCCCGCCTCGATCAGCGGAGCGAGCGTCCCGACCAGGTGGTGACGCTCCACCTCCTCGGCGTCTCCGCCGGCGGTCGGAAACAGCAGCACGGGCACGCCGTAGTGGCCCCAGCGGACCAGGGTGATGTCGCGCCCCATCCGCTCCGAATGCCAGCGTTCGGTGACCTTCATGCCGTCCTCCAGGGGGTGGGGAGTGAGGTGGGGTGCATCTACTCGTACACGAACTTCTGGGGTCCGGGGAACAGCCAGGACAGCCCGTCGCGCAGCCGGTCCCGCCAGTCCTCCCAGTTGTGGCCGTCCCGCGCCTCGACGTACTTGACGGTCATGCCCGCGCCGCGGAACACCGGCACCATGGACCGGTTGGGCGTGATGAGCGGCTCGTAGATGCCGCAGCTCATGAACAGCCGCTCGACGGGTGCGGTGGGCTTGGCCCGGTAGCGGTTGACGAACTTCACGACGGGGTCGAACGCCGGCCCGCCGCCGTGGTCGGTGCCGATGTCGGTGAACACCAGTGACGCGGACTGCAGGAACAGTGACCCGAACACGCCCGGATAGCGCACCGCGGTGGACAGTGACGCGATGCCGCCGAAGCTCGATCCCATCAGGGCTCGAGCGTGCGGGTCGTCGATGAGCGGGAGCCGTTCGGCCAGCATCGGGAGGAGCTCGCGGGCGATGAAGCGCGCATGCGGCGCGTGGTTGGGGTACTCCCGCAGCCGGTCCCGGGGTGGCACGAAGGCAACGATCAGCGGTGCGACGTCGAGCCGGTGGATGAGGTTGTCCAGCACGGTCTTCATCGCGGCGTAGTCGAGGTAGTCGGTGCCGTCGTGGACGACGAGCAGCGGGTAGCGAAGAGCAGGGTTGTAACGAGCCGGCAGGTAGAGCTTGACGTGCTGCTCGCGGCGCAGCGCCTTCGACTGCAACGTGTCCTCGATGATCTCGCCCGGTCTGGCCTCGGGGTCGTGGTGCACCCAGTCCGGCACCTCGTAGCCCGTGGCCGCACACACCGAGCTCGACCCCATAGGGGAATGAGCCAGCCGCTGGTTCAGCGGGTCGTTGAACGTCGCGTAGTGCTCGCCGTTGCGGGTCTCGAGCTGGTACTCCACTCGCGAGCCGCTGGGCAGGACCGTCGTGACCGCCCAGAGGTCGGTGTCGGGCAGCCGCTTCATGACCAACGGGTCGGGCAGCCCCACGACCCGGTGCCGGACCCTCACCTCGTCGGCCTCGCCGCGGAAGAGGAACGTCGCCCGCTCGTTCTCGATGATCGGCGCCCCGTGCCGGGCGATGAACCGGTCGATCACCGCGCCGTCCACCGGCAGGCGCTCGCGCAGCCTGTTGACCGCCAGCCGTCCCTCGCTCACGAGCCGGCCCCCCTGCCGTCCATGACCTGCGTGCCGGTCGCCGGCGAACCATTCGCGCCGCCCAGCTCGTGGACCGCTCCGTCGATGCCCAGGATCCGCGCACCCAGGGGCAGCCCACCGGACTCCGTGAGCTCGAGGGCGGTCCCGTCGTCGAGCAGCACACAGTGCTGGTCGGTGAACCGCCGAGCCATGACGGCGCACCGGTCCCGGTCGTCGAGACGCAGCCGGCGGCGGGCGTGCGGCAGCGCGACGATCCCCCGCACCCGACCCAGGCCGCGGTCGAAGACCTCGGCCTCGGTGTTGCCCTCGGGACCGTGGTCGTGGAAGAGCACGACCCGCTCGGTCAACGCCATCGCGCCGGCCGACCACGCGATCACCGGCACCTCGTCGGGCAGGCGGATCGCGAAGAGCCGCAAGGTCCGCAGCAGGGTGCCGACGTGTCCGCCGGTGAGCACGACCGCGGCCGACTGGCGGAGCAGGTCGGCGAGCTCGCCGCGGTGCCAGCCGATCACCCCGCTGGCGTCGATCGGCGCCGCCTCGTCGAGCTCGGCGTACAGCGCCTTGAGCTGCGCGGCGTACCACTGGTCGACGTGGCGCACGACCTCGATCGAGTCGTCGAGCGCCGCGTAGGCCGTGGCCTCGCCGCGGACGCGGCCCTCGCCTTCGCCCGTGCGTCGCTGCACGGCATACACCCCGTCCATGGCGTTCTGGAGGCGCAGGCGGTAGAGCGAGAGGAGGGCGTCGTGGCGGTCGCGGAAGGCGAGCGCCGCGGAGCCGAACGCCTCGTCCTTGGTGATGACGTCGAGGCTGCGGTGGTAGAGACGCAGGTGGCGGGTGTCGCCCCCGAGGACGGTGTCGATCTCGTCGACGTCGTCCTCGCGCTCCTCCCAGCCCGCGTTGATCGTCGCCACGGGTCCCTCGACACCGAGGGAACGCAGGGCGGTGCCGGCCGTGGTCATGAACCGTTGCGGCCCGAGGAGGACGGTGCGCATCAGGGGACGGCGGTCAGCCTGCGTGGACGTGGACGGTCTGGCCCACGTCGTCGAGCATGCTGCGGAGGGTGTCGTAGTCGGGGTGGCGCATGCGCACATAGGCGTTGGCCATGTAGCCGGCCTCGACGGGCTGGGTGTGGTGACCCTGCGGAGGGAAGTGGCCGTCGATGATCCACTGGCCGTATCGGGACTGGATCTCGTCGATGCCGGTGTAGCCGGTGATGTGGCCGTCGGCCTCGGGACGCAGCGCGATGATCCCGGCGGAGTAGGGACGCCTCATGGGCTGCTCCGGGACGCCGTGGGTGATGATGTGGGCCCACTCGCGGTAGACGTCGACGTCGTTGCTCGCGGAGTAGAGGTCCCAGCACCCCACGCCGGGCGGGCGGCACCCGATCTCGGAGAACTTGAGCCCCTTCGGGCCGTGGAACCACTCCATGTGGGTGGCGCTCGTCCCGATGCCGAGGGCCTCGATGACACGGGCGCCCATCGCCGCGACCTCTGCGTAGAAGGGTGAGTCGGACATCCGGTTCGTCGTGGCGAACTGGGGCGAGATCCAGCGGCTGCGCATCGCCTCCAGGACGTTGGGGTAGTAGTGCGTGGTCCAGTCGTGGACCACCCGGCCGTCCTTGGCGATGGTGTCGTAGAAGCCCTCGTGGCCCTCGACGAACTCCTCGATCGCGATGGACGCGGCACCGTGCGACCCGAACTCGGTCAGCGCGTGCGCCAGCTCGGTGTCGTTGTCGACCCGCATCGTGTCCTTGGCGCCGGCTCCGTCGCGCGGCTTGAGGATGAGCGGGTAGCCGACGCGCTCGGCGAAGGCCCAGGCCTCGTGGGCGTGGTCGACGGCCGCCGAGGCAGCCGTCGGCACCCCTGCCTCACGCAGCGCCTGCTTCATCGACGGCTTGTCGCGGCAGAGCCACGTGGTGCGGACCGAGGTGCCCGGGACGCCGGTGGCCTCGCGGACCTGCGCGGCGACCATGGTGTGCGCCTCGACGGTCGCTTCGAGGCCGTCGACCCACACCTTGGACTGGATGAACCGCACCGCCTCGACCATCGCCTTCAGGTCGGTGACGGATCCGACCTTGTAGTAGCCGCTCATCGCGCTGCGCAGCTCGTCGTCGAGGGTGTACTCGTCGGACTCCCCGATGCCGATGACATTGGCCCCCACGGAGGCCAGGGCGAGGGCGAAGCGGCGCTGGTTGGCGGGGAACCCCGGCTCGACGAAGACGATGTTCACGGACCCGACCCTATGCCCGCCCCGGGCCCGAGTGCTCGTCGTGGTGCAAGGAGGTGGGCGTACGCTGCCTCGACCCGCTCGCGCCACCATTGCTCCCGCTCGGCCGTCGCCGCCCACCGGGTCAGCAGGGCCTCGTCCGGCGCGACCCGGCCGACTGGCAGGAAACCTCCCCGGGGCACCAGGGGGTCTGCGCACACGTCCCCTTCCAGCAGCGCCACGGTGCCCAGCCCGCACGCGAAGGGCAGGTCGGGCAGCGCGGCCGCCAGCGCGACCCCCGCCGCCATCCCGACTGACGTGTCGAGCGCCGAGGACACGACGGCCGGGAGTCCACAGTCCGCGACCACCTCCAGGGCGCGCTGGACGCCCCCCAGCGGCGCCACCTTGACGACCACGAGGTCGGCGGCCTCCTCGCGCGCCACCCGCGCAGGGTCCTCCGCCTTGCGGATCGACTCGTCGGCGGCGACGAGGACGTCGATCCCGTTGCGTGCCAGCGCCAGGCGCAGCTCTCGCAGCTCGCTCACCTCCGCGCACGGCTGCTCTGCATACTCCAGCCCGTATGCCGCGAGCCGGCGCAGCGCGTCCGTCGCCTCGGCCACGGACCACCCGCCGTTGGCGTCCACCCGGATCCGGCCGTCAGGTCCCATCGCGTCGCGAACCGCGGCCACGCGGCATACGTCGTCCTCGATGCTCTGGCCGTGCTCGGCGACCTTGACCTTCGCCGTCGTCGCGCCGTCGAACCGGGCGAGGACGCCCACGACCTGGTCGGCGGCCACGGCGGGCACGGTCGCGTTGACGGGAATGCTGTCGCGCCTCGGTGACGGCCACTGGCCCCAGCCCGCCTCGACGGCGGCGGACAGCCACCGGGCGGACTCGTCCGTGGGGTACTCGAGGAAGGGCGAGAACTCACCCCAGCCCGACGGGCCGTGCAGCAGTGCGGCCTCTCGCACCGTGACGCCACGGAAGCGCACCCGCATCGGGATCGAGACCACGCGCATCCCCGCGAGCAGCTCGTCGAGTGGCGGCAGCGGCAGCGGGGGCGGCGAGGGCACCCGGGGCACGGTCATGTGCCCATTGCAGCAGACGCGCCCGGACCGCCGGCGGCGGGCCGGGCGCGACCCCTGCGGTCAGTGGTCGTGCTGGGTGAGCTGGTTGCGGATCTCGCCGCCGGGGTACTTCGTGCTGTGGACGTTGGCGTAGGTCGAGTCGGCCCGGATCGCCGCAAGCAGCTCGGCGAACTCTCCCGCCGCGATGCCCTGCCCGCTCGGGCCGATCACGTCAGCGGCCCGCAACGTCCCGCTCACTTCGCCCGGGTTGGTCGTAGGGCATGCGGGCGTGACGATTCCGGGAGGAGCGCCCACGTTGCTGCAGAGGAAGACGCTGACCCCGCCCGTCTGGGACGGGGAACCGAAGTGGATGTGCGACTGCGTGACGGTGCCCTCGAGGTTGGCGTACCGCACCCGGTAGTCGATGGTGCCAGCGTCGGGGTTGATCCGCAGCCGGATCGACCCCGACCCGCTGGTCGACAGGGCGAGCGGTGTCTCGTGGTAGCCGCTGAGCCGCTCGGTGACCGTGAACGACTTGTGGCTGCCGTCGCCTGCAGAGGCGACCGCGCCAGCTCCGAGGATGCCGACGGCACCGAGCCCCACGGCCGACGCGATGACGCCCCACTGCTTGAGTGTGTTCATGCAGACCTCCTGAAAAAGGGGGCGAGACGGGAATCCGCCCGCCCTTCTGCTACGAATCCCCATCCACAAACGTTCATCGACGGTGCCCAGAAGCCGTCCGACGAGAGGGCACCCGTGCCGACCCTGTCCGATTTCTCCGCAACCACCCTGTCCGGCGAGGACCAGCCGCTGTCGACCTATGCCGGTCAGGTGGCCTTGGTCGTGAACACGGCGAGCGAGTGCGGCTACACGCCGCAGTTCGCCGGTCTGGAGGAGCTGTACGCGGCGTACTCCGAGCAGGGCCTGGTCGTGCTCGGGTTCCCGTGCAACCAGTTCGGCGGCCAGGAGCCCGGTCACGAGGACCAGATCGGCGAGTTCTGTCAGCGCAACTACGGAGTGACCTTCCCGATGTTCGCCAAGGTCCAGGTGAACGGCGCCGAGGCGCACCCGCTGTACGACTGGCTGAAGTCGGAGAAGCGCGGCCTGATGGGCGCCAAGATCAAGTGGAACTTCACCAAGTTCCTCGTCGGCCGTGACGGCGCCGTTCTCAAGCGCTACGGCTCGAGCACCAAGCCCGAGGCCATCGCCAAGGACATCGAGGACGCCCTCGCCGCCTGAGCCCCCGTGGCCAGGGCCTGCTCAGCCTTCGCGTGGACGAACCGCCTCGAGGTCAGCCAGGGCCCGCTGCGCCATCAGGAAGTTCCTGAACCTGCCGACCAACAGGTCGGCACTCCCCAGTCGCCACACGTCCGGTGCACGGTGCGGGTGGCCAAGCCGCACGTCCACACCGTCCGGGCCGGACACCGCGTGGGCGAACCTGCGTGCCCTGTCGTGGGGAGACGACCGCAGCCCCATGTGCGTCCACAGTGCGGTCGACGTGAGGGCGCGGCCGGGGCCGAGCAGGTCGTTGGCCATGGCCACCGCGTGGATCACGGCACCTGCCGCGATGTCGTCGCGGTCGTACCCGCGCAGCAAGGCTGGCTCAGCGGCCACAGCACGGGCCAGGAGACGTCGACAGGCGGTGCGGCCCTCGACGCCGATCAACGACTTCGCCACGGCGTCGGTGCGCGCGGCGATCGCGGCCACTCGATCTCGCAGGTCCGCCGGTACCAGACCCAGGTCGAGCGGCTCGTCGGGCAGGGGCTCCCTGGTCAGGGCATCCAGCTCTTCCGCACCGCCGACCAGGGAACGCAGCCAGGTCCTCGCCAGCTCGTGTCGCGGTTGCATCGGCACGTGGATCACTGCGGGCGGTGGCGCAGGTCGAGTAGCGCCACGTCCGAGCTCGAGGGCGGCGCACTCGTAGCCACTTCCCTCGACGGGTCGGCGAACGGTGTCCACGACCTTGTCGTCCATCATGACGACCATCGTCAGCAGACCGAGATCACGCCCATATCCCCTACCGAAGCCGTCGTCGTCGTCGAAGCTGTCATCAGCCAACAGGTCCTCGTACCGGCGCTCGTCCCTGCCCACTCGGCCGAACGGCAGCACTGCTGCCTCGTCCCCCCACTGACCTGCGCCGTCCCACTGGTCTGCGCCCTCCCACTGGTTTGCGCCCTCGACCTGACCCATCTCCTGCCCCCCTCTGCCGGTGCGGCCCAACCCGGGCCACCGCTCTGAGATCACCCTGACAGCCCCTGGTGACACTGCAGACGACTTGTCCACAGGGTCGCCCGGGCAGGCTTTCATCGCCCTTGCATCATGATGCAGAACGTGATGCACTGATGCAGTGCGTACCACCATCACGATCGACGAAGACTTGTTGAGGGAGGCAAAGGTCATGGCGGCCCGGACCGACCGCACCGTCAGCAGCGTCCTCGAGGAGGCCCTGCGCGAGATGCTCGCGCGGCATACCGAGGCGGAGGAGCGACGCCGGCGGGACTTCACCCTGCCCAGCTATCACGGCGGCGGCTTCCTCGTCGACATCCTCGACAAGGAAGCCCTGGCCGACGCGTTGGGCGACAACGACCGACTGTGATCATCTTCGACGTCAACGTCTTCGTGACCGCGATGGACCTCGACGCCGCAAGCTACTCGGTGGCGAACCAGGCCCTGGTCCGAGCGCTGACGGGTAGCGAGCCCGTCGGCGTGATCGACGACACCCTGACAGCGACGATGCGCATCTGCACCAACCGGCGCATCAAGACCCAGCCCGCGTCGACCGAGAAGGCACTGGCCTTCTGCGAGCGCATCCGATCCGCGCCCATGGCCGAGCGCGTGGAGTCGGGCGCTGCCGCCTGGCAACGCTTCGTTGGGCTGGTCACCGCCTTGGAGCTGCGCGGCAACGACGTTCCTGATGCGTGGCTGGCGGCACAGGCGATCGAGCTCGGCGCGCACTTCGTCACCTTCGACAAGGGCTTTGAACGATTCCCCGGCCTGCACGTCACGATCCTCGGCAAGCCGTCACAAGGGTGAGGTATGCCGCGTGGCGACCACGCGGCATACCTCGTCGTGTGCCCGGACATGACAGCTAGGCTCGCGCAGGTGAGCGAGCAGCCTGTGGTGAGCCAGACCTTCGACCCGGACGCGTGGGACGTGGTGGAGGGGTTCGAGTTCACCGACATCACCTACCACCGGGCGCGTGGAGTGGGGGCCGTGCGGATCGCGTTCGACCGGCCCGAGGTGCTGAACGCCTTCCGGCCGCACACCGTGGACGAGCTCTACCAGGCGCTCGACCACGCACGTCGCACGCCCGATGTCGGCGTCGTGCTCCTCACCGGCAACGGCCCAGGGCCCGAGGGGACGGGCAGCGAGGGCCAGTGGGGGTTCTGCTCCGGCGGCGACCAGCGGATCCGGGGTCGCTCGGGCTACCAGTACGCACAGGGCGACACCGCCGAGACGGTCGACGAGCGCAGGGTCAAGGCTGAGGGCGGACGGCTGCACATCCTCGAGGTGCAGCGGCTGATCCGCACGATGCCCAAGGTCGTCATCGCGCTGGTCAACGGCTGGGCGGCGGGCGGCGGGCACTCGCTGCACGTCGTCTGCGACCTGACCATGGCCAGCCGCGAGCACGCCCGGTTCAAGCAGACCGACGCCGACGTGGGCTCGTTCGACGGCGGCTACGGCTCGGCCTACCTCGCCAAGATGGTCGGCCAGAAGTTCGCCCGCGAGATCTTCTTCCTCGGTCGCACCTACACCGCCGACGACATGCACCGGATGGGCGCGGTCAACCTCGTCTCCGACCACGCGTTGCTCGAGGCCGACGCCCTGCAGGTGGCGCGCGAGATCATGGGCAAGAGCCCGCAGGCGCAGCGAATGCTCAAGTTCGCGTTCAACCTGCTCGACGACGGGTTGATGGGACAGCAGGTCTTCGCCGGGGAGGCGACCCGGCTCGCCTACATGACCGACGAGGCAGTCGAGGGGCGCGACCAGTTCCTGGAGAAGCGGGACGCGGACTGGTCACCCTTCCCCTGGTACTTCTGAGCTGAGCGGGCCGACCCGCTCGCACGTGTTGCCGGCTCGTGGTCACCGGACCCCCGAAACCCCTTTCCGTGACCACCGGCGCGCAACAAGTCGGGGAGCCATGGCACGTGTTGCCGGCTCGTAGTCACCGGACCCCCCGGAACCGCTCTCCGTGACCACCGGCGCGCAACAAGTCGGGGAGCCATGGCACGTGTTGCCGGCTCGTGGTCACCGGACCCCCCGAAACCCCTCTCCGTGACCACCGGCGCGCAACAAGTCGGGGAGCCGTCAGCCGGAGCCGCCGAGGTCGACCTCGAACGCCTCGTACACGAGGTCCGCCCCGCGCTGGCGGTGCCGCACCAGCTGCCCCATCAGCGTGGTGACCTCCTCGCGGAAGGCCGGCAGGTCGGCGATCGTGCCACCGTGCTCGAGGACTGCGAGGTAACCCGCGATCGCCTCGGCATAGCTCGCGTGCTCACCGGTCAACCGGTCGACCGCCCTCATCAGGCGGGGCGCCCCGCGTCGCACCACGTCGTAGATCCCACCGGGCCGTTCGGTCAGGTCGACGTGGTCCCGGAAGTCGTGGGACAGCTCGGCGAGCGCCGCCCGGACCCGTTCGCGCCACGCACCTCCCCGGGCGATGGGCGAGGCCAGCGCCTCGTCGACGGCGACGACCGAGTCGCGCAGCTCCCCGCGGTGAGCCCGCACCCGATCGATGTATGCCGCGAAGTCCGCGTCCATGGCACCTCCCGTGGTCCATCGTCCCGCCGCGCGTCGGGCGCGTCCACCCGGCGGCTAACCTGACCGGATGACGTCGCTGCGACCGCTGGCCATCCCCGCCGGCCGAGCCGCTGCGTCAGTCCTGCCGACGCTCCGCCGGGCCCTGGACGGCGAGTTCGCCGTCCTCCCCCATGCCGTGGACGGCCCCCCGCCACCGGTCCCCGAGGGCGCCGTCCCCGATGCAGGGACCGCACTCGTCGTCGGGACGTCGGGATCCACCGGCGCTCCCAAGCTCGCAATGCTCCCGGCAACCGCCCTCGCCGCGAGCGCCGCCGCAACGCACGAACGACTCGGCGGGCCCGGTGCCTGGCTGCTCGCGATACCGGCCCACCACATCGCGGGAGTGCAGGTGCTGCTGCGATGCCTCGCAGCGGGCACCGAGCCCGGGTTCGTGGACCTGCCCGAGGGTTTCACCGCCCCCGCGTTCACGCAGGCGTCCGCGACGTTCGGTGGGAGCCGCCGCTACACCTCCCTCGTGCCCACCCAGCTGGTCCGACTGCTCGAGGACGAGCGTGCCACCGCTGGGCTCGCGGGGTTCGACGCCGTGCTGGTCGGCGGCGCCGCCTGCCCACCGGCACTGCTGAGTCGGGCTCGCGAGGCAGGGGTCCCCGTCGTCACGACCTACGGCATGAGCGAGACCGCCGGGGGCTGTGTCTACGACGGAGTCCCGCTCTCGGGCACGGAGGTCCGCGTCGACGACGACGGTCGGCTCCACCTCGGGGGCGCCACCCTGGCGACCGGCTACCTCGGCCGTCCGGACCTCACTGCGGCAGCCTTCAGCACCGACTCCGCTGGGCGCAGGTGGTTCCGCACCGACGACCTGGGGCATTTCGGAGACAAGGGCCTGCCCGCGGGTGCCGCGGTCGGTGCGGATGCCGACGCCCGGTGGCACGTCGACGGACGCGTCGACGACGTCATCACCACCGGCGGGCTCAAGGTCGCGCCCCGCCTCGTCGAGGACGCGCTGACTGCCCTGCCCACCATCGCGGAGGCCCTCGTCGTGGGCACCCCCGACGACCACTGGGGTCAGGTCGTCAGCGCCGCCGTCGTCCTCGCGGCCACCGACGCCCCCCACGCCCCCGACGCCCCCCACGCCCCCCATGCCCCCGACGCCCTCGGTGGCTCCCCCGCACCCACGGTGGAGGAGCTGCGAGAGCTGCTCCGCGGCATACTCCCGGCGCAGGCCCTGCCCCGACGACTCCTGGTGTTGACGGCGATACCCCTGCGGGGGCCGGGCAAACCGGACCGGTCGGCGGTCGCCGCACGCTTCGCCGACCACGCGTGACACCATGGGGAGATGATCCGGCTGCTGCCCTGGCTGCTGACGATCGCGGTGACCGTCTACGCCGTCGTCGACTGCATCCAGACCGACGATGCGCAGGTCAGGGGCCTGCCCAAGCTCTTGTGGCTGCTGCTGATCCTGCTCTTCCCGGTCGTGGGGTCGATCGCCTGGTTCATCGCCGGACGACCGCAGCGTGGCACCACGGGTGGTGGGCCGAGTGGGCGTGGGCCATCTCACCGGCCGCCGCCCCCGCGTGGCCCCGACGACGACCCGGACTTCCTCCGTAGGCTCTGAGCAGCACCCCGCCGCACGGCTCTCCCCGCCCCMCCGCCCTGCCCGCACGACCTGAGTGAGAACACCACCCGAATGGCAACCCTGAACCAGTGGATCGCCGGCGCCCGCCCGCGCACCCTCCCTGCCGCCATCGCCCCCGTCGTCGCGGGTACTGCCGCAGCCATCCCGCTCGACAAGGCCAGCTTCGGTCTGGCACTGCTCGCCGTCCTCGTCTCCCTGGGCCTCCAGGTGGGGGTCAACTACGCGAACGACTACTCGGACGGCATCCGCGGCACCGACGGCGAGCGGGTCGGTCCGGTCAGGCTGGTCGGACAGCACCTCGCGGATCCGAGCAACGTCAAGCTGATGGCCTTCTCGTTCTTCGGCGCTGCCGCCCTGGTGGGACTGGCCCTGGTGGCCATCACCGAGACCTGGATCATGATCCCGCTGGGAGCCCTGGCCGTGGTCGCCGCCTGGAAGTACACCGGTGGCGACAACCCCTACGGCTACCGCGGCCTCGGCGAGCTCTACGTCTTCCTCTTCTTCGGCCTGATGGCCACCCTGGGCACGCTCTACACGCAGGCCCACCGGGTCACCTGGACGGGCCTGGCGTGCGCCGTCGGGGTGGGGGCCATCGCCACGGCCATCCTGGTCGCCAACAACCTGCGCGACATCCCCACCGACCGCGAGAGCGGCAAGCTGACGCTGGCGGTCCGGCTGGGCGACCGCGGCACCCGCGCCCTCTATGTCGGGCTGCTCGTCGTCGCCGCGGTGGCGCTGGTGGCGGTCGCCCGCGACTACCCGTGGGCGACGCTGGGCCTGCTCGCCTTCGGCATCGTCGGCAAGCCGCTCAAGTCCCTGCTGTCCGGCGCCACGGGACGTGACCTCGTGCCGGTCCTCGCCGCGACCGGTCTCTTCGAGATCGGGTATGCCGCGCTGCTGGCTGTCGGGATCGCCCTCAGCCACTAGCGAGTCGCTAGCGGTACTCGGCCGGTCCGCGCTCGTCCTCGGCGTCCTCGGCGTCTTCGTCGGCCCCGTGAACGGCAGGCTTGCCCGCCTGCTTGGCCTCGACGCGACGCTGCAGGCGGTCGGCGATCGCCGCCGTGCCCTCCTCGCGGAACCGGGCGAGCACGAAGAACGACAGCACCATCGAGATCAGGGCGCTGAGGACGAGCAGCATCCACTGCTGGTCCTGGTCGCGCAGCCCGAGCAGCCACAGCAGCGACAGCACGCCGAAGAAGAGGAGCAGGCGAAGGACGGAGTAGCGGAGCATGACCTGGTCAGTCCTTAGAGCCCTGAGTAGGAGTGCTGGCCGACGAAGAAGACGTTCACGACGGCGAAGTTGACGATGATGCAGGCATATCCGGCCAGGGCGATGTAGGACGCCGTCTGGCGGGAGATCCCGCTGGTGGCCCGCGAGTGGAGGTATGCCGCGTAGACGACGAAGATCACGAAGGTCCAGACCTCCTTGGGATCCCAGTTCCAGTAGGACGCCCAGGCCTGACGGGCCCAGATGGCGCCGGCGATGAGGGTGAAGGTCCACAGCGGGAAGGCCACGATGTGCAGGCTGTAGGCCGTGCGCTCGATGGACCCGGTCTCCGGGAACCGGTCCAGGACGCTGCGTCGGCCGGACCGCTCGAACGCGTCCTTGAGCAGGTAGACGGCGGTGAGCGCCGCCCCGATGGTGAAGACCGCGGTGGCGAGCGTGGCGACCGTGACGTGGATGACCAGCCAGTAGCTGCGCAGTGACGGCATGAGCTCGGCGGCCTCGGTGTACCAGACCGCCACGGCCATCCCCAGGATCAGCAGCACCGGCCCGGTGATGAACAGCCCCAGCCAGCGCAGGTCGCGTCGCGTGGACCAGATCGAGTAGGCGAGCACGGTGAACATCGAACCCATCACGGCGAACTCGAACATGTTGCCCAGCGGCCAGCGGTGCACGGCGAGGCCGCGCAGGAGCACCGAGAGGACGAGCAGGAAGCCGCCCAGCCAGGTGGTCGTGGAGGCGATGCCCGCTGCGGTGAGCGCCCGGCGGGACAGCTCGGCCTCGGTATGCCGCGTGGGCGCGGCGGGGGCGCCGGCACCACCGCTGGTGCCGGCACCGGCCGTCACCAGCTCACTGTCGCGGTCGGCCACGAGGGCTGAGACGCCCTCGCGGCCACGGTCTCGGGCGGGGAGCAGCGCTGCGAGGTAGATGGCGTGGCACACCATGGCGATCGTGAAGACAGCCATCGCCGAGTAGAGGCTCAGGTTGGCGTAGCCGGCCAGGTTTTCGTTCGTCATGTGCTGGTGCCCAATCGTCGTTCGATGGCGGCAAGGAACTCCTCGACCACGTCCTGGAGCCCGTCGTCGTCGCCCTTGGCGAGGCCGCCGACGGCTACCACGGTACGACCCGGCACGGTGGCGGGGGAAACCCGCACGAACACGCGTCGGCGCCGGACCACCAGGGAGGCGATCAGGCCGGCCAGGGCGAGCAGGGCGGCAGCCAGGGTGACGAACTTGCCGGGGTCGTGACGGATCGACAGCCCGGCGAACCGCTCGACCCCGTCGAAGCTGATGCTGCCGCGCCCGCCGGGGAGCTGGTAGGTCTGCCCCGGCTCCAGCCAGATCCGCAGCGGGTCACCCTTGTCGTTCTCGAGCTGGGTGAGCTCGGCGATGTCGAGGACGTAGACCGACTGGGGACGTCCGCCGGGCAGCAGGTCACCCTCGTAGGCGGTCAGGGCCAGGGCCGGCTTCTTCGCATCGGGGAAGACCGAGATCGGGCCGCTCTCCTTGTCGATGACGGCCGTGGGCAGGAACAGCCCGGAGAAGCCGAGCTGGTTGGGCTGGGCCCCGGTCACCTTGATGACCCCGACGGACGTGTAGTTGTTGTCCCTCGCCAGGAACGGCGTCGCGCCGTGGTAGATGCTGGTGCCCTTCGCGTCGCGGACCGTCACGACGGGGGCGTAGCCGTTGCCCAGGAGGAAGACCCCGGCGCCGTCCATCTCCAGCGGGTGGTTGACCTTGATCGTCGACTTCTTCGCGGACGCACCGGGAGTCGCCTTGGTCGTGACGTGCGCGGTGAAGTCCCGTGGCTGGCCGAACTGTCCGCGACCGGTGACGGTCTCCTCGAAGGTCGCGTCCAGCTTGTCGACCGTGAGCTGGAACGGCGACAGGCTGGCCGGGTCGACCAGGGGACCGGGGCTGAAGGTGTCGTAGTTCCCGAGCGTGTTGGCGAACGACTCCCCGACCGGGACGATCACGTCGCCCTTCCAGCCGAACAGGTGCCCGATCGCGACGCCGATGATGACGAAGATCAGCGCCAGGTGGAAGACGAGGTTGCCCGTCTCCTTCAAGTAGCCCTTCTCGGCGCTGACCGATTCCCCGTCATGGTTGACGGTGCGGAACCGCTTGCCGCGCAACACCTCCCGTGCCGCGTCGATGACCACCTCGGGCGGGCCCGCAACCTCGACCGTGCCGCCGGCTGGCAGCCGGGCGGGCCGGGCCGGCGCCTTGGGCGGCGAGGACGTCATGGCCTTCCAGTGCACCTTGCTGCGGGGCAGGACGCACCCGACGAGCGAGATGAACAGCAGCAGGTAGATCGCGGCGAACCACGGTGACGCGTAGACCTCGAAGAAGCCGAGCTTGTCGAGCCAGGGCCCCGCGTCGGGGTGGTCGGCGATGTACTGCGCCGTGCGCGCGGCGTCGATGCTGCGTTGCGGCCAGATGGATCCGGGGAGGGCCGCGATCGCGAGCAGGAGCAGTAGGAACAGCGCCGTGCGCATGCTCGTGATCTGCCGCCACATCCAGCGCAGCCAGCCGACCAGGCCCAGCTGTGGCTGGGTGATGGGGTCGGTCACCTCAGATCACCGTCCGGAACCCGGCGACCAGCGTGGACTGCACGTGGCGGGTGATCGACTCCCAGAGTCCGGTCACGAGCAGGATCCCGACGACGAACAACAGTGCACCACCAAAGAGCTGGATGCCGCGCTGCCGCTTGCGCAGGAACGCGGACACCCGCCCGAAGCGTTCGTAGCCGGCGGCGATGAGCAGGAAGGGAAGGCCCAGACCCAGCGAGTAGACCACCGCCAGGATGACCCCCCGGGTCACCGCCGACTGGTTGTCGGTGGCGGCGGCGAGCACCTGCACGGCGCCCAGGGTGGGACCGGTGCAGGGCGCCCACCCCAGGCCGAAGACGGCACCGAGCAGGGGCGCTCCCGCGAGCCCGGAGGCGGGACGGCGGTGCAGCTTGAGCTCGCGCTGGGAGCCCGCACCGATGAACACCAGGGCCATGAGGATGACGAGCACGCCACCGACCCGCTCCAGCACCTCACGGTGCCGGATCAGGGTGGCGCCGATCCCGGCGATGACCACGGTGGTCGCCATGAACACCACCGTGAACCCGAGGACGAACAGCAGGGCACCGAGCACCATCCGGTGTCGCTTGCGCTCCGCCAGCGACTCGTCGGACAGGCCGGTGACGTAGCCGAGGAACCCCGGCACGAGGGGCAGCACGCAGGGAGAGGCGAACGACACCAGGCCGGCTAGGAGGGCGACCGCCATCGCCACCGGCAGGGCGCCGGAGGTCACTGCGTTCGCCGCGTCGGCAGTCATCAGTCGTCCGTCATCAGTCAGGGGGTTCTACTGCTCGGCCAGGACGTCGTCGACCAGCCCGGTGAGGGTCGACGCCTTCACCTCACCGCTGACGCGAGCGGCGATGCGTCCGGTGCGGTCGAGCACGAGGGTGGTGGGCGGTGCCGTGACCTTGCCCTGCAGCGCGAGGATCGTCAGGCCCGCCGGGTCGTCGAGCGACGGGAAGGGAATGCCCCACCGTTTCGCCGTCGACCGACCCGAGTCGGCGTTGTCGCGGTAGTTGATGCCCATGAAGGCAACCGGCTTGTCGGCGGCGGCGATCTGCTCGGCTGCCTTCCTCAGCTCGGGGGCCTCGCTCTGGCAGGGCGGGCACCAGGAGGCCCAGACGTTGAGCACCGCGACCTTGCCCACGACGTCCTGGGACGACCACGGCTGGTTGTCGAGGGTCGTGCCGGTGAGGGCGACCGGCTTCTGGCGCTTGGCGGCAGGGATCGTCTCGAACGCACCGTCCTGGGAGACGTAGCCCTGCCGGTTGCCCGACTTCGCTTGCGCCGCAATGGAGTTCGGGTCATCCGTGCATGCGGACAGCGACACGACGAGCAGGGGCACCGCGAGCAGCACAGCCGCACGCGGCATGGCGGGACGTGTCATCCGGTGCCGCCGTGGGACTGGGCGAGCAGCGACGCGGCGGGCTCGGAGTAGGTGATCGACTCGAGGTTGTCGCCGACGTAGGTGAGGGTGGTGAGCGAGGCGAGGCGGCACTCGCGCTTGCGTGGGTCGTGCCACAACCGCTTGCCCATCACCGCGTTGCGGGCGGTCCAGATCGGCAGCTGGTGCGACACGATGACGGCCTCGTGGCCGCGCGCGGCGGCCCTGGCGTCGGCGATGGCGGCGGACATGCGCTCGGCGATCTCGGCGTAGGGCTCACCCCACGACGGACGCAGCGGGTTGACCAGCTTGGACCAGTGGGCGGGGCGGAGGAAGTCCAGCGGCTTCATCTCGCCGACGCGCTCACCCTCGAACGCGTTGCCGCCCTCTATCACGCGGTCGTCCGTGGTGACCGGTATGCCGTGCGCCTCGGCGACCGGCGCGGCGGTCTCCTGCGCGCGCAGCAGGGAGGAGGCCACGACGTGGGTGACGTCGTGGTCGGCGAGGTGGTCGGCCACCGTGCGCGCCATCTCGTGACCGAGGTCGGACAGGTGGTAGCCGTCGAGCCGTCCGTAGAGGACGCCATCGGGGTTGTGCACCTCCCCGTGGCGCATCAGGTGCACCACGGTGTGGTCGGTTGCGCTGGTCACGAGTCGATTGTCGCAAACGCCTCGGCGGCGGCCGACGCCGCTGCCGGGATCGCCGCCAGCACCCGGTCGACGGCCCGGTCGTCGTGGGCCCCGCTGACGAACCAGGACTCGAAGGCGCTCGGCGGCAGGTAGACCCCCTGGCTCAGCATCGAGTGGAAGAACGCCGCGAACGCCGGGACGTGCTGGGCCCGCGCCTCGTCGTAGTTGCTGACCTGGCCGTCACGGAAGAAGACGCTGAACATGCTGCCGGCCCGCTGGATGACGTGCGGGACACCTGCGGCACCGAGGTGCTCGTGGAGCCCCGTCGTGAGCGCGTCAGCCACCTCGCCGAGGCGGGCGTAGAGGGCCGGGGTGCACTGCTGGAGGGTGGCCAGCCCGGCGGCGGTCGCCACGGGGTTACCGGAGAGGGTGCCCGCCTGGTAGACCGGCCCGACGGGTGCGAGCAGCCCCATCACGTCGACCCGTCCGCCGAAGGCGGCGGCAGGGAAGCCGCCCCCCATGACCTTTCCGAAGGTGAACAGGTCGGGTGCGCCCGCGGCATACCCCTGCTCTCCTGCCTCGAGGCCGAACCACCCGGCCTCGCTGCACCGGAAGCCCGTCATCACCTCGTCGGAGATGAGCAGCGCACCGTGGGCGGCGGTGATGCGACGCAGCCCCTCCGTGAAGCCGGGCGCGGGCGGGACGACGCCCATGTTGCCGGGGGACGCCTCGGTGATCAGGGCGGCGATCTCGGCGCCACGCTCGGCGAAGGCGGCTTCGACGGCGTCCAGGTCGTTGAACGGCAGCACGATCGTCTCGGCGGCCATCTCCTTGGGCACCCCGGCCGAGTCGGGCAGCGCGAAGGTCGCGACGCCCGAGCCGGCCTGCGCCAGGAGGGAGTCGACGTGTCCGTGGTAGCAGCCGGCGAACTTCACGACGAGTGAGCGCCCTGTGTAGCCGCGCGCGAGCCGGATGGCGCTCATCGTCGCCTCGGTGCCACTCGACACCAGGCGCACTTGCTCGACCGGAGCCACCCGCCGGACGATCTCCTCGCCGAGGGCGACCTCGTTCTCCGACGGGGTGCCGAAGGAAAAGCCCTTGGCCGCCGCCTCGGTGACCGCCCGCTGGACCTCCGGGTGGCCGTGGCCGAGGATCATCGGCCCCCACGAGCAGACCAGGTCGACGTACTCACGGCCGTCGGCGTCGGTGAGGTAGGGGCCCTGGCCGGACACCATGAACCTCGGCGTCCCGCCCACGGCCCGGAACGCGCGGACCGGCGAGTTCACGCCTCCGGGCGTCACCGCCAGAGCCCGCTCGAGGAGCGCCTGCGAGGCCGGTGCGTCGAAGGGGTATGCCGTCATGGTGCCAGTGTCCCAGCCGTACCTGAGCGCTTGCGCCCCTGGGGGTCAGGCGCTGCCCACCCGGCGGGCCTCCGCCTGGGTGTGGACCTCGTGCGCCACGGCTTCGCGGGCCACCGCGGGGTGGTCACCCTCGTCGCCGCCCGGCGCCAGAGCCGTCCGGATCGCGTCCATCGCCTCGCCCAGGGCCTTGAACAGCGGCGCCGGGACAGGGTCGATGACCGAGCGCCTCACGCTGGCGACGTGCACCCGGGCCATGTCCTGGACGGCCTGCCACCCGGGGTCCGTGAGCACCAGCTCCACCCCCCGCCTGTCGTCGAGACAGGACTCGCGCACCACCCAGCCACGCTTCTCGAGGCGCGAGGCCGTGTGCGTCAGGCGGCTGCGCGACTGCACGACGAGGTCGGCCAGGCTCGACATGCGCAGTCGCCGGCCGGGGCTCTCGGAGAGCATCGAGATGATCTCGTACTCCGTCAGCTGGACGCCGTGCGACTGGAGGTCGTGGTCGAGGGCCTCCTCGATCAGGCGGCTCCCCCGCAGGTAGGCACGCCAAGCCCGCTGTTCGTCGTCGCTGAGCCACTGCGGCTCACCGGTGGGAGTGCTCATGAGCGTGAGTATGGCATCCCAAGCGATAGTTGAAATATAAATGAGGTCTGCTATGTTCGAAGAGATGAAGCGTTCGGGAACTGCCCGGTCGCACCCCCCACCACAGGAGACCCCCATGGCAAGCATCAACGACCTCCCCGCCGGCACCTGGACCGTCGACGCCTCGCACAGCGAGATCGGCTTCGTCGCCCGTCACCTCATGGTCACGAAGGTCCGCGGCCAGTTCAAGGAGTTCGAGGGCACCGTCAAGGTCGGCGACGACATCACCGACTCGCAGGTGACCGCGGTGGCCCAGATCGCCTCCGTCGACACCGGCTCCGCCGACCGCGACACCCACCTCAAGTCCGGCGACTTCTTCGACGCCGAGGCCAACCCCACCATGAGCTTCACCTCGACCGAGGTCACCCCCGACTCGCTCACCGGCGACCTGACCATCAAGGGCGTCACCAAGCCGGTCACCTTCGACCTGGAGTTCACCGGTCTGGCCACCGACCCGTGGGGCAACGAGAAGGCCGGCTTCGAGGCCAGCGCCGACATCAACCGCAAGGACTGGGACCTCGGCTGGAACGTCGCCCTCGAGGGTGGCGGCGTGCTCGTCTCCGAGAAGGTCAAGCTCAACCTGGACATCCAGCTCACCAAGGCTGCCTGACCCAGCGCTTCACACACAGACTGACGACGGGCCGGTTCGGGGGAACCGGCCCGTTCGTCATGTCTGCCCCTCCCCGACTTGGTGCCGCCAGATCGTCACCTCTCCGACTTGTTGCCGGCAGATCGTCACGAGGGGCCCAGAACCAGCGCTCCGTGACCACCAGAGCGCAACAAGTCCAGGCGCTCGCCGACTTGTTGCCGGCAGATCGTCACGAAGGGCCCCAAATCGGCCCTCCGTGACCACCAGCGCGCAACAAGTGAGGTATGCCGCCGTGCCGGCTCAGGGGCGCAGGAGGCGGGCGGCGTCGACCGCGAAGTAGGTGAGGATGACCTGGGCCCCGGCGCGCCGGATGGTCAGCAGCGACTCCATCATCGCCCGGTCGCGGTCGATCCAGCCGTTGGCCGCGGCCGCCTGGATCATCGAGTACTCCCCCGAGATCTGGTAGGCCGCCACCGGCACGGTCGACACCGCCGCAGCGGCTGCCACGATGTCGAGGTGCGGCCCGGCCGGCTTCACCATGACGATGTCGGCGCCCTCGGCGATGTCGAGCTCGAGCTCGCGCAGGGCCTCGGTCGCGTTGGCCGGGTCCTGCTGGTAGGTCGCCCGGTCACCCTCGAGCGAGGACTGCACGGCCTCGCGGAACGGGCCGTACAGAGCCGAGGTGTACTTCACGGCATACGCCAGGAGAACGGTGTCGGTGGAGCCCTCGGCATCGAGCGCCGCACGGACGTGGGCGACCTGGCCGTCCATCATCCCCGAGAGCCCGAGCACGTGGGCGCCGGCGCGGGCCTGGGCGAGGCCCATCGCGGCATACCGCTCGAGCGTGGCGTCGTTGTCGACCCGTCCGCCCTCGGTCAGGACCCCGCAGTGGCCGTGGTCGGTGAACTCGTCGAGGCACAGGTCGGCCATCACGACGAGCCGGTCACCGACGGCGTCGGCGACGGCTCGGAGCGCCACGTTGAGGATGCCGTCCGGGTCGTCGGCGCCGGAACCCACGGCGTCCTTAGCAGTCGGCACGCCGAAGAGCATGAGCCCGCCCAGCCCCGCGTCCGCCGCCTCACGTGCGGCGACCACCAGCGAGTCCAGCGTGTGCTGGACGACGCCCGGCATCGCCGAGATCGGCTGCGGCTCGTCGATGCCCTCGCGCACGAACACGGGCAGCACCAGCTCGGCCGGGTCCAGCCTCGTCTCGGCGACGAGCCGGCGCATGGCCACCGACTGCCGCAGCCGACGGGGCCGGATCACCGGCCCCACCGGCTGCGAGTGGTCAGTCATGCGGGACGGCTACTTCGCCCGGCGGCGTGACGCCGACTTCTTGGCGCTGGGACGCACCACGGGCTCGCCCGCCTCCGCGGCAGCGGTTGCCAGCCCCAGGCCGTAGTCGGCCAGCGCGTCGACGAGCGAGTCGGACGACGCCTCGGGCGCGAGGACGTCGACCCGCAGGCCGTGCTCCTCGGCCGTCTTGGCCGTGGCCGGACCGATGCACGCGATGACCGTTGACGGGTGCGGCTTGCCGGCGATGCCGACCAGGTTGCGCACCGTCGAGGACGACGTGAACACCGCTGCGTCGAACTGCCCGCCCTTGATGGCCTCACGGATGTGGGCGGCCGGCGGAGCGGCGCGCACCGTGCGGTATGCCGTGACGTCGTCCACCTCCCAGCCCATCTCCTGGAGGCCTGCGACGAGGGTGTCGGTGGCGATGTCGGCGCGCGGGAGGAAGACCCGGTTGATGGGGTCGAGCACCTCGTCGAACGGCGGCCACTCCTCGAGCAGCCCGTTGGCGGACATCTCGCCGGACGGCACGAGGTCGGGCACGATGCCCCACTCGCGCAGCGCCGCGGCGGTCACGCCACCGACCGCAGCGATCTTGAGCCCGGCGAAGGCCCGTGCGTCGAGCCCGAACTCCTCGAACTTCTCCCGCACGGCCTTCACGGCGTTGACCGAGGTGAACCCGATCCACTCGTAGCGACCGGTGACCAGGCCCTTGACCGCACGCTCCATCTGCTGGGGCGTGCGCGGCGGCTCGACCGAGATCGTGGGGACGACCTCGGCGGTCGCACCGAAGGACTCGAGCCGGGCGATGGTCGAGCCGGACTGCTCCTTGGTGCGGGGCACCAGGACGTTCCAGCCGAACAGCGGCTTGGTCTCGAACCAGGACAGGTTCTCGCGGAGAGCCACGGTCGTGCCGACCACCGCGAGGGCGGGGAACTCCAGGGTCTTCATGACCTTGGCGACCTCACCCAGGGTCGTGACGCGGGTGGCCTGACGGATCGTCGTGCCGCGCTCGGTGAGGGCTACCGGGCTGTCGGCCGACCGACCCGCCCCCAGCAGCTTGCCCAGCGCGACACCGAGGTCCTCGGGCTGGCCGAGCAGGACCACGGTGACCGAGTCGGCCACCGAGGCCGACCAGTCGACGTGCCGGTCGTTGGCGGAGATCACGTGCACGGCCGGCGAGCTGCTCGACGTCAGCGGGATGCCCGCGTAGGCCGGGACGGCCGAGACCGCGCTGACCCCGGGGACGATGTCGAAGCCGATGCCGGCCTTCTGGCAGGCGAGGGCTTCCTCCGCGAGGCCGTTGAAGGTGCCCGGGTCGCCGTCCATGAGCCGGACGACCAAGCCGCCGGTGGCGGACTTGGCGGCCTTGACGACGAGCTTGGCCCTCATGGCGTGGGTCAGTGGCTGCCCGTGCTCGCCGTGGCCGGCGTCGATGATCTCGACGTCCGCACGGCAGTAGCGGGCAACGACGTCCTCACGAGCCACCTGGTCAATGACGACCACGTCGGCTGCGGCGAGGAACTCCAGGGACCGCACGGTCATGAGTCCGGAGTCGCCGGGGCCGGCGCCGACGAAGGCGACGCGTCCCGGGACCCGGCTCTGACGAGGGGTCTGGTGGGTGGTGGGCTGGGTCGAGCGCGTGGGGCTCACAGTGCACGCTCCGTGCTGTCGTGTTCTGGGTGGCGGTCGGGGGCGGCGAGCGGAGCTGGTCCGTTCGCCTCGGCTGGGTCTGGTGTCAGTCCGTCGGTGACGGCGCTCGAGGGACCCGTGCCGGGCGGCACCGGTCGGGCAGGGGGGCGGTCCTCGGGTCCCTGCAACAGGTCGGCGCCGTCCTCGAGCAGCACGGCGGCGAGCCGGCGGCCGAGGGCCTCGCCGTCGTCGACGCCGCCCACGAGGGACCGGCGCAGGTCGAACGACCCGTCGACGGCACCGACGAAGGCACGCAGGGACAGCTCGAGCCCGTCCTCACCCTCGACGATCTCGGCCAGCGCTCCGACCGGTGCCGAGCAGCCGGCCTCGAGGGCCGCGAGGACAGCACGCTCGGCCGTCACGCACGCGCGGGTGTCGGGGTCGTCGAGGACCTCCAGCGCGGCGCGGGTGATGTCGTCGTCGGCCCGGCACTCCACGGCGAGTGCACCCTGGCCGGGGGCGGGCAGCATCTGGAGGGGGTCGATCGCCTCGGCGACCTCATCGAGCCGCCCGAGCCTGGCCAGACCCGCGCGAGCCAGCACGACGGCGTCGAGGGCGCCGTCCCTGACCAGCCCGATGCGGGTGTCGACGTTGCCGCGGATGTCCTTGAACGACAGCCCGAGCCCGAGGGCCGCGAGCTGGGCCACGCGCCGCGGCGAGCCGGTGCCGACGACCGCGCCCTCGCCGAGCTCACCGAGGGTGCGACCGCCCGAGGAGACCAGCACGTCGCGCGGGTCCTCACGGACCGGGAGGGCTGCCACGACCAGACCGGGCTCGGGCGTGGTCGGCAGGTCCTTGAGCGAGTGCACAGCGAGGTCGACCTCACCCGCGAGCAGGGCGCGGCGAAGGGCGGCCGCGAACACCCCGGTCCCGCCGATCGAGGCGAGCGAGGCGGTCGACGTGTCTCCCTCGGTGACGATCTCCACGAGCTCGACCGCATGACCCCGGGCGCGCAGCAGGTCGGCCACCCCGGTGGACTGGGTCGTGGCCAGGGGGCTGCGTCGGGTGCCCAGACGCAGGGCGAGGGGTGCGGCGGCAGGTGCGCTCACGGCATACCTCCACGCTCTGGCGGGGGCACGGACGCGATGACGGCCTCGCCGGGACGCAGGTCGAACAGCTCACGCAGGGCCTGCGCGTAGTCGGCGCCCTCACCGCCCACGGCGCGTTCCTTCATGCGGACCGTGGGGGTGTGCAGCAGCTTCTCGACGATGCGGTGAACGGCGAGCTGGACCTCTGCCCGGACGACGTCGTCGAGGTCGGGGAGCCGCTGGTCGAGCCGGTTGAGCTCGCCCGCGACGACGTCGGCGGCGTGCGACCGCAGCGCCGCCACGGTCGGTGCGACGGTCTCCGCCGCCCGCGAGGTGAGGTATGCCGCGACCTCACCGATGACGAGGTCCGCAACCTCGCGCACCTGGGGCGGGGTCTGGCCTCCGGAGAGCTCCTCCCCCAGCGCACCCAGCCCGGCGAGGGTGACCCCACTCAGGGAGGCGACCTCGGGGGCGACGTCGTGGGGAAGGGCGAGGTCGATGTAGGCCTGCGGGCGCCCGGCGCGGGCCACCTGGGCATCGCCGGCGCTGGCGAGGTCGACGACCACGCCGGTCGACCCGGTGCAGGAGATGACGACGTCGGCGCCGGCCAGGGCAGCCGCGAGGTCGTCGAGGGGGCGAGCCGTGCCGCCGGTGCGCTCGGCGAGCCGAATCGCCTTGGCTAGCGTCCGGTTGACGATCGTGAGTCCGGCGGCGCCGCGGCGCGAGACGGTCGTGGCGGCCAGCGAGCTCATGCCCCCGGCGCCCACGACGAGGACCTTGAGCCCGGCCAGGGACCCGAGCTCGCGTTCCGCGCGGGCCAGGCCGGCCTCGACCAGGGAGACGCTCACGGCGTCGATCCCGGTCTCGGTGTGGGCGCGCTTGCCGACGCGCAGGGCCTGCTGGAAGAGGGTGTTGAGGGCCGGGCCGGCGTGGCCGTACTTCTGCGACTCGCGCAGGGCAGTGCGCATCTGGCCGAGGATCTGGGCCTCACCGACCGCCATCGAGTCCAGGCCACAGGCGACCGTGAACGCGTGCGCGATCGCGCGGTCCTCGTAGTGCACGTAGAGGTGCTCGCGCAGCTCGTCGCGACCCACGCCGGTGACCTCGGTGAGCGCGTCCGAGATGTCGGTGACCGCACCGTGGAAGGTCATCGACTCGGCATAGACCTCGGTGCGGTTGCACGTGGACACGACGATCGCCTCGGAGAGGTTCTCGCGGCCGGTGAGGCCGGCGGAGAGCGCGCGCCGGCGGTCGGCGTCGAGCGACATCGCCTCGAGGAGGGGCAGCGGCGCGGTGTGGTGGGACAGGCCCAGGATGACCAGGCTCATCGGCCGACCGCCTGGGCCACGTGGTCGAGCGAGCCGGCGGAGACCTGGTCGAGCGCGCCCTCGGCGGCCAGCGCCCTGCGCTGCTCGTGGAAGGCGAGGATCTGCAGCTCGGTCGAGAGGTCGACCTTGCGGACGTCGACGTCGTCGGGCACGACGAGCACGCACGGGGCGAAGTTGAGGATCGAGCGCACCCCGACCGCCACGAGCTGGTCGGCCACGTCCTGCGCCGACGCGGCGGGCGTCGCGATGACGCCGATCGCCAGGCCCTGGTCGGCCACCAGCGACGCGAGGGCGCCCATCGGCTGCACGGTGATCCCGGCGATCTCCTGCCCCAGCAGGGCGGAGTCCTGGTCGAGCAGGGCGACGACGCGGAACCCGCGCGTGGCGAAGCCACTGTAGGCCGCGAGCGCGTGGCCCAGGTTTCCCATCCCGATGATGGCGACCGGCCAGTCCTGGGTGAGGCCGAGCTCGCGGGAGATCTGGTAGGCGAGGTGGTCGACCTCGTAGCCGACCCCGCGCACGCCGTAGGACCCGAGGTGGGACAGGTCCTTGCGGAGCTTGGCACTGCGGACGCCCGCGGCGGAGGCCAGCTCCTCGGAGGACACCGACGTGATCCCGCGCTCCGCGAAGCCGGTCAGGGCTCGGAGGTACTCGGGTAGCCGTGCGACCGTGGCGTCGGGAATACCCCGACGGGCGCTCGGGTCGGCAGACACAGTCTCTTCCGGCTCCTTCTCATCACGGGCAGTCCGCGCCTGGCTGGAGCGGATGGGAGCCCGGCCAGATTACGCTTTTGTGAACGGATGCACAAAGTCACAAGCGTCCGTCTCAGGACCCGCGTGATCCACGTCACTTCGTGCTCGTGAGCGCGCTCCTCAGCCGGGTCTCGTCGACCCGCCAGTAGTCGTGCTGGCCCCCGTCCACGAAGGTGACGGGGATCTGCTCCCAGTACTGCTCCTTCAGTGACGGGTCGTCCTCGATCGACAGCTCCACCCAACCCACCCCGAGGTCGGCGGCCACGAGCTCGATGACGGCCCGCGCCTCATCGCACAGGTGGCACCCCGGTTTGCTGACCAGGGTGATGCGCACCTCGGCGGGTGTGGGGGTTGCGGACACACCCCGAGCGTATGCCGCGTGGGCGCCACGGCCGCTCGCCGCCGCCGGTCGCGGTAGCGGGCGCCTCACCCGCCCCACGGGGCTCGCTGGACACCGCGGCATACCGAGATGTGTCGCAGGTCTCCTGACAATCTGGCAGATATCGGGGAAACTGTCCGATCAAGGAGGCCCCGATCCGGATTCGTTCACCACGCAGCGCCGCGAGACGACTCGCGGTCCCTCGTGCTGCCCACTGGGCCGGAGACCAGGGTCCGCTCTGGGCAACGAGCCGCCCGGCCTTCGGTTACGCCACGGTGGGTGACCACGGCATGGGAGCGGCCACGGCGGACTTCCTCGGCACCCTGCGAGTGCTGCTGAGCCTCGCCGGCGAGGCCGGCACGGCCGGCACCCTGTCTGGAGGTGGCCACGAAGGTTCAGGCGGCGGTTCGGCTGCGCGCGCCGGCTTCGGGCCGGGTGAGGCGCCCCAGGACTTCGAACGCATCTCCGCGCTGGTCGAGCTGGCCCAGCGTGGCGACGCCGAGGCGTTCGGGATGCTCTACGAACGCTACGTCGACGTCGTCTACCGCTATGTCTACGTGCGGGTGGGAGGCAAGCAGCTGGCCGAGGACATCACCTCGGAGACCTTCCTGCGTGCACTGCGCCGGATGGACTCCTTCTCCTGGCAGGGCCGCGACATCGCGGCCTGGTTCATCACCATCGCGCGGAACCTGATCACCGACAACGCCAAGTCGGCTCGCTTCCGCATGGAGGTCACCACCGCCGACATGCTCGACGCCGACCGTCGCGTGGACGCCCCCGACCAGGAGGTGCTGGACCGGCTGCGCGACCAGCGCCTGCTCGCCGCCGTCAAGGGTCTCAAGCCCGAGCAGGCCGAGTGCGTGGTGCTCCGGTTCCTGCAGGGACTGACCCTCGCGGAGACCGCCAAGGTCCTCGGCAAGTCCGAGGGCGCAGTGAAGCAGCTCCAGCTGCGCGCCGTGCGCGCCCTGCACCGGGAGCTCGCTGATGTCGACATCTGAGACCTCCAGGTTTCGCTACGTGGCGACGCGTAACTTCCGGCATCGCACCTCGTTCTCAGCACGACACACGTTCGGTGACAACACGCTCACCGACCACATGACCGGGGACATCATGACCGGGGACACCGCAGGGCTGGGGAGGGAGAAGCCGACATGCCAGTACTGAACCGTTCGGCAGACCGTTTCCAGCGCGCCCTCGAAGGCGAGCGGATCACCGATGCGCACCTCGTCGAGCTCGTCGAGACCAGCCGTCACCTCGTGGACCTCGTCCCGACCATCCCGGCTCCGGACACCGTCTTCGTCACGACCCTGCGCGAGCGGCTGATGGCCGAGGCCGCACGGATGCCCGCGCCCAGCCCGGTCGCTGCCAAGGCCGCGGCCTCCCGTCGTGCCGCCTCCCGCAACACCCCCGTCGTGGTCCTGGTGGGTCGTGGCCTCCCCCGCCTGGTCGCCGGCGCCGCCGCCTCGGCGCTGCTCGTCGGCGGCATCGTGGGCGCGGTCTCCCGCAGCGCGGTGCCCGGTGACGCGCTGTACCCCGTGAAGAGCTGGCTGGACGGCGTGGCCGTCCGGCTCGCCGACAACGACTTCGACCGCGGCCAGACCTACCTGTCCCAGGCCCAGGGACACATCTCCGATGCCCGTCAGCTGGCCGAGGCCGACCGCGAGGACCCCACGGACGTCGACGTCGCGCTCGAGGGGGCCATCGACACCGTGCGCAAGGGGCGGCAGGCGCTCGACACCTCGTATGCCGCGACCGGCAACCCCCATTCCCTGCTCGCCATGCGCGACTTCACGGAGCGGGCCCTCCCTCAGGTCGACGCCCTGAAGGCCGAGGTGCCCGCCCCATCGCTGCTGACGCTCGGGCGGCTCGAGGCCCTGCTGCGCGACACGCAGGAGAGCACCTCGCGACGGATCGCTGCCTGCGGCAGCTCCTGCAGCGCGGATCTCGCGTCGACGGTCGGCCCGGGTTCGCTGCCCGGCGCCACGACCACCTCGGGTCCCTCCGCGTCACCGACCAGCGGCGCGTCCGGTGGCATCACCGTGCCCAGCACCGCAGTGACGGCACCGGCGGGCGGCGTGCTGCCCGGCGGCTCGAGCGGCTCCGGAGCGGTCGTCGGAGGCGGTGGCGGCAGCGCCAGCCTGTCGACGGGTGGCGCGAGCGTGCGCCTGCCGACCGTCAGCGCTTCGGTGCCGGGAGTGCCCTCCGCCAGCGTCACCGTGCCGCTGCCCTCGGCGTCACTCGGCACCGGAGGCGGCAGTGTCGCGGTCCCGAGCAGCACCCTCGGCCCGGTCACGCTGCCCGGCGTCACGGTCACCCTGCCCCGAGTCACCCTGCCCTGAGTCACGCTGCCCTCAGTCACCCTGCCCTGAGTCACGCTGCCCTCAGTCACGCTGCCCTGATCCAGCCCCGTGGGCCAGGCCCCGTCAGAAGAAGACGGAACGGCGCTGCATGAGCAGGGAGTAGAGCGTCTGCTGGATGGTCTCGCGCACCTGGTCGGTGAGGTCGAAGACGAGCATGGGGTCGTCGGCGGCGTTCGGCCCCAGGTCTGCGGTCTCCACGGGTGCGCCGAACTCGATGATCCACTTGCTGGGCAACGGGATCAGCCCGAGCGGGCCGAGCAAGGGCCAGGTGGGCGTGATCGGCGCGTAGGGCGCCCCCAGCAGCCGCGCAACGGTCTTCATGTTGCCGATGATCGGGTAGATCTCCTCGGCGCCGACGATCGAGCACGGGATGATGGGCGCGCCCGTCTTGAGCGCAGCGGAGACGAAGCCGCCCCGCCCGAACCGCTGGAGCTTGTAGCGCTCGCTAAACGGCTTGCCGACTCCCTTGAAGCCCTCGGGCCAGACCCCGCACAGCTCGCCGCTCGACAGCAGCCGCTCGGCGTCGGGGTTCGCGGCCAGCGTCGAGCCCGACTTGCGCGCGACCTGGCCGACGACGGGGGTCTGGAAGACCAGGTCGGCACCCAGCATCCGCAGGTGACGGTGCGCAGGGTGCTCGTCGTGGACGGCCACCTGGGTCATCAGCGAGTCCATGGCGATCGTGCCGGAGTGGTTGGCGACGACCAGGCCGCCGCCAACGGTCGGGATGTTCTCGATCCCGCGGACCTCGACGCGGAACCACGACCGGTAGAGCGGCCGCAGGATCGGCAGGTAGAAGTGCCTGGTGAAGTCCTCGTCGAAGCCGAACTCGTCGACGGTGTAGTCGCCCGTCACCCGACGCCGCACGAACGACAGCAACGAGGCGATGTGGCGCTCGACGTCGTCCGACGAGATCCCCGCCGCCTCCGAGGCAACCCGGACCGCAGCGATGCCCGCAGTCAGCAGCTCCTCGACTCCCGGCGCGATGCTGCGAGAGGTCGCCGGTTCCGGCACGTCAACCGGCACGACGGTCTCGTCCGTCACCGCCTTGAGGGTGCGCACCTTGGCTTCAGGGGTATGCCGCTCTCCTGACGTGGCCGCACCCGTCACCTCCCGAGGTGGCCGGGCGGGCTTGGCGGCCTTGCTGGGCTGGGTCGTGCGGGCGCCGGAACGGGACACCGCCTTGCGGCTTGGCACCGCCTTGGCCACCGGGCTCGGGCGGTGTTTGCCACTGGCCGTCGAGGGGGTGGTCGCCGAGGCGGCCGATGCCGACGCAGATGCGCGTGCGGGAGCGGGAGCTGTCGTGGGAGCGGCAGCTGCGGGGGCAGCCGGGGTGGTCGACGCGAGCAGGGGCGTGCTGCGGCGCTTGGCGCGTTCCCCGGATGCCCTGGCGGCGCCCGCTGCGAGGGCGCCCTTGCGCGCGGTGGGTTTCGCCGGCTTCTTGGGCGTCGAGGCCATCAGTCGTTCCTCCCTGCAGCCCACACGTGGCTGATCGCGCCGGCGGCACTCTCCGCGGCGCCGGTGACGGCCGACCCGAACATCCCGGCCCCCGGGATCGCCGAGCCGACCCCCTGCGCATAGTCGGCGAAGGCAGCCCGCGTGGTGTAGTCCGGCTCGTACCCCAGCACCTCACGCATCCGTCGGGTGTCCAACCCGCGACCGAAGGCGAGGAACTGGATCTGGTCGCTGCTGAAGTCGGCGAGCCCGGACCGCTTCACGAGGTTTCCGAAGATGCCCGCAGCGGGCATCGGCACGGGGATGATCGGCCGGCCGGCCATGCCCGCCGCCTGGCTCACGGTGATGACCCCGTCCCCGGCGATGTTGGTGATGCCCGTGCTCGGGCCGGTGGTGGCGAGCAGCAGCGAGCCGATCGCGTCGCTCTCGTGCACGAACTGCAGGCGGGCGTCGTAGCCGAAGGGCACCGGCACGACGGGCAGGGCGAAGTAGTCGGTCAGGGACGTGCGGATGCCCCGACCGATGATGTTGGCGAAGCGCAGCATGGAGATCTCGACGTCGGGACGGCGACGCGAGAAGCCGCGGACGTAGCCCTCGACCTCGACCGAGTCCTTGCCGAATCCCGCTCTGGGCAACGACTTCGGGCCCATGTCCTCGGTGAACATCGCAGGGTCGCGCGGGCTGGAACCGTAGATGGCCGCGGACGACTTCACGACGAGACGCTTGATGCTGGACGCCTTCTGGCACGCAGCGAGCAGCTGCATCGTGCCGATGACGTTGATCTCCTTCATCGACGTGCGGCCACCGGCGCCGGTCGGCGTCGCGATGACGTTCATGTGCACGACGGTGTCGACCTCGGACTGCGCGATGATCTTGCCGATCATCGGGTTCCGGATGTCGGCGCGGACGAACTCGGCCCGGCCGATGTCCCCTGGCGGCGGGATGACGTCGACGCCGATGACGCGCTTGACCGTGGGGTCCTGGGTCAGGGCCCTGGCGAACTGCCCGCCGAGGTAGCGGGAGACACCCGTCACGAGGACGACCTCAGCCACGATCCCTCCCGCGGGGTCCGATGGTCGCGAGGCTCGCGACCCGTGCCAACCCTACCGAGAGCCGTGCCCCGGCCGACGGGAGTGCGCCTTCCGTGGACGCGTGCCTCGTCACACTTTCGGACTGCCGCACTCCTACCCCCGCTCAAGACAAAAGGCCCCCGCTCAGCGGGGGCCCTCGATCACTTCTTGTTGCGACGCTGGTGGCGCGTCTTGCGAAGGAGCTTGCGGTGCTTCTTCTTCGCCATGCGCTTGCGGCGCTTCTTGATGACAGAGCCCATGGTGTCCTCTTGATCGTGGTCGGTGTTGCCGGACGGGGCAACGAACCAACGCACCACGCCGAACTGTGGACGTCACTCTAGCGGCCCGCGACCCTGCAACCCAAACCCACGTCCAGGCAAGGCCCCCGAGGCGCACGTGGCGGGGATCCGCCACCACGAGGGCGTCAGCCCGACATGACCAGCCAGTAACCACTCGTGGGGAGCCCTCGTTGTCAGGCCACCCGGGCCAACGAGGGCCCGCAGAGCGCAGGAGACGTCGACCATGTCCCGCAGGCACCCCTCTGTCAGACCACTGGGAATCGGGGTGTGCCTGCTGACCGCGGCGGCCACCGCCCTCCCCCTGTCCACCGCGTCCGCCGCCCTTCCCGGTGCACCGGTCCTCCCCGCGCTCGGCGACACCGTCGACGCGCTCGGCAGGACCCTGGACACCCGGGCGGTGAAGGACGCCGTCGTGCCCACGACGTCGGCCCGCAACGCCGCGTCCGCCCTGCTCGCCAAGGCCGGCAGCGGCACTCGTGCCACCTGGGACGAGCGGTTCGGCACGCTTCGCTCGGTGCGCACTGACGGTTACCTCACGTCGGCGACCTCCGGCACCGCCGTGGACGTCGCCCGTGGCTGGCTGCGCACCAACGCCGCGGCCTTCGGGCTCACGACCGCCCAGGTCGACTCGCTCGCCGTGGTGCGCGACCACGCCCTGCCCACCACCGGCACGCACGTCGTGGACTTCGTCCAGACCGCCGACGGCGTCGCTGCTGCGCGCGGAGGGCGGCTCAACGTTGCCGTCACCAAGGACGGCAGAGTCCTCTCGTATGCCGGCGACCCCACCCCGGGTGCGAACCTCACCGGCGGCTGGGCGCTCGGCGAGGCAGCCGCGCTGCTGAAGGTTGCCGGTGGCCTCGCACCGGACGTGTCCTACGCCCCCAAGGCGAGCGGCACCCAGGCCGGCTACACCACCTACGCGGCCGGACCCTTCGGCGGACCGTCGTACGTCAAGAAGGTGACCTTCGGGACCAAGGCCGGCCCCGTCGCGGCATACAAGGTGTATTTCATCAAGAGCCCGCAGGAGGCCTGGGAGGTCGTCGTCGACGGCACCACCGGGCGCACCCTCTACCGGACCTCCGTCGTCGACTTCGAGGGCGACCCGCAGGGAACGGTCTACGACAACTACCCGGGCGCGGCCAAGGGCGGCCAGCCACGGCAGCAGTCGTTCGGGCCGACGACGCAGTCGCCAAAGGGCTGGGTCGACCCGACCGGGCTGCTCGGCACCGGCGTCACGACATACGGCAACAACGCCGACACCTACGCCAACTGGTCCAACTTCATCGGGCCGGTGGACAACGCCCCGCGCCCGGTCGCCCCGACCGGGAACTTCAGCTACACCTACACGAACCAGTGGGCGGCCACCAAGGGGCAGACGGTCCCCCCGTCCTACGCCGAGGACCTCAACCCCGCTGCGACCAACTTGTTCTTCCAGCACAACAGGATCCACGACGAGTACTACGACCTCGGGTTCACCGAGACCGCCGGAAACTTCCAGCTCGACAACGGGAGCAACGGCGGCAACGGCGGTGACCCGGTCCGCGGGCTGGTCCAGGCCGGTGCCGCGTCCGGTGGCAACCCGACCTACACGGGCCGCGACAACGCCTACATGCTCACCCTCGACGACGGCATCCCCCCGTGGAGCGGCATGTTCCTGTGGGAGCCCATCGACGACGCCTTCGAGGGGCCGTACCGCGACGGCTCGTTCGACATGAGCGTGATCCAGCACGAGTACACCCACGGCCTCTCGACCCGTTACGTCGCGGGCGGCAGCGCGCTCGGCTCGCAGCAGGCGGGGTCGATGGGTGAGGGCTGGTCGGACTGGTACGCCCTCAACCACGGCTTCAAGACCGGGCTGCTCACCCAGCCGATCGTCGGCGACTACGTCACCGGCAACCCCGCGCGGGGCATCCGCAACTGGAACTACGACCAGAACCCGACCACGTTCGGGGACATCGGCTACGACCTGACCGGTCCGGAGGTGCACGCCGACGGCGAGATCTGGACGGCGACCCTGTGGGACCTGCGCAAGGCCCTGGTGGCTCGCTACGGCGCCACCCAGGGAGCCGAGGTCGCCGCCCGCCTGGTCACCGACGGCATGCCGCTGACCGCACCGGACCCGAGCTTCCTCGACGCCCGTGACGGCATCCTCTCCGCCGACCTCGACCGCTACCACGGTGACAACACCGACCTCATCTGGTCGGTCTTCGCCAAGCGCGGCGCCGGCGCCGGCGCCCACTCGAACACCGGTGACGACACCGACCCCACCCCCGCCTTCGACCACCCCTCAGCGGCCAAGAACGGTACGGTCGCGCTGACGCTCGTCAACGCGACCACGGGTCAGCCGATCAACAACGCCAAGGTGATCCTCGGTCGGTTCGAGGCCCGGGTCACCCCGCTCGTCCGCACCGGCTCCGCGGGCGGCGCCAGTGTCAAGGCGCTCGCAGGCACCTACCCGCTGACCATCCAGGCACCGGGGTTCGGCGTCCAGACCATCGACGCCTTCGCCGTGACGGCAGGACGCAACACGGCCAGGACGATCAAGCTCGCCCCCAACCTGGCCTCCACGGCCGCAGGTGCGCAGATCGTCAACGTCTCCAGTGAGGACGACGGGGCTCCCGCCAAGTTCGCCTTCGACGACACCGCCGCGTCGGTGTGGTCCACGAAGCCCGGCGCCACGGCATACAACGCCGGTCCGGACCAGCGGGTGACGGTGAAGCTCGCGGCTCCGGCCACGGTCAGCAGCCTGCGCGTCAGCGCGTTCAAGGCCACCAACGCCTCACGTTTCGTCGCCCTGAAGGACTTCACGGTCCAGACGTCGACGGACGGGGTCAGCTGGACCACGGCCCGCACCGGTGGCTTCGCGTATGCCGCGCCGCGGCCCACCGCGCCGGACCTCAACTTCGCGACGTTCTCACTGGCGAAGCCGGTGAAGGCGGGCTACGTCCGGTTCTTCATCGACTCGGTGCAGGGCAACACGTCGACGTCGGCCCAGGTGGCGGACATCGAGGTCTTCGGGGCCGGGGCGACCGTCGCCAACGGCTCGGTCACGCCTGACCCGGCCTACACCGACTCGGGCACGATCGTCGCGCCCAACCCGGCTGCGGGCGACCCGACCGGTCTGCAGAACGTGTTCGGCGTGACCGGCACCGAGATGAACACCGCGTGCACGTTCCCGCCGGCCAGCCAGGGCGCGGACGGCTGGGTCACGAAGTTCCCGCTCGGGTTCTCCGACGGGCTGCACTCGGTCTCGGTCAAGGGCACCAGCGACGCGGACGATGCAACGGGTCACGACCTCGACCTGTACTTCCTGGACAGCGCCTGCCAGCTGACGGGCTCTGCGGCGACGTCGGCTGCTGACGAGTCGGCGGTCATCCCGCCCGGCTCGGTCTACCTGGTGACGCAGCTCTACACCGGGGCGAACGTGAAGGTGGACGTCACCGCGGTCGACAACCGCTGACCGCTGGGCCGGGACTTCTCGTCCCGGCCCACCCTGTCGTCGTGCGGTCAGCACCAATCAGGCGGTGTCGACGTAGGACGTGCGCAGGTACTTGTGCACGGCGTCCTCCGGAACCCGGAAGGACCGTCCCACGCGAATGGCGGGAAGCTCTCCAGCGTGCACCATGCGGTACACCGTCATCTTCGACACGCGCATGATCGAGGCCACCTCGGCAACGGTCAGGAACCGCACCTCGGCGAGCTGTCGCTCGTTGGACATGATTACCTCGATCTTCTACACGCGCGCATCGCCGGCTTCCCGTCCGGCGGACCTCTACGCTCGTGCAGAAGGAACTGTAGGGGCTGATGTGACTCGTGGGGAAGCCAACGGGGAAAACTCTTTCGACTTGTCCAGTCGACACGCCGCCAAGGTCCTGTGAATCACAGAGGTGTCACTCCGCCGGCGACCCCTGTCAGTCGAACCAGACGTCCAGGCCGTGCAGCCCGAACACCGACTCACGCGTCGCCATGATGGCCCGGTCCACCTCGTCGTGGGGGTTGTAGCCCATGTCCCAGGGCTGGTGCCAGATCGGGCCGTCGGCCGGGTCCAGGTCGCCCATCCGGCGGGGACCCTCGCGGCCGAAGGCCTGGCGCACGTGGTCGAGCCAGTCCTGCGGCACCTGCTCGGTCAACGGGATCGGGCGGTGCGCAGCGATGGCGGTCAGGTGCGTCCACGTCCTCGGCACGACGTGCACGAGCTCGTAGCCGCCGCCACCCAGGGCGACCCAGCGGCCGTCGCAGACCTCGTGCGACAGCCGGTGCAGCGACTCCGCCGCCGCCCGTTGGGCATCGACCGACATGGCCAGGTGGGCCAGCGGGTCCTGGGCGTGGGTGTCGCAGCCGTGCTGGGTGACCAGGACATCCGGCTTGAACGCCCGCACCAGGGGCAGCGCCGTGGAGTGCAGCGCACGCAGCCAGGCGGAGTCGCCCGTGCCAGGCGGCAGCGCGATGTTGACCGACTCGCCCTGCGCCTTCGGGCCTCCGATGTCGCCCGCGAAGCCGGTGCCGGGAAACAGCGCCCGGCCGGACTCGTGCAGCGAGATCGTCAGTACCCGCGGGTCGTCCCAGAAGATGCGCTCGACGCCGTCGCCGTGGTGCACGTCGATGTCCACGTAGGCGACGCGCTGCGCACCGTGGTCGAGCAGCCACTGGATGCCCACGGCGATGTCGTTGTAGATGCAGAACCCCGCGGCGTTTCCGGCCATCGCGTGGTGCAGCCCGCCACAGAAGTTGACGCCGTGCTGGGTGCGTCCCTCCCAGACGTCGGCGCACACCTGGCGGGTGCCCTCGACCACCCGGGCACTCGCGTCGTGCATGCCGGGGAAGGCCGGGTCGTCCTCGGTGCCGAGTCCGTAGGCCGGATCGGCCGACGACGGGTCGGCCGACGCCGCCTTGACCGCCGCCACGTAGTCGGCCGTGTGCACGGTCGCCAGGACGTCGTCGCCCGGCACGTCCGGGGAGAAGACCTCGACGTCGTCGGGATCGAAGACACCGAGGGCGTCGCAGAGCCGGGCCGTCAGGTCGAGACGGACCGGGTTCATGGGATGACCCGGTCCGAAGTTGTAGGCGGTGAAGCCGGGATCCCAGACCACCCGCACCTGTGAGGGCATGGGCCGACGCTACCGGGCGGGGGGTCATCGCGGACAGCACGGTCCCACCTGCAGGGACGCGCTAGCGTGGGAGGTCTCACCATCCCCGATGCCGCGGAGGACCGCAGTGGCGAAGAAGCTCTACGAGGACGACGTCCTCGTCATCGGCCTCGGCCGGTTCGGCAGTGCGGTCGCGATCGAGCTGACGAAGCTCGGGCACCACGTCGTCGGCGTCGAGCGCGACCCTCACCTCGCGGAGTCGTTCCTGGGCAAGGTGGGTCGCATCGTCCAGGCCGACGCGGCCCAGCCGCAGTCGGTCGCCAACCTCAAGGCCCGCAGCTTCCAGATCGCGGTCGTCGGCATCGGCTCGTCGGTCGAGGCCTCGGTGCTGTGCGCGATGAACCTCGTGGACGCCGGCATCCCCACCATCTGGGCCAAGGCGCTCTCCCCCGAGCACGCCCGCATCCTCGAGCGCATCGGCGTCCACCACGTCATCTCCCCCGAGGTCGACAGCGGCCGCCGCGTCGCGCACCTGCTCAACGGCAAGCTGATGGACTACATCGAGTTCGACGACGGCTTTGCCATCGTCAAGATGAAGCCGCCGCAGGAAGCCATCGGTTTCACGTTGAAGCAGAGCGCGATCCGCAGCAAGTACGGCGTGACCATCGTGGGCGTGAAGGCGCCTGGCAGCGACTTCACGTATGCCGTGCCCGAGACCAAGGTGACGGCCCACGACACGTTGATCGTCAGCGGCCCGACCGACCTGCTCGACCGCCTCGCCGCACGCCCCTAGCCAGCCGTTCCCCAACCGCCAGGCGAGGTATGCCGCGTGGCCGGCCACGCGGCATACCTGCCGGTCAGAGGTTGGGGACGCCGCGGTCCTCGCCGAGGGGAAGCACCATGGCGACCTCGTCCTCGGCGTCGTCGTCACCCTTGACCCGCATCGGTCGGCGGCTGTCGGTCGGGCGGAAGCCGAAGCCGCTGGCGAAGGCGACCGCGCGGCCGTTGTCCACCCCCACCCAGTAGGCGAGGTGGCTGCGACCCTGCTGGCGCGCGGCGTCGGCCCCGGCCTGCACCAGCTGGGTCGCCACACCGGTGCCTCGGGCAGTCGGAGCCACCCACAGACCGAACAGCTCAGCGACCTTCTCGTTGTCCTTCTCGCCCTCCTGGCGGGCTTGGCCGACGCTGGCCACCCCCACCGGCGCCCCGTCCTGCTCGGCGATCAGTCGCTGGGAGCGGCGCATCCTGCGGCGCCAGAAGTCTTCCTCGTAGCCGCGTTCCTCGTCGGCGCTCGCCACGAAGGCGTCGGGCGACTCCTCGAGCGCGCTGAGCCGCACCGATCGGTACTGCTCCCACTCGTCCTCACCCAGTGACCGCACGGTGATGTCGCTCATGGACCCACTCTCGCATGATCCACGCGTGTTCGGTCAGGTGGGTTGCTGGGTGTTCACCCAGAGCCGACTGGGAGTTCCCCGAGCACGCCGACCGTCGCGCACCCGGCCGGCTGGGGTGGGTGGGGCAGTCCCTCAGTCGTTGCCCGAGGCGAGCTCGTGCGAGCGGTTGGCGGCAGCCTCCATGGCCGTGATGAAGGCGGCCCGCACCTTGTGGTCGTCGAGCTGGCGCAGCGCCGCGGCCGTCGTGCCACCGGGCGAGGTGACCTGCTCGCGCAGGACGGTGGGGTGCTGGCCGGTCTCGCGCATCATCGTCGCCGCACCGAACAGCGTCTGGACGACGAGCTCCGTGGCGGTCGGCCGGGGCAGCCCCAGCACCACGCCCGCCTCGATCATCGCCTCGACGACGTAGAAGATGTACGCCGGTCCGCTGCCGCTGATGGCGGTGACGGCGTCCTGGTGCTTCTCCGCGACTTGGACGACGCGACCGCACGAGCGCAGCAGCTCGGAGGCCTCCTCGAGGTGGGCCGCGTCGGCACTGCGACCGGGGCTCACGGCAGCCATCCCCTGGTCGACCAGGGCCGGGGTGTTCGGCATGACCCGGACGACGGCGACCCCGGCCGGGAGCCGGTGCTCGAGGTAGGCCGTGGGGATGCCCGCGGCGAGGCTGACCACGAGGTTTCCGGGCGAGACGTGGTCGCGGATCTCCTCGACGAGCCCGCCCATGTCCTGCGGCTTGACGACCAGGACCAGGGTGTCGGCGGCCTCTGCCGCCGCGATGTTGGACATGGCACGCACGCCGTACTGCTCGGCCAGCTGGTCGGCCCGGTCCGGGCGGCGAGCAGTCACGACGAGCTCGTCAGCGCTACGACCAGACCGGATCAGCCCGGACAGCAGCGTCTCGCCCATCACGCCGGCCCCGAGGATTGCGACAGTTCCCATGGCGGCAGTCTTCCAGTCGCGGGAGGTGTGTGCGCCTCAGTTCTTGGTGGCGAGACCGCGCAGGAAGAACACCGTGTTGGCGGGGCGCTCGGCCATCCGGCGCATGAGGTAGCCGTACCACTCCTCGCCATAGGGGATGTAGACCCGCATCTGGTTGCCCCGGTCGGCGATCCGCTTCTGCTCCTCGGGCCGGATCCCGTAGAGCATCTGGTACTCGTAGCTGTCGGCGTCGCGCTGGTGGTGCGATGCCAGCGCACCGGCGATCTCGACCAGCCGCGGGTCGTGGCTGGCCACCATCGGGTAGCCGTCGCCCGCCATCAGGATCTTGAGGCAGCGCACGTAGTTCTGGTCGACGTCCGAGCTGCTCTGGTACGCAACGGATTCGGGCTCCTTGTAGGCACCCTTGCACAGCCGCACGCGGCTGCCCTCGTGGGCCAGGTCGCGGCAGTCCGCCTCGCTGCGGTGCAGGTAGGACTGGATCACGGCGCCGACCCACGGGAAGTCCTGGCGCAGCTCGCGCAAGGACTCCAGCGTGGCGTCCGTCGTCGTGTGGTCCTCCATGTCGAGGGTCACCGTCGTGCCGGCGTTCGCCGCCGCCTGGCAGATCTCGCGGGCATGGTCGAGGGCGATCTTGTGACCGTCGCCGGGGAGGTACTGGCCCAGCGCGGACAGCTTGAGGCTGACCTCGCCCATGCCGTGCTGCGACAGGTCGGCGTCCGCGAGCGCCTCGAGCAGCTCGATGTAGTGGTCACGGGTGCGGATCGCCTGGGTGAGGTCGGCGGTGTCCTCGCCCAGGTAGTCGATCGTCGCGAGCCGGTTGGTTGCGCGCAGCTCGGCGGTCGCGCTGACGGCGTCCTGCGTGCGGTCGCCGGGGACGAACCGCCTGACCACGCTGCGGCTCACCGGCGCCTTCTCGATCGTCTGTCGCACAGCGCCGCTCTTGGAGAGCTGGAGCAGGCTGTTGCGCAGCAGGTCACTGGCGTCCACGTGAGTCCTTCCGACCGGGCGCCGCGGAGGTCGCGGCCGCCGACAAGGCTAACCGCCAACCAGCAGGTATGCCGCGCCGCGGGGTGCCGCGCCCGCCTCAGGCGGTGCGGCGACGCAGGGTGAGGCTGCCGAGGACCAGCGCGACCAGCACCCACAGGCCGATGACGGCAGCGTCCGCGGTCACGTCGGCGCCCGGGGTGGGGCTGGACGTCACCGACTTCATGGCGTCCACGGCATACGACAGGGGCAGCACGTCGGAGAGCCAGCGCAGGACGTCCGGCAGCCCGTCGCGGGCCACGAGCAGTCCGCACAGCAGGAACTGCGGCAGCACGAACGCCGGCATGAACTGCACCGCCTGGAACTCGGTGCGCGCGAAGCCGCTCGCGAGCAGGCCCAGCGCGGTCCCCAGCAGGGCGTCGAGCACGGCCACCACCACGAGCTGCCACGCGGGACCGGCGACGTCGAGGCCGCACACGTAGACCGCGAAGGCCGTCGCGATCAGGGCCTGCAGGACCGCCATCACCCCGAAGGCGAGGGCGTAGCCGAACATGAAGTCCCCCTTGCCCATCGGCGTGGTGAGCAGCCGCTCGAGGGTCCCCGACGTCCGCTCACGGAGGGTCGCGACGCTCGTGACGATGAACATCACCACGAACGGGAACACACCGAGCAATGGTGCCCCGAGGCCGTCGAAGACCGGGGTGCCGTTGAAGATCCAGGCCAGCAGGCCGATCAGCACGCAGGGGACGACGAGCATCAGCCCGATGGTCCGGTGGTCGGCACGCAGCTGGGCCAGGACCCGGCCGGCCGTGACGAGGGTGCGGTGGGCGTTCATCGGGCAGTCTCCTCGGCGCGGTCGATCAGGGACAGGAAGGCGTGCTCGGCGTCGTCGGCGCCAGTGCGGGCGAGCAGCTCGGGCAGGGTGTCGTCGGCCATGATGCGACCCTCACGCAGCAGGAGCAGGCGGTCGCAGCGACTCGCCTCGTCCATCACGTGGCTCGACACCAGCAGCGAACGCCCTTGGCCCGCAAGGCGTTTGAACAGCTCCCACAGGTCGCGCCGAAGCACCGGGTCGAGGCCGACCGTGGGTTCGTCGAGGACCAGCAGCTCGGGGTCGCCGACGAGCGCGGCCGCGAGCGAGACCCGTGACCGTTGCCCACCGGACAGGCGACCGACCAGGGAGTCGGCGTGGCTCGTGAGGTCGACGGCCTCGATGGCCTCGTCGGCTGCCGTCGGGGCCGCCCCGAGTATGTTGGCGAAGTAGCGGACGTTGGCCCGCACGGACAGGTCGTCGTAGACGCTGGGCGTCTGGGTGACGTAGCCGATCCGGTTGCGCAGCGACGGCGAGCCCGCGGGCTCCCCGAGCACCGTGACGTCGCCGGACTCGACGATCTGGACCCCCACGACCGCCCGGATCAGGGTCGACTTGCCGCTGCCGCTGGGCCCCAGCAGTCCGACCACCTGGCCGGCCGGGACCGACATGGTCAGGTCGGGCAGCACCTCACGACCGCCGCGCACCACGCGGAGGTTCGTGATCTCGATGGCGTTTTTCATCATGCGATGAATATAGCGCTGCTCCTTCGCCCGGACAAGACCTTTGTCAGCCGCCGCCGGACGACCATGGCCGGGGGCGGGGCGACAGGCGCGAGCACGACCCAACCCGCGCACCTGCCGAGCCTGGTCGTCCGCCGGTATGCCGCGGAGTCGCCCTACGGGGCGAGGTAGCGCTGGATCGTGGGCCCGACCAGAGCGGCCAGCTCGTCGTGCTCGGCGTCCACCACGGCCGGGAACTCCACGATGTAGCGCATCATCGCCAGCCCGACCATCTGGGACGCCGCCAGACCGGCGCGCAGCTCGAGGTCGGCCGGCCGGTCGCCATCGGCTGCCATCGCCTGCAGCACCCTGCCGAAGACCTCGCGGGTCAGGAACTCGCGCAGCATCCGGGTCGCCTCCTCGTGGCTGACCGCCGCCCGCATCAGGGCCTGGAAGCGCTGCCTCCCGTCCTCGGAGTCCCAGACCGCGAGGAAGGTCCGCACCAGCGCCTCGCCCACCTGGTCCCGTGGCCCCTCGACCACGGCGCTGATCAGGGCCGCGGGGTCGGCCGGGATGTCCATCACGGCCGCGAACAGCTGCGCCTTGCCGCCGAAGTAGTGGTGCACCAGGGCCGGGTCGACCGCAGCCCGGCGGGCGATGCCACGCAGCGAGGTGCCGTCGTAGCCCTGGTCGGCGAAGTCGACCCGGGCGGCCTCGACGATGGCCTGGCGCGTGTCCACACCTCCGGGGCGGCGTCCACGGGGGCTCATGACGCGCCGACCGTCGTCGCGGTCGCGAGGTGCAGCCGGGCGAACGCCAGCGACTCGGCGAGGTCGACCTCCCGCTGCTCCTGGGTGAGCTTGCGGGTCCCCACCTCGACGACGACCGACCCCGAGAACTGTTGCACCGCAAGCATTTCGAGGAACTCCGCGCAGGGCTGGGTGCCGCGCCCGGGGACGAGGTGCTCGTCCTTGAGGGAGCCCAGGCCGTCGGCGAGGTGGACGTGGGCGAGCCGGGGCCCGAGTGCCGCGGCCATGGCCATGGCGTCGGAGCCCGCCGTCGACGTGTGCGAGAGGTCGAGGGTGACGTTGTCGTAGGCCTGGGGCACCGGGTCCCAGTGCGGTAGGTAGGCCTCGAACTCCCGCTGCCGGGCGCGCCAGGGAAACATGTTCTCGACGGCCAGTGCGACGCCGGTCTCGTGCTCGCGCACCGCCACCCCCTCGACGAACTCGCCGGCGTACTCCTTCTGCCACCGGAAGGGTGGGTGCAGCACCACCGTTGACGCCCCCACCTCCTGGGCCAGGGCGATCGAGTTGTCCACCTTGGTCCACGGGTCGGGTCCCCAGATGCGCTGGGTGAGCAGGAGCGTGGGTGCGTGCACCGACACGACGGGTATGCCGTGGAGCCGGGACAGCGCCGCGAGCGCGCCGGCCTCCTGCGAGACGGGGTCGGTCCAGACCATCACCTCGACGGCGTCGTAGCCGAGCCGGGCCGCCGTGGCGAAGGCCGACGCGCAAGTGTCCGGGTAGACCGACGCGGTCGAGAGGGCCACCGTGGCTCCTGGGATCGACACGGCTTGGGCCATGCACCGAGCCTACCCAGCGCGGGTCAGCGCATCGCGTCGAGTCGGCTCAGGATGACCCCCTCGCGCAGCGCCCAGGGGCAGATCTCGAGGCGCTCCAGGCCGAGCAGGTCCATCGCCGCCTCGGCCACGAGGGCACCGGCGAGCAGCTGTGGCGAGCGACTGGCCGAGACGCCCGACAGCCGCTCCCGCTGGTGTGCGGTCATCCCGCCGAGGTCGGCGACGAGCGAGGCGAGCGCGCTGCGCTCGAGGCTGCGCGCGGCATACGGACCGTCGCTGCTCGGTGCCGCGCCGGTGACGCGGGCGAGCGAACGCATCGTCTTGGAGGTGCCGACGGCACGGTCGGCGGTCCCGGCCTTGGCCAGGGGCCGCATGGCCGCGGCCATGCGCAGCCGGATGGCCCGGCGCGCCTCCCTGACCACCTCCGCCGTCGGCGGGTCACCGGGGAGGAGGTCGCGGGTCAGCCGCCCGGCCCCGAGGGGGAGGGAGACGGCGGCGTCGGGGTCCTCGTCCATGCCGGCGGCGAGCTCGAGCGACCCGCCACCGATGTCGACCACGAGCAGCGTGCCGCTCGACCAGCCGAACCACCGACGTGCGGCCAGGAAGGTCAGCCGCGCCTCGTCCTCACCGGAGAGCACCTGGAGCTCCACCCCGGTCCTCGCGCGCACGCGGGACAGCACCTCCTCGCCGTTCGGAGCCTCACGAATCGCACTCGTGACGAAGGCCATCACCTCCTCGACGCCCTGGTCCTCCGCAACCGTCAGGCACTCGCCGATGAACTCGATGAGCGCGGCCTCGCCCGACTCGGCGATGTCACCGCCGTCGGTCACGTGTTCGGAGAGCCGCAGCTCGATCTTGTGCGAGGTGGCGGGGAGGGGCTGGGCCCCGCGATGGGCGTCGACGACGAGCAGGTGGACGGTGTTGGAGCCGACGTCGATGACCCCGAGGCGCATGGCTGCACGGTATCGGCTGAGGTGGCCGGCCACTGGGACGGTTCACCGCAGAGGTATCACGAAGACCTTCCCGAGCCTCCTTGCCTGCGGGGACGGGGCCGTCGGGGCCTTGTCGAACAGGGGGGAACAAGCATGGATGCAGACCTGCGTCTGGACGGGAACACCACGACGGCCCAGGGGGACGTCTTCAAGACGACCGCCGCCGATGTCGTCATCGACGCGCCGAGCCGTCGCTCCACCGGTGCTGGGCAGCGCCGCGCGATCGTGCACGACTTCAAGGACGGCATGACGCTGAACTGGGACTCGGACTACCCCGGTGGCGTCACGGTCGAGGGGTTCCGGCTGACCTGTCACCAGGCCGACGTGGTGCTCGACCACGCGGCGCGGCGCAAGAGCTCCACGCCGTGGCGACGGGCACTCGTGCACGACTTCGACGACGGCCTGACCATCAACTGGGCGCACGACTACCCGGGCGGGGTGACCATCAACGGACCCCTGAAGATCAACGGGGCGGTCGTCGTCAACGGCACGCTGACGGTGAAGAGCCCGTTCGGCCACCTCAGCCTCGAGGACACGCTCGCCCGCTACAGCGACCTCATCAAGCACCTCGACGCCAGAATCAAGAAGCTCGAGGGCTGACCCGTGGCCAGCCTTCGCCAACGCGCCGCCTGCATCGGCATCGCGACGTCGCCACTCTCGGTCCGCCGTGACTTCATGGGGCAGCTGACCAACTCGGTCCCCGTGTCGCTGAAGACCCAGCTGGACCGGCTCGGGAGCAAGTTCGTCCACGTGAACTGCATCCAGGTCGGGTCCGACCAGTTCACCTTCAACGACGCGGTGGAGATCGACCGCGCCGTCGCCAAGACCCGGGACCTGTATGCCGGTGCCGGCCGGTCGATGGGGGTCGGGCGGATCCAGCACTTCGTCATCTCGACCGGCGACGCCAACGGGCGGGACGTCATCAACTCCGACGGGGAGGCCGAGACGCTCACCGACGAGTGGACCGTGCCCAACGACGCGCTGGACCTGTTCTTCGTCCGGATGTACGTCGGCAGCACCGCCGGCCTGTCCCGGGTCGACGGTCCGTGCGACAAGAACGCCAAGGGGATGGACGGCAGCGTCGTCGAGATGAACGCGGGGGGCGGGGTCTCCGACTTCGCCACTGCGCACGAGCTGGGCCACTACCTCGGCCTCAGCCACCGCAACAGCTCCACGGCCCTGATGAACCCGACGATCCCCAACGGGGGCGTCATCACCACGTCCGAAGCCGACAACATGCGGGACCACTGCCGCATGAAGAACCCCTGCTAGGAGGCGACATGTCAGTCATCATCGGGTCCCGCAAGGACCGCACCGTGTCGGGGGCCATCGCGGCCCTCGCCGGCAAACCCACCACACTGACCCCCGGGGCAGCGATCGCCATCCTGTCCGAGGCGGCCGCCGCCGGCCCGGAGAAGGTCGCCGGGCGCCGGGCCACCAACGCCCTGGCCAAGGTGGTCTCGGACCATCACGAACCGCAGGTGCGGGTCGCTGCGGCCAAGGGCCTGGCACAGGTGCAGTCAGCGACCTCGCTGCGCGCCCTGCGCAAGGTGGTCGACCAGGCCGAGGACGGCCAGCTCGTCGCGGCGGCGTCCGCAGGCCTCACCAACCTGGGCGCTCGCAGTGACGTGCGGCGACTGCGGACGGCGAGCGAGCTCGCTGACTGGCCGCACGCCAGCACTCGCGCGAGCGCCTCGGCACGCCTGCTCGCCCACCGGGTGGGAGCGGCCGTCGACCCGGCCGACCCCCGACAACAGCTCCCCGGTGAGACCGCTCCGGTGCTGCCGGTGACGGCGCGGGTCAAGACCCGCGTCAAGCCGGTCGAGCTTCCCGTCGCGCGGAAGGCCGCCACCGCGGACCTGCCCTGGCGGTCGCTGGTGCCCGAGGGCGCCGCGCCCGTGGGTGCGTTCAGCTGTGGGGACCGCACGCACGTGGTGCTCGCAGGCAAGGACCCGGAGTCGCTCGCGTCGGCGCCCGGCATCGCCGGCGCGCTGCTCGGCGTCAACGAGTCGATGGGCACGACCTTCGTCCGTTGGGTGGTGCTGACCCGGCCCGACGGAGACGGCCTGGCCGTGACCGTGGCGCGGCCGACCGGTGAGGTCGGCTTCGTGGGCCGGGGCACGGTCGTCGAGGGCGGGCTGTCGGTGACCGTGGACGCGGTCGACACCCCGGGCGCCACCGCGGCCCACGTCACGGTGTCACTCGTCGGCGGCAAGCTGGAGGTCGACGGCCGCACCGAGAAGGGCATCACGACGCCGCGGCGGCAACCGGCGCCGGTGCCCCTGCAGTTCGACCCCTCCGGTCCGGTGCCCGCACCGATCGGCTGAAGGCCCGCGCCCGGGAGGCGGTGCGGCGCCTCCCGGGGAGGCGGTCTGCCGCCTCTCGGGCGGCGGTCTGCCGCCTCTGGGGCACGACCGGCATACGGGCCACGCCGAGTGCGGCGCACTGCGCGACGTAAGGTTGCGAATGTGCCTGAGACCCCGCTCGACACCGCCCGCATCTGGGTGGAATTCACCGATCCCGCCGACACGGGCCAGCGGTTCCGCTGCGACCTGACCTGGCTGACGTCGAGCTGGACGTGCATCTTCGGCAACGGCTGCCAGGGGATCTACGCCGGCCGACCGGACGACGGGTGCTGCACCCTGGGCGCCCACTTCACCGACGACGACGACGTCAAGCGGGTCAAGAAGGTCGTCAAGGAGCTCGGCGAGGACGAGTGGCAGCTGCACCCCGGCTCGACCAAGCTCGCCGCCTGGACCGAGAAGGAGGACGACGCCCTCAAGACCAAGGTCGTCGACGGCGCCTGCATCTTCCTCAACCGGCCGGGGTTCCCCGCCGGTGCCGGCTGCGCGCTGCACCAGCACGCGGTGCTCACGGGCAAGGAGCCGCACACCGTCAAGCCGGACGTCTGCTGGCAGCTACCGATCCGCCGCACCTACCGCAAGGTGGAGATGCCTGACGGGTCGAGCTGGCAGGAGGTCACCATCACCGAGTACGACCGCCGCGGCTGGGGGCCCGGTGGCCACGACCTCGACTGGTACTGCTCGAGCAACCCCGAGGCCCACGTCGGCCGGGAGCCGGTGTTCCGCAGCAACCGCGCTGAGCTGGTCGAGCTGATGGGTGAGGACGCCTACGCCGAGCTCGAGATCCGCTGTGAGGCGCACCTCGCGAGCGTGAAGGCTGCCCGAAACGCCTACTCGCGCAAGATGCTCCCCCTCCTGGTGCATCCCGCGACGCTGGCCGCGCAAGAGGCCCGCAAGTCCCGATGAGCTCGACGCCGGAGCCGCCGGAGCCAGCAGGTCCGCCAGCGGAGCTGACACGCAGCCCCAACATCTGGGACTCCCCTGACGTCTACGAGGTCGAGAACCTCGGCGTCGACCGCGCCGGGCTCATCGAGGCCGCGATGGCGTCGCTGCACCCGTTCGCCGGCGCGGACCTCGTCGACGTCGGCTGCGGGACCGGGTTCCACCTGCCCCGGTTCGCCTCGCTCGGCTGCGCGAGCGTGGTCGGCGTGGAGCCGCACCCTCCACTGGTTTCCCTTGCGGAGCAACGCATCTCAGGTATGCCGGACGTGCGGGTCGTCGAGGGTGCCGCCCAGTCCCTGCCGCTGGCCGATGCCTCCATGGACATCGCCCATGCCCGGTGGGCCTACTTCTTCGGCGCCGGCTGTGAACCCGGCCTGCGCGAGCTGGAGCGGGTCCTGCGACCCGGTGGGACGGCATACGTGATCGACAACGACGCCACCCGCTCGACCTTCGGCAGGTGGTTCACGCGGGCCAACCCCTCCTACGATCCCGTTGCGGTGGAACGTTTCTGGGCCCGCCAGGGGTGGTCACGCGAGCGGCTGGTGATCGACTGGGAGTTCGACTCGCGCGAGGAGTTCGAGTCGGTGGTGCGGATCGAGTTCCCCGAGACGGCAGCGGAGGGCATCCTCGCGGAGCACGAGGGCACCGGGGTCGACTACGCCGTCAGCCTGTGGTGGCGCCACTACTGACGCGGTGGTGTCGACGGCCACCCGGGTGACGCCCGAGGTCTGGACACGGGCACCGTCGGGGGACAAGGTGGATGGAACCGGACACCCCGGACCCCCCAGGAGGCACCATGACCGACCACGTGGCCACTGCCAGCACCACCATCGACGCCGACCCCGACAGGGTCTGGCAGGCGATGACCGAACCCAAGCTCGTCGCCGAGTACATGATGGGCAGCGAGGTCGCCAGCGACTGGCAGCCCGGCAGCCCGATCACCTGGACCGGGGAGTGGGAGGGCAAGCCCTACCAGGACAAGGGCGAGGTGCTGCAGGCCGAGCCCGGACGGCTGCTCGAGGTCACCCACTACAGCCCGATGACCGGGGACGAGGACATCCCCGAGAACTACCACCGCGTGCGCTACGAGCTGTCGCCGGACGGTGGGGGCACGACGGTCCAGCTCACCCAGGACGGCTGCGACAGCGCCAAGCAGGCCGAGCAGTTCTCGCAGAACTGGCAGGGCATGCTCGACGGCCTCAAGAAGGTCGCCGAAGGGCACTGAACCACTGGGCTCCGGCAGGTCGCGCGGCCGGTCCGCAGGCCTGTCGGTGCCGCGCCGTAGGTTGTCGTGCATGGCAGCGAAGACGACGACCAGGTCGAGCGGTTTCCGCTGCTCCGAGTGCGGCTGGACCGCCGTGAAGTGGGTCGGCCGCTGCGGCGAGTGCCAGTCCTGGGGCAGCGTCAGCGAGATCGGCGCCGTCACCGTGCGCACCACCGCTGCCGCCCGCGTGGAGCGGCCCGCCGTGCCCATCGGTCAGGTCGACGCCCGTCGAGCCGAGGCGGTCAGCACCGGCGTCAGTGAGTTCGACCGGGTGCTCGGCGGCGGCCTCGTGCCCGGGGCGGTGGTGCTCGTGGCGGGCGAGCCCGGCATCGGCAAGTCCACGCTGCTGCTCGACGTGGCCGCCCGCGCGGCCAGGTCGGGCAACGGCCGCACCGTCCTCTACGTCACCGGCGAGGAGTCCGCGGCCCAGGTGCGGATGCGGGCCGAGCGGATCGAGGCGATGGCCTCCTCGTTGTTCCTGGCGTCGGAGACCGATCTCGCGACCGTGCTCGGCCAGATCGACGCGGTGCAGCCCGACCTCGTGATCGTCGACTCCGTGCAGACGATCTCCAGCGGCGACGTCGAGGGGTCGGCCGGCAACGTCACCCAGGTCCGTGAGGTCGCGGCCTCCCTGATCCAGGTGGCCAAGTCACGCGGGATCGCCACCCTCCTGGTCGGCCACGTGACCAAGGACGGGTCGATCGCCGGCCCCCGCGTCCTCGAGCACCTCGTCGACGTGGTCGTGCAGTTCGAGGGTGACCGGCACTCCCGCCTGCGCCTCGTGCGGGCGGTCAAGAACCGCTACGGCCCCACCGACGAGGTCGGCTGCTTCGACCTGTCCGACATCGGCATCGTGGGGCTGGCCGACCCCAGTGGGCTCTTCCTGTCTCGGGGCACCCTCAGCGTGCCCGGCACCTGTGTGACCGTGACCCTCGAGGGTCGCCGGCCGCTGATGACCGAGGTCCAGGCGCTGGTCGCCAAGAGCGAGATCCCCACGCCGCGGCGCGCCACCAGCGGGTTGGACTCGGCCCGGGTCGCGATGATCATCGCCGTCCTGGCCAAGCGAGCCCAGGCGCCCATCGGCAACGCCGACGTCTACCTCTCCACGGTGGGCGGTGTGCGGCTCACCGAGCCCGCCTCCGACCTGGCGATCGCCCTCGCGGTGGCCAGCGCCGTCAAGGACCAGCCGCTGCCCGACAACGCCATCGCCTTCGGTGAGCTCGGGCTCGCCGGCGAGATCAGGCCGGTGACCGGCATACCCCGTCGGTTGGCGGAGGCGGGACGACTGGGGTTCCGCACCGCCTACGTCCCCTCGGGCGTCCTCGGCACGGCCCCGACGCCCGAGGGCATGCAGGTGATCGAGTGCGACGACATTCGGACCGCGGTGCGCGCGGCGCTGCAGCCCGTGCACAGTTAGACTCGCGCCAGACCGACGCCAGCGGCACCAAAGGGGTTTGACCAGTGGATCTTCGCGAGGACGAGGTGCTGCGCGCCACCCTCGCCGCCGTGGCACCCGGCACCGAGCTGCGTGACGGGCTCGAGCGCATCCTGAGGGGGCGCACCGGTGCCCTGATCGTCCTCGGCCACGACCGGACCGTGGAGCAGCTGTCAACCGGCGGCTTCCCGCTCGACGTCGAGTTCTCCGCCACCCGCCTGCGTGAGCTGGCCAAGATGGACGGCGGGATCGTGCTCGACCGTGAGGCCTCGCGCATCCTTCGGGCAGCCACGCAGCTGGTCCCCGACCCCTCGATCGAGACGAGCGAGTCGGGCACGCGTCACCGCACCGCCGAGCGGGTCGCCAAGCAGACCGGCTACCCCGTCATCTCGGTGAGCCAGTCGATGCGGATCGTCGCGATCTACGTCGACGGCCGCCGCCACGTGCTCGAGGACTCCAGCGCGATCCTCTCCCGCGCCAACCAGGCACTGCAGACCCTCGAGCGCTACAAGTCGCGCCTCGACGAGGTCACCGGCACCCTTTCGGCCCTCGAGATCGAGGACCTCGTCACCGTCCGCGACGTCGCCAGCGTGCTCCAGCGCCTTGAGATGGTGCGGCGGATCCGCGACGAGATCTCCGGCTACGTCGTCGAGCTCGGCGTCGACGGGCGCCTGCTCACCCTCCAGCTCGAGGAGCTCACCGGCGGCCTCGGCAACGACCGCGAGCTCGTCGTCCGCGACTACCTCCCCGTCACCAAGACCGACCTGACGCTCGACGAGGCGATGGCCGCCCTCGAGGAGCTCACCTCCACCGAGCTGCTCGACCTGTCCGCCGGGGCCAAGGCCGTCGGGTTCGCGGTCGGCGGCGACTCCCTCGACTCGGCGGTGAGCCCGTGCGGCTACCGCCTGCTCACCAAGGTGCCCCGCCTCCCCGGCGCGATCGTCGACCGGCTGGTCGAGCACTTCGGCAGCCTGCAGAAGCTGCTGGCCGCCAACCTCGAGGAGCTCATGGACGTCGAGGGAGTCGGCGAGGGCCGGGCCCGCGCCGTCCGCGAGGGCCTGTCCCGGCTGGCCGAGTCGAGCATCCTCGAACGCTACGTGTGAGCACCCGCACCGCTCCTGAGCACCTGCACCACCGGGTGCTGGAGTGGTACGCCGTGTCCGCCCGCGACCTCCCGTGGCGCCGTCCGGACGCCACTCCCTGGGGCATCTTCGTCTCCGAGATCATGCTCCAGCAGACCCCCGTGGTCCGCGTCGAGCCGGTCTGGCGCGAGTGGCTGGCGCGCTGGCCCACGCCGGGCGACCTGGCGGCCGACCCGCCTGGTGAGGCGGTCCGCGCGTGGGGCCGACTGGGTTACCCCCCCCGGGCCCTGCGGCTGCACGCCGCCGCCGTGGCGATGACCGAGCACCATGCGGGAGCCGTCCCCTCGACCGAGGTCGAGCTCCTCGCCCTGCCCGGGGTCGGGACCTACACCGCCGCCGCCGTCGCCACCTTCGCCTTCGGCGAGCGGACCACGGTCGTCGACACCAACGTGCGCCGCGTGCTGGCCCGCGTCGTGGCAGGCGAGGAGTATGCCGCGCCGTCACCGACCAGGGCCGAGCTCACCGTTGCCGCCGGCCTCGTGCCGATCGATGCCGCCGAGGCCCGCACGTGGAGCGTCGCGGTGATGGAGCTCGGAGCACTCGTCTGCAGCGCCCGGTCGCCGCGGTGCTCGGACTGTCCCGTGGCGGACCTGTGCGCCTGGCAGGYCGCCGGCCGGCCGGCACACCGAGGTCCGGCCCGCAAGGGCCAGGCCTGGGAGGGCACGGACCGCCAGCTGCGTGGGGCGCTGCTCGCGGTGCTGCGCGCGAGCGACACGCCTGTGCAGCGCGCCACGCTGGAGGCCTTGTCCGACAACGAGATCCAACGCGAGAGGTGCCTCGACTCACTGGTCGCGGACGGTCTGGTCGAGCCGCTCGCAGGCGGTCGCTACCAGCTGCCCGCATCGCGCGAGGCGAGCTGAGACCTCGATGTCACCCAGCGACGAGGACGACGGCCGGGGACGCGATGTCGGTGGCGGCTCAGGGCCGGGGGGGGGGGGGGGGG
>NZ_JBFUHC010000007.1:0-248487 GCF_056402615.1 Pedococcus sp. P3_C7 | reverse complement strand
ACGCAACCGCCGTTTTGCGTTGGGGGGAGGGCGGGAGCGGACGGTAACGTGGGTGCGGATGTGGGACGTGGTTGCGGGACCGTTCCTCGCTGCGGCGGGGCTCCTCGTGCTGGCCGGGGTCCCCAAGGTCCGCGATCCGCTTCCGCTGGTTCGGGCGCTGCGCGCAGCAGGTATGCCGGCCGGCCGCCATCTGGTGCGCGCCTTCGCCGTCGTCGAGATCGCCGTCGGCGGCTGGGCCCTGGTCGCGCCCGGCCGGGCGAGCGCGGCCCTGGTGGCCGCGGCATACCTCGTCTTCACGGCGTTCGTCGCCCGCGTGCTCGCGAAGGGTGGCGTGCTCGGGTCGTGCGGGTGCTTCGGCAAGCCCGACACCCCCGCGACGCGCACCCACGCAACCCTGACCGCCCTCGCGGCCCTCACCGCCCTGGCGGTCACCCTCGACCCTCCGGTGGGTGCCTGGTCAGCCGTGGACGCGACCAGCCTCACCATCGTGGGGCTCGCCGGCGTGATCGGGTTCCTGGCCTGGCAGGTGATGGCCGTGCTGCCGACGACGTCTCCCGCAGCCATCCGCAGCACCGTCCCCCCGACCTCCCGCGTCTGACCAGGAGAAGCCGACCTGATGCTCGCCGCCGTCATCGCCGAAGCCGTGGCCATCGTGCTGCTCGGTGTGCTCGTCCTCGGGCTGCTGCGCAGCCACGCCCTCATCCTCAAGGCCCTGCACGAGCTCGGTGCCGGGCTCGAGCTGGAACGCGAGGCGGGCACCGGCGTCACCACCGCCACCACCGGTGGCAAGCCCGGTCCCGTGCCGGTCGAGCTCGAGACGGGCGTGGTGCAGGCGACCCGCAAGGACTCCGCGACGGCCCACGACATCATCGGCACCGACCTGGACCGGGTCGAGCAGCGCGTCACCGTGACCACGGCCGGGTCGAGGACGCTGTTGGCCTTCCTCACCAGCGGGTGCAGCGTGTGCCAGACGTTCTGGGACGAGTTCCAGGGATCGGTGGACGTGCCCGGCGACGGCGACCTGCGCATCGTCGCCAAGGGCGCGGCAGAGGAGTCGATCTCGACCCTGCGCGCCCTGGCCGGCGACCGTGACGTCATCCAGTCCTCGGGTGCGTGGGTGGACTACGACATCCCCGGATCGCCCTACTTCGTGTACGTCGAGGGCGGAGTCGTGACCGGCGAGGGGTCGGCGACCACGTGGGCGCAGGTCCGCGACCTGATGGCCCAAGGGGTCGCCGACAACGCCGAGGCGCGCGCCGCAGCCGGGCGCACCGGTCCCGGGCTGCTCGTGGGCGCCCACGTCGACAGTGACATCGGACGGGGCGAGCGCGACAGCCTGCCCCGGATGGACGCCGAGCTGCTGGCCGCCGGCATCGGACCGGGCGACCCGAGCCTGCACCGCTCGCCGGACGCCGAACCGGTATCCGACGACGGTCACGACCACTCGCATCACGAGCACGGTCACTGACATGTCCGTGACCGTGCTCGCCCTGGCCCTGGGTCTGCCGATGGCCGCGGTCGCCGCCGTCCGGGCGACCTGGTCTCCTTGAGGCGAGTCGATGCTCTCGAGCATCAGCCCGCTCGGCGAGCGGGCCCGCAACTCCCGCTGGTGGCTGACCACCACGGCATACCTCCTCGGGTCGCTGGCCGGGGGACTGGCGATGGGTGGCCTCGCCGGCGCCCTCGGCTCGGCCCTGCCCGACGCGGCGCGCACCTCGGTCTGGACCCTGGTCCTCGTCGCGGTCCTGCTGCTGGTCGGGCTCGCCTCCGACCTGCGCGGCGCCCAGTCGTTGCCCTCCTGGCGCCGCCAGGTCGACGTGGCCTGGCTGACGCGCTACCGCGGCTGGGTCTACGGCGTGGGCTTCGGTGCGCAGCTCGGTTTCGGCCTCGTCACCATCATCACCAGCGCGACGACGTATGCCGCGGTGCTGCTGGCCGCCCTCGCCGGTCACCTCGGTGCCGGGCTGGCCGTGGGAGCGACGTTCGGGGTCGTGCGGGCGCTGCCCTCGCTGCTCATGGCGCGGGTTGCGGACCGCGACGACCTGCACCGGGTCTTCATCCGCGTCGAGCAATGGACAAATCCGGCAGCGGTCCTCGCTAAGGTGGCCCTGGGAGGAGCGGCCGCGATCCTGCTGGCCGCCGCCGCATTTGCGAGTTGAGGGCAGTGGAGTTGAGGGCAATGGCTGACAACTACGGCTTGAGGGCCGACGCGCCCCACGGTTGGCAGGTGTCGGTGACCCGACGGGCCGGCGCCGAGCCGGGCCCAGCGACTTCGCCGGCTGCTCCGGGGGCCCGGAGCGCGGCGCCGGGGACCACCCCGGCACCCCAGGCGGACGTGACCCGGGCCGTGCTGCACGCGTGCACACGGACGATGCCCGCCGACCGTGGCGACTTCGGCAGCAACGTCGTCGACCTGCTGGGACCGGACGACGTCTTCGTGGCCCTGGTCGACTACGGCGCCGAGGTCGCGGACCGCGGGCTCTTCGAGAACCAGGGCATGCCGCGCCTGGCGCCCTCCCAGTTCGGTCCCAACCGGCTGCAACGCCCGCTGCCGGGGATGAGCGCCTCGCAGCACTTCTTCAGCTCGGGCGGACGCGCGTTCTGCCTGTTCACCGTCGTGGGGAGCCACGCGCGACGGATGGCCTCGGTGCCCCGCGCCGCGGCCATGGTCGCCACGATCCGGATCACCGACCGGGCCACGCTCACCCGGCAAGGAGGACGACCATGAGCACGCTGGACGACCTCAACGCCGGTCCCGGCGGCATGGCCGGCTTCGTGGGGACCCTGGCGCGACGGCTGCGTCCAGTGTCACGCCGCGACGTGCTCATCGGCGCGACCGTCGCGGCCACCGCGCTCGCCACGAAACCCAAGGAGTACGCCCTCACTCCCGTCGCGGCATACGCCACCATCTGCGGCCCTGGCAACACGGCGGGCAGCGGCTGGACGGTCTTCTGCGCGACCATCAACAAGGGCGTCAACACCTGCCCGCCGGGCAGCTTCGCCGCGGGGTGGTGGAAGGCCGCCGACTCGTCGTGGTGTGGGGGCGGCTACCGCTACATCGTCGACTGCAACGCCACCTGCTCGAAGTGCACGACCGGCTGCAGCGACAACATGTGCGACTCCAGGTGCTGGAGCTGTTCGTGCGGCACCGGGTCGTCGGCGACCTGCGACCAGCGACGCGTCTGCTGCAACGCGTTCCGCTACGGCCAGTGCAACACCCAGGTCAAGTGCAGCGGCGGCGTCCACTGTCGGGTGGTGAGCTGCGTGGCGCCCTACAAGTGGGAGAACTGCACGACCACGTCCTTGGTCGACAACCGCACGAGCGAGCACAGTGCGCCGAGCATCCCGGTGTGGGGCGCGATTCAGCGCAAGTACGACGCCGCCGGCGCCCAGGGCTCGTTCCTCAAGGCGTCCACCGGCCCGGCGCGCCAGGTGGGGGATGGCCGTGGCATCTACGTGCGCTACCAAGGTGGCGGCATCTACTACACGCCGACCACCGGCGCCGTCATCACGAGCACCGTGTCGATCCGGGGCTGGGAGCTGGCGGGGGGCTGCCGCGGCCAGCTGAGGTACCCGACCGCCGACCCACGCTACGGGTCGAAGCCGAACGGCTGGATCCAGCTGTTCGAGCGCGGGGCCGTTTCGGGGGCGTCCACCGGTGTCGCCTTCCCGATCTACGACCCGGCGTGGGCGATCTGGAAGCAGGAGGGGCGCGAGGGTGGGCCCCTCGGGTACCCCACGTCGGTCCGGACCGCGACCGCCTCCGGGTCCTGGATCCAGCTCTTCCAGGGCGGAGCGATCACCGACACGGCCAGCACGGTCACCACCGCCGTGCACGGCGTCATGTATGCCGGCTGGCAGGGCGCCGGGCGCGAGAGCGGCGTGCTGCGATACCCGACGGCACGGGCCGTCACCTCGTCACGCGGGGCGAGCCAGGAGTTCCAGGGTGGTGAGCTGTGGGCGCTCGGCTCGGGTGCCGCCCGACGCGTGTACGGAGCCGTGCTGACCGAATGGAAGGCCGCGGGCGGGTCGACAGGTGGCTACGGCTACCCGGTGAGCGACACCACGGATGCCGGCGGTGACAGGCTGACCTGCGAGTTCGAGGGCGGCACCATCACGGCGTGACCGGTTGCCGCCCGGCCTGCGCCGGGCGCACCTCCCGACGCCCGTCCGCCAGGCGTCGCGTCACCATCGCGGTGTCGAGGCGTTCCAAGAGGGGTACCGCCACACGCCTCGATGTCCCCAACGCCCTGGTGGCGTCGCCCACGGCGAACGGCTGCGGCAGTCGGCGCACGACCTCCTCGGCGACCCCGACGGCGTCACCGGCCAGGACCACCCCACCCAGACGCACGATCTCGCCGCGCTCGGCGGCGTCGGCCAGATCGCGGGCGGTGAGCGCCCACCCGTCCAGCTGGTCACGCGACGGGGCCCGCAACGGGTGGGCGGCCAACCAACCCCTCAGTGCCCGTATGCCGTCCGGTGCCCTCGGGTCGTCCGTCCCGGTCGCTGCCTCCTCCAGTGCGGCGGCGCCCGGCTCGGCGGAGGCCTGCGGGTGCGGGCGGCGGCTCGCGCGTCGAGTGGGTGGGTCCACCACGACCACCTCGACGCCGGCGAGCACCTCGCGCAGACCGGGGTCACGCAGCACCGCTCGGTCGCCGGGGACGAGTGGGACCGGCCGAGGCAACCGCAGCCGGACGCGTCCGTCGGTGAGCCGCTGGGTGCGGACGGGCAGGGCAGCCGTGCCCACGTGCAGGGTGAGCCTCCACCTGCTCGCCGCAGGACTCCAGGCCACGGGCGGTGACCGGCCGACCGCGCAGGACGAGGACGTCGCCCACCCGGATCGTCCCGGCCTCGAGCGTTCCGGTGACGACGGTCCCGGCGCCCCGGATCGTGAAGGACCGGTCCACCCACAGCCGCACGGGCGACCCGGCGTCGGGTTGTCCCGCAGGCGCAGCCGCGGCCAGGCGGCCCAGGGCTGCTCGCAGGTCGGTCAGCCCCTCGCCGGTCAGGCCCGACACGAGGACGGTCTCCGCGACCGGGACCCCCAGGGAGGCGAAGCGGGAGACCGCCTCACGGGCGGCTGCCTCCCCGGGGGTGATGTCGCACCTGGTCACGACGAGCAGGACCTGGGCGATGCCGAGTGCCGCGATCGCCCGGGCGTGCTCCTGCGACTGTGGACACCACCCGTCGTCGGCCGCCACGACGAACATCACCGCCGTGACCGGACCGAGGCCCGCGAGCATGTTGCCCGTGAAGTGTTCGTGACCCGGCACGTCGACGAGGCTGACCCGGCGCCCGTCGACCTCGGTCCAGGCATAGCCGAGGTCGATCGTCAGCCCGCGTCGGCGTTCCTCCGCCCAGCGGTCCGGTTCCTGCCCGGTGAGAAGGCGGACCAGGGTCGACTTCCCGTGGTCGACGTGACCTGCCGTCGCGATGACGGCCATCAGGGCCACACCCGCTAACCGGCGACGTCGCGGATCGCCTGTGCCACCGACGGATCCGCGGACTCGGGGATGCAACGGAGGTCGACCAGGCACTGCCCCCGCTCGACCCGTGCGAGCACGGGACGGGCCTGGAGGCGCAAGGCCGCGGCATACCCCTCGGGGAGGGCAACCGCCCACCCGGGGAGGGTGTGGCCCGGGGCACCGCCTCCACCGACGACGCCGTCGGCGGGGACCGTCGTGGCCAGGCCCACGGGCAAGGCCGCGACGAGTGCGTCGCAGCGGGCTCGAAGTCGCGCGGGGTCCGCCTCGAGGGCGTCCCACACCGGGGCACGTGGACCGCGCAGGGTGGCTTCGAGTGCGGCCAGCGTCGTCTTGTCGGCGCGGACCGCCCGGGCCAGGGGGTGGCGGCGCAACCGGGTCACGGTGTCGGCTCGGCCGAGGACGAGCCCGGCCTGGGGGCCGCCGAGCAGCTTGTCACCGCTGCAGGTCACGACCGCCGCGCCGTCGGCCAGGGAGCGCGCCGCGTCGGGTTCGTCGGGCAGCAGGCGGTGCGGTCGCAGCAGGCCGCTGCCGATGTCGTGCACCACCGGCGGGCCCAGGGCGACGAGGTCCGCCACCGGGACGGAGGAGGTGAACCCCTCGACCCGGAAGTTGCTGGGGTGCACCTTCAGGATGCAGCCGGTGTCCGGGCCGATGGCGGTCTCGTAGTCGGCCAGGGTCGTGCGGTTCGTCGTGCCCACCTCGCGCAGGCGGGCGCCGGCACTCGCGATGAGGTCGGGCAGCCGGAAGCCGTCGCCGATCTCGACCATCTCTCCGCGACTGACGACGACCTCGCGTCCGGCTGCCAGGGCAGTGGTGGCCAGGACCAGCGCCGCCGCCCCGTTGTTGACCACCAGGGCGGCCTCGGCCTCGGGCAGCACCTCGAGGATCGCCGCGAGGGTGCCACGGCCCCTGGTCGAGCGCTGACCGGTCGCCAGGTCGAGCTCGACGTCGACGGTGCCTGCGGCCCCGGTCATCGCCTCGACGGCCGCCTCCGACAGGGGTGCCCGACCCAGGTTGGTGTGGATCACGACGCCGGTCGCGTTGAGGACGGGGCGCAGCGTCGTGGACCGGGCCGGCAGGGCCGCGAGCGCCGCCGCAACCACCTGGTCTGGCGCGATGCCCCCGGCCCGCGCCTCGTCCTGGGCGGCCTGGACGGCAGCCCGCACCGTGTCACGGCCGAACCGCGAGATCGCCTGTGCCACAGCTGGTTCCGCGAGGACACTGTCCGTGCGCGGCACGAGGCGACGGGGGTCCGGGTCGTGACTGGACTCGCGACTGGACTGCGGCTGCGGCATACGACCTCCTGTCCCTTGGCGGAGGCGGACGGGAATCGAACCCGCCCAGCCGAGGTGCTCGGCTGCACCGGTTTTGAAGACCGGGAGGGCCACCAGGCGCCTGTACGCCTCCGCTGGCGAGGCTAGCGTAGGAACCGTGACCCATCCGAGCGTGCACCCGAGGCTCACCGACCCGCGCGAGCCCGTGCGGCTGACGCAGTATGCCGCAGGCGGCGGCTGTGCCTGCAAGATCCCGCCTGGCGAGCTCGAGGAGGTCGTGCGCGGGCTCGGGGGCCAGAGCTCGCCCGAGCTGCTCGTCGGACTCGAGGACGGCGACGACGGTGCGGTCATCCGGGTCTCGGACGGCACTGCCGTGATCAGCACCGCCGACTTCTTCACGCCGGTGGTCGACGACGCCTACGACTTCGGGCGGATCGTCGCCGCCAACGCGCTGTCGGACGTCTACGCGATGGGTGGGCGACCGGTGCTGGCGATCAACCTGGTCGGCTGGCCGCGGTCGGTGTTGCCGCTCGAGCTGCTCCGTGAGGTGCTGCGCGGTGGTCTCGACGTGGCCGCGCAGGCGGGCTGCCCCGTGGCGGGAGGGCACAGCATCGACGACCCCGAGCCCAAGTACGGCATGGCCGTGACCGGGATCGCTGACCCGAATCGGTTGTTGCGCAACGACTCAGCGCGCGCCCGGCTGCCCATCTCGCTCACCAAGCCGATCGGTGTCGGAGTGCTCAACAACCGCCACAAGGCCACCGGGGAGGTGTTTCCCCAGGCCATCGCCTCGATGGTCGCGCTCAACGACACGGCGAGCGCGGCGGCACTGGCGGCAGGGGTGGAGGCGGCGACCGACGTCACCGGGTTCGGGTTGCTGGGCCACCTGTTCAAGCTCCTCCGCGCCTCAGGGGTGGGGGCCGTGCTGGACCTGGCGGCCGTGCCGGTGCTCGACGGCGCGTGGGAGGCCCTGCGCGCAGGCTTCGTCAGCGGGGGCACCCGGCGCAACCTCGAGTGGGTGCTCCCGCACCTCGACGGCGGAGCCTCCGAGGAGGTGCTGCTCATGCTGGCGGACGCCCAGACCAGCGGGGGCCTGCTCGTCGTCGGCGAGGTGCCGGGAGCGCCGGTCATCGGGCACACCGTGGCGGGGCCCCCGCGGATCGAGATCCGCTGAACGCGATCTGCTGAACGCGATTCACTGAACGCCTTGTGAGTGAGTGCGGTTCGGCGCACGCTGGGGTCATGGCCAGGTACGAGCTCATCGCGCACACCCGGGCCGGACAGCCACACGGGCGTCCGGTCTTCGTCACGGCGGACAGCCCGGGCGAGGCGGTGATGCTCGGCGCTCCGACACTGCGCCGCGTCATCGAGCGCGACCACGTCCACGCCGACCTGTATGCCGTGTACCGCCACCGCCGGGTCCGCGGGCGCCGACTCGTGGGGGCCTTCTCACCCGACGGTCCGGAGTCCGGGACAGCAGGGGTCCGCGAACCCCGGCGCCCGCTCCCCGCGCCGCCGAGCCTGCGCGCGGAGGCCGAGCTGCCGGCATACCCGGACAACTGAGTCAGGGCACTCCTCGGGCGGGCTCGCAGGCAGTAGCGTGTGCCCACTTCACTTCCCCCGGAGGCCACCATGCCGCAGTTCGCCCACACGCTGTCCGTCAGCGCCCCGCCGTCGGCCATCTTCGCCATCGTCGACGACTTCACCAAGACCCCCCAGTGGCTGTCCCGCTGCACCGGGATCGACAAGCTCGACGAGGGCGCGAACGACGTCGGCACGCGGCTGAAGTACCACTACAACGACGGTCGCCGCAGCGGCACGATGGACGGCCAGATCATCGCGCACGAGCCAGACCGTCACTTCGCGATGAAGTTCACCGACAAGATGATGGACGTGACGGTCGACTTCGTCGCCGCGTCCGACGGGGTGGGTTCCACGCTGACCCACTCGATCGACATTGCCACCAAGGGATTCGGCAAGCTCTTCACGCCCATGATCAAGCGGAGCCTGCCCAAGCAGACGATGGACGCGATGGCCAAGCTCAAGGCGATGGCGGAGGCCTCCTGAGGCTGCGCCCCGCGGAGTCCTGGGGGCTTCGCTCGAAGGGGTTCACGCGGCATACCTGCGGCTCTAGGCTGCAAGCGTTCGCTGGTGTTGGACCACTCACGGAGGTGCACTGATGGCGGGGAAGTTCGAGCTCTACCAGGACAAGGCTGGCAAGTACCGCTTTCGGCTCAAGTCCAGCAACGGCCAGGTGATCGCCGTGGGCGAGGCCTACGAGTCGAAGTCGGCGGCGGAGAGCGGCATCGCCTCCGTGCAGAAGAACGCGCCCGGTGCCGACATCGTCGAGGTCGACAGCTAGTCGACCAGGTCGACGGGCCGCGGCCCGTCTGCTCGACGAGGCCCCGCGAGGCACCCCATCGGGTATGCCGCGCGGGGCCTCGTCGTGTGGACGGGCGGTGGGCTCATGCGTTGGCTGGAGTTGCGGACTGCCCCGATGCCGCGAGGATTGGCCCGGTGACCGCGGAGCAGTGGAGGGCGTGGACGGCTCGCGTCGCCGTCGTGGTGGCCGGCGTCCTGGTCTACGTCGCGCTGTCGCGGCTGTGGAGCTTTGCCAACACCGACGACCCGGACCTGATCGAGAACGGCAGCATCGCGCGGGCGGCGGCGAGCGCCTGCGCGCAGATGCGCGACTCGGCAGCGGCTGCGGCGGTGGCGACCACCGCGCCCATCTCGCAGCGGGTCGGCGCGATCAACGCGCAGAACGACGCGGTCGTCGAGCTCGTCACCACGATGAACCAGCTCGGACGGGCACGGCTGGACGCCGACCAGCCCGCCGCCCAGTGGCTCGAGGACTGGCACCGGCTGGTCCTGGCGCGTGATGCCTATGCGCGCTCGCTCGCTGCCGGGAAGCCGAGGGTGATGGCGCTGCCGACGATCGACGGCAGGGGACTGGTGGACCGGCTCAACAACGTCGGCCTCAACTGCCGCGTCCCCCTGGTCCTGCTGGCGCCCTGACCCAACCCTCTCTCTCCGACTTGTTGCCGCCTGCTGGTCACCAATCCCCGACATCCGGCTCCAGTGACCACCAGCGCGCAACAAGTCAGCCTTGGGTGAGCTCCGCGATCTGGGTGCGGGCGGCGGCCACCAGCTCTGCGTTCGTGTGGGCGTGACCCCACAGGCCCCAGCCACCCTCGGCCGCCTCGGTCAGCATCACCCAGGTCCGTTGCGCCAGGGATTCGTCCCCGCCTGCGGTGGCGACGATGGCCGTCAGCCGCTCGACGACAGCGAGCTGCTTGTCGCGGTCGAGGGCCCCGGCGTTCGTGAGCACCTGCACCCGGACGTAGGTGGAGTCGCCGTCGACGTTGGCGAGCGCGTCTGCCGGCAGGTCGTGCACGAAGGCGGCCGTGTTCTGGCGGAACATCGGGATGTCCGGCACCTGCTCGACCTCCTTCACGGCGCTGGCGAGGTCAACCGCGAGCTGGTGCTTGTCCGCGAAGGTGCCGGTGGCGGCATACACGTCGATCATGGGCATGGTCACTCCTGGTGACATAGTAGGACGGTCGTCATAGTCCTCTATGATGGCCGTCATAGTCAAGGGACGGGGTGGACGCAGGTGGCAGGGTCAGCGGACACGGAGCGGCCGGGGGGCTCCGCGCGATCAGTGCGGCAGCGGATGGTGGACAGCGCCATCGTGCTGCTGGCGCAGGGCGGCTACCAGGCGACGTCGTTCTCGTCGGTGCTGGAGGTGTCGCAGGCGCCGCGCGGCTCGATCTACCACCACTTCCCGGACGGGAAGGACCAGCTCATCGCCGCGGCGGTGGAGCTGGCGGGCGCGCGAGCCGTCGCGGTGCTCGACAGCCTCGAGGGGTTGCCTGCGCCGGAGGTCGTCGAGGGTTTCATGGTGCTGTGGCGGACGGTGCTGGAGCGCTCGAACTTCGGGGCCGGCTGCTCGGTCCTGGCCGTCACGGTCTCGAGCGGGTCGGACGAGCTGCTCGACGCAGCCGCGGACGTGTTCCGTTCGTGGGGCGCGCGGTTGGCCGCGCTGCTGGAGCGTGGGGGGCTCGGGCGCCAGGACGCCGCGACGTTCGCGACGATGGTGATGGCCGCGTCGGAAGGGGCCGTCGTGCTGGCTCGCGCACGACGCAGTTTCGAGCCATTCGACCAGGTCGCAACCCAGCTGCGCGAGGACGCCGAGCGCCGAATGCGCTGAGCGCCTCGGCGTGCCTCAGTTCGCCCGGGGGATGACCACCGTTCCACACTGGTCGCAGCGGAAGGCGGGGGCGCTGTGGTTGAAGAAGCCCCTCGTCAGCAGGATGCCGGTCAGGTCACCGGCCAGTCCGCGCGCCTGCTTGAACTTCACGCCGGGCGAGCGACCCACCACGAGGCCCTTGCTCATGCCTGGCGTCGAGCAGGTCGGACAGCCTGTTGGGGTACCGGTCACCTGTCAGATGATGCACGACTCGATCAGCAGGGGTACGAGGTTCAGTGGATGACGGCAATCCGCAGGGCGGGTCGAGGGGGTTAGGCGTGGGCCAGGATCTGGGTGACGGCCCGGTTGATGACGTCGAGTCCTTCACGGGTGACCGTCGGGCCGCCGCTGGTGGGGGTGGCCCGGTTGTGACAGGCGGCGCCCCACGGGAGTCCGGCCTGCTTGGCCAGGGCGCGGCCCATCGCCGGCACGGTCCCGACCTTCACGCCACAGCGCACGGCGGCCTTTTCGAAGACGTCCAAGGGAAGCTGGATTCCCTCGCCGACGACCTGCGAGGGGACACCCAGCTGGCGGCAGAGGCGGTCGACCTGCTCCTGCTCGGAGACCCCGCCGCGGGTGCCGCTGCCGTTCAGGCCGGGGAATGCGCGATCGTCATCACCGAGACAGGAAGAGCACCATGCAGGGTTCATTCCGTGTCTACAGTCATCGCTCATGTGCTAACTGTACGGCCCCCAGCGGCCGGCGGATCCCGCGACGAAGACCGAGGCAGGTTTTCGCCCGACTCGTACGCCTTTCGTGGGATGACCTCGGGTCCGGCCGGAGTGATGCTGGGCGGGACATGGAGGTCGACATGGGTGCATTCACGATCAGGGGAAGCCTGGCCGCCGTCCTGGCAGCACTCGGCGCGATGGTGGTCGCAGGGTCAGCGGCCCAGGCCGACCATGCGGACTACCGCTTCCCGCTGCCGGGCGCGACGTCCACGGAGGGCATCGCGAGCGGTGCCGGCACGACGTTCTACGCCAGTGACCTCTTCGCGGGGGACATCTTCCGTGGAGACATCCGCACGCGCCGGGTCGAGAAGTTCATCGACAACCCGCCGGGTCGCAATGCGCTGGGGCTTCGGGTGGACCGTGCCCATCGCCTGCTCTTCGCCGCGGGCGGGTTCGACGGACGCGGATTTGTCTACGACCTCGACAGCGGGGCGACCCTCGCGACCTACCAGTTCTCGACAGCTGCCTCGGTGATCAACGACGTCGCCGTGACGGCGAACGGTGCCTGGTTCACCAACTCGTCCCAGCCCGAGCTGTACTTCGTCCCGGTGGTGGGCGGGCGGCCTGGTGCCTTCAGCACCCTGCACCTCAGTGGTCCGGCCGCCGACACCAGTGGCGCCTTCAACAACAACGGCATCCAGGCCACGCCTGACGGTTCAACACTCGTCGTGGCACACAGCACCCAGGGGGCGCTGAACACGGTCGACCCGGCCACGGGCGCCAGCCGCGCCATCCAGGGAGTGAGTGTCCCGAACGTCGACGGCATCCTGCTCGAGGGTCGGACCTTGTATGCCGTGGAGAACTTCAGCAACGCGATCGCCGAGGTCCAGCTCAGTGGCGACCTGTCCTCAGGGTCCGTGCAGAAGGTGGTGACCAGCGGCCTGTTCCAGACACCGACGACGGTGGCCCGGTTCGGCGACCGGCTGGCAACGGTGAACGCGAAGTTCGACACGGGGTTCCCGCCCGCCGCGACCAGCTTCGAGGTCGTGGTCGTCGACCGCTGATCGTGCGTGGTCTGGGCACTGCTGGCCCGACATGCCTCGAGCCACCCCCCGGCTGGGGGGCTTCACCGCCAACAGGTGGCCCGATGTGCGACAAAACTGTGGTGGAGCCAAGGGGACTCGAACCCCTAACCCCCTGCTTGCAAAGCAGGTGCGCTACCAATTGCGCCATGGCCCCGTCGGATCACGGCCCGGCACGAGTCCGGCCCGGTCACCTGGGTCTTGCCCGGTTTTAGTTGCCTAGTTCGGGGAGTCCGTCGCCTCGGCCCAGAGGTCCTTCTCGGCCTTCTGGGCCTTGAGCTTCCGCTGGATTGCCGTGGCGCCGATGGCCGTCACGATGAGGAGCAGGAGCTTCTTCATGGGCCGTCGCCTTCCCTCGCAGAGCAACCGCGGGGATCGGGATTGGTGGGCCTAACAGGACTTGAACCTGTGGCCTCTTCCTTATCAGGGAAGCGCTCTAACCGTCTGAGCTATAGGCCCGTGAGCCCAATCTCCGCTGCGCCACGGGAGGTGGCGCGAGGCACGAGGTTACAGCACCGGCATCCGCACAACCAAAACGGTTACCGCCCACCGACCTGTGCAGGTCAGCGGGCGGTTTCCGGTATGCCGTGAGGCCGGGTTTCGGGGCCGGCTCAGTCGTCGGTGAGGGTGAGCTGGAGGCCGCCGACCAGGGCCGAGCAGATGTTGTAGAGGAAGGCGCCGAGCGTCGACAGGGCGGTCAGCAGGATGACGTCGATGACGCCGATGACGATCGACAGGGACAGCACCCGGCCGAAGCCGAGGAAGTCCATGATGTCGAACGGGTTCTGCGAGTCGCTGATGATCGTGCCCACCAGGCGGTTGACCTCGCTGAAGACCCCCATGCCGGACAGGATCATCCACAGCACCGCCACCATCACGACGCCGGCGATGCCCAGGGCCACCGAGATGAGGAACGACATCTTCATCGCCGACCAGGGGTCGACGCGCGAGACCGTGAGCTTGACGCGTCGGGCGCGGGCGGCCGCGGCGGCGGACTGGGAGCCCGTCGGGCGACCCTGCGCGCCGGCAGGACGTGCGGCGCCCGGGGTCGGGCCCGCCTGACCCTGGCTCACAGTGGGGGCGGAACCTCCCTGGGGGAGGGCCGACCTGCTGGTCTGGCCTGCCGTGCTCACTCGCTACCTCCACTGGGGTCGCTCTCAGGTGCGTCGGACGCATGCTCGGCACCACCGGCAACCTGCTCGTCTCCCGACGACGTTACGGCATCTTCGGCCGAGGAGGCGCCTTCAGTCGTCGCGTCGGACACACCAACTGCGTCAACTGCGCCGATGACTCCGGCATCGACTGCCTCGACGTCGACGACCTCGCCCTCGTCCACGGCCCGTTCGGGATTTCTCGCCAGCGCGACGACCGAGTCACCGGTGCCGGGGTTGGCGAACTTCATGCCCTGGGTGTTGCGGCCACGTCGCGTGACCGGGCTGACCGGCATACGCACGATGTTGCCCTTGCCCATGATGACCAGGACCTCGTCGTCCTCGCCGACCGTGAGGGCGCCGACCAGGTCACCGTTGCGTTCGGTGATCTTGGCGACCGCGACACCGAGGCCTCCGCGGCCCTTCGCGTTCCACTCTGAGGCCGGCGAGCGCTTGGCCATGCCGTTCTCGAAGACCACGAACACGTCGGGGTCCTCGCCCTCGTGGATGACGCTCAGCGACAGCAGCGAGTCGTCGCCGCGGAACCGCATGCCCGTCACCCCGCTCGTCGCGCGACCCATCGGCCGGAGCTGGGCGTCGGTCGCGTGGAAGCGGACCGACTGGGCCTTGCGCGAGACCAGCAGGAGGTCATCGGTGGGCGACGCGAGGTCCGCTGCCACGAGCTCGTCGCCCTCCTTGAGGTTGACGGCGATGAGGCCGCCGCTGCGGGGGGAGTCGTAGTCAGCCAGTCGCGTCTTCTTGACCAGGCCGTTCTTGGTGGCAAGCACGAGGTAGGGCTGCTGGGCGTAGTCGCGCACGTCGAGGACCTGGGCGATCTTCTCGTCGGGCTGGAACGCGAGCAGGTTGGCCACGTGCTGGCCCTTGGCATCGCGCCCGGAGTCCGGCAGCTCGTAGGCCTTGGCGCGGTAGACCCGGCCGAGGTTGGTGAAGAAGAGCAGCCAGTGGTGCGACGTCGTGGTGAAGAAGTGGTCCACCATGTCGTCGCCGCGCAGCTGGGCACCGCGGACGCCCTTGCCGCCCCGGCCCTGCGAGCGGTAGGCGTCGACTCGGGTGCGCTTGGCGTAGCCACCACGGGTGATGGTGACGACCACGTCCTCCTCGGGGATGAGGTCCTCCATCGACATGTCGCCGTCGAAGAACTCGATCCGGGTGCGCCGGTCGTCGCCGAACTTGTCGACGATGTCGCCGAGCTCGGTGGACACGATGGTCCGCTGACGCTCCGGCTTGGCCAGGATGTCCTCGAAGTCCAGGATCATCGCCTCGAGCTCGTTGTGCTCGTCGATGATCTTCTGGCGCTCGAGGGCGGCGAGGCGGCGCAGCTGCATCTCGAGGATGGCGCGCGCCTGGAGCTCGTCGATGCCGAGGAGCTCGATCAGGCCGTCACGGGCCGACTCGACGGTGGGCGAGCGCCGGATGAGGGCGATGACCTCGTCGAGGGCGTCGAGGGCCTTGAGCAGGCCACGCAGCACGTGGATCTGGGCCTCGGCCTTGCGCAGCCGGAACGTCGTCCGCCGCTGGATGACCTCGATCTGGTGGTCGACCCAGTGCCGGATGAACGCGTCGATCGGCAGGGTGCGCGGCACCCCGTCGACGAGGGCGAGCATGTTGGCGCCGAAGTTGTTCTGCAGCTGGGTGTGCTTGTAGAGGTTGTTGAGCACGACCTTGGCCACCGCATCGCGCTTGAGCACGATGACAAGGCGCTGGCCGGTGCGACCAGAGGTCTCGTCGCGGATGTCGGCGATGCCCGAGAGGCGGCCGTCCTTGATCAGCTCGGCGATCTTCTGGGCGAGGGTGTCGGGGTTGACCTGGTAGGGCAGCTCGGTGACCACGAGGCACTGCCGGCCCTGGATCTCCTCGACCTCCACGACCGCGCGCATGATGACCGAGCCACGGCCGGTGCGGTAGGCGTCCTCGATGCCCTTGCGACCCAGGATCAGCGCGCCGGTCGGGAAATCGGGGCCGGTGATCCGTGCGAAGACGGCGTCGAAGGTCTCCTCGCGCGTCGCGTCGGGGTGCGCGAGCAGCCACTGGGCCGCGTCGGCGACCTCACGCAGGTTGTGCGGCGGGATGTTGGTGGCCATGCCGACCGCGATGCCGGAGCTGCCATTGACGAGCAGGTTGGGGAACCGGCTCGGCAGGACGACGGGCTCCTGCGTCTTGCCGTCGTAGTTGTCGCGGAAGTCGACCGTGTCCTGGTCGATGTCGCGCACCATCTCCATGGCCAGCGGCGCCATCCGGCACTCGGTGTACCGAGGGGCGGCGGCCGGGTCGTCGCCCGGGCTGCCGAAGTTGCCCTGGCCGTCGACCAGTGGGTAGCGCAGCGACCAGTCCTGCACGAGACGGACGAGGGCGTCGTAGATCGAGGAGTCACCGTGCGGGTGGTACTGACCCATCACCTCACCGACGACGCGGCTGCACTTGTTGTAGCCGCGGTCGGGCCGGTAGCCACCGTCGAACATCGCGTAGACGACGCGCCGGTGCACCGGCTTGAGGCCGTCGCGCACGTCGGGCAGCGCGCGGCTCACGATCACCGTCATCGCGTAGTCGATGTAGCTGCGCTGCATCTCGGTGTTGAGGTCGACCGCTTCGGTGCGGTCGTACTCGATCGGCGGTATCTCAGTCATGAATTCCCTTGTCCGTCATGCCATTCAACAAAGCAGTGGGTATGCCGGGTGGCGGGTTCCACGTGAAACGTGGCCACCGGCATACCGAGGTCAGATGTCCAGGAACCGCACGTCGCGGGCGTTGCGCTGGATGAAGCCGCGCCGGGACTCGACGTCCTCGCCCATCAGGATCGCGAAGATCTCGTCGGCGGCCGCCGCGTCGTCGAGGGTGACCTGGAGCAGCACCCGGTGGTCGGGGTCCATCGTGGTCTCCCACAGCTCCTGGTAGTCCATCTCACCGAGACCCTTGTAGCGCTGGATGCCGGCGTCCTTGGGCAGTCGCCAGCCCTGGCCGAGTCCCGCCTGGACCATGGCGTCGCGCTCACGGTCGGAGTAGGCGAACTCGTGCGGGTGGTTGCTCCACTTGAGCCGGTAGAGCGGGGGCTGCGCGAGGTAGACGTAGCCCTCCTCGATCAGCGGGCGCATGAACCGGAACAGCAGCGTCAGCAGCAGGGTGCGGATGTGCAGGCCGTCGACGTCGGCATCGGCCATCAGCACGATCTTGTGGTAGCGCGCCTTGGTCTTGTCGAAGTCCTCGCCGATGCCGGTGCCGAACGCCGAGATCAGCGCCTGCACCTCGTTGTTGGCGAGCACCTTGTCGATGCGGGCCTTCTCGACGTTGAGGATCTTGCCGCGGATCGGCAGGATCGCCTGGTTGTGCGGGTTGCGACCGCGAACCGCCGAGCCGCCGGCCGAGTCACCCTCGACGATGAAGACCTCGGAGATCGCGGGGTCCTTGCTCTGGCAGTCGCGCAGCTTGCCCGGCAGACCACCCGACTCGAGCAGGCCTTTGCGTCGCGTCGCCTCGCGCGCCTTGCGGGCGGCCATGCGAGCGGCCGCGGCCTGGACCGACTTGCGGACGATGTCCTTGCCCTCGACCGGGTGGGCCTCGAGCCAGTGGCCGAACTCGTCGGTCATCGCGCGCTGGACGAAGCCCTTGACCTCGGAGTTGCCGAGCTTGGTCTTGGTCTGGCCCTCGAACTGCGGCTCGCCGAGCTTGACCGACACGACGGCGGTCAGGCCCTCGCGGATGTCGTCGCCGGTGAGGTTGTCGTCCTTCTCCTTGAGGAGGTTCTGCTTGCGCGCGAAGTCGTTGATGAGCTTGGTCATCGCCGCGCGGAAGCCCTCCTCGTGGGTGCCGCCCTCGTGGGTGTTGATCGTGTTGGCATAGGTGTGCACCGACTCGGAGTACGCGGTGGTCCACTGCATGGCCAGCTCGAGCGACAACTGGCGCTCGGTGTCCTCGGACTCGATCGAGATGATCTCGGCGTGCACCGGCTCGGACTTCTTCGAGGTGACGAGGTGGGTGACGTAGTCGACGAGACCGTTGTCGTACTTGTAGGAGACCTTGCGCTGCTTCTTCTCGCTGACGTCGACCGTGTCGGCGTCCTCGGCGCGCTCCGGCTCGCGCTCGTCGGTGAGGTTGATGCGCAGCCCCTTGTTGAGGAACGCCATCTGCTGCATCCGGGCGCGGATCGTCTCGAAGTCGTAGGTGGTCGTCTCGAAGATGCCACCGTCGGCCCAGTAGGTGATGGTGGTGCCAGTGCGGTCGGACGCCTCCATCTTCTCCAGGGGGGCGACCGCCTCACCGCGGTCGAAGGTGACCCGGAAGACGTGGCCCTTCTGGAAGACCTCGACGTCGAGCCGGGTCGACAGGGCGTTGACCACGGAGGAGCCGACGCCGTGCAGGCCACCGGACACCTTGTAGCCGCCGCCACCGAACTTGCCACCGGCGTGCAGCTGGGTGAGCACGAGCTCGACCGCCGACTTGCCCTCGGCCGGGTGGATGTCGGTGGGGATGCCGCGGCCGTTGTCGGCGACGCGCACCCCGCCGTCGGCCAGCAGCGTGACGTCGATGGTGTCGGCGAAGCCGGCGAGCGCCTCGTCGACGGAGTTGTCGACGATCTCCCAGACGAGGTGGTGCAGCCCGCGCTCACCCGTGGACCCGATGTACATGCCGGGACGCTTGCGCACCGCCTCGAGACCCTCGAGGACCGTGATCTGGCTGGCGTCGTAGTCCGACCCGGGAGCGGCGCCGGCGAGGTCGGCCTCGGCCACCTCGCGGGCCGCCTCTGCCTGGGCGGCGGTGAGGTTCTCGGTGGTGGGGGGTGTGGTGCTGTCTGCGGGGGCGTTCTGGTCTGGCGTGTGGTCAGCCTCGGACACGGTGCTCCTTCTCCGGTGGCGCAGCGAACAGGGGGTGTCCCCCGTGGTCGCTGAACCCGCTCATGGCACGCGACCAGACTGGGAACCAGCTGGTCGCGAATTCACTCCAGAGTCTACCTGTCGGGACTGTCAGATCTCACGTCAGGAGGCCCGGGAACGCGGATTTGGGACAAAAAAGTGCCCTCGCACGGGTGGGGATACGCGGACGGCCCCCTGAGCGCCCGATTCAGGCGTTTCTGGTCCGCCGTCGACCCACGACCGCCGGCCGCCGACCGCCGACCGCCGGATCCTCGACAAACCACCCACTCGCTGGCTCCCGGCTCCCTATCCTGCGGACGTGCGACCTCGTCGGGCCTTCGCGGCGGTCCTCGCCGCGCTCATCATCGGTGGCGCCGGCGGGCTGGGTGGGATCTGGGTCGTGGACCGGGTCCTCGAGCGGGCGCGGGCGCCGCACGAGGTCGTGGTCGCGAGCCCGCCGCTCCGCTTCGAGGTCCCCCACGACTGGCACGCGGCCGATCGCCACGGAGACCCGGCCGACGAGTGGGTCAAGCAGTCCGCCGCCCTCCAGCGCCTGACCCCCGAGGACTACCTGGCCGGCCTCGAGGCGACCGTCGTCGCCACCGAGGTCGGACCGGCATCGGGCGGCCGCGGGCAGAGCCTCGACGTGCAGCGCACCACGTTCGCCGCCCTGCCCACGCGCGAACAGGTCACCCAGCAGCTGGCCGGCCAGGGGATGCGGGTCGACGACGTGCGCAGCGTGACCACCCCGGCCGGTCCCGTGGTCGTGAGCAGGACGACCCTGGTGCTGCCCGTCGGCAGCGTCTCGATGGAACTGCTCCACGTCGTCAGCGCCGGTCACGTGGTCGTGATCACCATCAGCGCCGTGGACGGCGGAGACGTCGAGCTGGTCACCTCCGGCGTCCTCGCGACCCTGCGCACCTCCTGACGAGGCGCCCGTGGTCTCGGGTCAGAAGATGATGACCTGACGGACCGCTCGGCCCGCGGCGAGCTCGTCCATCGCGGAGTTCACGTCGTCGAGCCCGATCCGCGCCGACACCAGCGCCTCGACGGGGAGCCGACCCTCGCGCCACCACCGGGCGAAGACCGGGATGTCGCGCGCCGGCACCGCGGAGCCGAGGTAGCTGCCGGTCACGGTCTTCGCCTGGGCCACCAGGGCCAGTGGCGAGATGCTCGCCCGCGCGTCGGGGTGGGGGAGCCCGACAGTCACCGTCCTGCCACCCGGTGCGGTCGCGTCCAGCGCTGTCTCGAAGGCGGGCACCGTGCCGGCTGCCTCGACCACGACGTCGGCGGTGGCCCCCGTGCCGGCCAGCTCGTCGGGACTGAGGGCCCGCGTGGCACCGAGCTTGAGCGCCCGCTCGCGCTTGGACTTCATCGTGTCGACGGCGACGACGTCACCGGTGCCGAGCGCGATCGCCGTGAGCAGGGCCGCCATCCCGACCCCGCCGAGGCCCACCACCATCACCGTCTGCCCCGACTCGGGAGGTGCCGCGTTGAGCAGCGCCCCTCCACCCGTGAGCACGGCACACCCGAGCACTGCGGCCACGTCCGGCGGCACGTCGTCGTCGACGGCGACCACGGACCTGGTGTCCACCACTGCGTGGGTCGCGAACGCCGACACCCCCAGGTGGTGGTGCACGGGAGCTCCGTGGCGGGACAACCGTCGCCCGCCGCCGAGCAGCTCACCGGCGTTGTTGCTCGCGGAACCCGGACCACACAGCATACGCCCGCCGGTGGCGCAGCCGGCGCACTCGCCGCACCGGGGCAGGAAGGTCAGCACCACCCGCTGGCCCACGACGAGATCGGTGACTCCCGGACCCAGCCGCTCGACGCGGCCCGACGCCTCGTGGCCTAGCAGCATCGGCACCGGACGGGCGCGGTTGCCGTCCACCACCGAGAGGTCGGAGTGGCAGACCCCGGCGGCCTCGATGCGCACGAGCACCTCGCCGGCCTCGGGAGGGTCGAGGTCCAGGGGGCCGACGGTGAGGGGTCGGCTGGCCGCGTAGGGAGCAGCGCGCCCGACCTCCTCGAGGACCGCGCCGGTGACCTGCATCAGCGCCCCTGCATCAGCGGGCCTGCACGGCCTGGTCGAGCAGGTGGCGCACGACCTCCGGGATGGGCACGGTGCCGCGTGAGTCGCGGTCGATGTAGACGTGCACCCAGTGGCCGAGCGCCGCCAGCTCGGCGTCCTGGGCGTCGAACAGGCCCAGGGCGTAGGTGATGCTGCTGCGCCCCAGACGTTCCACGCGGACGCCGACGTCGAGCGGCCGCGGGTACTCCAGCTCGCGGAAGAAGCGGCAGCCCGACTCGGCCACGACCCCCAGCTCCGGCAGCGCCATGACGTCGGCGCCCGTCCCCGTGATCAGCCAGCCGTTGATCGCCGAGTCGAAGAGCTCGTAGTAGACGGCATTGTTGAGGTGGCCGTACATGTCGTTGTCCGACCAGCGCGTCGTGACCCGCACGACGTGGTCGAAGTGCGCGCGGGTGAGCGTTCGGTCAGCATCGGCCGTCATGCGTCGATCCTAGGCAGCGGTCGGCTCAGCCGTAGGTGTCGCGCGGGCCGGGCCCCGTCGACCGGCGAGGGCCCTTGGACCAGGACGGTGCGCTCGGACCGACGATCTTCAGGGCGGTGACGGTGCCCTTGCCGACCTCCCCCTCGAGGCGGGACATGATCGAGGACTCCAGGAGCTTGAGCTGCGTGGCCCAGGCGGTCGAGTCGGCCCGGACCGTGAGGATCCCGTACTCGAACGTCACCGGCGTGCAGTGCTGGGCGACCTCTTGACCCACGATGTCCGGCCACCGCCCCATCACGGACCCGACCGCCACGTCGACCTTCCACCCGCGGTCGGCCATCAACCGGTCCATCTGGTCACCGAGCAGCAGCGGGTCGCGCCGATCCGTCTTCGCCCCCGGCGACTGGACGCCGATCTGGCGGCGCCGCATCGGCTTGAGTCCCGGTCGCAGGCCCTTCTCGCGAGCGGCCGCCCGGGCCCGCGACAGCGCGGCACCGGCGGCGTCGTCGACCAGGGCGGTGGGGTCCGGCTCGACGCCTGGGGCCGGTTCGCTGCCCGGCTCGACGTCCGGCTCGATGTCCGGTTCCGCTCCCAACTCCGGACCAGCCTCGGGCAGGGTCTCGTCACTCACGCCTGGTCACCTCCCCGAGGCTCACCGCAAAGGTCTGTCCCACCAGGCTCTTCGGCACGTCGGCATCGACCGCGGCCGTGATCAGCACCTGCTCGCAGTCGGCGACCATGGTCGCGAGCCGCTCGCGACGGCCGGTGTCGAGCTCGGCGAAGACGTCGTCGAGGATGAGGACCGGGTCCTCACCGAGGTCGTGCCGCAGCAGCTGGTATGCCGCGAGCTTGAGTCCCAGCGCGAACGACCAGCTCTCGCCGTGGCTGGCGTAGCCCTTGGCCGGCAGCTCACCGAGCGACAGCACGAGGTCGTCCCGGTGCGGTCCGGCCAGGGAGATGCCCCGCTCGACCTCCTTGTCGCGCGCCTCCTCGAGGGTGCCGAGGAGCTCGGCGCGCAGCGCATCGATCTCCGGGACCTCGCCGGCAGCCAGGGACGCGGCAGCCGCCTCGCGCAGGCTGCTCTTGTAGGACACCCGCGCGTCGGACTGACCGGCGCTCACCTCGTCGTAGGCCTTGGCCAGGTAGGGACCCAGGTCACGCAGCAGCCGCAGGCGGGCGTAGAGCAGCTGGGACCCGACCGTGGCGAGGTGGTCGTTCCAGATGTCGAGGGTGTGCAGGGCGGTCGCGCGGGCGTCGTCGACGGGCTCGTCGCTCGGTCGCGCGGGCGGTCGGCGCCGGGATCCCTTGCGCAGCAACGGTTGCGCAGACTTCAGGAGCGCGTTCCGCTGCTTGAGGATCTTGTCGTAGTCGCTGCGCACCCCGGCCCAGCGCGGCTGGCGGGCGACCAGCAGGTCGTCGAGGAAGCGACGGCGCTCCGACGGGTCGCCCTTGACGAGCGCGAGGTCCTCGGGCGCGAAGAGCACCGTGCGCAGGGTGCCCAGCACGTCGCGTGGCCGGGACACGGGGGACCGGCCCAGTCGCGCCCGGTTGGCCCGGCCCGGGTTGAGCTCCAGCTCGAGCATCGTCTCGCGACCACCCCGCATCACGGCTCCGCGGATCACCGCCTGCTCGGCACCGAACCGCACCAGCGGCTGGTCGGTCGACACCCGGTGGCTGGACAGGGTGGCGAGATAGCCGATGGCCTCGACGAGGTTGGTCTTGCCCTGGCCGTTCAGGCCGACCAGCGTGGTGACACCGGGCTCGAGGGGCAGGTCGGCGGCGGTGTAACTGCGGAAGTCGGCAACCGTGAGGTGCCGGACGTACACAGGCGGCTAGGGCTCGTCGCGGCGCAGCAGGCTCATCGCGCCGCGCGCTTGCTCGCCGACGCCGACCGCGCAGACCCCGACGGTGCAGACCCCCGCGTCGAGCCGGTGCCCGAGGAGGGACCGGCCGAGGCTGCCTTGCGACCCTTCGCAGCCGCCTTGGCGGGGCTCTTGGTCGGCTTCTCCTTCGTGGCGGCCTTCGCCGCGACCGCCTTCTCGTGCTTCGGGGCTCCCTCGGTGCGGAGCTTCTCGCCCTCGGCGACCGACATCACCTGGTGTCCACCGAACCCACCGCGCAGGGCCGCCACGGCCTGCATGGTCGGGGACTCCTGCTGGCGGGAGGCGAACCGGGAGAACAGCGACGCCGAGATGACCGGCATCGGGACCGAGTTGGCGATCGCCTCCTCGACGGTCCAGCGACCCTCGCCCGAGTCGACGGTGTAGCCGGAGACGTCCTCGAGGTGCGGGTTCTTCTCCAGGGCATCGACCAGCAGGTCGAGCAGCCAGGACCGGACGACCGTGCCGCGGGTCCAGGCCTTGAAGGCGCCCGGGACGTCGGTGACGATGTCCTTGGCCTCGAGCAGCTCGTAGCCCTCGGCATACGCAGCCATCAGGCCGTACTCGATGCCGTTGTGGACCATCTTGGTGTAGTGCCCTGCGCCGACCTTGCCGGCATGGACGAAGCCCTCCTCGCGCGGACCCTCGGGCCGCAGGGCGTCGAAGATCGGCATCGCCTTGCGCACGTTGGCAGCCGAACCGCCGACCATCAGGCCGTACCCGTTGTCCAGGCCCCAGATGCCACCGCTGACCCCGCAGTCGAGGTAGCCGATGCCCTTGGCCTTCAACAGCTTCTCGTTCTCGAAGTCATCGGTGAACCGGCTGTTGCCGCCGTCGATGACCATGTCGCCCTTGTCGAGCAGCTTGGCCAGCTGGGCCACGGTGTCGGTCGTCGGCGCGCCCGCGGGGACCATCACCCACACCGTGCGCGGGGCGTCGAGTGCCTTGACGAGGGCGGCCAGGGTCTTGACGTCCGCCACCGCAGGGTTGCGGTCGAAGCCGACCACTTCGTGCCCGGCGCGGCGGATCCGCTCGCGCATGTTGCCGCCCATTTTGCCGAGACCGATCAGACCGAGCTGCATGTGACGACTCCCGTTCGTGTGGGTGGTTCGGTATGCCGCCACGCTGGCTTCGCGGCATACCTCGCGGTGCGCGTGCTCAGGCTACGCCCGGGGGCGGTCAGCTCGCGAAGCGAACGGGCATCAGGACGTAGCGGTAGGAGCTGTCGGCGTCGCCGTCGAGCTCGTCCTGGCCGGACAGCACCGCCGGGCGTGACGGCTGGGTGAAGGAGAACCGCGAGTAGTCGGTGCCGACCGCGCCGAGGCCGTCGAGCAGGAACTGCGGGTTGAACGCGATCTCGATCTCGGGTCCGGTGAGGGTCGACTCGACGGCCTCGGAGGCCTGGGCGTCGTCACCGGTGCCGGCCTCGATGGCCACCTGGCCGTCGGAGAACTTCAGGCGCACCGGGGTGTTGCGCTCGGCCACGAGGGCGACGCGCTTGACGGCCTCGATGAGCTCGGAGGTCTTGAGGACGGCCTCGGTGTCGACCGTCGTGGGGAAGATCGAGGTGACCTTGGGGTACTCACCGTCGAGCAGGCGGGTGGTGGTGCGGCGCTGCCCGGCCTCGAAGCCGACCAGTCCGTCGCCACCGGCCGAGGATCCGAGGGCGACCTCGATCGACCCGGAGGCGCCGAGTGCCTTGGCCGTCTCGGACAGGGTGCGGGCCGGGACCAGGGCCAGGTGGCTGGCGTCGGTGGCCTCGGGGTTCCAGGTCAGCTCACGCATGGCCAACCGGTAGCGGTCGGTCGCGAGGAGCGTCATCTTGTCGCCGTCGATCTCGACGCGGACGCCGGTGAGGATCGGCAGGGTGTCGCCACGGTCGGCGGCGATCGCGACCTGGGCAACCGCCTGGGTGAAGACGTCGCCGGCGATGGTGCCGCTCGCCGTGGGGGAGATCGGCAGCGTCGGGTAGTCGTCGGCCGGCATCTGCATCAGGCTGAAGCGCGAGGACCCGCAGACCACGGAGACCTTGTTGCCCTCGGTGGCGATGTCGACCGGCTTGGTGGGGAGGTTGCGGGAGATGTCGGCGAGCAGTCGGCCCAGGACGAGCACCGTGCCGCCCTCGGCGACCTCGGCCGCGACGGTGATCTTGGCGGAGACCTCGTAGTCGAAGGCCGAGAGGGTCAGGGTGCCCTCGTCGTTCGCCTCGATGAGGACACCGGCGAGGACGGGCACCGGTGGACGGGCCGGGAGGCCACGGGCCACCCAGGTCACGGCGTCGGCGAGGACCTCACGTTCGACCCGAAACTTCACCGTGACTACCTGCCCTTTCGCACGCGGCCCCGCCGCCGAACTTCAAGAATGTGACTTCACAAATGTGATTGCGCACTGACCCTAGTGCTCACGATGCACTCGGCCAACCCGGATGGGGCAATCCGTCCCAGCTGTTTCCTCCCTGTCATTTCAGTGGGTAGCGGTGTGGTCTGGAGGTGGGCAGGGTCAGGATTGGTACTCGGGGCTGGATGGCTGATGGGAGATGGGTAGTCGTTGTCATAGGGGGTGTGGATCCTGTGGACGACCGACATCAGTGCAGGTCAGCGCGGCGCGTCCCCTGTGCATGCAGGGTGGACAAGCGGTGGCACAACCTGGGCCGGCTTGTGGAGGCGCCGGCTGCGCCCACACGGTCTCCACACGGCATACCCCGGTTGTCCCCAGCTGGAGCCTGGTCGTGCACGGGTTGTCCACCGGTTGTCCACAGGGGTGGATGTGCGGGGGAAACGGCTCCGGAACAGAAATCATCCGTTTGGTGGATAGGCGTAGGGCCGAACCACATACCCACAGAGTTGTCCACAGGTGTGGACCATGGGTCGAGTTCCTCAAATGTCCGAATCTGCTGCGGGATTCGTGCTCACCTGAGCACGAACTCGACTGAGGTGTCGGGGAGGTGAACAGGCCCCCACACCTGTGCACAAGCCTGTGGACAACCAGTTCCTGGTGCAGAGAAGTCGGATCGGGCGTCAGCGAGACTGCTGCTTGATCCTGTTGGTCAGCTCGGTGACCTGGTTGTAGATCGCGCGCCGCTCGGCCATCAGCTGGCGGATCTTCTTGTCGGCGTGCATGACCGTGGTGTGGTCACGGCCACCGAACTGCTGCCCGATCTTGGGCAGGGACAGGTCGGTCAGCTCGCGGCACAGGTACATCGCGATCTGGCGAGCCGTCACCAGGACCCGCGAGCGCGACGTGCCGCAGAGGTCCTCGATGGTCAGCCCGAAGTAGGCCGCGGTCTGGGCCATGATCGTCGCGCTGGTGATCTGGGAGCCTTGCTCGTTGGGGATCAGGTCCTTGAGGACGATCTCGGCCAGGCCCATGTCGACGCTCTGCCGGTTGAGGCTGGCGAAGGCCGTGACGCGGATCAGGGCGCCCTCGAGCTCGCGGATGTTGGTCGAGATGCGGCTCGCGATGAACTCGAGCACGTCGTCGGGCGCGCTCATGCGTTCCTGGATGGCCTTCTTGCGCAGGATCGCGATGCGGGTCTCGAGGTCGGGCGGCTGGACGTCGGTCAGCAGGCCCCACTCGAACCGGCTGCGCATGCGTTCCTCGAAGCCGGACAGCAGCTTGGGGGGCAGGTCACTGGTGATCACGACCTGCTTGTTGGCGTTGTGGAGCGTGTTGAAGGTGTGGAAGAACTCTTCCTGCGTCTGCACCTTGCCCTGCAGGAACTGGATGTCGTCGATGAGGAGCACGTCGACGTCGCGGTAGCGGCGCTGGAAGTTGCTCGCCTTGTCGTCGCGGATGCTGTTGATGAAGTCGTTGGTGAACTCCTCGGAGTTCACGTACCGCACCTTGACGTGCGGGTAGAGGTTGCGCGCGTAGTGCCCGATGGCGTGCAGCAGGTGGGTCTTGCCCAGCCCGGACTCGCCGTAGACGAACAGCGGGTTGTACGCCTTGGCCGGCGCCTCGGCCACCGCGACGGCGGCCGCGTGGGCGAACCGGTTGCTCGCGCCGATGACGAAGGTGTCGAAGGTGTACTTGGGGTTGAGTCGCGTCGCCGACTCGTCGGTGACGCTCATGACCTCGTCGCGCGGGCGGCGCTGCGCCTCGGCGGGCGGCGTCAGCGGGTAGACGTTGTCCACCGAGAGGTGGGCAGGCGGCTGGCCGTGCGGCTGGCCAGGCTGTGCGAGGGGAGGAATCGACAGGGGCTGCTCGTCGACGTAACCCGTGGTGTCCTCACCGTGGTGCGCCTCGTCCAACGAGGTGTCGACGGTGACGGCCAGCTGCACCTGCTCGCCGAGCTGGGAGGACAGTGCCTGGGTCACCGCGTCGCGCACCCGCTGCTCGACGACGTCCTTGGTGTACTCGTTCGGCACCTTGACCAGGGCGGTTCCGTCGAGGAGTCCGGCGAGGCGGGCCAGCGTGAGGAACGCGCGTTCGCGGGCCGGGAGTCCGTCGGCGTCGAGGGTGGCGATGGTGTTCTGCCAGATCTGCGTGTAGTCCAGATCTGTGTCACTCACCGGTCCCACATCCCTTTCGACGGTTTGGCTGCCCTGTCGCAGGGTCATGGTGTCTGTCCCCTGTGCCTCATCGACACTGTGCCTTATCCACATAGTTATCCACAACCTGTGGGCAAGGGATGGGACGAGGAGGGACGGTAACAACAGCGGCGCAGGGCGGCAACCGAAACGGCGGAAATTGGGTCTCGTTCGGGGAAATTGGTGCCCGACGCACGGCGTGTCTGGTCCGAAATGGCCAAGAGTGGGTGCTATTGGCGCCTCGTCGGCCCTGCTGCTCCCCGCGGTATGCCGCGTGGCCGGCGCTGGTTTGACCCTGCGGTGGGCGCTCGCGTACCTTGGAACCGGCCTGTCGGCCGTTTTCGCATGCCCGTGACGCCCTGGATCGCTGGTGCCAGCCACCGAGGATCGGTTCTCGCGGGTCTCCGATTGCGGCCGACCACCCAGCCGCCCATGCACTCAGCAGGCCACCCGGGCCTGATCAGTAACGGAGATCCTCGTGAGCAAGCGTACTTTCCAGCCGAACAACCGTCGTCGGGCCAAGACCCACGGCTTCCGCCTGCGTATGCGGACCCGTGCGGGTCGCGCCATCCTGTCGGCCCGCCGCGCCAAGGGCCGCACCGAGCTCTCCGCCTGAGGCCGACCCCGTGCTGCCCGCGGGGCACCGGCTCCGTGCGAGTTCGGACTTCGCGGCCACCTTTCGGGGGCCCAGGGGAGCCCGAGCTGGCTCCACGCTGATCGTGGTCCACGCCAACCAGGCCGACGCGCGCGCGGGACAACCGCCGCGGGTCGGTTTTGTTGTCTCCAAAGCCGTCGGCGGAGCGGTGGTCCGCAACCGGACCAAGCGCCGGCTGCGGGCGCTGATGGCGGCTCGGGTCGGCGCACTGCCGCTTGGTACGGATCTCGTGATTCGCGCGAATCCTGTTGCGGCGCAAGCGAATTCGTCGTTACTGGGCGTCGAGCTGGATGGTCTCCTCGCTCGGGTGACCGCACGACTCGGGGCGGGGCGCGCGTGAGCACGCTCAAGCGGGTGACCGCGGCACCCCTGATCGGGCTCCTGCTCTTCTACCAGCGCTTCATCTCACCGATGACGCCTCCGACCTGCCGGTACTACCCCTCCTGCTCGGCCTACGCCGTCACCGCGATCCGGCGCTTCGGTCCGGTCAAGGGAACCTGGCTGGCCGCCAAGCGGTTGGCTAGGTGCCATCCCTGGGCAGCCGGTGGGGTCGACCACGTTCCAGCACCACCCACGCACGCCGCCCACGCCGCCTAGCGGCAAGGCACCAGACCTGCCGGCCGCGCGGCATACCCACTGCGCGGCCGGAACCACCGGTGGACCGTCACCTCGACGGCCCACCACCAGATTGAGGACGACATGAGTTTCAGTGATCTGATCTTCCCGTTCGAGTGGATCGTCTCGTGGATTCTTTTCGGTTGGCACTGGGTGTTCACGAACCTGCTCGGCATCCCGTCGGACTCCGGCGTCGCGTGGACGTTGTCCATCGTCGGCCTCGTGGTGGTGATGCGGGCCGCGATGATCCCGCTGTTCGTCAAGCAGATCCACGCGTCGCGGCGGATGCAGCTCATCCAGCCCGAGATGCAGAAGATCCAGGCCAAGTACAAGGACAAGAAGGACCCGGACTCCCGTCAGGCGATGACGCAGGAGACGATGGACCTCTACAAGCGCACGGGGACCAACCCGTTCAGCTCGTGCCTGCCGATCTTGCTGCAGTCACCGTTCTTCTTCGGACTGTTCCGCGTGCTCAACGGGCTCAAGAAGATCGCCGACGGCACGAACGATCCGATCGGCCCGATCTCGGCCAAGCTCGCCGGTGAGGCGGAGTCGTCGACGTTCTTCGGTGCACAGCTGTCCGACAAGTTCGTCGGAGCGAACAGCCTCACCGTCCAGATCGTCACTGTCGTGCTCATCATCGCCATGTCTGCCAGCACGTTCACCACCCAGCGCCAGCTGATGATGAAGAACATGCCGGCCTCGGCGCTGGACAACCCGTTCGCCAAGCAGCAGAAGATGCTGCTCTACCTGATGCCGATCTTCTTCGCGATCTCCGGCGTCAACTTCCCGATCGGTGTCCTCCTGTACTGGCTCACCACCAACGTGTGGTCGATGTGCCAGCAGTTCTACGTGATCCGCAAGATGCCCGCCCCCGGCTCCCTCGCGGAGAAGGCGATGCAGGAGCGGCGGCGCAAGAAGGGCAAGCCGATCGAGGAGTTCACCGTCAAGGGGCTCGACAAGGTGGAGGACGCCGAGGCGCCCAAGGCGGGCGGTCAGCGCGTCCAGCCTTCGCGGAACAAGAAGAAGAAGGGTGCCGCAGGTCCGGCCAAGAAGCCGGCGCCCAGCTCCACCACAGACACCAAGCCCCAGACCGACAACTGAGAGTGACCACCATGACCGAGCACAACAACACCGTCGTGGACGACACCCAGACCACTGAGACGTCCATCGACGAGGGCACCGATCAGGGCGCCGGCGAGGGCGTCGACCAGGGCATCGACCACGGGACCGACCAGGGCACCGATCAGGGCACCGACGAGCACACCGATCAGGGCGCCGGCGACTCCGACGACTCCGACGACACGGCAGCGGACGCGCCCTCTGACCACGAGCACGGGGCGCCTCGGCGTCGCCCGGCCAAGGTGGCCGACCTCGAGCGTGAGGGCGAGGTGGCGGCGGACTTCCTGGAGACCCTGCTCGACATCGCCGACCTCGATGGCGACATCGACGTGGACGTGGACGGCGACCGTGCCGCGGTGTCCATCGTCGACTCCGACGAGGGCCGGGTGCCTCGGCGCCTGGTCGGCCAGGACGGCAAGGTGCTCGACGCGCTCCAGGAGCTGACCCGGCTCGCCGTCCAAGCGGCCACCGGTGAGCGCAGCCGACTGATGCTTGACGTAGCCGGCCACCGGGCCGAGCGCCGTGCGTCCTTGGTCGAGGTCGCGCGCGGCGTCATCGAGCAGGTCAAGGCGACGGGCGAGCAGGCCGCTCTCGAGCCGATGACGGCTTTCGAGCGCAAGGTGGTTCATGACGAGGTCCTCGCTGCCGGTCTCACGTCCGAGTCCGACGGCGTGGAGCCCCGCCGCTTCGTCGTCGTCCTGCCGGCGTGATCGAGCCGCAGGCGAGTGTGTTTCACGTGAAACAGAGCGCATGACGGCGCACGAACGCACCGACGACGGGCGCGGGACCGGGGAGACCGGGACCGCGCCCGTCGCGTCGTCGACGGGTCCCGCCGCTCCTCCAGCCGTTTCAGACCCAACCGCTTCAGACCCGCCTGCGTCAGACCCAGCGGCTCCGGCTCCGGTGGCACCACCGGCGGCTGCGGCAGTGTTCGGTAAGCAGCTGGCCCTGGCCGAGCGGTTCGCCGCGATCCTGGCCGACACCGGGGTTTCGCACGGCCTGATCGGCCCCCGCGAGGTGCCGATTCTCTGGGACCGGCACATCCTCAACTGTGCGGTCGCGCACGAGGCCTTCCCCGAGGGGGTGGCCGTGGTCGACGTGGGTTCCGGAGCCGGGTTGCCCGGTTTGGCCCTGGCCATCGTGCGGCCTGACCTGCACCTGCACCTGGTCGAGCCCATGTTGCGTCGCACCACGTGGCTCTCGACGACGATCGACGAGCTCGGCCTCTCCAACTGCACGGTCCACCGGGGCCGGGCCGAGGAGTTCAACGGGGTGCTGACGGCGCCCTATGCCACCGCTCGAGCGGTCGCCCGCATTGACAAGCTCGCCCGGTGGACCTTCCCGCTGCTGGCCGACGACGGCACCCTCGTGGCCCTCAAGGGCGAGTCCGCCGCCCAGGAGCTGGCCGCCGAGGAGAAGGTGCTGCGCCGGCTGGGAATGACCTCAGCGCGGGTCGTGACCTTCGGGGCCACTCTGCTCCCCGTGCCCACCACCACGCTGCAGCTCACGGTGGGCGCTCGTCCGGCAGCCAAGCGCGGTGCCGCGCGACGCGCCCGGAACCGGACCTGATCAACCCTACTGACAGGGCGCTGCCTCCCGCGTTGTGACGCACGCGCGAACTAGGGTTGGATGATGCCCATGGCCAACGAGGAGACTGCGTGAGCACAGCAACGCTGCACCTGACCAGGGGGCTCGGATGGCCGCAACGGCCGGACCGCCCCAGCAGCGCACTCGGGTGGCCGGCAGGGGACCGGAGGTCGCAGAGCGACCCGGTTTCACGTGAAACGGAGCAGCTCTCCACCGCGACGACGGCCCTGGACGAGCGCGCGGGACAGGCCGAGCCCACGGCGAACGGTACGACCCTCACGACAGGTGACGCCTCCATGACCGGCACAGTCGACAGCGATACCGCCTCTGTTTCACGTGAAACCAATGGCGCCCGCGACCTCCATCCCGACGCCCACGCGGGCACGCACCCGGGCACCCGCCCCGTGGATGCGGCCGCGGCTGAGGAGGCGCTGGCGGCCGTTGTTTCACGTGAAACGGACGAGCGTGAGGAACTGGCCTCCTCCTTGCCGACCGCTGACCGGGACACCCCCTTGGCGCAGGCCGTCGCCGCTGATGCCCGCAAACGAATAGCCCTCACCGGGCGAGTCTTCCCCAAGCCGACGGCGACGCGCGTCCTGACCGTGGCCAACCAGAAGGGCGGGGTAGGCAAGACCACCACCACCGTGAACGTCGCGGCGGCGCTGGCCCAGGCGGGCTTGACCGTGCTGGTCATCGACATCGACCCGCAGGGCAATGCGAGTACGGCCCTCGGTATCGACCACCACGCCGAGGTGCCGAGCATCTACGACGTGCTCGTCGACGGCACACCGATGGCGGATGTTGTCCAGGAGTGCCCGGACATCCCCGGCCTGTGGTGTGCGCCGGCCACGATCGACCTCGCCGGCGCGGAGATCGAGCTCGTCTCGCTGGTTGCGCGCGAGACCCGCCTCCAGAAGGCGATCGCGGCGTACCTGGAAGCGGACGCCGACACCGATCGCCCGGCGCCGGACTACGTCCTGATCGACTGCCCCCCGAGTCTGGGCCTGCTGACGGTCAACGCCTTCGTCGCCGCCCAGGAGGTCTTCATCCCGATCCAGTGCGAGTACTACGCGCTCGAGGGTCTCTCACAGCTGCTCAAGAACATCGAGCTGATCCGCAACCACCTCAACCCGTCATTGCACGTGTCGACCATCCTGCTGACCATGTACGACGGCCGGACCCGCCTGTCGGCCCAGGTCGCCGAGGAGGTGCGCAACCACTTCCCGGCGCAGGTCCTGCGCAACACCGTGCCTCGCTCGGTGCGCATCTCGGAGGCGCCGAGCCACGGCCAGACCGTGATGACCTACGACCCCAACTCCAGTGGCGCCCTGTCCTACCTGGGCGCGGCTGCTGAGCTTGCCGATCGCGGCGCCGCCACCGCCGACCACTCGACCGCGTCCACGCAGAACTGAGAGAAGACACCATGAGCGAGAAGCGCCGCGCACTCGGCAGGGGCCTGGGTGCCCTGATCCCCAACGCCCCGACCTCCCCCAACGGCCGTCCCGTGGACGTCTTTTTCCCTGACCAGCGTCCCGGCGCGACGGCGTATGCCGGTGGGACGCCGTCCGGGCGCGACGGTGCCGGCGAGGCCTCGGCTGGGGCAGGGACGACCACGACGACGATGGAGCCGACCAGCGACGCCGGTCACGGTCCGGACGGGGTGTCCGACGATGACCGTGCTGCCGGCAACGGGCAGGCCCGCACCGGTGAGGCGTCAGGCTCGGGTGACGCGAGCGACACCGACGACGCAGATGGCGCGGTGGCGGCAGACACGGACAACCCGCACGGGCTGGCGCCGGTCCCGGGAGTCTCCTACGGCGAGATCCCGGTCGAGCAGATCCGCCCCAACCCGCGTCAGCCCCGGTCGGTCTTCGACGAGGACGACATGGCCGAGCTGGTGCACTCCATCTCCGAGATCGGGGTGCTTCAGCCGATCGTCATCAGGCCCATTCCTGCAGGTCAGGGGCCCGACCAGCTCGACAACGCCCCCGAGGGCGTGCGCTACGAGCTCATCATGGGTGAGCGCCGCTGGCGCGCCTCGCAGGAGGCTGGGCGGGCTACCGTGCCAGCGATCGTCAAGGAGACCGAGGACGACGACCTCCTGCGGGACGCCCTCCTGGAGAACCTGCACCGCAGCGAGCTGAACGCTCTCGAGGAGGCGGCGGCCTACCAGCAGCTGCTCGAGGACTTCGGCTGCACCCACGACGAGCTCGCCGCTCGGATCGGCCGTTCCCGGCCCCAGATCTCCAACACGCTGCGGCTGCTGAAGCTGCCGCCGCTCGTGGCCCGCCGCGTGGCTGCGGGCGTGCTGTCGGCCGGCCACGCGCGGGCCCTGCTGTCGCTGCCCGACGGTGCCGCGATGGAGCGCGTCGCGCAGCGGATCGTGGCCGAGGGCCTGAGCGTCCGCAACGTCGAGGAGATCGTCGCCGTCGGCGGGCCGGACGACGTGGCCAAGCCGCGACGCCCGCGCGCGGGCAACCGGCACCCCCAGCTCGACGACCTGGCGGCCCGGCTGTCCGACCGGTTCGACACCCGGGTCAACATCGCCCTGGGTCAGCGCAAGGGCAAGCTGACGGTCGAGTTCGCCTCGGTCGAGGACCTCAACCGGATCGTCGACATGCTCGGCCTCGACCGCCGCAGCTAGGACCGAAGTGGCTAGGACCGCAGACCGACCGACCGCCGCGACCGCGGGCTTGGAGTAGGTCGGCTGCTGCTCAGCGGTCGGGGAATTCCCTTGGGGGAGTAGCCGATTCGTGGTCGTTGTCAGCTGTGTGAGGCGAGGTAGGCGCGCAGGTCGCCGAGTCTCAGGACGCCCGTCGTGGCGGTGTCGTCATCTCCCAGGTAGAGCCGCTGCAGGCTGACCAGCACGGCCTCGGCGATCGTGTCGCGGAACGCCGGGTCGGCCAGGCGTGCGGCGTCGCTGGGGTGGGACAGGTAGCCGGCCTCGATGCGCACGGCAGGCATCCGGGTCTGCTGCAGCAGGGCCCAGGAGCGGCCGTGCGAGCGGCAGTTCTCGAGACCGGTGCGCGCCACGACCTCGCGCAGCACCAGGTCGGCGAGGTGCTCCCCGACGGCCGACCACGACGTCTTGCGGTCGCGGCCGAAGAAGAAGGTGGCGACCCCGCTGGCCTCGGCGGCGTCGTGGGAGTCGCAGTGCAATGAGAGCACGAGGTCGGCGCCGGCATCGTTGGCCAGGGCGGCCCGCTCGTCCTCGGTCGGGCAGGTGTGCTCGGTGCGGGTGTAGACGACCGAGACGCCGATGGCGGTCAGCCGACCCTCGATCCGGCGCGCGAGGTCCATGACCAGCTCGGCCTCGACCAGCCCGTGGGCCACGGCGCCGGAGTTGCTGCCACCGTGGCCCGGGTCGAGCACGACGGTGCGGCCACTCAGGCTGTGCCCGGAGCGGCGGACCAGCTCCTGCTCGCGCAGCACGTTGGCCGAGCCCCCCGACACCGAGCGACGCAGGTCCTTGAAGGCACGCAGCGTGTCGGGACCGACCGATCCGTCACCGGAGAGGCCGTAGGCGCGCTGGAAGCTGCGCACCGCACGCTCCGTCTCGGGCCCGAACCGGCCGTCGACGCGGCCGGCGGCGAAGCCGAGGGTGTTGAGCCGCTCCTGCAGGGTGACGACGTCCTCCCCGCGCAGCAGGTGACCCGGCGTGTGCATGAGGATCCGGTCGCCGAGGGCCCAGCGGGCACCGTCGATGGCCGTGAACGTCTCGACCCCGACCACCCCGTCGACGATCAGCCCCTTGTGCTGCTGGAAGGCCCGCACCGCACGCTCGAGGGAAGCGTCGAACAGGGCAGGGTCGAACGGGGTCTGGTCCCCCTCCCCAGCGCCCTCGGCGTCCGGGCCGCCGAGGTGTGGCGGTTCGGGCAGCTGGTCGAGTGGCAGCGCTGCCAGCCTGGCTCGCACGTCCACGACGGCGGGTCCGTGGCTGCCGAGGCCGAGCAGGCCGCTCTTGCTGTCGGACACTCGACCTCCTCGGGTGATCGCGCACCCAGCCAGGTTCTTGGCCGGTGTGCGGGTGGCTGGCTGTTGGGGTATTTGTGCAGGTCAGCGGTGGTGCGCCCGGGTTGCGGGGCATGGTGGCTGACGCCCGAGCCTAAGTCAGAACCGGGCTGCGGACCAACCGGACGAGCCCTGGTCCGAAAGCCTGGTCCGAAGGCCTCGTCCGGTCGCCTGGTTCGTCCGTGGTCCTCACGCCCTGGCCCGAAGCCAGGGGACGACGATGCCGGCCGCACCCACCATCGGGCGCGGCCGGCACACGGTCACTGCGGTGCTCAGCCGAGGTAGTCGGCGAGCTCGCGCACCAGCTTGGGCTTGGGCATCGCACCCACGAGGGTCTTGACGACCTCGCCGCCGACGTAGACGTTGAGCGTCGGGATGCCAGTGATGCCGTAGCGGCTGCTCACCGCGAGGTTCTCGTCGGTGTTGAGCTTGACGATGTCGATCTTGTCGGCGTGCGCGATCGCCAGCTCCTCGAGGACCGGGGCGACGGCGCGGCACGGGCCGCACCAGGGCGCCCAGAAGTCCACCAGGACGGGCTTGTCGTTCTGGAGGACGTCGACCTCGAAGGTGGCGTCCGTGGTGTCCTTGATGGCTCCCACTCGGGGGCTCCTTTCGGTGGTGCTGCGGTTGGGGCTGGATGGGTGGTGAGGTGTGCCGGTTGTGGCGTGGGGCTCGGTCTGTCCGTCAGGATCCCAGCGGGGTCTGACAGGCAGACCGGGTGGTCAGTGGGTGAGGGCGGGCTCGTCGGTGAGGGCGGTGTCGCCCGCGGGTGCGCCCGCGTGCTCGCGGTCGGCGAGGTAGCGCTCGGCGTCGAGGGCCGCGGCGCACCCGGAACCGGCCGCGGTGATGGCCTGGCGGTAGGTGTGGTCGACGAGGTCGCCGGAGGCGAAGACACCGGGCAGGTTGGTGAGCGTCGTGCGGCCCTGGACCAGGACGTAGCCCTCGTCGTCGAGCTCGACGACGCCCTTGACCAGCTCGTTGCGCGGGTCGTGCCCGATCGCGACGAACAGGCCGGTGACGGGCAGCTCACGGGTCTCGCCGGTCACGGTGTCGCGCAGCGTGATCCCGGTCAGCTTGGCATCACCGTGGATCGCCTCGACGGCGGAGTTCCAGGCGAACCTGATCTTGTCGTTGGACAGGGCGCGCTCGGCCATGATCTTGGAGGCGCGCAGCTCGTCGCGACGGTGCACGATCGTCACCGAACGGGCGAACTTGGTGAGGAAGGTCGCCTCCTCGACGGCCGAGTCGCCACCGCCGACCACGGCGATGTCCTGGTCGCGGAAGAAGAAGCCGTCACACGTCGCACACCACGAGACCCCGTGGCCGGAGAGTCGCTTCTCGTCGGGCAGCCCGAGCTCACGGTAGGCCGACCCCATCGCCAGGATCACGGCGTGCGCACGGTAGGTGTTGCCCTCGGCGTCGACGACCGTCTTGACCTCGCCCTCGAGGTCGACCGACTCGACGTCGTCGGTGATGATCTCGGCGCCGAACCGCTCGGCCTGGGCCCGCATGTTCTCCATCAGGTCCGGGCCCATGATGCCGTCGCGGAAGCCGGGGAAGTTCTCGACGTCGGTGGTGTTCATCAGCGCGCCACCAGCGGTCACGGCGCCCTCGAACAGCAGGGGCTGGAGGTTGGCCCGCGCCGCGTAGACGGCGGCGGTGTAGCCCGCTGGACCGGAGCCGATGATGATCAGACTGCGGATGTCGGCAGGTGCGGTGGTGCTCACGCGGTTACAGCCCCTTGTGGTCGAGAAGGCGGTGCACCGCAACATACGGTGCCTGTGTCTGCAACCGATCGTAGGCCCTCGATGTTCCCCACCGCTGCGGTGCGCCACGACGCGCCGTGAGGCGGCCCCTGCAGGCTCAGGGGACCGCGAGCGGGCCGGCCAGCACGAGGGGGTGCGCGGCGTCGCAGGCCGGGGACACGGCATACACGGTCCGTCCGGTGTCGTTGCTGACCACGGCGACCACCGCTGGTGCGCCGTCGAGAGTCGCGACGTCAGCCGCGACCGGCATCCAGGCCTGCACGCCGATCGCGGTGAGGCAGGCGCGCAGGCCGGTCTCGCTGTCGGCGGGACCGCGGCTGGCCTTGGGTGCTGCTGCGCTGTCGCGGGCGGTGTAGTCGACGGCAGCAGCCTGCGTCGCCAGCGCTGCCGCGGTGTATGTCGTGCCGCTGGCCGCCAGCGACACCTGGCCCAAGGGCCCCCTGACCCGCAGGTCCGGGCCCGAGGACGACTGGGTGCGCGGCGCGACGCCCGACCCCGAGTTCGTGTCCGACCCGCTCTCGCTACTGGCCGCCGCCCCGCTGCCGCTGTCTGCGGCGGAGCCGCCGCTGAGGGAGGCCATCACGTCGCCGGGGCCGGTGCCGGTGAGCAGGGCGGGGAGGCCGAAGCCGAGGATGGCGGCTGCCGCGGCGGCGACCCCCACGTGCTGCCAGCCCCAGCGGCGCGGCCGCAGGGGCACGACCGTGGCGCCGCCCTCGCGGGCCGACTGCTCGGCGGCGATGGAGGCGTTGATCCGGGAGACGAGGTCCGCCGGCATGGGGCCGGGGTCCGGCAGCGCCGACAGCAGCTCGCGGATGCCGGTGGGGTCGTGCTCGGGGCCCCCCTTGTCCGCGGGGGGCACGGGTGGGGTGCTCACCACGAGAACCTCCAGACGTCGGGGACCAGCATTCGGGACGCACGGATGCCGGTGGACACACGGCAGGGGCGACATGTGTACGACGTCACGGCTGCCCCGATGGTTCCCTGAGCAGCTCGGCCATGGCCTCACGGCCCCGACTGCAGCGCGACTTCACGGTGCCCTCCGCGACCTCGAGGACGGCGGCGGCCTCCGCCACCGAGAGGCCGTGCATGTCGACGAGGATGAGCGCCATCCGCTGGCCCTCGGGCAGTCGGTCGAGGGCCTCCCGCACGTCGAGCCTGGTGTCGACCGAGGCCTGCGCGTCGCGCTTGTCGGAGAGCTCGTACTCGGGCAGCGGACTGGTCGGCTTGTCGCGCCGCAACCGGTCCAGGCACGCGTTGACGACGATGCGGTGGAGCCACGTGGTCACGGCCGCGTCGCCTCGGTAGGACTCGGCTCGCCGGAACGCCGAGATGAAGGCGTCCTGCACGCAGTCCGAGGCCAGCTCGCGGTTGCGCGTGGTCCGCAGCGCGACAGCCCACATCCGGTCGCGGTGACGACGGAACAGCTCCCCGAAGGCGTCCGGGTCGCCGGCGATGTGGGCGCGGAGCAGGTCGCGGTCGTCGCGCTCGCGCAGCGGGAGGGTGCTCATGGGTATGCCGCCCTGCCGACCTTCCCGGTCAGCTGACCGTGACCTCGGCCAGCGTGGCGCGGAAACGCCCGTCGCTGACCTGGGTCACGCTGGTGAACCAGACGAAGACGAACTGGCCCTTGACCGCTGCAGGGGCGGTCAGGGTGACGTCGCCGGACTTGCCCTTCGAGGAGCCGACCTCCTTGGCGCTGTCGAGGCTCTCTCGGTCGTCGCCGACGTAGACCGTCACGTCGGAGGCGTTGGGCAGGACCAGCTTGACGGTGGTCACGTCGCGGTTCTGGCCGAGGTCCAGCCGCACGCCGACGCCCTTCTTGAGGCCACCGAGGTTGGCCGACGCGTAGCCCTCCGAGCTCCAGAAGGTGTTGTCCTTGCCGTCGAAGACGCGGGCCGCCTCGCCGTTGCGCTCCGCACCGTCGCCGGCCGGGTCGAACCCGGTGGCGCTGAGGACGGCGAAGGACTGGGTCCCGGACTCCTCGGGCTGGGTCGGCGTGACGGTCACCGCTGGGGCGGTCACCTTGACGGTGCTCCTCGGCGTGGGGGGGTCGCCGAGCCCGAGGTCGGTGTTGGAACCGATCTTCGAGGCTCCGTAGAACCCGACCACGATGGCCAGGATGAGGAACGCCGCCACGACGGCCAGCACGAGCTTGGACTGGTCGCGCGTGGGTGCCTCGCCGGTGTCGGCGTGGAGCATGGGGAGCGGAGGGTCCAGTGGCTCCTGGCCCTCGACGAGGGCCTGGTCGAGGGAGATCCGGCGTTGCTCCGCCCGCTCCTCGGCCGCCTGGCGCTGCGCCCGCCGCTCGGCGGCCTTGTCCGCCGCCGCGCGGGCGAAGCTTCCCACGCGGTGGGCAGCGGCCCCCGCTGCCTGACCGGCTGCCTGACCTGCCGTGCCGATCGCGGACCCGACCGCACTCGCTGCCGCAGCGGCCTGGGCGGCTGCCGCCGCGCCGGCGCCCGGCTCACCGGGCTCTGTGGATGGCTGGGTGGATGGCCCTGCGGCCGGCTCGGACAGCTCGGAGGGCGGGCCGGGGAGGACCGGGTCGAACCGCGTCTGGGTCGGGCGGCTCGCCGGACTGCTCGTCGGGCTGCCGCCACCTGCGGGACGAGGGCCACCCGCGGCCGGGAGCAGCGCTGTGTCGACGTCCGCACCGGTCGCGTGGTGCTGAGACGCCGCATCCTGCTCGTCTGCCGCGTCCCACTCGTCCGCGGCAACGGACGGTCCGTCGACAGGTGCGTCGACCGGTGCGTCCTGGCCGGTCGGCAGGGCGACGGTGCTCTCCGAGGCGGGGGAGGACGCGGATCCCGGGGTTGCTGGCGGGATGGGCACCGTGGCGAGCTCGGAGCGCAGTTGCTCCATGGCCAGCGGAATGGTCCGGGTCGTGCCGTCGTCCACCGGGGTCGTGCCGCCGAGACCGCTGACCTGCGCCATGGCCCACGGCGCGATCTGGGAGGCGAAGTCACCGGGGGTGAGCGGCCCCTGGTCCTCGTTGAGGGTGAGGCGGCACAGGGCGTCGAGGTCCCCGGGGACACCCGCCGCGATCTCGGACGGCGCGGGGACACCGCCGACGACGTGCGGCGCGGACTCCAGGCCGGGGACCGAACCGGGCAGTGGCCACCGGCTGGTCAACGCGGCATACGTGAGGGCCACGACGCCCACGGCGTCCAGCCGAGCCGCCTGCGTGGCGTCGAGGTCGTCCTCGTCGGCCATCGCGGCGAGGGTGGCCACCCCGCGGACCTTGATGGTGCCGTCGTGGGAGCGCAGGACCGAGTGCGGGGTGAGGCGCAGGTGGTGCAGGCCCCGGCCGCGCGCGGCCTCGAGGCCGGTGGCGGTCTCGCCGACGACGCGGCGGACCTCCTCGGCGGGCAGTCCGCCCTGTTCGAGGATCTGGGCGAGCGAGTGGGCGTCGTGGATGGCTTCCTCGACGAAGAACGCGATCCCCTCGGACCGGCCCACGTCGAGCACGCGCACGAGGCGGTGGTTGTCGAGTCCGGCGACGCGACGCGCGGCGTCGAGGGTGGCATCGGCGTGGGACTCGTCCTCGGAGAAGCACACGATGACGACGTCGCGCTCCAGCGTCGTGTCGTGGGCCGACCAGCGTTCGGCCCTCGGCAGCTGCTCGAGCCGACGCTGCACGGCATAGCGGCCGCCCAGCACCGTCGATGGGCCTACCCCGTGCACGCTGCCTCCTACGGTGTCGATGGACGCGTCGCCCCTATTGCACCAGCACGGTGCGGGCTCATCCTAGGGCGTGCCCGATCAGGAGGGGCGGCGCCGGAGGCGGCGCAACACGGGCTCGAACAGCTGGCCGACCTCCTCCACGCGCAGGAGGTGGGCGGTCCCGAAGCACAGGACGAGGAACAGCACCCCACCCAGCACCATCTCGACGAGGGCGCCCGACCAGCGCTCGCCGTCGATGCCGAAACCCTCGAGACCGACGAGCATGAAGGCCGTGGCCGCGGCGGCCAGCAGCCCGGCCAGCGCGAGCCTGACGTAGGTGCGGATGCTCGATCCGAGCCGCAGCAGGCCCAGCCGCCGACGCAGCAGCATGAACCCCAGGAGGGCCGCGGCGAGGTTGCTCAGCGTCTGTCCGATGCCGACGACGATGCCGGCGCGTCCCGGGTCCACGGTGAGGGCCGTGATGTTCACCGCGGTGGCGACGACGGTCACCACCACCTGCAGCAGGAACGGTGTCCTGGCGTCCTCGTAGGCGTAGAACACGCGTTGCACGAGGTAGAGCCAGCCGAACGGCACCAGTCCCAGCATCATCGCCATCATCACGTGCGCGATCGCCAGGCTCTCGGCGTGGTCGTTGCCGGGGAAGGCGACCCGCACGGCCTGGGCGCCCAGCACCAGGGCGAGGAAGGTGCCGGGGACCAGGAGCACCGCGGGCATCCGGATGCCCCGACCGAGGTCGGCGACCACCTCCACCGTGTCGTCCCGGTGCGCGGCCTGGGAGAGCCGGGTGAACAGGGCGGTGACGAGGGAGACCGTGATCAGGGAGTGGGGGAGCATGAACAGCAGGAAGGCGAGCCCGTAGGCAGTGACGCCCGCGCCGACCTGACCGCGCTCGTCGAGCAGGTCGCCCGCCCGGGTCATGACCTTCGACGTGACGATGAACCCGAGCTGGCTGACGGCCACCGCCGCAAACGTCCACAGCGCGACCTTGGAGGCGGACCGCAGCCCCACGCCGCGGAAGCCCCACACGGGTCGATACCGGAAGCCGCTGCGGTGCAGCGGGAGCCACAGCGCGAGTGCCTGGGCTGCGACGCCGAGGGTCGCGGTGCCCGCCAGCAGCCAGATCATGGTGCCGGACCAGTTCTCGACCTTGATGTCCTTGCCGTAGGCCGCGCCGAACCAGAGCAGCCCGCCGATCGCGACCACGTTGGCCAGGGCCGGCGCCCACATGTATGCCGCGAACTGACCTCGCGCGTTGAGCACCTGGCCGAACAGGGTGTAGAGGCCGTAGAAGAAGACCTGTGGAAGGCAGATGAAGGCGAACGCGGTGGCCAGCCCCAGGGTCGTGGCGTCCCACCGGTTGGAGAACAGCCGGACGAGCAGTGGCGCGGCCGCCGTGACGACGATGGTGGCGCCCAGCAGCAGGGCGATCGAGAGGGTGAGCAGCCGGTTGACGAACTCGTGACCGCCGTCGTCGTGGCTCGCGGCCTTGGTGATCTGGGGCACCAGGACGGCGTTGAGGACACCACCGGCGAGCAGCAGGTAGAACTGGTTGGGCAGGGTGTTGGCGACCTGGAACGTGTCGGCCGCCAGGGCGATGCCCACGGTGGCCGCGAGCATCGAGGCCCGCGCGAACCCGAGCAGCCGCGAGACGACCGTGCCGGCGGCCATGACGGCGCTCGACCGGGCAAGGCTGCGCTCGTTGCCGGTGGTGGCGTCGCTCATTCGGGGATGGCCTCTCGGGGGAGCCGGGCGCCGGGGCGACGTCGGACGGTGCGCACGATACCCAGCAGCAGGATGAGCCCGCCCACCGCGGCGAGCCCCCAGTAGACCCAGTTGCCCGTGGGCGTGACGCGGACCTGCACGTCGGCGCCCTGTCCGATGACGGTGCCGTCCGGCGTCGTCAGGGTGGTCCGCAGCGGCACAGAGCCCGCGGCGAGCGCCGTGACGCCCACGAACACGGTGGCCCTGCTCTTGGGGCCGATCCGCAGGACGGCGGGCTGGCTGTCGATCCGCAGGCGCGGGTTGGAGGCCTCCACCGTGAGCTTGACGTTCTCGACGGGCACGGCCAGGTCGTTCGTGACGGTGATCTGCAGCCGACCGGAGTCGGCGAGGAAGTTGATCGTGCTGGCCGACACCTTGACCGACGTGGTCGTCTGCCTGGCGGCCTGGGTGACCCGGCCGCTCAGGGTGTCCCACGCGGTCGGGGCGGCTCGCCAGCGGGTGGAGGCGAGCTGTTCGGCCGCCCGGGTCCAGGTGCGCAGGAACTCGTCGCCGTCGTCGCGGATCTGGGCGACACCGCGCACCGTGCGGACGGTCTGCTCCAGCTGGCTGATCCGGGCACTGGTGAGGACTGCCCGGCCGCCGCTGGGCGCGACCGTGGGCCGGGTGACCGGGGCGGCTGGAGTGCCCACGGCGCGCCTGGCCCTGGCCAGCACGTCGCCGGTCGTCGTCGGGGTGAGCCACGGGATGCTGGCGGTGGCGGAGAGGAAGGCCCTGGCGGCGGTCGGGTCGGGGTTGAACGAACGGGGCGCCGCCACGAGGACCGAGCGCCCCTGTGTGCCGGGGAGCTCGTTGAGCAGCGCGACCGAGTCCGCGACGAACTGCTGGGTGCTCAGCACGCCTTCCGCCGCCGAGGTGGTCCGCCGCAGGAGCGCGCTCAAGGCGTCGTCGTAGGCCAGCAGGGGCAGCCCGGTGGTGCTGCGTTGCGCCGAACCCGGGGTCGCGGCGGACCCCGGCGTGCTGAGCACCGCGGCCGAGGTGACCTGCCCGGCGAGGGCCGGCACGCGGAAGAGCCGGCGCAGGGCCGTCTCGCGGCTCGTGGTGTAACCGCCGTCGGCCGGCCAGGCCACGTCCGCGCGGCCGCCCAGCTTCTCGGCCACCGCCTGCGAGCGCCCCACCAGGGTGCGCATCAGGGACTGGCCCGTGCTGGCCCCGGCGACCGCTGCGAGGTCGGCGTCGGTGTCCGGCAGCACCCACGGGGTATGCCGCGCGGCCGCGTCGGTGATGCGGGCCTGGGTCGCGGCGCGCATCGCCGTCTCCTGGTCACCCTGGGTGGATTCACCACCGAGGTCGACGCCGGTCGGCAGCAGGCCGGGCAGGAGGGTGGGGTCGATGGCCCAGGTCACCGGCGCGTCCTGGGTCGCGTCAAGGACCCGGTTGACCCGCGATCCCTCGGCGAGCGCCTCGCCCCAGGCGGTCTCGCGGCTCGCTCCCCGGCCACCGAACAGGTTGGGGTCGGGGTCGAGGGTGAGCGGCACGGCCCAGCTGATGGAGATCGGCTCGTACTGCTTGGTCCGCTGGTAGCCGGCGAAGGTCCGCACGCTGGACGTGCCGGTCTGGATGCTGAGCGGGATGGCGCCGTACGCCGCGCCCCCCAGCGAGGCGAGGCGGGGAACCGTGAGCGAGAACGACGCCGTCCCGCCCGCCGGCACGGCACCGGCGAGCCGGGTCTGGGCGATGACGGTTCCCTCGGCCGGGCCGGTCGCCGTCGCCCAGGCCTGGACGGCCTCGCGGGTCGACTTCAGGGCCGCGTCGGCGGTGGGCATGACCACGGACACGGTGGGCCGGTTCAGCGGGCCGGTGCCGTCGTTGTGCACCGTGCCGGTGACGACGAGGTCCTGGCCGCCCATCACGACGGCTGGGGTCACGGCGGACAGGGCGAGGTCGACGCCCGCTGCCGACGCGGACCCGGACCCGGCCGCCCACGTGGGCAGCGCGAGCGCGGCCGCGGCGAGCACGCGGCATACGGATGCGCGGTGCATCACCCGTCTCCGGCCAGACGCGCCCAGGCCTGCCTCGCGATGCGTCGCTCGTTGGGGAAGGTGAGGTGCTCGTGCGCCTCGCGCAGGGGCAGCCAGGCGACGTCGATCGCCTCGTGGTCGGGGTCGTTCTCGATGGTGAGGTGACCGCCGGTGGCTTCGAGCAGGTAGTGGTGGACGAACTTGTGCACCCGGCGCTGGTCGGTGGCGAACCAGTAGTCGATGGTGCCGAGCTCGGTGAGGACGCGGCCCTCGATGCCGGTCTCCTCCTCGACCTCACGGGCGGCGGCCTGCTGGAGCGTCTCGTCGTTCTCGAGGTGCCCCTTGGGCAGGCACCACTCGATGCGGCCGGCCCGGTTGCGACGCGCGATCACGGCGATCCGGGCGACGCCCTCGTGCACGTCGACGACGATCCCGCCCGCCGACCGCTCCTCGACCGCGGGCAGCCGGGGCCGCTGGGGCACCAGCCTCTCGGGGTCGCGAGCGGGGGAGGTCACCGTGCCACTCTAACGAGCGCCTACCCTTGACCTCCGTGTCCACCGCCGATCCCCGCGAGCCGCAGACCGGCCCTCCCTCCCAGACCCGGGCAGTGCTCCTGCCCGAGCTGATGCGGCGGGCCGCTGCCCACCTCGCGCCGGTGGTGCCGCTGCTGACCGAGCTCGGCGACCTGTTCGTGGCGCAGGGTCACGAGCTGGCCCTGGTCGGGGGCCCGGTGCGCGATGCGTTCCTCGGCCGCCTCTCGCCGGACCTGGACTTCACGACCAGCGCGACGCCCGACCAGACGCTGGCGATCCTCAAGCCCTGGGCCGACGCCCACTGGGACATCGGACGCGAGTTCGGCACGATCGGCGCGCGTCGCGGCGAGCACACGGTCGAGGTGACGAGCTACCGGGCCGACGCCTACGACGGCCAGACCCGCAAGCCCGTCGTCGCCTTCGGAGACAACCTCGAGGACGACCTCGTGCGGCGCGACTTCACCGTCAACGCGATGGCGATGCGGCTCCCCTCGATGGAGTTCGTCGACCCGTATGCCGGGTTGGCCGACCTCGCGGCGCGGCGCCTGCGCACGCCGGGGCCACCGGAGGTGTCGTTCGGCGACGACCCCCTGCGGATGATGCGGGCGTGCCGGTTCGCGGCGCAGCTCGGCGTCGACGTCGCCCCCGAGGTGAGCGAGGCCATGACGGCCATGGCGGGATCGATCGGGATCGTGTCGGCCGAGCGGGTCCGCGACGAGCTGACCAAGCTGGTGCTGGCTCCGGCACCCCGTGCGGGACTGCGACTGCTCGTCGACTCCGGGCTGGCCGACCACGTGCTGCCGGAGCTCCCGGCGCTCAAGCTCGAGATCGACGAACACCACCGCCACAAGGACGTCTACGAGCACTCGCTGACCGTCCTCGACCAGGCGATCGCGCTCGAGGGGGCGCCGGACGGCCCCGAGTCGTCGGTGCCCGGGCCCGACCTGGTGCTGCGGCTCGCGGCGCTGCTGCACGACATCGGCAAGCCGGCGACCCGGAGGTTCGAGGCCGGCGGCGGCGTCTCGTTCCACCACCACGAGGTGGTCGGCGCCAAGCTCACCGGCAAGCGGCTCAAGGCCCTGCGCTACGACAAGGACACCGTGAAGGCGGTCTCGCGCCTCGTCGAGCTGCACCTGCGGTTCCACGGCTACGGCGACGGCGCCTGGACCGACTCCGCCGTGCGCCGCTACGTCACGGACGCCGGGCCGCTGCTCCAGCGCCTCCACCGGCTGACCCGCTCCGACTCCACCACCCGCAACGCCCGCAAGGCGGCACGCCTCTCGCAGACCTACGACGCCCTCGAGCTCCGGATCGAGGCGCTGATGGAGGCCGAGGAGCTGGCCAAGGTGCGGCCCGAGCTCGACGGCAACGAGATCGCGGAGGTGCTCGGCATCCGTCCCGGCCCCGTGCTCGGCCGGGCCTACGCCCACCTGCTCGAGGTGCGCCTCGACCGGGGCATGATCGGCCGCGAGGCCGCCGAGCAGGAGCTGCGCGACTGGTGGGCGCAGCAGCCGGAGTCGAGCCGGGCCGACTCGAGCCAGCCCCCGTCGAGCTGACCCCCCCCGACGTGTTGCGTCCCGGTGGTCACCGGGGCCCGGTTTCGGGGGTTCGGTGACGACCTGCGCGCAACAAGTCCGAGTCGGGACGCGAAAGGGGCACCTCCCGCGTGATGCGGAAGGTGCCCCTTTCGGTATGCCGTGTGGCTGGGGCGCTGGGTCAGCGCTCCTCGGTGCCGGCGATGAAGGCCTCGAGCTTGGTGCGGCCCTCGGTGTCCTCGCGCTGCACGGGCGGGGACTTCATGAGGTAGGACGAGGCGCTGATGAGCGCGCCGCCGATGCCACGATCCTTGGCGATCTTGGCCGCACGGATGGCGTCGATGATGATGCCGGCCGAGTTGGGGGAGTCCCAGACCTCGAGCTTGTACTCGAGGTTGAGCGGCACGTCACCGAAGGCGCGACCCTCGAGGCGCACGTAGGCCCACTTGCGGTCGTCGAGCCACGCGACGTAGTCGGACGGCCCGATGTGGACGTTGCGGCTGTCGGTCAGCCCCGCGAGGGCACCGGTCAGGTTGGACGTCACGGCCTGGGTCTTGGAGACCTTCTTGGACTCGAGGCGCTCGCGCTCCAGCATGTTCTTGAAGTCCATGTTGCCGCCGACGTTGAGCTGGTAGGTGCGGTCCAGCGTCACGCCGCGGTCCTCGAACAGCTTGGCCATCACGCGGTGGGTGATGGTGGCGCCGACCTGGCTCTTGATGTCGTCGCCGATCACCGGCACGCCGGCGGCCTCGAACTTCGCGGCCCACTCGGGGTCGGAGGCGATGAAGACCGGCAGCGCGTTGACGAAGGCCACGCCCGCGTCGATCGCGCACTGTGCGTAGAACTTGTCGGCGACCTCGGAGCCCACCGGGAGGTAGGAGACGAGCACGTCGGCCTTGGTGTCCTTGAGGACCTGGACGATGTCCACCGGCTCGGCGTCGGACTGCTCGATGGTCTGGGCGTAGTACTTGCCGATTCCGTCGTAGGTGTGACCGCGCTGCACGGTGACGCCGGTGGGCGGCACGTCGGCGATGCGGATGGTGTTGTTCTCGGAGTTGCCGATGGCCTCGGAGAGGTCGAAGCCGACCTTCTTGGCGTCCACGTCGAAGGCGGCGACGAACTCGACGTCCTTGACGTGGTAGTCACCGAAGGTGACGTGCATGAGCCCGGGGACGTTGCCAGCCGGGTCGGCGTCCTTGTAGTACTCGACACCCTGCACCAGCGAGCTGGCGCAGTTGCCTACGCCAACGATGGCGACGCGAACGGATCCCATGGGAATACTCCTTCTAGAGGGTTTTGGGGGTGGTGGATTTCGGGGTTCTGCTGGTGGTGCTCTTGGTGGTGACCGAAGCGGGGACGTTGCGCTCGGCGGTGATCAGCTCGTTGAGCCAGCGGACCTCGCGCTCGGCGGAGTCCAGGCCGTGCCGCTCGAGAGCGGTCGTGTAGGTGTCGAAGCGCTCGCGGTTCTTGGCCGCACTGGTGCGGATGTTGTCCAGCCGCTCCTCCAGCCGGCTGCGGCGCCCCTCGAGGATGCGCAGCCGGACCTCGGCCTCGGTGCGGGCGAAGAAGGCCAGGTGGACGTCGAAGGTGTCGTCCTCCCACGCGGTCGGCCCGGCTTCCTTGACCAGCTCCTGGAAGTGCTCCTTTCCGTCCGCGGTGAGCTCGTACACGATGCGGGCGCGCCTGGACCCGGAGGTGGCCGCGTGCTGAGTGCCAACCGCCTCGGCGATGAGGCCCTGGTCGAGCAGCCCGCGCAGGCAGGGGTAGAGCGTGCCGTAGGACAGGGCGCGGAAGACGCCGAGCGCCGCGTTGAGGCGCTTGCGCAGCTCGTAGCCGTGCATGGGGCTCTCGTGCAGGAGGCCGAGAACGGCGAACTCGAGGAGCTCGGAACGACGGCTCATGACTGGTCAGCACCTCCCTTCGCGATCGGCGGACGGAACTCGCCCGTGGGTGTCCTCGTGGCTTCGACGACTGGGTAAGCGTACACCAGATATATCGAGCCGATATATCTGGTGAACCCAGCCCGAACAGCCGGCCAGCCGGCATACCGGGGACACCGAATGCACGATTCAGAAGTCCGCCAGTCATACTGAGGGCCACTTGACTGCGCGCAAGGGCGGCCCGAGGGTCGGTGCCTGCGCCAGCTGTATGCCGATCGGGAAGGTCACATGAGTACCCCACGTCCGAAGACGCGAGCCCAGGCCAAGGCGGGGCAGACCCGCCGAGCCAAGGCAGCCAAGACGGCCCGGCCCAAGGGCGGCGCCGGCAGGCGGTGGGCGAAGTGGCTCGGCCTCACGGCGCTGGCGGGGTTCCTGCTCCTCGCGATCGGCTTCTTCGTCGCCTACTCGATGATCGACGCTCCCAAGCCGAACGACCTGGCCGCTGCGCAGGCATCGATCATCTACTACGCCGACGGCAAGACCGAGATCGACCGGATCAGTGAGGTCAACCGCGAGTCCGTGCCGCTGAAGCAGGTGCCCAAGGCCGTGCAGGAGGCCCACCTGGCTGCGGAGGACCGCAACTTCTACCAGAACTCCGGGATCAGCCCGACCGGCATCCTCCGGGGTGCCTGGACGACCCTGTCCGGCGGCACCGCCCAGAGCGGGTCGACGATCACGCAGCAGTACGTCAAGAACTACTTCCTGACCCAGGACCAGACGCTGTCGCGCAAGGGCCGGGAGATCATCATCTCCATCAAGATCGCCAAGCAGCAGTCCAAGGACACGATCCTCGAGAACTACCTCAACACGATCTACTACGGTCGCGGGGCGTTCGGCATCCAGACGGCGTCGAAGGCCTACTTCAACAAGGACGTGTCCAAGCTGACGCCGTCCGAGGGCGCCCTGCTGGCGTCGGTCGTCAAGGGACCGTCGTTCTTCGACCCCGGTCTCGGGGAGTCCCAGAAGGCCAACGCCGAGGCCCGGTGGAAGTACGTGATGGACGGCATGGTGACCAAGGGCTGGCTGACGCCTGAGGCGCGGGCCGAGGCGACGTTCCCGACCAAGTCCCTGGTGAAGTACCAGCCGAACCGCAATGCCGCCGGACCGAACGGGTTCATCACCGACGCGGTCAAGCGCGAGCTCAAGGCCAAGCTCAAGCTCACCGACACCGACATCGACAAGGGTGGCTACCGGATCGTCACCACGATCGACCAGAAGGCGCAGAAGGCCGCCGTCGACGCGGTCAAGGCCCGGATGCCCAAGGGCAAGGGCACGTCGTCGTTGCGGGTCGGCCTGACCTCGATCAAGCCCGGGGACGGCTCCGTGGTCGCGATGTACGGCGGTGCGGACTACCAGAAGGAACAGTTCAACACCGCTACCCAGGCCAGCATGCAGGCCGGGTCGACGTTCAAGATCTTCGCCCTGCTGGCGGCCCTGTCCCAGGACCAGCCGATCAGCACCAAGACCAAGTTCGAGGGCCGCAGCCCGCAGTACTTCAAGGAGTTCGAGGACTCCGCGGCGAAGACCGACTTCCTGCGCCGCGGCGGCGTCCGCAACTTCGGGCCCGGCTCGGGTGAGCAGTTCGGCAACATCGACCTGCGGACGGCCACCGGCCACTCGGTCAACACCGTCTACGCGCAGCTCAACATCAAGGTCGGGCCCAAGGCCACCCGTGACGCAGCGGTCGCAGCGGGTCTGCCGGAGAAGGGGCTCGGGACCAACTACGCCAACGTCCTCGGCACGTCGCACGTCACGGTGACGGACATGGCCAACGCCTACGCGACGATCGCGAGCCAGGGCACCAGGGTGACGCCGTACTACATCCGCTCCGTGAAGGGTGGACCCGGCGACCTCAACTACAAGGCCAAGCCGGTCAAGAAGGCGGCCTTCGACAAGGACGTCACGGCCGACACGGTCGACGCCATGGAGCAGGTGGTCAAGGACGGCACCGCCGTGTACGCCCAGAACCTCGGGCGGCCCGTCGCAGGCAAGACAGGCACCACGACCGACAACAAGGCGGCTTGGTTCGACGGGTTCACCCCGCAGCTGGCCACCGCGGTGGGCATCTACAGCACCGGCCCCAAGGGCGAGGAGCTGTCGATGAACAACATCCCCGGCGTCGGGGAGCTCACCGGTGCGACCGTGCCGCTGCACATCTGGACCGACTTCATGACCGCGGCGCTCAAGGGCCAGAAGGTCGTCGACTTCCCCAAGCGCGCCGGCCTCGGTGACGACAAGGTCTACACCCCGCCGCCGACGACGACGTCCACCACGACGACCACGACGACCACCACCACGCCGACCACCACGACGACGACGCCCACCCCGACCAAGACCAAGGGCACGGGCAAGCCGACGGCCACGGTTCCGCCGCCGACGACGATCACGCTCGGCGCCGGCGGACCACCCCCGACGACACAGTGACCCGGCCGCACGACCCGGCGCCGCACGTCCCCTCGACGTCGGACCTCCTGCCCGGTGGTGCGCTGGCGGTCGCCGGCGGGCCACTGGGCCGGCACGTCTCGGCTCGGGCGGTCTCGTGGGTCGCCACGGTCGTGCCGTTGCTCGTCGCGACGGCTGCGACCATGTCGCTGTCGGTCGCCGAGCGCGCCCACTGCATCCAGAAGGGCTGGACCGGCTCGGACCAGTTCTGGCACGCCTGCTTCTCCGACCTGCCGGCGCTCTACCAGCTGGGCAACCTCGACGACGGCCTGGCGTCCTACCTCGCTGGTGACGGTGCGCGGGCCGACCACCCGGTGCTCACGGGCTCGGTGATGGCCTGGGTGGGAGGTCTGGTGCCGGACGGGTCGTTCCTCGACCAGACCCGGTGGTACTTCGCCCTGTGGGCCCTGCTCGGCACCGGCCTCGCCATCGCCATCGTCCACCTCACCGCCGCCTCGCGTCCGCGGCACTCCGCGAAGGCCGCGCAGGTCGCGCTCAGCCCCGTGCTGCTGCTCACGGCGATGCTGTCGCCCGACCTGTTCGGGGTCGCCCTGGCCAGCGCCGGCATCTGGGCCTGGAGCCGGCGACGCCCCGCGCTGGCCGGTGCCCTCCTGGGCCTGGCAGTCGCCGCCCGGACCTACCCCGTCCTGATCCTGCTGGCCCTCGTGGTCCTCGGGCTGCGCACCGGCCGCCTCGAGGCGGCCGGGCGGACGCTGGCCGCCGCGGCCGGGGCCGTCGGGGTGGTCCTGCTGCCGTTCCTGGTCGCCAACCCCGGCGCCATCGTGGTGCCGTACGAGAAGTGGTGGGACAGCCCCGCCGGTCTGGGCTCCTTGTGGATGGTGCCCGACCTGGTCGGTCACCCCCTGCCCGCCGGAGTCAGCACCCTGCTCACGGTGGTGGGGCTGCTGCTGGCCGCGTTAACGGGCGCGATGTTCGCGCTGAGCACCCGACGTCGGCCCACCCTGGCCGAGGTCGCCCTCGTCCTGGTCGCCCTCGCCCTCCTGGCCGGCAAGACCTTCCCCGTGCAGTCCTCCCTCTGGCTGCTGCCGCTGGTGGCGCTGTGCGGGCTTCGCTGGCGGGACCACCTGCTGTGGGCAGGGGCCGAGGCCCTCCACTTCGTCGCCGTGTGGCTCTATGTCGGCGGCCTGTCCAAGCCCGACCGGGGCCTCCCGGCCGGTTGGTATGCCGTGACCCTCACCCTCCGCGTCCTCGCCGTCGGCTACCTCGTGTGGCGGGTCTGGTACACCGCCGCGCAGCGCGCCGAGGCCCCGGAGGTCTCTTCTTCCGAGGAGCTGCTGGGCCAGGACACGGGGGACCTTCCGAAGGACGACTTCCGGGACTTCGACCAGGCCGACGACTCCGACGCAGTGGTCGACGAGCTGGCCGGCGACTTCACGGACGCCCCCGACCAGCTGCTCGTCCGCCTCGCCTGAGGGGCGCCCGCCCGGAATCGGGGCCTGTGGACAACGATTCGGTCGATGTCCCTGTGTCCCGGTACTCTGTTCCAGGTTCCCCGGCGGCGCACCTCGACGGTGCTTCGCAGGGGATCGCACTGCAACCCTCCTGTCACGGAGAGACCGTGACCGCCATAGACCAAAGGAGGCGGGTTATCAGCATGCGTCAGTACGAACTCATGGTCATCCTCGACCCCGAGCTCGACGACCGGACCGTCGCGCCGTCGCTCGACAAGTTCCTCACCGTCGTGACCAAGGACAAGGGCACCGTCGACAACATCGACATCTGGGGCCGCCGTCGCTTGGCGTTCGAGATCAAGAAGAAGGCCGAGGGCATCTACGCCGTCGTCAACTTCACCGCAGAGCCGGCCACGGCCAAGGAGCTGGACCGCCAGCTCGGCCTCAACGAGTCGGTCATGCGCACCAAGCTCCTGCGCCCCGGCGCCTGAGCTGCACCCGATCTGTTTCTGAACACTGAGCCGGCTCTGAAGAGCTTGCTCGACCAGACCTGACCCAAACGAACAGGGGACCTGCTCCATGGCTGGCGACACCATCATCACCGTCATCGGCAACATCACCGGCGACCCTGAGCTGCGCTTCACCCCCTCGGGTGCTGCCGTCGCGAACTTCACCGTGGCCTCCACGCCGCGGCAGTTCGACCGGCAGTCCAACGAGTGGAAGGACGGCGAAACGCTGTTCATGCGCTGCTCGGTGTGGCGTGACGCGGCGGAGAACGTCGCCGAGTCGCTGCAGCGCGGCACTCGCGTGCTCGTCACCGGTCGCCTGAAGTCTCGCTCGTACGACACCAAAGAGGGCGAGAAGCGCACCGTCATGGAGCTCGAGGTCGACGAGGTCGGCCCGTCCCTGCGCTACGCCACTGCGAAGGTCAACAAGACCCAGCGCGGCGGAGCCGGTGGTGGCGGCTTCGCCGGTGGCGGCCAGGGTGGTGGCCAGGGTGGCTCGCAGGAGGACCCGTGGGCGACCGGCCCGTCCGGTGGCCAGCAGTCCGCTCCGCAGTCGGCACCCCAGGGTGGCGGCCAGCAGGGTGGCGGGTGGGGCGGCGGAGCGCCGTCCTACGACGAGCCCCCGTTCTGATCGGTCACAGGCACAGATCACTCGGTATGCCGGGTGGTGAGCTTCCACGGGGAAGCCGGCCACGCGGCATACCCACCGTTTGAACAGCATCATCCAGAAAACGTGAAACACACCATCCCTGGGAGACCAGGGCTCATCCGCTGAGACTCTCAGCAGAAGGAGAGCACCACGATGGCCAAGCCCGTTGTGCGCAAGCCCAAGAAGAAGGCCAACCCGCTGAAGGCGGCGAAGGTCGAGAACATCGACTACAAGGACACTGCGCTGCTGCGCAAGTTCATCTCCGACCGCGGCAAGATCCGCGCTCGTCGGGTGACCGGTGTGTCCGTCCAGGAGCAGCGACTCATTGCCACCGCGGTCAAGAACGCCCGCGAGATGGCGCTGCTGCCCTACTCGAGCTCGTCCCGCTGAGCTCGGGCGCTAGGAGGATCTGAACCATGAAGGTGATTCTGACCCACGAGGTCTCCAGCCTCGGGACCGCCGGTGACGTCGTCGACGTCAAGGACGGCTACGCCCGCAACTTCCTGTTCCGCCGTGGCCTGGCCACCGCGTGGACCAAGGGCGGGCAGAAGCAGGTCGACTCGATCAACAAGGGCCGCGAGGTCCGGGCGATCAACTCCCTCGAGGAGGCCAAGTCCATCAAGGGCAACCTCGAGGCCAAGGCCGTCAAGGTCGTGGCCCACGCTGGTGGCTCCGGTCGCCTGTTCGGTGCCATCTCGACCGCCGACATCGCCGCCGCCGTGAAGGCGGCCGGTGGCCCGGAGCTCGACAAGCGCAAGATCGAGGTCACGACCCCGATCAAGTCCGTCGGCAGCCACGAGGCGCTCATCCGCCTGCACCCCGAGGTGCAGGCCAAGGTGACGCTCGACGTCGTCGCCGGCTGACCCAGCCGCTGCACGAAGGCCCGGCTCCCGCTGCACGGCGGGGCCGGGCCTTCGTCACGCCCGGCACCCTTTCGGGGTCCGTTCGGGCGCGGGTGGCCCCGTGCGAGAGTTCGGGGCATGGGACAGAATCGGGCGCATGACACCACGCGTGGCGATCGCGGCGACCGGACCGGCGTCTGCTGAGGCCGGCCTCGCGGCGGCCGCTGCCGGCGGCAACGCCGTCGACGCCGCCATCGCGGCGATGGTCTCCGCGATGACCACCGAGCCGGGCATCGTCTCGGTCGCGGGCGGCGCCTTCGTCAGTGTCTGGCCCGCCGGCGGGGACCCCGAGGTGATCGACGGCAACGTCGAGATGCCCGGTCGTGGGCTGGACCCCTCGCAGTTCGGGACGGGGCTTCGCGAGGTCACCACCTCCTACGGCGGCGGCCTCACCCTGTATGCCGGTCACGGCTCGGTCGCGACGCCCGGCGCGTTCGCAGCCCTGGGCGTGGCCCACGACCGTCATGGTGCGGCGACGTGGCGGGACGTCCTGCATCCCAGCATCGTGGCAGCCCGGACCGGCTATGCCATCGGTGGCGCCGCGGCGAGCTACCTCGCCATCACCGGGGAGCTGGTCTTCGGGTGGGACGAGCACACCAGGCCCTTGGTGAGGGGCGACGACGGCGAGATCGTCATAGCCGGTCAGCAGGCGACCAACCCCGACCTCGCCGACACCCTCGAGCAGATCGCCACCGAGGGAGCCCGCTCCCTCTACACCGGCGACCTGGCCGCCCGCATCGCTGCGGACAGTGACGCGCGCGGTGGCCTCATCACCGCCGCTGACCTCGCGGCCTACCGGGCGGTGGTCCGCACGCCGTTGCGTCTTACCCTCGGGGAGTGGGACCTGGCCCTCAACCCGCCTCCCTCGGTGGGTGGGCCGATGCTCACCGTGATGCTGCGTGAGCTCGCGACCGGCGGCTGGGACTGGGCGCGCATCATCGAGATCCAGCGGCGGGTGTTGTCCTACCGCCACCAGGTGCACGACCTGTCGACCGATCTCGAGGAGGACGGCTACGCCCTGCTGGAGTCGGTCGACCGCAACGGGCTGGCCAGCCTGCCGACCTCCTCCTCGACGGCCCACGTCTCGGCGGTCGACAGCGACGGCACGATCTGCGCGATCACCGCATCGAGCGGGTATGGTTCCGGCGCAACGGTTCCCGGCACCGGGCTGATGCTCAACAACTGCCTCGGTGAACCCGAGCTGAACAGGCTCGGGCTGCACGCGCTGGCTCCCGGCACCCGCCTCGCCTCCAACATGTCCCCGTCCGTGGCGCGTTCGCGGTCCGGCGGGGCGCTCGCGATCGGCAGCCCTGGCGCCGACCGGATCACGACAGCCCTGATGCAGGTGCTCGGTCGCTACTGCCTCGAGGGCCTCCCGATGCAGGAGGCGATCGACGCGACGCGGGTGCACGTGCGGATCCTGGAGGACGGGACGACGCGGGTCGATCACGAGGACGACGACGCAGTGTCTGCTGCGGTGGAGAGCCTGGGGCTGCCGTCGTTCTCGCACGGCCCGAGGTCGATGTTCTTCGGTGGTGTCGGTGCGGCCCGGCGACTGGCCGACGGCACGCTCGACGCCGCCGGCGACTCCCGCCGCGAGGCCGCGACCCGCGTCGCCTGACCCCGCCCGGCCCGCCCGGCCCGGCGACCCGCCCGGCCTCATGACGACTTGTTGCGCGCAGATCGTCACCGGGCCCCCCGAACTGGCCTTGGGTGACCACCTGCCGGCAACAAGTCGGCGAGCCCTGGACTTGTTGCGCGCAGATCGTCAGCGGACCCCCCGAACTGGCCTTGGGTGACCACCTGCCGGCAACAAGTCGGCGAGCTCTTGGACTTGTTGCGCGCAGATCGTCAGCGGACCCCCCGAACTGGCCTTGGGTGACCACCGGCCGGCAACAAGTCGGCGCCCCGCGCGAGGGGTCAGCGGGCTGCGCCGGTCACGGCCCAGGCGTCGCCGCGGATCCGCCACCAGAAGAAGCACGCGCGGATCGCCATGAACGCCGTGAAGACGACCCAGAGGACGACGACCGCTCGCGGCGCACCGTGGGCCAGCAGCTCGTCACCGGTGGCGTGCACCCAGAGGGCGAGGGGCAGGTAGAGCACCAGCGTCGCCGCCATGGCCTTGGCGAGCCAGCGACCGTCACCCGCACCGATCAGCACCCCGTCCACCACGAAGACGTAGCCGGCCAGGGGCTGCCCGAGGGCCACCACGATGAGGGCGGCGGCCAACGCCGACCGCACGGCGGGGTCGGTGGTGAAGAGCGCGGGCAGCAACGAGTGCACCGCCAGGACGACCAGCCCCAGGAGTGCTCCTCCCCAGATGCCCCACCGGATCATCGTGGTGGTTGCGGCGCGTGCCGCAGCTACGTCACCGGCGCCGAGCGCCTTGCCCGTGATCGCCTGCGCAGCGATGGCGAGGGCGTCGAGGGCGAACGCCAGGAAGCTCCACACCGTCGCCGCCACCTGGTGCGAGGCCAGCGGCACGTCACCGAGGCCGGCGGCGACCCAGGTGGTGACCAACAGGATCGCGCGAAGCGCCAGCGTTCGCACGAGCAGAGGTATGCCGGTCAGCGCGGCGCGCAGGACGCGGCCCGGATGCGCGTGCAGAGTGGCGCCTGCCCGGCGCGCGTGGCGCACCAGGACGGTCACGAGTCCGATCGCCATGCCGGTCTGCGCGATCACGGTGCCCCACGCGGATCCGGCTATGCCCCAACCGAATCCGTAGACGAAGAGGAGGTTGAGAACCACGTTGGAGGAGAATCCGGCGACCGAGGCCACCAGCGGTGTCCGGGTGTCCTGAAGCCCGCGAAGCACCCCCGTGGCGGCCAACGCCACGAGCATCGCGGGGATGCCGAGGGCCGAGATGCGAAGGTACGTCGCGGCATACCCGATGGCGTCCTCGGACGCGCCGAAGACCCGGCAGAGCGGTTCGGCGGCGAAGGCGACGGCGATGGAGGTCGCTGCCCCCAGCCCGACCGCGAGCCAGGTGCCGTCGATGCCTGCTTCCAGGGCGCCGCGCTCGCTGCCGGCGCCGATCTGGCGCGACACGATCGAGGTGGTGCCGTAAGCGAGGAAGACGAAGATGTTGGCCGCGGTGATGAGGGTGGCACTCGCGACTCCGAGGCCGGCGAGCTGGGCGGTGCCGAGGTGGCCGATGATCGCCGAGTCGGCCAGCAGGAACAGGGGTTCGGCGACGAGGGCGAGGAACGCGGGGACCGCGAGGCGCAGGATGTCGCGGCTCTGCGCCGACCTCGCACCGACCTGCCCTCTGCTCACCGCGCCACGCTAACGGTTGGCCGGAGACCTGTTCGGTGGTGGTCGCCCAGCGGTCGCCCAGCGGTCGCGCAGCCCGGCGACGTAGGACTCGACGTCGGCAGCCATGTCCACCTGGTCGGGGGCGACCAGCCATTGCAGCTGGAGCCCGTCCATGAGGGCGACGAACTGCCGGGCGATGGCCGGCGCTGGCAGCCCCGGCTCGGCACTTCCGTCGGCCACGGCGTCGGTCAGGGCGCGGGTGAGTGAGTCGACGGCACTCGCGTGGTGCCGCCGCAGCCAGTCGTGTCCCGGGTGCGCCGGGTCGACCGCTTCGCCGGCCAGGCTGGTGAAGAGTCGGACCATCGCCTCGCGACGGGCGTTGAGCCGCACCAGCTCCACCATGTCGTCGAGCACCTCCCAGCCGCGGGCGGGTGCCTCGCGTCGGGCGGACAGGCTCGCGAGGTCGCGCAGGTCGCGCTGCTCGAGCACCGCCGCGAGCAGGTCCTCCTTGGAGGCGAAGTGGTGCAGCAGGCCGGTCTGGCTCAAGCCCGACGCGGTGGCGATGGCGGTCATCGGCGTCGCGTGGAAACCGCGCTCGGCGAAGAGCTCGGTGGCTGCCTCGACGATTCGTTCACGGGTGTCGCCGGTGCCGGCCGCACCCCTGGGCCGGCCGCGCCCCCGTCGTGCGGTGCTCACGACCGTTGTGCGGGACGGTGGTGCGGGAAGGTCACGACCGTCAGGCCAGGGGGAGCCGAGTGCGGATGTCGCCCAGACCGCGGGCGACCAGGAGCTCGCCTCCGGTGAGGGGGGCGCCCCACTCGCCGGCCGCCGTGTCCCACCGGCGCCACAGCCTCGCGTCCGTGGCGATCTCCACCTCGACGCGCTCACCCGCTGCCACCGTGGCCGAGCCCCACCCGACGAGCCGGACCGGCTGGTCGGGGTCGGCGGGCTGGAAGTACGCCTGCACGACCTCGCGAGACTGTCGTTCGCTGGTGTTTCGCACCGTGACACGCACTCCCGCCTCGGTGAGCTCGGCGGACTCGTAGTCCCACGACCCGTACCCGTCACCAGCGCCCAGCCAGTGTGCGGGGGCGTCCGCGTGACCGGCGTGGAAGCCGCGGTAGCCGACGAACAGCCCGTCCGTGTAGTCGAGCTGCAGGTCGGTGGGCTCGACGTCCCACGCCGGGGCCGCGCCGTCCGCTGCCGGCCAGGACGTCACCAGTCGGCCGGCGGGCTCCCGCAGCCCGAGGAGGGCATCGGCCACCGCGTGTCCACCCTCCTGCCCCGGCAGCCCGACCACGATGACGGCGTCGACGTCACCGGCCCACGGCATCAGCACAGGGGTGGCGGCGTTGACGACGACGACCGTGCGGGGGGCCGCGGCGGCCACCGCTGACACCAGCCGGTCCTGGTCGCCCGGCAGGGCGAGGGTGGACTTGTCGGTGCCCTCGGTCTCCTGCTCCGGGGTGAGCCCGACGACGACCACGGCGACCTCGGCGGTGCGCGCGGCCTCGACCGCCGCCTCGATGACGTCATCCGCCGGGGGCGGCACCGGGCCGGCCACGAGCGACTTGACGCCCATGCCCGAGGCCAGCACGTGCGACAGCGTGCTCAGCTTGCCGTCGGGGCCGGGTTGGGGTTCGGACCGCACGATGGTGAGGACGGCCTCGACCAGCGAGCCCGGCTCCGCGTCGACCTCGGTCGTCCAGCGCGGAGGCTTGAACATGCCCTCACCCGGGTCGGCGCCACTGGCGGCGAGGTCTCCTCCGCCGAGCTCCACACCGTCGAGGCTGACCGTCCACCGACCCGTGCCGAGGACACCGAGGCGCACGTGGCCGCCCTCGACCAGCCGGGCGCGCAGCCGCAGCTGCTCGGTCGGGCGCGGCAGGGTCTCGTCCCAGCCCGTCGTCACGTCAGCGCCGCCCACGTCCTCGGAGAGCATGACCACACCGTCCGCGTCGACGTGCTCGACCTGCATGCCGGGTGCGCCGGTCTCGGGGTCGCTGATCACCGTGGTCGAGGCGGGGAGTGGGCGCTCGCGGACCTCGACACCATCGACCACGGTCAGCCGGTCGCCGATCGCGGCACGCAGGCCGTCGGCGATGGACACCTGGTAGGGCGGGTTGACCTGGGCCGAGCCGCCACCCATGCAGACGGTCTCCACGGCGTGCCGCCCGATGAGGGCGACCGTGCCGGAGCCCGAACCCGAGAGCGGCAGGACCCCGCCCTCGTTGCGCAGGACGACCATGCCGTCGGTGGCCAGTCGGCGCAGCTGCTCGCGGCGCGCGGGTGCATCGGGTGCCGGCGAGTCCGTCGGCCACGCCCGGTGACCTTCCGGACCACCCAGGGCGCCGACCCGCTCCGCGAGCCGGAGCAGCCGGCATACGTGCTCGTCGATGACGGACTCGGGCACGGCGCCCGACTCGACGTCGGCCACCAGCGCCTGGCCCCATGGCCCGTCAGGGCCGGGCATGACGAGGTCGAGGCCACCGAGCGCCGCCGGGGCGGAGGTCTTGGTCGCGAACCAGTCGCTCATGAGCAGGCCGTCCCAGCCCCATTCGCCCTTCACGACCTCGTTGTTGACGTGGTCCTGCTCGGTGGCCGCGGCTCCGTTGATGTCGTTGTAGGCCGCCATGATCGACCAGGGCTGCGACTCCTCGACAGCGATCTCGAACGGCAGGAGGTAGACCTCGCGCAGCGCCTCCTCGCTCACGACCGAGTTCATGTAGTTGCGCAGCGTCTCGGATTCGTTGGCCACGAGGTGCTTGAGGCAGGCACCGATTCCCTTGCCCTGCAAGCCCTTGACGTATGCCGCGGCGAGACGACCGGTGAGCAGCGGGTCCTCCGAGTAGGCCTCGAAGAGCCGGCCCCCGAGGGGGGACCGGTGCAGGTTGATGGTCGGCCCCAGGACGACGTGGATTTGTTGGCGCTCGGCCTCCTCGGCCAGCATCTCCCCGACCTCGTGGGCGGTGTCCTCGTCCCAGGCGCTCGCGAGGAGGGTGGCGTTGGGGAAGAGCGCCACAGGGTCACCGCCGGTGAACTTGAGACCACGGACGCCGGTGGGGCCGTCGGAGAAGGCCATCGGCGCGAGCCCGATCGAGTCCTCGCCGTGGAGGGTGAAGGAGGTGGCGCCGGTGAGCAGGCGCACCTTGGTCTCAAGGTCGAGGGTGGCGACGAAGGCGCTGAAGTCGGTGGAGGTCACGGCTCCCAGTGCAGCGGAGCGTGGGCAGCCAGTAAATAGTTACCGCTAACTATTTCGCGGACTGAGACACCGGGGCGGAGGCGGTTGGCATGATGGCGTCGTGTCCACGATCGTCTTCCTCCACGCCCACCCCGACGACGAGGCGTCCCAGACCGCCGGTGCGATGGCCCGTGCCGTCGCGGAGGGGCACCGCGTCGTCACCGTTTTCGCCACCAATGGCGACCATGGCGAGCTCCCGTCCGGCGGCCTCCCCGAGGGCGAGACCCTGGTCCACTGGCGTCGTCGTGAGGCCCAGGCCAGCGCGGATGCCCTGGGGGTCCAACGGATCGCGTGGCTGGGCTACCGCGACTCGGGCATGACCGGCTGGGCGCAGAACTCGGACGAGGGCGCCTTCACCGGTGCCGATCTCGACGAGGCGGCGACAAGGCTCGCGGCGATCCTCGATGAGGAGGATGCCGACGTCCTGGTGGGCTACGACTGGCACGGCGGCTACGGCCACCCCGACCACGTCAAGGTCCACGCCGTGGTCCACCGCGCAGCCGAGCTGGCCGCCCGTCGCCCTCGACTGCTCGAGTCGACGATGAACCGGGACGCCGTGCGCGGGGTCTTCCAGGCGGCGGTGGCAGCCGGTGCCGGGGACAAGGCGTTCGACCCCGACAGCCCCATGGACGACGGCAACCCGCTCGGCACGCCCGAGGCCGAGATCACCTGGCAGGTCGACGTGGGCGACTACCTCGAGCAGCGTCGCGCCTCCCTCGAGGCGCACCGGAGCCAGGCGAGTGACATCGAGGGGATGCTCTCGATGCCCCCGGACTTCTTCGCGATCTTCTTCGGGCGCGAGCACTACCTCGAGCCCGGCCTCGACCGTGCCCAGCACCCAGGGATGCAGGTGGGCTGGCCGTTCGGTGACTGACGCCGCCCGGGCAGCCGCGCCGCTCGGTCCTGTCGCCCTGCTCCGCCTTCCCCAGGTCGCGCGGCTGTTGTTCTCCGCCGTGGTCGGGCGACTGCCCAATGGCATGGTCCCGCTCGCCCTGGTGCTCTTCGCCCGCGACACCGGCAGCGGCTACGGCCGGGCCGGTCTGCTCACCGCGGCATACTCCCTCGGGTGTTGCCTGGGTGGGCCTGCCCTCTCGCGCGTGATGGACCTGCGTGGACAGCGCGCCGCGCTGGTGCTGGGTGGGCTGGTCTCGTCGTTCGCGCTCGCGGTGCTCCCGTGGGTGCCGTCCGGAGGCGCGCTGTTCGTGGCCCTGGTCGCCGGGCTGGCGACGCCACCGCTCGAGCCGGCCCTGCGCACCCTGTGGCCATCCGTGCTGTCGCCGCGCCAGGTGCCGTCGGCGTTTGCGCTCGACGCGGCGGCCCAGGAGCTGATCTTCGTGATCGGTCCGCTGGTCGTCCTGGTCGCCCAGCTGGGTGGCAGCGGTGGCGGGCTGGTGGCGGCCGCTGCCATCGGGTTGGCCGGCACTGCCTGGTTCGTCGCGTCGCGCGCCTCGGGTGCGTGGGTGCCGCCCGTGCACGAGGACAGGCACTGGCTCGGACCGCTGCGTTCGCGCCGGCTGTGCGTGCTGTACGCCGCGGTTGCGCTCGTGGGACTGACCATCGGGGTGCCGGCCGTCGCGCTGGTTGCCTATGCCGAGTCGACCGGCGACCGCGGGCTGGCACCCTGGCTCGTGGCCGCCAACGCCCTCGGAGCCCTCGTCGGCGGGGTTGCCTACAGCCCGCGCGCGCCCCACCGCGATCCGCGCCGTGACCTGCTGCTGGGGCTGGGACTGGTCGCGCTGACGTATGCCGCCCTGGCCTGGGTGCCGTCGAACGCCCTGGTGATGGGTCTGCTCGCCGTCGCCAGCGGGGTCGGCCTGCCGGTGGTCCTCACGTGCGTCTTCCAGCTGGTCGACCGGCTGGCCCCGGTCGGCACGACCACCGAGGCGTTCGCGTGGCTGATCTCCGCGTTCCTGGTGGGTTCGTCGGCGGGTGCCGCCGCCGCAGGCTCGCTGTCGGACGCAGGGCAGATCGGCGCAGCCTTCCTCGTGGCCGCGGGGTCCGCGCTGGCCGCCCTGGCAGTGGCGCGGGTCGTCGTCCGTCCGGCCCATCCCGTCAGAGGTGCTTGAGGGCCTCGCGCCGGCTCAGTCCGCTCAACCTGTCGCCGTACTCCGCAACGGTCGCACGTACCCAGTCCGGGTCGGTCCGCGCGTGCTGGCGCAGAGCCCATCCGATCGCCTTCCGGATCCAGAAGCTGGTGTCCGCGAGGTTGGGCTCGATGGCCTCACGCAGCAGCGCGAGGTCGGTCTGCTCCTTGAACGTCAGCTGGCTGATGATGGCGGTCCGGCGCAGCCACTGGTCGTCGTCCGTCGCCCACCCGCGCACCACGGGTGTCATGGTCGCCTTGTGGGACAACAGGATCGGCCCGATGCGGTTGCTCGCGACCTCGTCGACGTGGTCCCACCAGGCGCCAGTCACAAGGAGGTGGCGGTAGAGCGGGACCACGTCCGGGTCCTGCCACTCGCGGTAGGCGCGGTGTCCCGTGAGCGCCGTCGCGGCATACCGCTCCTCGCGGTGGGTGGCACCGTCCCAGAGCTCGCGCACCGCGCCGTCCCATTCACCGCGCCCCTCGATCCGGTATGCCGGGTCGGCCAGGATCGGTCGCAGCAGCGCCTTGAGCTCGGGGGAGGTCAGGCCGCGGTAGGGCATCGACGACTTCATGTAGGCCTGCTGGCTCACCGCACGCTCGGGGTCGCCCGCCCCGGCGAGGGCGGTCCGGACGGCATCGACGACGGGGTGGGTCACGCAGGCAGCATCCCAGCCTGCTCCGACAAGCGGGAGGGACAGGGCCCAGGCGTCGCCCGGGCATCGCGCGGGGATCGCGCGGGGATCGCGCGGGGAAGGCGGGGATCGTGCGGGGAGCGCGCGGGGATCACGTGCCGGTGGCAAGGGCCTCGTCGCGTCGCGCCACGAGCAAGGCCCGGGTGGACCCGAGCAGGGCCCCGGGCAGGCCGGTCGGCCGCAACCGCGGCGCGCCCGGTGGTGCCACGACCAGGTCGGCGCCGGGTGCCAGCCGATCGAGCAGGGCCGCCCCGCGGCCGGCAGCGGACGGTGCGACGCCCAGTCGCGGCCACAGGTCGCGCGCCAGCAGCTGACCCGTCGGCCCGATCAGTGCGTTGGCCTGGGCGGCTGCCCACACGAGTGCCCCCATCGCGGAGTCGTCACGGGTGCTGCGCAGCAGCATGCCGGGGTCGGCGGTCAGCGCTGCGGCGAGCAGGTGCCGCAGAGCGGCCACCAGCTCCTCGAGCCCGAACGCCTCGACAGCCAGGCGGTCGCACTCGGCACTGATCCTGTGCGCCCTGACCAGCAGGTCGACGGGCAGTTCAGGCAGGTCGAGAGGTCGTGTGACCAGTGGGCGGTCGTCGAGGTCGAGCAAGGCGCGACGACCCCCGACGAGGCAGTCCAGCCACCGCAGCTCGCGGTCGAGGTGGTCGGTCGCCATCGTCAGCGCCGGGCGGCGACGCCGCGCCGAGGGCTCCCACCGGCCGTCGCTGCCGTCCTCCACCCAGTGGTCGGCGGGCAGCCCGTCGACGAGGACCAGGTGGGTGATACGGGCCCGACGACCCAGGGTCTGTGCGCGCGCGTCGCGGGCTGTGGTGGCTGCCTCGGCTTCCGCCTCGTCCGTCCACCGGGTCGACCAGTCCGAAGGGTCGTTCAGCGGCGCCCCGGCCGCAGCGGGCGGTGTGCGGTGGCTCGGCGAAGGTGGTGGCGACGTCATGTCCCCACCATGACAGCGACAGCGGGACCACCCGGCAGATATCCACAGCCCGCCCCGCGGGGCTCACGGCGCGAGGCTCAGTCAGCGTGGCTCAGGCGGCGCCGTAGCGCGCCTGTGCGCGGGCCCTGGCCTTGGCCGCCTCGGTCTCACGGTCCTTCGGCGGCGCCGTCGTGGTGAGGTGCTCGAGCAGGTGCTGGGTCGCGTGCGCGACCTCGGCGACGGCCTCGTCGAAGGCGGCCTGGTTGGCGGCGCTGGGCTTGGTGCTGCCGCTGACCTTGCGGACGTACTGGAGCGCCGCGGCGCGGACCTCGTCGGAGGTGGCGGCGGGCTCGAAGTTGTGCAGCTGGCGGATGTTTCGGCACATGCGGTCAGGCTACGTCGGGGCGGCCGAGTGTGTCGCGCGTCATGTGGACGAGCCACAGCGTGGACACGCCCGAAAATTTCCTGGGTCCACACCCGGTGGATCACGAACCTGCAGGTCAGCGGCGGGTTGTGCGACCAGGCGTCGCGAAATCCACAGGGTTATCCCCCGACTGTGCACAAGCAAGTCGGGCGTTGCGCACACCTTGTCCCCACCCTGTCCACAGGGCTGGTTTGAGGTGCGGGGCGGGCGGCCATACGTTGTGCCGGGTCACATGGTTCTGGTGTCGCAGACGCGAGATGTCGGTGGGCACTGGTGTACTCGAATCACACCGGTGGAAGTCGCCGCCAGTGGGCGTCGGATGTGGTGCCGTGGAGTGCGGTGACCTTTGAAATGCATGGCGGATGCGGTGCACGTCGAATGAAGTGACAGGGGAGTTGCGCGGGTGTCTCTTGCGGAGTTGAGCACGAGTGCGTTCGGCACCGGCGGTGACGGACCGCCGCCGAGCGACGAGCGCGTTCCCCCTCAGGACCTGCATGCCGAGCAGTCCGTCCTCGGCGGCATGCTGCTGTCCAAGGACGCGATCGCCGACTGCGTCGAGGGGCTGCGCGGCACCGACTTCTACCGACCCGCTCACGAGCTGATCTACGACGCGATCCTCGACCTCTACGGGCGGGGTGAGCCGGCCGACGCGATCACCGTGTCGGACGAGCTGTCCAAGCGCGGTGACCTGCAGCGGATCGGCGGCCAGGCCTACCTGCACACCCTCATCCAGGCTGTCCCGACGGCTGCGAACGCGGGCTACTACGCCGAGATCGTCAGTGAGCGGGCGGTGCTGCGCCGCCTCGTCGAGGCCGGCACCCGCATCGTGCAGCTCGGCTACCAGCAGGGCAACGGCGACGTCGAGGACATCGTCAACGCCGCCCAGGCCGAGGTCTACGCGGTGGCCGACAAGCGCGGCGGTGAGGACTACCACGCGCTCGGTGACATCCTCGAGGAGACGCTCAACGAGATCGAGGTGGCCGCGGGGCGCGACGCCAGCGAGATGCTCGGCGTGCCGACCGGCTTCATCGAGCTCGACGAGCTCACCCACGGCCTGCACCCTGGCCAGATGATCGTCCTCGCTGCCCGGCCGGCCGTCGGAAAGTCGACGATGGGCCTGGACATCGCCCGGTCGGCTGCCATCAAGCACAAGATGGCGACCGCCGTCTTCTCGCTCGAGATGAGCCGGTCAGAGATCACCATGCGTGTGCTCTCGGCCGAGGCGCAGATCCAGCTGCAGGACCTGCGCAAGGGCACGATCGGTGATGCGGGCTGGAAAAAGCTCGCGCGCATCATGGGTCAGATCTCGGATTCGCCCTTGTTCATCGACGATTCGCCGAACATGTCACTGATGGAGATCCGGGCCAAGTGCCGCCGGCTCAAACAGCAGCACAACCTCAAGCTGGTCGTGATCGACTACCTCCAGCTGATGAGCTCGGGCAAGAAGGTCGAGTCGCGCCAGCAGGAGGTGTCGGAGTTCTCGCGTGCGCTCAAGCTGCTCGCCAAGGAGCTCGAGGTGCCGGTGATCGCGATCAGCCAGCTGAACCGTGGTCCCGAGCAGCGCACCGACAAGCGCCCGCAGATGTCCGACCTGAGAGAAAGTGGATCGATCGAGCAAGACGCGGACATGGTGATCCTGCTCCACCGCGACAAGGCCGACCCGGGCCGCGAGGGTGAGGCCGACGTGATCGTGGCCAAGCACCGTAACGGTCCGACCAAGGACATCGTGCTGGCCTTCCAGGGCCACTACTCGCGCTTCGCTAACATGGCCCGCGACGGCTTCTGACCGGCCCACCCCGCCGGGGGCGTCAGACCCAGATCGCTGCGGGTATGCCGTCGGAGAAGGTCTCGGGCGGCTCCGGGAGCGAACGTGCGAGTCCGGTCGTGCGACGGGCCGCCGTCCACGCGGCGGCACACGCGTCGAGGACGTCGTCCGCGGCATACCCGTCGCCCTTGAGCACTGACGGTGACGCGATGCCCGCGGAGGCAAGGGCCGCCAGCCGGGCCGAGCGTCCCTCGTCGGTCTTCTTCGCGGCGATCAGCGGTGCGCCGGCCATGACGGCGAAGCTCAGCTCAGGGTGCACCTCGAAGACGGCCACGGTCGGTCGGCTGCGCACCCAGGCGTCGACTTCGAGGATCTTGTCGCGCAACCCGAAGGCGTGGGCGCCCACTCCCTGACCGGACCTGGTGCGGTTGACCGCGTCCGCGGCTTCCCGCGAACCCTGCTCGTAGGCCGCCCGGGTCAGCGTGGTGAAGACCGAGGAAGCCTTGCCCTTCAACGCTTTTCGCGCCAGGACGTCCGCCTGACGGGTGCTGTCGTCGGGAAGGCCGATGGGGATGTCGATCGCCACCGCCTGGAGGTCGAGGGTCTGGCGCACCATCTCCACCAGCGCGGCGATGGTGGCCGCGACGGCGATGCGCGGCCGCGGCGCGCCGGGCTCGAGGATGGCGCCCACCCAGCCGGCCTTGCACGCGTCGACGCCGAGCACGGGCACGGTCACCTCCACGCGCGGCGCCGGCGTCGGCCCGCCGGGTGGCTTCGTCTCCGGATCGGTAGGCCGCGTGGCGAGGTCGCCCACCTCCACCCCGAGCGCGTCGCCGAGGCGTCGCAGCGTGGTCGCGATCGCCGCCACTGCCTCCGCCACCTGTCCGCTCGCGGCGGGCTCGTCGGCCGTGAACCCCGCCGCTGCAGGTGCATCCAGCCTCGCGGCGAGGGCGGCCGCCTGCTGGGAAAGCTCGATGGACAGGTCGTGCGCGCTCGCCTCGCCCGCCATGTCTGCTCACCGCCGTTCGGTCGTGTCCGCCTGGCGCAGCGCGCCGTGCGCCAGCGTGCCACGACTCGCGCCGAACCCTCGATCAGGGTGTGCCGGAGTCTGCCCGAGCGCGGGATGGCACAGTGCAAGGTATGCCGCCGACCGAGTCCCAGCCGAACTCCGCCCCGCTCGCTGCGGAAACCTCGCTCGCTGCCAAGGCCTCGTTCGACGTCGAGGCCCTGCGCGGCCAGTTCCCCGCGCTGCGGGGAGGGGCGGCGCACTTCGACGGACCAGGTGGCTCGCAGAACCCGCAGGCGGTGGCCGATGCCATTGCCCGCCAGCTGACCTCCCCCATGTCGACCAGGGGCGCAGTCACCCACGCGGAGCGCAACTCCGACGCTGCGGTGCGCGATGCCCGGACCGCGGTGGGGGACCTGCTTGGCGCGGACCCGACTGCAGTGGTCTTCGGCCGCAGCATGACGGCGCTGACCTTCGAGATGGCGCGGACCCTGTCCCGCGGCTGGGGTCCGGGGGACGAGGTGGTCGTGAGTCGGCTCGACCACGACGCGAACATCCGCCCGTGGGTGCTGGCCGCCGCGGCGGTCGGTGCGACGGTGCGCTGGGCAGAGTTCGACCCAGGCACCGGTGACCTCGATCCTGCGGCCTTCGCCGAGGTGGTCGGCGACCGGACCCGGCTCGTCGCCGTTACTGCCGCGTCCAACCTGATCGGAACCAGGCCCGCCCTTCCGGAGATCGCCGACATCGCCCATGGCGCTGGAGCCCTGCTCTACGTCGACGCCGTGCACCTGGCCCCCCACGGGCTGATCGACCGGGCGGCCATGGGCGCCGACTTCGTGGCCTGCTCGCCCTACAAGTTCTTCGGCCCGCACTGCGGCGCCCTGGCGTCGACCCCGGAACTGCTGGAGACGCTTCACCCCGACAAGCTCCTGCCCTCCTCCGACGCCGTTCCCGAGCGGTTCGAGCTCGGGACGCTGCCTTACGAACTGTTGGCCGGAGTGACTGCGGCCGTCGACGTGCTGGCGGGGATCGTGCCCGGTGACGGCAGTCGGCGCGAGCGGCTCGCCGGCTCTATGGCAGCTGTGAGCCGGCACGAGCTGGGCCTGCGCGAACGTCTGGAGACCGAGGTGTCGGCGCTCCCCGGCGCGACCCTGCACTCGCGGGCTGACCACCGCACCCCGACCATCCTCGTGACGTTCGAGGGCCAGGACAGCACGGCGCTGTCCCGCCACCTGGCCGATCGGGGAGTCAACGCCCCTGCCGGGAACTTCTACGCGGTCGAGGCGTCCCGGGTCCTGGGGCTCGGGGACGCCGGTGGTCTCCGCCTGGGCGTCGCGTCCTACACGACGGACGAGGACGTCGACCGGCTGGTGACGGGTCTGCAGGCGTACCCGTTCTGAGGAATGTGGCTCGCCGCCCACTGCTGCTTTGGCACCTGTCTGCGCCGCCGCTTCGCGCGTAGACTCGACGAGCAAGGCTGCCCCGGACCCGGTGGCGTACCACCACGGCGCATCACCACCGGGAGTCCGTCATGAGCACCCTTCCCAGTCCCGTGTCCTCGACGGCGGACGCCCCTCGACGGCTGTACGCGGACGTGAATGCGGCCGTGCGCGCCGCAGGACTGATGGATCGGCGGCTCGGGTCCTACGCCGGCCACTTCGCGTTCAACCTCCTCGGACTCCTCACCGTGGTGGCCGCGATGGTGCTCTGGCGCAACTCGTGGTGGCTGATCGCGTGGGCGGCGGTGCTGGCGGTGGTGTCGGTGCAGATCGGGTTCCTCGGTCACGACATCGCGCACCGTCAGGTCTCGCGCAGGGCCAGGACGGCCACCCTGCTCGGTCTGCTCCACGCCAACCTGCTCAGTGGGCTCAGCTACGGGTGGTGGGTCGACAAGCACAACGCCCACCACGCGCACCCCAACGACCTCGACACCGACCCCGACGTGCGTGCCGGAGCCCTCGTGTTCGACGTCAGCCAGGCGGTCGGACGCCGGGGGCTGGCCGCGACGGTCACGAGGTACCAGGCGTGGCTCTTCTTCCCCATGCTCACCTTCGAGGCCGCGAACCTCTATGTCGCCGGCCTCCGCACGCTGGTCCGCCCGGGTTCCCGTTACCGGACGACCGAGATCCTCCTGATCGGCTGCCACACGCTGGCCTACGTCTCACTCGTGGCGGCCACCATGACGTGGGTGCAGGGTCTGGTCTTCGTCACCGTCCACCAAGGGCTTCGCGGTCTCTACCTCGGCGTGTCTTTCGCCCCCAACCACAAGGGAATGCCCGTGCTCTCCAGGGCCGACGAGGCGGACCCGTTCCTGCGCCAGGTGCTCACGTCCCGCAACATCCGCGGTGGCCCGGTGGTCGACTGGGCCCTGGGCGGGCTGAACTACCAGATCGAGCACCACCTCTTCCCGAGTATGCCGCGGGCGAACCTTCCCCGGGCGCAGGTGATCGTGCGCTCGTTCTGCGACCGCAACGGCGTTCCCTACGTCGAGGCCTCTGCGCCCTCCTCGTACGCGGACGTCGTTCGCCACCTGCATGCCGTCGGCGCCTCGTTGCGCGAGCGTGCCTGAGCCTGCGGACTTCAGCGACCTCAGCGACTTCAGCAACCTCAGCGGGCGACGACCAGGCCGAGCCAGTCCGCCAGGTCCTCGATCTCGGCGTCGACCGCGGACCGCAGCCCGGCAGGGAACGGCTCGTCCTCGTGGACCGCAGCGATCCGCAACACCCCCGCCGCCAGGTCGGCGGTGGCGTCGACCTTTCCGACCAGCCGGTCGGCGTGCAGGATCGGCAGCGCCCAGTAGCCCCACCGGCGTTTGGCAGCCGGCTTGTACATCTCGAGCTGGTACTCGAACTCGAAGAGCTCGGTCATCCGCTTGCGGTCGAACACCAGCCGGTCCAGTGGGGACAACAGCACAGTGCGTCCGGCGAACGGCTCGTCGAGGCGCTCCAGCTGCCGCGGGTCGACCCGCCAGGGCCCACGCAGGCCCTCCACGAAGACCACCTCGCCGACCTGGCCCACGTCGTTCGGCTCCCCGGAGACCTCGACTGCCTTCTCGCGGGCCAGCCCGATTGCGGCCAGTCGCCGCCGGGCGCGCTCCCCAAGGGCCTCGTCCACGGGCACGGCCCTGGTGTCGGGGAAGACCCGCCTGGCCAGGTCCCACTGCCGTTCGCGCCCCTCGCGGCTGGCCACGGCCACCTCGCCCCGGGCCTCCATGAAGTCGAGCATGCGCTGGGTGTTCTTGTTGTTGGTCCAGCCGGTCGACCGCCACGGCACGACGCACGAGTCCGGCAGGTGTCGCGCCGCGAGGGGTGCCTCGGACTCGAGCTGCTCGAGGATGTCGAGGCGGCAGTCGTCGTTGGCCGACACCCACTCGGCGACGTCCATCTGCCAGTCGCGAAGCGGTTCGGGGCCAGGCCACTGGGCCATCTCCGCGCGGTAGAGGGAGATGTCCTCCGCTGGGCGCAGGAACCCCCTCAGCTCGACCACCGCCCGCTCCTGGAACAGCTCGTCGAGGTCGCCCACGGCGTAGCGACCGCCGAGGCGGCTCCAGCACACCAGGTCCGCGCTGGGCGCGACCGCCGCCGTCAGGTCGACCTGGACCGCCCCCAGGCGCCGCACCACCTCGAGCAGGTCCGTGGGCCGCGGTGCGTCGAGCAGCTGCGCCCGCACCGCGATACGTCGCGCCTCGGCGCGGGACAGCACGATGTCGGCCATCAGCCTCGGCCGGACTCCAGCGCCAGCCGCCGCTTCAGGATCTTCGCGAGGTAGTTCATCTGCGCGACGTGGGCCGAGTCACCGTCGCTCTGCAGCACCGCCGGGCCCTGCGCGTCGGTGATGATCGCGACGGCATACCCGTCGACGATCCCCATCTGTCGGGTGACCGTGTTGCTCCGCAACCAGCCTCCCTTGAAAGGGCCGGCGCCGATGGTCCCCAGGCCCCACCGGTGCGCGGAGATCGGTCGCATCGACGACAGCAGGTAGGCGCTCGCAGCCTTGGACACCACTCGCCCCGCGCTGAGGGCGGCCATGAACCGGACCTGTTCGCGGATGGTCCACAGCATCCCGCCCTGGGAGGTGTCGGGGGCCACCGTCCGGGTGTCGCCGATCGACCGCAGGACCCTGGTGATGGCTGCGCCGGGGCTTCCCGGGATCGCGTCACGCAGGGCGACGACCGCGTTCGCGTCGGAGGCGGTGAGGGCGGCGGTCACCCAGCGCTTCTGCTGCGCGGTGGCCCTGGCCGGGTCGCCGTCGCACACGGTGTCGAGGAAGGCGGCGACCACCAGCACCTTGGACGTCGACCACGCCTTGTAGCTCGACACCGACCCCTCGACGGTGACCTTGCCCGGGTTGCTGAGCGGGGCGAACGCGAAGGCGTCGTTGGGGTCCCCCGCGAGGCTGGTCCGCAGCGCGCCCGACGGCGCAGGGGAGGACGGCCTGGTCGACCGGGGTGGCTTCACCGCGGGTGCCTTGGTCTTCGGAGCGGCCCGGGTCGCCGTGGTCGTCGTGGAGCTCGTGGTCGTGCTGCTCGTCGAGGGCAACGTCGTACTGGTGGACGTCGTGCTGGCGGAACTCGTGGTGGCCGCGCGCGGCGCCTCCTCGGTGCCAGCGCACGCGCCGAGCGCGAGGCAGGCCACTGCCAACCAGACCGTGTGCCGCATGGTCACCGAGGGTAACCCGGCCGCCTCCCAGCGCGAACCACCTGTGGGACCTGCATCGCGAACGCCGACGTGGCGGCGGCCGAGCCATCAATCGAGTTGGTGCGGCCTGACCGGGCCGGACATGATCGAGCCCATGACGTCGAAGGCGCAGAACTATCCGGACATGTGGGTCGACCCCGAGGACGACCCCCGCGAGGCGGCGGGCACGTCGGCCGGCACGTCGGCGGGGATTTCGGCGAGCGACGAACGCAGCGTCCTGGTCGACTACCTGCGGCACTTCCGGATGACCTTCGAGATGAAGTGCGACGGCCTCGACGCCGAGCAGATGGCCCGACGGTCGGTCGAGCCGTCCACCATGTCCCTGCTGGGGCTGCTCCGGCACCTGGCCGCGGTCGAGCACACCTGGTTCCGGATCACGATGGACGGCGAGGTCGTGCCGCGGCTGTGGGGCAAGGACGACGACCGCGACGCCGACTTCGACGGGGCCGTGGCCGACGACGAGGTGGTTGCCGAGGCCTGGCGGTCATGGCGCGAGGAGGTCGCCCACGCCGAGGCGTTCGTCGACGCAGCCGAGTCCCTCGAGCTGATGAGCACCCACCCCACCCGCGACCCGATCTCGTTGCGAGAGCTGCTCGTCCACCTGATCGAGGAGTACGCCCGGCACTGTGGTCACGCCGACCTCATCCGCGAGCGGATCGACGGCCGGACCGGCCAGTAGAGCGCCTGCGGCGCCTGCCAGGGCACGGCCACGCCGGGAACGCATAGCCTGTGCAGCGTGAGCACTGAGGCCGCACCGCCCGAACCGACGACCGTGCACGACGCGGTGCAGAGGTATGCCGCGATGCAGCCCGAGCTGCGCGTACCCACCGAGCAGTTCGTCTCGCTCGTCACCTCGCTGCTCGACGACGCCGGCATCAACTACGTCAGCGTCACGGGACGCACCAAGTCCGTGGCCTCCTTCGCCGCCAAGGCCTCGCGCACCGTCGACGGCGAACCCGAGTACGCCGATCCGCTGACCGAGATCACCGACCAGATCGGCGTGCGGGTCGTGACCTACCTGCACGGCGACGTCGACGCGGTGGCCGGGCTGCTGTCCGACGCGTTCAGCGTCCTCGACGACCGCGACATGGGGCGCGAGACGGCCCGGCAGGGCCGGTTCGGCTACTCCAGCCGCCACCTTCTCGTGGCGGCGGACCCCGTGAAGGGCGTGCCCGCGGCATACGAGGTGCTGAAGGGGCGCAGCGCCTCGGTGCAGGTGCGCACGATCCTCCAGCACGCGTGGGCGGAGTTCGAGCACGACGTGCGCTACAAGGGCACGATCCCCGCGGAGCACGTGCCCGACCTCGATCGCCGGTTCACGCTGGCCGCGGGGCTGCTGGAGCTCGCCGACCGGGAGTTCTCCGAGATCCGCGACACCCTTCAGGTGACGATGGGCGGCCAGCGGCTGACGGCGGACGAGGACGACCCGCGGATCAGCGCGTCGGACCTCGCGACCTTCCTCGCCGGCCAGTTCCAGGAGGCCGGCTGGTCGCGCACCGACCACTACGCCTGGATCTCGGGGCTGCTGCTCGAGCTCGGCATCACCTCGCTCGACGAGCTGTCCGGCCTGCTGTCGTCGATCGACCTGGAGGGCATCAACGCCCGGATGGGTTACCGCTACCCGGCCGGCGTGGTCCGCCGCCTCGACGACGCGCTGCTCGCGGTCTACGGCTCGCGCTACCTCGCCCTCCACGGCAACGCGCACCGCGAAGCCGCCCTGCGGACCAGGCTGGAGAAGCTCCGCGCCGTCTGAGCCGAGTCGGTTGTCCGCTCAGAGCCGGTCCAACAGCGCTCGGGCCTCGCCCAGGCGGTCGCGCTCACGTTCGAGCAGGGCACGCCGTTCGGCGCTCTTGTCGCCCTCCTCGGCCAACCGGCGGGCGGCCAGCACGTCGAGCTCGGCGCTCGTCCACTCGACGCAGGCCTGGAGGATCTCGGGCCCCTCGCGCCGCCACTGGCCGGCTCGGGCCTCGAGCTCGGACAGCCGACTTCGCGCCTCCTCGAGCTCACGGTGGTACTCGTGGGTCAACCGCTCGTGGGCCAGCGCCCCGACCGTGCCCTCCGTCCGGGCCGCGTCCAGCCGGCGCTGGTAGCCCTCGATCGCCTGTACCTGCGCCCGGGCCTCGCCGAGGTCGTGGACCAGCTCCGGCAGCAGCACCGAGGCGGCCACCCTCAGCTGCACGATCCGGGCCTCTTCCGCGGGCACCTGGCCGGCCAGGCTGCGCAGCTCGGCCATCTCCAGCTCGAGGAACAGCTCGAGCTGACCCACCTCGTGCGACAGCCGGGCCACCTGGCCGGGCAGCAGCCGGGCCTTGTCGCGCACCTCGAGGAACGGGTGCAACACCCATTCCCGCAGGTCACCGGAGCGATCGGTTGTGCGGTGCTGCACGTCCTTGAGGCGCCGTTGCAGCGTGCCCGAGAAGCCCGAGGGCGCGTCCGGCCGATCGGTCTCGGCGGACTCGGGCTCCACGGCACCCAGGTCGACCTGCAGGATGGCGTCGACGACCTGTCCGAGCTGTGCCACGCGGCCGAGCACGGCCTTCCACGCCGCGGTGCGCCACCGGATGTCGTCCAGGACCTTGAGGTCCTTGCGGACCCGCGTGGCGTCGATCACGCCCTCCCGGGTCTGCCGCTGCTTCTCCGCGAGGTCGCTGACGCGGTCCAGCTCGGCAAGGTAGCCCTGGAACTCGGTGGAGGCTGAGGTGACGAAGTCGGTCCAGGTGCTGAGCGGCACCCCGGTCTGCTGCTTGACGTACTGGCTGGCCAGTACCTTGACGGCACGCAGCGCCCCCGCGATCGGGAGGCCGATCAGGCCGAACCCGGCCAGGGACTGGCCGCCGCCCCCGCTGGGGCCGCCGCCATGGGTCACCACCCCCAGGGCAGCTTCCAGCGCCTCGAGCGTCTCGGCGACCTCCTTGCAGTCGGACTGCACGACGTCGACCGTTCGTCGCAGGGCCACGAAGCTCGTCTGGACCGCCACGGCGTCGCGCACGCTCAGCACGTTTCCGGTCACGGTTCCCGTCGTGTCCACCGTCATCGCCCCCTCAGCTGCTGCCCCGGCCGTGCGGGTGCCTGTGGTTGCCGCCCGATGGGGCGGACGACGGGCGGTCGGCTCCCCGTAGCCATGTTTCGGATTGTCCTCGCCCGCTCGATCCTGTCATCGGTCATTTGGACGAGGGGGGCGGCGGTCGAGCGGGCGTCGTCCAGCGCCTCCTGCCGACACCTGACGCTGTCACCTGCCGGGGCTAGTCTGCGAAGCATCCCTCCCTTCTCACGCAGGAGCGCGTCATGGCCTCGATCCTCAACCCCTACATCTCGTTCCAGGACAACGCCCGGCAGGCGTTGGAGTTCTACCAGGAGACCTTCGGCGGTGAGCTGACGGTGAGCACCTTCGGGGAGTACGGCGACCCCAGCCAGCCCGGTGCCGACGGCATCATGCACGGCAACCTCAAGACCCCCGCCGGCTTCACCATCATGGCCGCCGACACCCCGCCCGGCATGGACTACACCCCCGGCACCAGCATCTCGGTCAGCCTCTCCGGCGAGGGCGACGACGGCGACGAGTTGCGTGGCTACTGGGACAAGCTGTCGGCCGACGGCACGGTCTCGGTGCCGCTGGAGAAGCAGATGTGGGGCGACGAGTTCGGCATGTGCACCGACCAGTTCGGCATCGGCTGGATGGTCAACATCGCCGGGACGCCCGCCTAGGTCGTCGGCTCGACGGGGCCGGACGCCGACCGTGTCCCGACTAACAGTGGGCCAGAAGTGGGTCTAGGGGCGGAGCCAGGCCGTCGCGTCGGTGGGAAGCAGCCCGTCCTCGAGAGGGATGCTCGACAGCAGCACGCGGTCCACGGGCAGCTCGACCGGAATGCCTGAGAGGTTGGCGACGCAGCGCAGCGCCTCACCACGCTCGAAGTCGAGGACGTCAGGTGCCGACTCGCGCCACGCGAGCTCCTCGCCATCGAGCCCTCCGGTGTCGCGGCGCAGTCGCAAGGCTTGGCGGTAGAGCGCCAGCATCGATGCCGGGTCGCCATCCTGCGCCTCGACGGTGAGCTCTCTCCACGACTGCGGCTGCGGCAGCCATGGCGTGACGCCGTCGGGGGAGAATCCGAAGGGAGGCTCCTGCCCGCTCCATGGCAACGGCACCCTGCAGCCGTCTCGTCCGCGCATCTCGCCGCCGCTGCGCAGGAACATCGGATCCTGGAGCACCTCGTCGGGCAGGTCGTCGACGTTGGGCAGGCCGAGCTCCTCTCCCTGGTAGATGTAGGCACCACCCGGCAGCGCGAGCATCAGCATCGCGGCTGCCCGTGCACGCCGCGTCCCCAGCGCCAGGTCGGACACCTCGCCCTCACCGTCGCTGATGAAGTACGAGCTTGTCGTCGGCCGGCCGTAGCGGGTGACCGGACGGATCTCGTCGTGGCTGGTCAGCACCCACGTGGAAGGCACGCCCAGCGGCGCGAACGACGACAGCGTGTCGTCGATGACCTGGCGCAGCGGCCCGGCCTCCCACGGCCCCTTGAGGTAGGGGAAGTTGAAGGCGGTGTGCATCTCGTCGGGGCGCAGGTAGGCGGCCAGCCGCTCCGGCGTGCTGACGACGGCCTCGGCGACGAACGCGCGGTCACCGTCGTAGGTGTCGGCGATAGCCCGCCACCGCCGGAAGATGTCGTGCACCGTGTCGACGTCCCAGTGCGGGTTGTCGTCCCAGTCGACGGTGCGGAACTGCAGCACCCCGCCGTAGTCGGCGTCCGGCAGCCCTGCCTTCTTGGACATGGCGGGCGCAGCGTCGATGCGCAGTCCGTCGACCCCGCGGTCGAACCAGAACCGCAGCACGTCGTCGAAGTCGTCCAGCACTGCCTCGTTGCTCCAGTCGAGGTCGGGCTGTTCGGGGGCGAACAGGTGGAGGTACCACTGCCCCGGCGAACCGTCCGGCTCGACGATCCGCGTCCAGGCCGGCCCGCCGAACGCGCTGATCCAGTTGTTGGGGGGCTCGCCTCCATCGGCACCTCGGCCGTCGCGGAAGAAGTAGCGCGCGCGCTCCGGCGACCCCGACCCGGCCGCGAGGGCCGCGAGGAACCACGGGTGCTGGTCGGACGTGTGGTTGGGGACGAGGTCGATGATGACCCGCAGGCCGAGGGCGCGGGCCTCGCTCAGGACGGCGTCTGCGTCCTCGAGGGACCCGAACATCGGGTGTATGCCGCGGAAGTCGCTGACGTCGTAGCCTCCGTCAGCCATCGGCGAGGGAAACCACGGCGAGATCCAGAGCCCGTCGACCCCGAGGTCGGCGAGGTAGGGAAGCTTGGCCCGCAGGCCCTGCAGGTCGCCCTCCCCGTCGCCGTTCCCGTCGGCGAAGCTGCGCGGGTAGACCTGGTACATCACAGCGGAGCGCCACCACGGGGACGGCTCTGGGTCGACTGCCACAGGCTGAACCTACTGGCTCCGAGCAGCTTCCGACAGGGCACGCGCATCGGCGCCCGACCCGTGGGTCGGACGCCGATGTCGTGGAGGTCGCAGGCCCGCGACGAGGGCGTGGGGCCTCGTCAGTGGACCACCACAGGCGGCACTCCTTGTTCGTCGAGCAGGTGCGACTTCTCCTGCTTGCGCGGCAGGAAGTACGCCGGGATCAGCGTCAGGCTCACCAGGATCGCCGCCCACCAGTAGGTGTGGGCGAACGCGCTCGCAGCCGCGACCGGTGCCTGCGCTGGGCTGGACGGCGGGTTGTCCTTGAGGGCGTTGGTCAGGACCACCGAGAACAGGGCCACGCCGACGGAGCTGGCGATCTGCTGGGTGATGTTGAGCAGCGTCGACCCTCGCGCGACCTCGTGGTGGGTGAGCGTCTTGAGCGCAGTGGTGAAGATCGGCATCATCGTGCCGCCCATGCCCAGCCCCATGACGAACAGCACCGGGATGAGGAAGCCCCAGTGTGAGGAGTCCGCCTCGATCTGGGTCAGCGCGAACATGCCGCCGATGATGAGCACCAGTCCGAACGGCACGATCCGCCCGACCGGGAACTTGTCGACCAGGGTGCCGGCGATCGGCATGGTCAGCATGGCGCCGACGCCCTGCGGGGCGACCAGCCAGCCTGCGTTCAGCGGTGTCTCGCCCTGGACCTGCTGGAGGAACTGGGGCACGAGCAGCAGGCCGCCGAAGAACGACGCCGCGAAGATGAACATCGTGATGACCGAGACCGTGAGGTTGCGGTTCTTGAACAGTCGAAGGTCGAGCAGCGGGTGCTTGGGCCGGAAGCTGTAGAGCACGAACGCGACCATCAGGGCCAACCCGACGAAGCCCGGGACCAGCACCTTGGCGTGGCCGATGCCGCCCTCACCGGGGATGGACGAGACGCCGTAGAGGAAGAGTGCCAACCCGGGGCTCATCATCAGCATGCCGACGAAGTCGAACGACTCGGACGGCTGGGGGTTGTCCTTGGCCAGCGCGAGCCCTGCGTAGACCAGGGCAACGAGCCCGATCGGGGCATTGATCAGGAAGATGTAGTGCCAGCTGAAGTGGTCGATCAGCCAGCCACCGAGGATGGGGCCGAAGATCGGGCCGAGCAGCATCGGCACGCCGAGGATGGCCATCAGGCGGCCCATCCGGGCGGGGCCGGCGGCGCGGGTCATGATCGTCATGCCGAGCGGCATCAGCATCCCGCCGCCGAGGCCCTGGAGGACGCGGAAGCCGATCAACATGCCGATCGACGTCGCCGCAGCGCACAGGACCGAGCCGAGGGTGAACAGCAGGATCGCGAGCATGTAGAGGCGCTTGGTGCCGAAGCGGTCGGCCGCCCAGCCGGACAGCGGGATCACCGTCGCGAGCGCAAGGGTGTAGCCGGTCACCGTCCACGCGACGGTGGAGTACGCGAGTGGCTCGCCGCCGAAGGCCGTCTGGAAGGTGCGCAGCGCGACGTTGACGACGGTGATGTCGAGGATCGACATGATGGCCCCGAGGACGACGACGCCAGCGACCTTCAGGACGGCGGCGTCGATCTTCTCGGGGTAGACGACAGGTGTCGTGGCAGGTGCAGACACTGGGGGTCCTCTCGGGAACGGATGTGAGTCGTCGCGCTTCCCCCGCAACGGTGCGTGACGCAGGAAAAATCCTAGACCTGCGTACTGACAGCCCACACACCCTTTTTGCGGGCGCGGCATCGGTGCAGGTGGGAGGGTTGGCCGGTCGTTGTCGACCGACCCTCGGCCGGTCGTTGCCGACCGACCGTCAGGCGTTGCCGGCCGCTTCGAGGGCGGCGATGTCGAGCTTGTGCATCGTCATCATCGCGGCGAAGACCTTGGCGGCACGGTCGGGGTCGCCACTGGCGATCTCGTCCCAGTTCTCCGGCACGACCTGCCAGGACAGGCCGAACCGGTCCTTCAGCCAGCCGCAGGGACCTTCCTCGCCGCCGTCGGCGGTCAGGGCCTCCCAGTACTGGTCGATCTCGGCCTGGTCCTTGCAGTCGATCGTGATCGAGACCGCCTCGTCGAAGGTGAACTGTGGCCCGCCGTTCAGCGCCACGTAGGGCACCCCGTCGAGCTCGAAGCCCACCGTCAGCACCTCACCGGCGCGATCACCACTCCCCTCCGGATAGCGGGCGATCGTGCCGATGGTCGAGTTGGGGAACACCGACGTGTAGAACTCCGCGGCGTCCTGGGCCTGTCGGTCGAACCACAGGCAGACGTACTGGCGTGGCATGACGTGCTCCTTCCGTGTGCCGGCGCGGGTGCCCGCGTCCTGCAGGTGTTGACCGCCGCCGACGTCCGAACTCATCGGCGGGTATGCCGTAGCGTCGCCACCGTGGCCCCGTCACCTCCGTCGCTGCTCAGCGCACCGCGCGCCGACGCGGACGTCCCGGCCTACTGGCGGGCCCTCGACGTGCCGGGTCTGGCCGACATCCACGTGCACTTCCTGCCCGAGCCGATGCTCGCCAAGGTGTGGGCCTACTTCGACGAGGCCGAGCGGAACTACGGCCAACCGTGGCCGATCCACTACCGCGATGACGAGGCGACCCGCCTCGAGACCCTCCGGGCCCTCGGTGTCCGGGCCATCCCGGCGCTCGCCTACCCGCACAAGCCCGGCATGGCGGCCTGGCTCAACGACTGGTGCGCCGACTTCGCCGCGCGGGTCGACGGGGCCGTCCACTGCGCCACGTTGTTCCCCGAGCCGGGGGTCGGCGAGCAGGTGGAGCGGTCCTTGGACTCGGGAGCACGGCTGTTCAAGATGCACGTCCAGGTGGGTGGCTACAGCCCGGACGACCCCTTGCTCGACCCGGCCTGGGACGCGCTGGAGCGGGCTGGTGCTCCGGTCGTGCTGCACGCCGGGTCGGCCCCCAAGGAAGGCGCCTACACGGGACCCAAGGCGGTCGCCGCAGTCCTGGACCGGCACCCCGAGCTGACCCTGGTCATCGCACACCTCGGGATGGACGAGTACGACGCCTTCGCCGACCTGGCCGAGACCTTCCCCCGTGTGCACCTCGACACGACGATGGCCGGCACCGACTTCAGCAACCAGTTCGCGCCGCTGACCCCCGCCTACGTTGAGCGCCTCGCCGCCCTCGGTGACCGCGTGGTGCTGGGCACGGACTTCCCCAACATCCCCTATCCCTACGCCCACCAGATCGAGGCGCTGCACCGTCTCGGTCTGGGGGATGAGTGGATGCGAAAGGTGTTGTGGCACAACGGAGCACGCTTGCTCGGACTGGAGGACCAGGTTGCCTGACGAGACTCCCGTGACCGACCGGCTCGCCACCGCCATGCAGAGCCTGTATGCCGCCGCGCCCGATGAGTTCATGGCGGCCAGGTCCGCCCTCGTCGCTGCGGCGAAGGCGGACGGCGACGCCCCGGCCGCGACCGAGATCGGCAAGCTCCGCAAGCCCAGCCTCGCGGCCTGGGCAGTCAACCTCGCGGCGCGCACGGTGCCGGAAGTCGTGTCGGCGCTGACCGACCTCGGCGCGACGATGCGGGGGGCGCAGTCGCGGATGGACACGGGGTCCCTCACCGCCATGCGCGGCGACCGTGATGCCGCGGTGGACGCGTTCGTCCGCGCGGCGTCCGACGCGGTCAGTGCATCTGGCCGCAGCCTCAGCGCGGCAGCCCAACAGGACGTCCGGGCGACGGCGATCGCCGCGCTCGCCGACGAGCGCGCGTCCGCCGCCGTGACGTCCGGTCAGCTCACGCGGGCGTTGTCCTACAGCGGTTTCGGCGAGGTCGACCTGGCCGAGGCCGTGGCGCGCACCGCCGGGGGAGCGATCCTGACCATCCTCCCGGGCGGTCGTGGCCGGGGACCGGGCGGGGGACCGGGCAGGGGATCGGGCGTCCGTGACGCCGACTCCACCGACAGCGCGGGACAGGACGGGCAGGACGACGAAGGCAGTGACGGCGACGAGCCGCCGTCTGCCGAGGACCTCGAAGAGGCGCTGGCCGTGGCCGAGCGCCAGCTGGCCGAAGCCCAGGCCGCCGTCGACGCGGCACGCGAACGGGCGGAGGAGACGAGGGAGCGGCTGGCCGTCGTCGAGCGCCAGCTCACCAAGGCCAGGGAGGCCGACGAACGCGCGCTGGAAGCGGTCACCGACGCGGTCCGGGCGCGCAAGCAGGCCGAGGCCACGCGGCATACCGCGGAGCTGGCGCTGGACGACGCGCGCGGCCGCGACTGAAGCCCAGCCGGCGAGCAGGCCCCTGGCGCCGCTCGGGTCACCACCCGTGCGTGCCGGGTCCGCCCTTGAAGGGGCCGACGACGCGGTCGGTGATCCACCCGCCGTAGAAGCCTCCGGCCTGGGGGCGGACCACCTCACCGCCCACGACGCACCGGTCCACCTGCCCGGGCATCACCGCCACGGCATCCGTGAGCACCTCGAAGCCCGGCGTCGGTCGCGGGTAGGACCACCCCGCGCGTGGGGCGACCACGCCGCCCGCGACCAGGTCGAGGTAGGACGCCTGACCCTTCCACTCGCACCACGACGATCCCCCGGTGGGACGCAGGGCCCCGTCGACGAAGGCGTCGCGCGGCAGGTAGTAGGTCGGGGGGTGGCTCGTCTCCAGGACGCGCCACGACGCCGTGGTCCACGCGATGCGGAGGCCACCGAGCCACACCTCGACGGTCTCCGCGCTGGGTTCGACCCGGGGCGGCCGTGGGTAGTCCCAGACCGACTCCTGCCCGGGTGAGCCGGGCGAGGTGGGTTCAGGCGTGGGTCGTGGCATGACCTCACGCTAGGGCCCCGCGCCTGGGAGCGGCGCTCGGCGCCGGCGGGTACGTTGGGCGGACGGCGGTGGCACACGGAGGTGGCAGATGGCAGGGAAGCAGACGGGCATCGACCCCGAGGTCCCCCCGAGCGGGGACGGTTGCGTGGAATGCGTTGCAGCACAAGGGTGGTGGGTGCACCTTCGGAGGTGCGCCCAGTGCGGCCACGTCGGCTGCTGCGACACCTCGCCGAGCCAGCACGCGTCGCACCACTACGAGGAGACGGGCCACCCGGTGATCCGTTCGTTCGAGCCCGGGGAGGACTGGTTCTGGCACTTCGGTGATGAACGCGCCTTCCGGGGTCCGGACCTGGCCGCCCCACTGCACCACCCGCTGGACCAGCCCACTCCCGGCCCTGCGGGCGCCGTGCCCGCCGACTGGCAGCAGCACGTCCACTAGGTGCGCCGACCGTCGTGGTGTCGTCCCGAGGGGGTCGATCGGCTCAGGGTTGACCCTGAGATGACTAGTCACGTTCAGGGGTTCATCTAGGTATGTTGCCGGATGTGGTGGGTGCCCCGTTCGCGGGACGGTTTCAGGTATGGCCCTCCACACCGAGCTGCTCCCGCCGACGGCGCTGACCGCACCACTGCGGCCGCTGACCGCGCGGGTTCGGGTCGCSCGCCGCCCGCCGGGGGGCGGTCGCGGCGGGAGGGGGGCCGCCAAGCTGCTCGTCTCCGGCGCCCTCGCCACCGGAATCGTGGCCCTCGCCCTGCCCAAGGTGGCGGGTGCCCAGTGGGTCGACATCGCCACCGTGCTCAAGAGCCTGTCGATCGGTCAGCTGGCCGTCCTCGCACTGGTGTGGCTCGCGGGGCTGTGGGTGCACACCCCGGCCCTGACCGCCGCGATGCCCGGGTTGTCGCACCGCCGGGCCCTCATGCTCAACCTCACCGGATCCTTCGTCTCCAACCTGCTCCCCCTGGGCGGCGCCGCCGGCACGGTGGCCAACTGGCGGATGGCTCGGTCGTGGGGCTTCGAGTCACCCGCCTTCGCCCGCTGGGCCGTGCTGACCAACCTCGTCGACACCCTGCTCAAGTTCATCCTGCCCGGTCTGGCGCTGTGCTGGCTCGGGGTGGCCGGCGTCGAGGTGTCCAGCAGCGTCAGCACTGCGGCCTACCTCGGCCTGGGTCTGCTCACCGGCAGCGTCGCCGCCGTGTGGCTGGTCGCGCGTGACGACCGGGCCGTGCGCTGGCTGGGCCGCCTCGCCGACCGCGTGGTCGCGCGGGTGCGGTTCCTCCCCGTCGCCGACGAGGGGTATGCCGAGCGTGCCGCGTCGTTCCGCCGCGAGAGTGCCGGGCTGGTGGCCGCCGGCTGGGGACGGATGGTCGGTGGCAAGCTCGCGTATGCCGCGCTGCAGGCCGTGCTCCTCTGGGCCTGTCTGCGCGTGGTCGGGGCCGACGTGCCCCCCGCCGTGGTCGGGGCAGCCTTCGCCGTCGAGCGCATCCTCACGATGGTGGCGATCACGCCCGGTGCGACCGGCATCGTCGAGCTCGGCATGACCGGGGTGCTGGTGGCCTTCCACGGCGAACCGGCCGTTGCCGCGGCGGGTGTGCTTCTCTACCGGGCGTTCATCTTCGGCATGGAGATCCCGGTGGGCGGGCTGTCGATGCTGGCCTGGTCGCTGCGCCGGCGCAGCCTGGCCCTCGCCGCCTGACTCACGCTCCGACCCCGCGAGTTTGAAGGATCCGACGGGTCCTGGTGCGTCGGATCCTTCAAACACTCGGCGCCAGGCCGCGGACCCCAGCGTCCGCCCCCTCGCCGCACGGTGTGGTTCGTCAGTCAGAGCGCTCGAGGAGGAAGGCGAGTACGGCGGCCTGGGTTCGCAGCCGCCCGGCATACTCCCCGAGCCCGCCAGCCTCCGACTCCTGGGCGGCGTGGACGCGCTCCTGGCGCTCGCCCTCGACGATCTCGCGCACCTCCTCGGGCGTCAGTTCGCGGCGAGGCGCCTCCGTGGCACCCACCCCGACCGCTGCTCCGGCGATCGGGCCCTCAGTGAGCGCAGAGGCGTCGTCGACGGGCACGGCTTCGGCATTCGCGATCGCGGCGAGCGCCGAGCGGACGACGTCGACGGTGTCCTTGTCGCCGACGCGCATCGCGGGCAGCAGCGAGGACTGCAAAAGGGCTCGCAGGTCGGCGCTCACGACTCGATCCTGCCACCTGCCCTCTCAAGCAAAGGTTGGTGCAGGGGGTTGCTCCGGGGGGTTGCTGCAGGGGCTGGCTGCAGGGCGGGGCGGGATGAGCACCGAGGTATGCCGCCTGGCCGGCTCAGGGTGCGGTGGCCTTGAAGCCGCGCAGGCGCAGGCTGTTGGTCACGACGAAAACCGAGGACAGTGCCATCGCGGCACCGGCGATCATCGGACTGAGCAGGCCCAGTGCGGCGAGCGGGATGGCGGCGACGTTGTAGGCGAAGGCCCAGAAGAGGTTGCCCTTGATGATGCCGAGCGTGCGCCGGGCCAACCGGATCGCGTCCGGGGCCGACCGGAGGTCCCCGCGGACCAGCGTGAGGTCGCTCGCCTCGATGGCCACGTCGCTCCCGGTGCCCATGGCCAGGCCGAGGTCGGCCTGGGCCAGAGCTGCCGCGTCGTTGACCCCGTCGCCGACCATCGCGACCGTCTTGCCTTGCGCCTGAAGGCGTTTCACGACGTCGACCTTCTCCTGGGGCAGCACGTCGGCGATGACGTCGTGGATGCCGACCTGGCCCGCGATCTCGCGTGCGGCGGCCGCGTTGTCACCGGTGAGGAGGATCGGGTGCAAGCCCAGCGCCTTCAGCTCGGCAACCGCCTCGGCCGAGCTCTCCTTGACGGTGTCGGCGACGACCAGCACCCCGCGGGCGACGCCGTCCCAGGCGACCACCACGGCAGTGGCGCCCCGCTGCTGGGCCGTGTTCACGGCATACGCGAGCTGGTCGGGGACGGGGACGGACCAGTCGGTGAGCAGGCGAGGCCGACCCACCACCACGGCGTGGCCGTCGACGGTGCCCCGGACCCCGAGGCCCTCGGCGCTCGCGAAGCCCTCCACGGCCGGGACCCTGCCGGCCTCGCGTGCGGCGGCTCCGATGGCGCGGGCGACGGGGTGCTCCGAGGCGTCTTCCAGCGCCCCCGCCAGGCGCAGCACCTCCACAGCGTCTTCGCCGTCGGCGGGCACGACCTCGGTCAGGGTCATCCGCCCCGTGGTGACGGTGCCGGTCTTGTCGAGCACGACCGTGTCGACGCGACGGGTCGACTCCAGGACCTCGGGGCCGCGGATGAGCAACCCGAGCTGGGCGCCGCGCCCGGTGCCGACCATGAGGGCCGTCGGGGTCGCGAGGCCCAGTGCGCACGGACAGGCGATGATCAGGACCGCGACAGCCGCGGTGAAGGCTGCGGTCCAGCCGCCGCCGGTGGCTACCCAGACGAGGAGGGTGCCGGCGGACAGGACGATGACGACGGGCACGAAGATCCCGGACACGCGGTCGGCCAGTCGCTGCACGTCGGCCTTGCCGTTCTGGGCGTCCTCGACGAGCCTGGCCATCTGGGCGAGCTGGGTGTCCCCGCCGACCCGGGTGGCTCGCACGACGAGTCGGCCGCCTGCGTTGACGGTGGCTCCGATGACGGCGTCGCCGGGCCCGACCTCTGCCGGCACCGACTCGCCGGTGACCATCGAGGCATCCACGGCCGAGGTGCCCTGCTCGATGGTGCCGTCGGTCGCGATCTTGTCCCCCGGCCGCACGACGAAGCGCATACCCACGGCCAGCTGGTCGACCGGAATGAGCTCCGCGCGGCTGGTGTCGCCTTCCTCGCGGAGGACGGCGACCTCCTTGGCGCCGAGCTCCAGCAACGCTCGCAGCGCTGCGCCCGAGGCTCGCTTTGCGCGCGCCTCGGCGTAGCGACCAGCCAGCAGGAAGGCGGTCACCCCTGCGGCGGCTTCGAGGTAGATGTTGTCGGCGCCGTCACCACGCTCGAGGGCGAACCGGAAGGCGTGGGTCATGCCGGGGGTGCCGGCAGTGCCGAAGAACAACGCGTAGACGGACCAGCCGAACGCGGCCAGGGTGCCGACCGAGATCAGGGTGTCCATGGTCGACTGGCCGTGCCGGAGGTTGGTCCAGGCCGCGCGGTGGAACTGCCAGCCACCCCAGAAGACGACCGGTGCCGCCAACGTGAGCGAAGCCCACTGCCAGTAGCGGAACTGCCACGCCGGGACCATCGCCATCAGCACGACCGGCAGGGCCAGGGCGACGGAGACGAACAGCCGGTGGCGCAGGGCCGCGGTCGGGTCTGGCTCCCTGCTCGCTGCCTGCTCGGGCTCGACGACGGGAAGGGTGGCGGTGTAGCCGGTCCGCTCGACGGTCTCCAGGAGGTCGTCGGTCGTGACGTTCTCGGGGAAGGTGACCTTGGCCTTCTCGGTGGCGTAGTTGACCGTCGCGGTCACGCCGTCGATCTTGTTGAGCTTCTTCTCGATCCGGGTCGCGCACGAGGCGCACGTCATGCCCCCGATGACGAGCTCGACGCTGCTGGGGGAGCTCACGGCACGAGGCTGTAGCTGCCCGCCTCGTCGAGGGCAGCCGCCACCTCGGCAGGGGTGAGCTCGCGCGTCGCGTCGACGGTGACGGCGGAGGTGCCGCCGGCCACGAGGTCGACCCGGACGTCGGTGACGCCGTCGAGCGCCGTGAGCTCCTCCGTCACGGCGCTCGCGCAGTGGCCGCAGGTCATGCCGTCGACGGCGAAGTTCTGGGTGCCCATGTGGTGCTCCTTGCTGATGTCGCGGTGGTGTCGCGGTGGTGGGGGTGCCGCCGAGATGGTCGTGCGGCGGGCTGTCGTGCCAGCGGGCTCAGGAACGGACCAGTCGGGCGATCGCGTCGGAGGCCTCGCGGACCTTCTCCTGCGCCTCGGGCCCACCCTTGCGGGCGGCGTCGACGACACAGTGTCCGAGGTGTTCCTCGAGCAGCTCGAGCGAGAAGGACTGCAGGGCCTTGGTCGCCGCGGACACCTGGGTGAGGATGTCGATGCAGTACTTGTCCTCCTCGACCATGCGCTGCAGCCCGCGAACCTGGCCCTCGATGCGGCGCAGTCGCTTGAGGTGGCTGTCCTTCTGGTCGTGGTACCCGGGCTGCGCTTCGCTCTCACTCATGCACACACCATACCCCCCTATGGTATCCAGTCAACCCCCCGCCCCCACCGCAGTAACCTTTGCCAGCAAAGGAAAATGAATGGCGGACAGGTTGCAACCTGTCCGCCATCACTCAACCTTTGTTAGCAAAGGTTGCTGCACGCTTCGGGGGAAGGGTGTCAGCGCATCGGGTCGAACGGCTTGAGCTGCTCGACCTGCTTGCCGGTGACCATGGTCTCGGCGAGGAGTCGACCGGTGACCGGGCCGAGGGTGATGCCCCACATGCCGTGACCACCCGCGGCGAAGACGCGCGGCGACTTGGTGGCGCCGATGAGCGGCAGGCCGTCGACGGTGCACGGGCGCGAGCCGACCCACTCGTCCTGGCGGTTGTCGAGGTCGGCGCCGCGCAGGAGCGGGCGGGCGGCCTCGGCGATGGCCTGGATGCGGCGCTGGTCGAGTGCGGCCTCGGGCTTGCGGAACTCCATCATCCCGGCGACGCGCAGCCGGTCACCGATCGGCGTGCAGGCGACGCGCTGGGCCGGGAAGTAGACCGGACCGTTGGGCACGTGGTCGATGGCGACGGAGAAGGAGTACCCGCGGCCGGCCTGCACGACGTTCTTCACGCCGAACTGACGAGCCAGCTTGCCGAGCCAGGCACCGGTCGCGAGGACCGCCGCGTCGAACTCCTCGACCGAACCCTCGGCCGTGGTGACAACGACGCCGGCGCCGGTGTCGCGGATGTCGGCGACCGTCGAGGCATCCATGATCTTGCCGCCGCGCGCCTTCACCGAGTCGGCCAGCGCGTGCACGTAGGTGCCGGGGTCGATGAACCGCTGGCCCTTGAGCAGGATGGCCGCGCCGATCTCGTCGGACAGGCTCGGCTCGATGGTGCGGGCCTGGTCACCCGTCAGGGCGTCGAACTCGATGTCCTGCCCGGCGGCGTGGATGTGCTCGATCTCCTCGAGCAGGGTCACGCGCTCGGCCTCGGTGCGGTAGGACGCGAGAAACGACTTGGCCTCACGGGTGTCGGCCTGGACACCACCGTCGCGCAGCAGGTCGAAGCTCTCGAGCGACAGGTCGTTGACCGGCACGAGCGAGCCCATGGCCTTCTTCCAGGCCTTCATCGTCGAGTTCTTGGTGAACCCGGTGACGAACTTGAGGAACTTGGGGTCGGCGCTCGGCGGCACGTAGACCGGCGAGGACGGCGACAGGACGGCGCGCAGGCCGTACTTGAGCACGGCCGGCTCCGGAAGCGGCGTCGCGATGCCCGGCGTGAGCCACCCGGCGTTGCCCCACGACGAACCCGCGGCGACACCCTCGCGGTCGAGGACGGTCACCTCGACACCGTGCTCCTGGAGGAACCAGGCGGTGGACAGACCGACCATGCCGGCGCCGACGACGGCGACGCGCTGGGGAACGGGAAGACCTGCTGCGGTGATGGGAGCCATGCATCGAGAGTGACAGGACGACGGGTATGCCGCCTTGTCCCAACAGCACGAATCAGATCCATTCGCTTGTGTTGAGGACACAACCCGCGCGATGCTGGGTGGGTGCTTGCCGTCACCGACCTCGTGGCCGCCCTCGGCGGCCTCCTTGCCCTGGGCGTCGAGCGTGACGGCGCCGAGGTCGACGACCTCACCATCGCCGAACCGGCTCAGGGCATCGTGGGCCAGCCGGGCGACCTGGTCCTGGGGGTGGGGGTGGAGTCGGCGGAGGCCGCTTCCGACCTCGTGCAACGCGCCGCGTCGGCCGGCGCCGGAGGGGTGGTGCTCCGGCGGAGCATAGCCCGGCGGCGCACGGTTCGCGACCGCGCCCGGCGCAGTGGGATCGCCCTGGTGGAGCTCGCGGAACAGGCGTCCTGGGCCCACCTCGTCTGGTTGCTGCGTGGCGTCATCGACAGGGCGGCGGTCGGACCGGGGCGGCGCGACGACGCACCGGTGCAGGACGACCTGTTCGCGCTCGCCGACGCGGCGGCCGCCCTGGTCGACGCCCCCGTCACGATCGAGGACGCCCAGTCGAGGGTGCTCGCCTACTCCTCACGCCAGGACCTCGCCGACCCCGCCCGCGTGTCGACGATCGTGGGTCGGCGCGTGCCCGACGAGGTGCTCGCGACCCTGCGCGCGCAAGGCGTGTTCCGACGGCTCGCCCGGTCGGCGGAGCCCGTCTACGTCCCGGCCTCGGGAGGCACCAAACCCCGGCTGGTCATCCCCGTGCGCGCCGGCGGTGAGTGGTTGGGCTCCATCTGGGCCGTGGTGGAGGAGCGCCCGCCCGCGGCCCTCGTCACCGAGCTGGTCCAGACCTCGTCCGTGGTTGCCCTTCACCTGCTGCGGTTGCGCGCCCAGGCCGACCTCTCACGCCGCGTCGCGGCCGACCGCCTGCGCGGTGTCCTGTCCGGCAACGTCGCGGGTGCGGAGGACTGGCTGCCCCCAGGTCCGTGGCGCGTCGTCGCGCTCGGCGGGGAGGGTGACCCCGTCCGCCTGCTCGACCTCTGGGAGTCAGTGTGCCGTCGGCACGCGTGGAACCAGCCGCTGCTCGCCGACCTCGACGGCCGCGGGTATGCCGTGGTGCGCGACTCCGAGGACGACTCACCGGGCACGTGGGGCTGGCTCAGCTCGGTGGTCGGCCAAGCGCGTGACGAGGCGGTGGCACTGACCGCGCGAGCCGGCCGTACGGCATACACGCCGGGGGAGCTGGAGCGCTCGCGAGGCGAGGCGCAGGAGACGGATCGCGTGGTGGGACAGGGCGGTTCGGTGGGACAGGGAAGTTCGGCGGGACAGGGAAGTTCGGCGGGACAGGGAAGTTCGGCGGGACAGGGACCCCCCGTCGTGTCGCACGAGGAGGTGTGGGCCGAGGTCACGGTCGCGCGGGCGGCCAGCACGCTGGTCGGCGACCCGCTCGGGCCCCTCGAGGTGCTGCTGGGCCACGACGCGGAGCACCACAGCGACTACCTGCTCACCCTCGCCGCCTGGCTGGACCACCCGGGGGCGCCCACCCGCGCTGCCCGGTCGATCCACGTGCACCCCAACACGATGCGCTACCGGATGGCCCGCATTGCCGACCTCGCCGGTCTCGACCTCGAGGACGCGACCGTGCGGCTCGCGGTCCGCCTCCAGATCGCGGCGGCCCAGTCCGGGCCCTAGTCGTCAGTCCACCCAGTAGTTGTCGTGGTAGCGCATGAACTCGTCACGCTCCTGCTCGGTCATCGTCTCGCCGGCGGCGACGCGGGCCAGTCCCTCGAAGTAGGCCTCCCGGGGTGCGCCAGGAGCAAAGTGCAGCAGCATCGAGGCGGCGCCCGACTCGTTCCGGAAGCCGTGCAGGCCGCCCGGCGGGACATGGGCGTAGTCACCCGCGCGGGTGACGTTCCAGCGGTTCCCGTCGAAGATGCTCACCTCGCCGGACAGGATGTAGAACGACTCGGCGATGGTCTTGTGGAAGTGCGAGTCCGGACCGCTGGGCGGGCCAGCGAACTCCCAGCGGTACAGGCCGAAGAGCCGGCCCGTCGAGTCGCCGGTCGACAGGTAGTGGACCCGGTTTCCGTTGGGGTAGATGACATCTGGCGCCGCGTCGCTGAGGCGGATGGTCGCGCTGACCTCGCCGGTGGTGCCGTCGTAGAGGGGCGGTGGATAGCTCATGCGAGCCATCCTGCCCGGGTCAGGCGGTGGCGCGTGCCGGAAGGCGCTGCGGCGTCGTCGACGAGTCCCCCTGCCGATCAGGGGTGGACCGTCCCGAGCAGTTCGGCGTAGCGCGTCAGCACTGTTGCGCCGCGCTCGTCTTCCGGTGGGTCGAGGGTCGCCTCGATCCGGACGTCCCACGACGGCGGCTCGTCGGCCGCACTGAGGACCCACGCGGCCTGCCGGGCGGCTCCCAGCCCGACGTACTCACCCGGCGCGGGGATGGCCACGGGCACGCCGAACAGGCTCGGAGCCACCGCGCGCACGGCTGCCGAGGCGGACGCACCACCGATGAGCAGCACCCGCTGGACCGGGATGCCGAGGTCGCGCAGGTCGTCCACCCCGGCGACGAGGTTGGCGAGCATCCCCTCGACCGCGGCGCGGGCGAGGTTCTCCGGTGTCGTGTTGGCGCGGGTCATCCCGCCGAGGGTGCCGGTGGCCTCGGGCAGGTTAGGCGTCCGCTCTCCGTCGAGGTAGGGCAGCAGGGTCAGGCCGCCGGCGCCGGGCTCGGCGCGCAGGGCCAACCGGTCCAGGCCGGGCAGGTCGGTGCCCAGCAGCTGGGCTGCCGCGGTCAGCACCCGGGCGGCGTTGAGCGTGCACATCAGGGGCAGGTGCCCGCCCGAGGCACTGGCGAACCCGGCCACGTCACCACGCAGGTCCTTGACCGGGGTGGGGCAGTCCGCGAACACGGCGCCACTCGTCCCCAGCGACACGACCACGTCTCCGGGCCGCAGCCCGAGACCCAGGGCCGCGCCGGCGTTGTCCCCGGTCCCCGGCCCGACGACCACCCCGGCATCGGTGGTGCCCGCTGCCTCGGACGGCCCGAGCACGCGCGGGGTGCCGAACTCGCGGCCGAAGGCGAGGAGCTGGAGGTCGGGCAGATAGCTCCCCTCCGCCGCCGAGAAGTAACCCGTGCCGGAGGCGTCGCCGCGATCGGTCACGTGAGAGTCGAAAGCGTTCCCCTGCTTGAGGATCTGGCCGGTCAGCCAGTCGTGGGGCAGGACGACCTGGGCGACGCGCGCGGCATTCTGTGGCTCGTGCTCGGCCAGCCACCGCACCTTCGTGACGGTGAAGCTCGGCACCGGCACCGAACCGGTGCGCTCCACCCAGGTCGCCGACCCCAGCTCCTCCACGAGGTCGCGCGAGGCCTGCGCGGAGCGGGTGTCGTTCCACAGCAGTGCGTCCCGGACCACCTCGCCGGACTCGTCCAACGCGCACATGCCGTGCTGCTGGCCTCCGACCGAGATCGCGGACACGCCCTCGAGGAGGTTGTCGGTCGTCGCCGCCCCGAAGGCCTCCCACCACCGGTCGGGGTGCACCTCCGTGCCGTCGGGGTGCGGTGCCCTGCCGGTCCGCACGATCTCGCCGGTCGCGGCGTCACAGACCACGACCTTGGTCGACTGCGTGGACGAGTCGACCCCTGCGACGAGGGTGCGTGGGGCGTCGGTCATGGATTCCTCCGGGTCGATGGTGCGGCGTCCGCTCGGCTGACCAGGGTCGAGGGGTTGAAGGTCGAGGCGTGAAGGGCGTGGGGTCAGCGCTGAGGGGTGATGACGGACTTGATCGCACCCGGGCTGTCCCGCGCCGCGGTCAGGGCAGCCGCCGTCTCGGCCAACGTGAACCTGCCGGTCACGAGCCGCTCCAGGTCGACCTGGCCCGAGGCCGCCAGGGCGATGGCGGTGGGCCAGGTGCCGGCATAGCGGAACGTGCCCGTGACGACGAGCTCTCGTTCCTGGACGACGGACAGGGGCAGGGGAAGCTCGTCGCCACCCATCCCGACCAGCACCGCCCGACCGGCCGGAGCAAGCGCGCGGATGCCGTCCCCGGTGGCGCCGGGGTGCCCCGAGCACTCGAGGAGCACGTCGGGAGCCCGCCGACCGGCATACCCGGCGGTGATGGTCTGGTCACCGGAGGCGATGGTGCGCGTCGCGCCGAGCTCGGTCGCCACGGCGAGCCGTTGTTCGTGGAGGTCGGCGACGACGATCTCGCTCGCGCCGCACGCCCGGGCCACCTGGACGCACACCAGGCCGATCGGTCCGGCGCCCGTGACCAGCACCCGCGACCCGGCGCCCACCCCACCCTTGCGGCAGGCCCAGACCCCGACCGAGAGGGGCTCGAGCAGCGCCGCGGCCTCGTCGCTCACGGAGTCGGGAACCGGATGGGCAAAGGCGTGGTGGATCGTCACGAGCTCGGCCAGCGACCCGTCGACCGGGGGTGTGGCGTGGAACCGCATGTCGGGACACAGGTTGTAGCGCCCGCCCAGGCACTGCTCGCACGCGCGGCACGGGACCCCCGGCTCGATCGACACGCGCTGGCCCACGCGGGCGCGGTCCACGTCGTCGCCCACCGCCTCGACGACTCCCGACGCCTCGTGGCCGAGGACCAGCGGCGACTCCACGACGAAGCGTCCGATCCGCCCGTGGTCGAAGTAGTGCGTGTCCGAGCCGCAGACTCCGACGGCGTGCACACGGACCAGGACCTCGTCGGCGGCAGGGGTGGGTGTGGGCCGCTCGACCACCTCGACGTCGCCGGGCCGGTTCAGCACTGCGACGCGCATCGGGTCACCCTTCTCCGGCGCCTGCCGTGGCGCTCCAGGCTTCCAGCGTCGCCCGTGCCCCCAGCGTGTGCAACCGGTCCAGGGCGTGGAGGTATGCCGCGGCGAAGCGCTCGTCGTCGGCCAGGTCCCCGAACAGGTCGCGGTCGCGAAGGAAGGCGAGCGGGTCGTCCTGGCGCCTGGCCGCCGCGGCCATCACCCGGTCCTTGAGCCGGTCGACCACCTCGATGGGCTTGCCCCGCTCGTCCACGCCCTCGGCGTAGCGGGCCCACGAGGCCACCACCAGCGCGGACAGCTCGATCTCGCCGCCACTGCGCAGGTTGGCGTTGATCACGGGGACCAGCCACTTGGGGATGCGGTCGCTGGACTCGGCGCACAACCGGGCGAGGGTGTCGCGCACCTCGGGGTTCGCGAACCGTTCGACGAGCTGGTGGCGGTAGGCGTCGAGGTCGACGCCCGGCACCTCCGGCAGGGTCGGGGTCCCTTCGCGCTCCATGTAGGACAACAGGAACGACGCGAAGAGCGGGTCCTGGCAGACCTCGTGCGCGTACCGGTAGCCCGCCAGGAAGCCGAGGTAGCACAGCGCCTGGTGACTGGCGTTGAGCAGCCGGAGCTTCATCAGCTCGTAGGGCACCACGTCGTCGACCATCTGGACGCCGGCCCGCTCGAACGGCGGACGCCCCTGCCCGAAGCGGTCCTCCAGCACCCACTGGGTGAACGGCTCGCACACCACGGGCCAGCCGTCGGCGACGCCGAAGTCCTCGGCCAGCCGCTCGGTGTCGTGCGCGGTCGTCACCGGTGTGATCCGGTCGACCATGCAGTTGGGGAAGGCCACCTCGGCCTCCATCCAGTCCGCGAGCCCGGGATCCTTGAGCCGCGCGAAGGCGCAGATCATCCGCTTCGCGACGTCGCCGTTGTCCGGCAGGTTGTCGCAGCTCATCACGGTAAACGGCGCACGTCCCTCGGTGCGCCGACGGTCCAGCCCCGCCGTGACGAACCCGAAAACCGTTGCGGGAGAGCCGCCTCCGGCGAAGTCAGCCGCGAGGTCGGCCCGGATCGACGGGTCCGACGCGTCGAACTCACCGGTCGTCTGGTTGACGAGGTAGCCGCCCTCGGTGATGGTCAACGAGACGATCCGCGTCTGGTCGTCGGCGAGCCGGTCGACGACGGCCTTGGGATTGTCGGGCGCGAACATCACCTCGATCACCGAACCGATCACCCGCGGTTCGCGGTGGCCGTCAGGGTGCTTGACGACGAGCGTGTAGAGCCCGTCCTGGGCCCGCAGGGTGTCGATGATCCTGCGGTCGTGCGGCAGCGCCCCGACGCCGCACAGCCCCCACTCCAGGGCCAGGCCCTCGTTCATCAGGGCGTCGAGGTACATCGCCTCGTGCGCGCGGTGGAAGCCGCCCACGCCGAAGTGCACGATGCTCGCGGTGACCTTCGAGCGGTCGTATGCCGGCCGGCGCACCTCCTGGCCCAGCTCACCGAGGGTGTTCTGGGACAAGGCGATCGGGGAGGGGGTGGCCGGAGACGTCTCCGTCACTTCACCGCGCCCATCGACAGGCCCTGCACCAGCTTGTCCTGGGCCGCGAACCCGGCGGCGAGGACTGGCAGCGACACCACGAAGGACGCGGCGCACACCTTGGCGAGGAACAGTCCCTGACTGGTCACGAACCCAGTCAAGAACACAGGAGCAGTTCCCGCCACCGTGCTGGTCAGCACCCGGGCCAGGAGCAGCTCGTTCCAGCTGAAGATGAAGCAGATCAGCGCTGCCGAGGCGATGCCCGGCATCACGACGGGCGCGACGATGTCCCTGAGGGTCCTGGTCAGGCTCGCGCCGTCGACCGAGGCGGCCTCGAGCATCTCGACCGGCACCTCCGCCAGGAACGAGCGGAGCATCCAGACAGCGATCGGGAGGTTCATCGAGGTGTACAGCAGGATCAGCCACCAGATGTTGTCGAGCAGGCCGACCTTCTGCGCGAACAGGTAGAGCGGCAGGATGCCGGCCACGATCGGCAGCATCTTGGTCGAGAGGAAGAAGAACAGGACGTCTGTCCACTTCTTCACGGGCCGGATCGACAGGGCGTAGGCGGCGGGGAAGGCCAGCAGCAGGACGAGGATGGTCGACAGGACGCTGGCGGTCAGCGAGTTGAGCAGTGGCGGCCAGGGTCCGGCGTCGAAGAAGGACCGGTACCCGTCGAGCGAGAGGGGCGCGAAGAAGTCTGGCGGGTTCTTGGCCGCGTCGTTCTCGTTGTGCAGGGAGGTCAGGACCATCCACAGCACGGGGAGGGCGAAGAGGATGCCCACGATCCACGCAGCGGCGGAGAGGAGCACGCCGCTGCGTGGAGGCTTCGCGTGGTTGATCTCCTGCGTCGTGATGGTCATGAGTCCTCCCGGAACAAGCTGAACGCGGTCCGCAACGCTGCGGTCGCGATGATGATCGTGCCGATGACCACGACGACGCCGGCAGCCGACGCCCGGCCGTAGTCCTGCGCCGTGTAGAAGGTCTGGTAGATGAAGTACGGCAGGTTGGCCGTGCCGAGACCGCCGGACGTGATCGTGAAGACGTGGTCGAAGTTCTGCACGACGTAGATCGCTCCGAGCAGACCCGACAGCTCGATGTACTGGCGCAGGTGCGGGAGCGTCATGGTGGTGAAGATCTGCCAGCTGCTGGCCCCGTCGATCCGTGCGGCCTCGACGACGTCCAGGGGTCGGCTCTGCAGCCCTGCCAGCAGGATCAGCATCATGAACGGCGTCCACTGCCAGACCAGCGCGGCGATGATGGCGGCCAGTGGGTTGTTGGTGATCCAGTCGGGCTGCGGCGCGTTGTCGCCGAAGAGAGTCTTGAGCAGTCCGTTGAAGAGGCCGTACTCAGGGTTGTAGAGCGCGTGCTTCCACAGCAGGGCCGCAGCCACGGGAACGATGAGGAACGGCGTGATCATCATCGTGCGCACCACGCCCTGCCCGCGGAACTTGCGGTCGAGCAGCAGCGCGATGCCCAAGCCCAGCACCAGGCAGATCAGGACGACCGAGACGGTCAGCAGGATCGTGACCCAGACGGCCTTGCGGGTGTTGGTGTCGGTGAAGACCCGGGCGAAGTTGTCGACGCCGGCGAAGCCGCGCTCGTCCGGGTAGTAGGCGTTCCAGTTCATGAACGAGATGACGATCGTGGCGACGAACGGAAGCTGCGTCATCAGGATCGTGAAGATGAGCGCAGGCAGCAGCGGCGCCCGCCGTGCCCAGTCGCCGGAGCGCTGGAGTGCCTTGCTCGGAACCGATGGCTCGGCAGCCGTCGTGCTTCTGCTGGCGGTCGTGGACGACATCACTGCCCCCTTGCCTGGTAGCGCTCGGCGACGTCCTCGGCGAGCTGCTGGCCCCGCTTCAACGCGTCGTCGACCGACGTCTTGCCGGCGATCGCCGAGCTGACGTCCTGACTGACCTGGGTCCCGAGATCGGGGAACTCGGGAATGTCGACGAACTGGATCCCGATGGCGGGCCGGGGTTGCACGCCGGGGTTCACCGGATCGGCGGCCTCGATGGCCGCCCTGGTCGGGTCGGCGAAGGCCGAGGCGACCTTGAGGTACTCGGGGTTCTCGTAGGTCGAGGCACGCTTGCCCGCGGGGACGCTGGTCCAGCCGATCTTGCTGCCCACGAGGTTCTCGTACTTCTTCCCGCTGGCCCAGGAGATGAACTTCCAGGCGTTGTCCTTCTTGGTGCTGGCCTGCTGGATGGACCAGGACCAGGCGTAGAGCCACCCGGAGGAGTCGGTCTTCACCACGGGAGCCGGGGCGTAGCCGAACTTGCCCTTGGTGGGGGAGTCGTCCGCCTCGAGGGATCCAGCGGCAGACGTGGCGTCGTACCACATGGCCACGTTGCCCTGAACGAGGTTGTTGAGGCACTCGGTGAAGCCCGCTTGCGGTGCGCCCTTCTCACCGTGGGCCCGCACGAGGTCGACGTAGAAGCTGACTGCCTCCTTGAACTCGGGGGAGTCGACACCGGGGGTCCAGTCCTTGGTGAACCAAGCCCCCCCGAACGTGTTGACCACGGTGGTCAGGGGGGCGAAGAGCTGACCCCAGCCGGGCTGGCCGCGCAGGCAGATCCCCCGCATGCCCGGCTCCGCGCCGTCGACCTTGGCCGCGATGTCTGCGACCTCCTGCCACGTGGGTTTGGCCGGCATCGTGATGCCCTTCGCCGCGAGGACGTCCTTGCGGTACATGAGGAAGGAGGACTCGCCGTAGAACGGCTCGCCGTAGACCTTGCCCTCGCTCGACAGCGAGGTGGTCATCGACTTGAGGATGTCTGCCTGGTCGAACTCGGTGTCCGACGCGAGGTAGGAGTCGAGCGGCGCGATCCACTTCGCCTTGGCGTAGATCGGGATCTCGAAGTTGCTCAACGACGCCACGTCGTACTGGCCGGCCTGGCTGGAGAACTCCTGGCTGATCTTGTCCCTGACGTCGTTCTCGGGCAGCACGGTGAAGTTGACCCGGATGCCGGTCTCCTTGGTGAAGTTGTCGGCCGTGAGCTTCTGGAGGTCGACCATCTGGGGGTTGTTGACCATGAGGACGTTGATGCTGTTCGCGCCACCGCCTCCCACGCCGCCTCCGCCCCACCCGGCACAGGCCGACAGGCTGAGCGCCAGGCCGGTCGCCCCCGCGACCAGCGTGGCCCTGGAGTTTCGACTTCGCACGCGTCCTCCTCCGTCGCCATTGACGGCGTCAGTTTGACTACTGCTCATATGAGCGCCATGATGCCCAAACGAGTAAGACGAGTAAATCCTCGCGACGCCAACCTGTCAACGGCAAGGATGTGCACGTGATCGACGACGGCCCCGCCGAGCTGGTGATGCTCGCTGCCGTCGCCCGCCGCCACTACCTGCAGAACCAGTCGAAGGTCGAGATCGCCGACGAGCTCGGCATCAGCCGGTTCAAGGTCGCCCGCATGCTGGAGGCGGCACGGGAGAGGGGGCTCGTCCGCATCGAGATCGTCCGGCAGGGGTCCCTCGACGTCGACGCCTCGGCGCGGCTCCAGGAGCGCTTCGGCCTGGCTCACGCCGTCGTGGTGGACACGGCCGACGCCGACACCGGCGCGGTCCGACACCTGCTGGGCCGCGCCGCCGCAGACCTGCTCTCGGAGGTCCTGGTGGACGGCGACGTCCTCGGGCTGCCGTGGTCGCGCAACGTGCATGCCGTGGTCGCCGCGCTGACGAGCCTCCCGCGGGTGGAGGTGGTCCAGCTGACCGGGGCGATCGCCCTGCCCGACTTCGACAGCAGTGCCGTGGACATCGTCCGGCGGGCCGCGCGGTTGTCCGGTGGCAAGGCACATGTCTTCTATGCCCCGTTTGTTCTCGACACCAAATCCAGCGCCGATGCGCTGCGTCGCCAACCCGCGGTGCTGGACGGCCTGGCGAGGGCGTCGCTCGTGACCAAGGCAGTCGTCGGCATCGGAGCCTGGGAGCGCGGACAGTCGACCATCCACGACCTCCTCGACGAGGCGGAGCAGCGGGACCTCGCCAGCCGGGGAGTCATCGGCGAGCTGGCCGGGATCTTCTTCGACAAGAACGGAAAAGCATTGCGGCCCAAGGTCGCTGCGCGTTTGATCACCGTGGATCCCGACGACCTCGCCGGGGTGCCCGAGGTGATCGCCGTGGTCGCCGGCGCCTCCAAGGCGAAGGCGGTCAGAGCCGCTCTCGACGGCGGTCTGGTCCAGGGCCTGGTCGTCGACGCCACCCTCGCGGACGTGCTGCTCGCGAGCTGAGCGGGAACCCGTCTGCGAGGGCTGGATCCGGTCAATTCGGGCCTGTGAGGACAAGCCTCGCGAGCCTCTCCTCTTGCGCTAATCGCCACGTGCTGGCATGGTCGAGAACAGATGTAAGCGCTTTCAACGATGAGAGGCAGACCTGTGGCGACCGGTTCGACACCGACCAGCGGGACGACGATCTACTCCGTCGCCGAGCGTGCCGGTGTCTCCATCGCCTCGGTCTCCCGGGTCCTCCAGGGGTCCACCGCCGTGTCCGAGAAGACCCGTCAGCGGGTCCTCGAGGCGGCCGACGAGCTCAAGTACGTGCCCCTCGCAGCCGCCCGCAGCCTCGCAGTGCGACACCACGAAGCCCACGGCCTGGTGCTCCCCGAACTCTCCGGCCCGTACTACTCCGAGCTCCTCATGGGCTTCGAGTCCCGCGCGGCCGAGCTCGGCCAGAGCGTCGTGCTCATGCTGGCCGAGGGCAAGGACGACCTCGTCCGCGCTGTCCGCAGGCTGGCAACCCGCGTCGACGGCCTGGCCATGCTGGGCTCGGCGGCCATTCCCGAGGACACCGTGACCGCGCTGCACGGCTCCAAGCCCGTCGTCCTCATCGCCGGAGACGCCCGCCCGGACATCGACAGCGTCACCTCGGAGAACACCGGGAGCGCCGCCGAGATCACCAGCCACGTGCTGGCCCACGGTCGCACCAGGATCCGCTTCATCGGTGACCCCGCCTCAGGTCCGGACGTCCGGGACCGCTATGCCGGCTTCGTGGCCGCCCACGAGTCGGCTGGCCTCGTCGCGGCAGAGCCGGTGCGCATCGCGCTGCGCGAGGTCGACGGCACCGCCCTCGCCGATCGGCTCCTGTCAGGAGACCTCTCGGCTGACGCGCTCGTCTGCGCGAACGACGAGCTCGCCCTGGCCGTGATGAAGCGACTGCGCGAAGGCGGCAAGGTCGTCCCTGACGACTTCGCGATCGTCGGCTGGGACGACGTCATGACGGCTCGCTACGTCCAGCCCGGCCTGACCACCGTGCGCCAGCCCGTCCGTGAGCTCGGCGCCCTGGCCGCCGACCGGCTCCACCAGCGCATCACCGGTGCGCCCGTCGGGGACGCCCCTCGGGTCATCCCGACCAGCGTGGTCATCCGATCCTCCTGCGGCTGCAAGCCCCGAGCCGCTCCCGGCTGACCCAGCCGGCTGGGCATACCCCATGCCTCCAGAAGCACAACTGCCGTTAGTCCTTTCCCCCGATGAAAGAGAGAAAACCGATGAGACGCACCTCCGCCATGGCGGTCGCGACGATTGCCGCCGCAGCGCTCACCCTGACGGCCTGCGGCCGTGGTGACGCAGGCTCGACCGCAAAAGAGACAGGCAAGGACGTCAGCTCAGGCAAGGCCACCGGCACCATCACCGTCTGGGCGATGGGTGCAGAGGGTGAGAAGCTCCCCGCCCTCGCCAAGGAGTTCGAAACCGCCAACCCCGGCGCCAAGGTGAACGTCACCGCGATCCCGTGGGACGCGGCGTACCAGAAGTTCACGACCGCGATCACGGCCGGCACCACCCCGGACGCGGCGATGGTCGGCACCACCTGGATGGGTGAGTTCGCCGGCAACGACGCGCTCGACCCCACTCCTCCGTCGATCGACAAGTCCGTGTTCTTCGACGGCGCCCAGAAGACGACCGAGGTCGGAGGCACGTCCTTCGGCGTCCCGTGGTACGTCGAGACCCGTCTCGTCTACTACCGCAAGGACCTCGCCAAGAAGGCCGGCTTCGACACCGCCCCCACGGACTGGGAGGGCCTGAAGTCGATGGCCAAGGCGATGCAGACCAAGGCCGGTGCAAAGTACGGCATGGGCTTCCAGGCCGGCGGTGTCGGCTCCTGGCAGTCGATCATGCCGTTCGGCTGGTCCAACGACGCCGACCTCACCAAGGACGGCGGCAAGGCCTACAACTTCGACAGCCCCGAGGTGCTCGAGGCCGTGAAGTACTACCAGAGCTACTTCACCGACGGGATCTCGGACAAGGCTGCTCCGGCCACCCCGACGACCGAGCCCGACTTCGCCAGCGGCAAGGTGCCGATGTTCATCTCGGGTCCGTGGATGATGTCCGCGGTCGAGAAGGTCGGCGGCGCCGGCTTCAAGGACAAGTACGACGTCATGCCGATCCCGGCCAAGACCAAGTCGTCGTCCTTCGTCGGTGGCTCGGACCTCGTGGTCTTCAAGAAGTCCAAGCAGCGCGACACTGCCTGGAAGTTCATCCAGTGGCTGAGCGACCCCAAGACCCAGGTCAAGTGGTACCAGTCCTCGACCGACCTCCCCGCGGTCAAGTCCGCTTGGCAGGACCCGGCCCTCACCGCTGACTCCAAGCTCGCCGTGTTCGGCAAGCAGCTCGAGACGGCCCAGGCTCCGCCGAGCTTCCCCACGTGGGAGCAGGTCGTCGCCAGCTTCGACACCGAGATGGAGAAGGTCACCAAGAAGGGCGCCGACCCCGCTGCAGCCCTCAAGACCGTGCAGCAGCAGGCTGACTCGATCGGCAGGGCGCGAGTCGCCCGYCCCCCCGCGGGGGTGGCGCCGCGAGGCGAGCTCTGCGTGAGGGGCCGGCAGCGTGGATACTGGCACTGCCGTTCTGCCTGCTCTTCCTCGTCTTCACCGCGTGGCCTGTCATCCAGTCGCTCTTCATGAGCTTCACCGACACCAAGTCACGCGACCTGCGCAGCCCGTTCTCGGTCAACGTCGTGGGCTTCGACAACTTCGCGAAGGCGTTCTCCGACCCCGTCTTCCGCAAGTCGGTCCTCAACACGGCCTACTTCGTCGTCATCGGGATGCCTCTGACCCTGGGCATCGCGCTCGCGGCGGCAGTCGCGCTCGACCGAGGGATCACCCGGTTCCGGTCGGCGTTCCGCCTGGGCTTCTACCTGCCGGTGATCACCTCGATCGTCGCTGTGGCCGTGGTCTGGCGGTTCCTCCTGCAGGAGGACTTCGGGCTCATCAACACCGCGCTGGGCTGGGTCGGCATCACCGGCCCGAACTGGCTCGGCGACCCGCACTGGTCGATGCCCGGCCTGATCCTGATGGCGGCGTGGCGCAACTTCGGCACCGCGATGATCATCTTCCTGGCCGGTCTGCAGGGCGTGCCGTGGGTGCTCCACGAGGCAGCCTCGATCGACGGAGCTAGTGCGTGGCAGCGGTTCCGCCACATCACCCTCCCGATGCTGCGGCCCACCCTGCTCTTCGTGTCCGTGGCCACCTCGATCGGCTACCTCCAGTTCTTCGAGGAGCCGTTCGTCATGACCAACGGTGGCCCGCTCAACAGCACCATCTCGATGTCCATGTACACCTACAAGCAGTTCGGCTTCGGCAACTACGGCTATGCCGCCGCGATGAGCTACATCATCTTCGTCGTCATCGCGATCGTGGCTGCCGTCCAGTTCCGCCTGCTGCGTGACAACACGTGAGGTCGTCATGACTGGAATGAGCTCGCGCGGCCGGTACGCGCTCTACGCACTCCTGTCCGTGCTCATGGTGATGGTCATCGCACCCTTCGTGTGGATGATCCTGGGCAGCTTCAAGACCCAGGGTGAGCTGCTCCAGAGCCCGCCGACCTGGTGGCCGCAGACGGCCACCCTGGACAACTACACGCAGCTCTTCTCCCGGCTGAACTTCAAGCAGTACTTCTTCAACTCCACGGTCGTGGCGGCCTGCGTCACGGCGGGCAACCTGCTGTTCTGCTCGATGCTCGGCTACGCCTTGGCGATGCTCGACTTCAAGGGCAAGAAGATCCTGTTCATGGTGGTGATGGGCACCCTGATGATCCCGGGCGTGGCGATGTTCGTCCCGCTGTTCGTCCTCGTGGCCAACCTCGGGCTCATCGACACCCTGCCCGGCCTGATCCTGCCGTTCCTGGCGACGCCGTTCGGTGTCTTCCTCATGCGGCAGTTCTTCCTCGGCCTCCCCCGCGACCTGCTCGACGCAGGCCGGGTGGACGGCGCGGGCGAGCTGCGGATCTTCCGGCAGATCTTCCTCCCGCTGGCCGGACCGGCCTTGGCAACCCTGGGCATCCTGACCTTCCTCGGCAGCTGGAACAACTTCCTCTGGCCGCTGGTCGTCGCCCAGCAGGAGAAGACCTACACGCTGCCGGTGGCGCTCGCGCTCTACTCCACCGGTCAGAACTCCACGCAGTACGGCCTGCTCCTGGCCGGAGCCACCGTCGTCGTCGTCCCGGTGCTGGCAGTCTTCCTGGTCTTCCAGCGACGCGTGATCGAAGGAATCGCCACCACCGGAATCAAGTAACCGCCGTCACCGGTGGGCCGCCCACCTGCACCAGCAGCACTCGACGGCACCTGGCAACACTAGGAACCAACCACTGATTGGAGCCTCACCCATGGCCAGCACCTCCTCCCTCATCCTGCCCAGGCCCTCACGGCGACAGCTGCTCGTCGGAGCCACCGCCGTCGCAGCCGCAGGTCTCACGGCCACGCGCGCCTCCGCGAGCGCCGCGGCGGCACCCGCGGCGCCGGCATACATCCCGTCCCGCACCTCGCTTGCCGCGGACCCCGTTCGCGTCCGGACGTGGGCGGCCGACACGTGGCACAGCCTCGTGGCGATGACCGACGAGAAGACCGGACTGCCAGCGGACAACATCCCGGAGTCGCTCGGTGCGAAGGACCGCTCGGGTTACACGTCGCCGACCAACATCGGTGGCTACCTCTGGTCCGCCGTGGTCGCGCGCGAGCTCGGCATCATCTCCAAGGCCGAGTGCACCAAGCGCCTCATCCAGACCCTGACCACGGTGCTGCGCCTGAAGCACCACACCCCGAGCGGCCAGTTCTACAACTGGTACGACGAGGCATCAGGCGACGTCATCACCACGTGGCCGACCAACGGGAACACTGTCTACCCGTTCTGCTCCTCGGTCGACAACGGCTGGCTGGGTGCCGCCCTCAAGGTCGTCATGTCAGCCGACAAGGGCGCCGCACCGCTGGCCCGACGCATCTTCGGGCGGATGCGCTGGGACATGTACTACGACACCAACGCCGCACGGAAGCCCGGGCTCATCTACGGCGGCTTCTACCCCGGCACGCCGCCCGACACCGACAACTTCGCCCTCGGCAACACCATCGGCGTCGGCCCGGACGTCTGGTACACGAAGAACCACCACTACGACACCACGGTGTCCGAGACGCGCATCACGAGCTACCTCGGCATCATGACCGGGCAGATCCCCCCATCGCAGTACTTCGCGATGTGGCGCACCTTCCCCGGTGACTGCGGCTGGAACTGGCAGGAGATGCAGCCTGTCGGGCAGACCCGCACCTACCTGGGTGTCGAGGTCTTCGAGGGCGCCTACACCTACCGTGGCATGCACGTCGTGCCCGGCTGGGGCGGCAGCATGTTCGAGGAGCTCATGCCGGACATGTTCGTGCCCGAGTCGAGCTGGGCGCCGCGGTCCTGGGGTCTCAACCACCCGCTCCACGTGCGGTCCCAGCGGGAGCACGGGCTCATCGAGGCGGACTACGGCTACTGGGGCTTCTCCCCGTCGAGCAACCCCGTCGGCGGCTACCGCGAGTACGGCGTGGACGTGCTCGGCCTCAAGCCCGACGGCTACTTCTCCGACCAGGAGAACACCGACGTCAAGCTCGCCTACGACGGCTGTCGCGACGCGCAGAACCCCAACCCGACGTTCGGTGACGGCGTCGTGACCCCCCACGCGTCGTTCCTCGCGATGATGCACGAGCCCGCCCAGGCCTACACGAACCTCGCGAAGATCCAGGACGAGCTCAAGGCCTACGGCGAGGGCGGCTTCTTCGACGCCGTCGCCGTGCGGTCGGGCACGATCGCTCGCCGCTACCTCGCCCTCGACCAGGCCATGGTCTTGGGTGCGATCGGAAATGTCTTGGCCCCCCTGGCATCCCCTGATAGGCCGGGGGCACACGGCGCCGGAGACGACCCCCACAGGCACGACAAACACGACTGAGAGGTCACCATGCACCCGGTCAGGAAGACCAGCCCCGAGGGCGTCGAGTACCGCGACCTCAACGGGAACGACCGCATGGATCCGTTCGAGGACCCACGTCTGACCGTGGAGGAGCGGGTCGAGGACCTGCTGCCCCGGCTCTCCCTCGAGGAGAAGGTCGGCCTGATGTTCCAGACCGTCATCGAGGCGGGCGCGGACGGCACGGTCAAGGAGGCGGCGGGTGCCATCAGCAAGTCGGGCACCTCGGACGTGGTGCTGCGCAAGCACCTCACCCACTTCAACGTGCACGCCCTCGACGACGCCCGCATGGCCGCCCGCTGGCACAACGCGCTCCAGGCCATCGCCGAGAAGGCGCCGCACGGCATACCTGTCACGATCTCCACGGATCCTCGGCACGCGTTCATCGAAAACGCCGGTGCCTCCTTCGCCGCCAAGGCGTTCTCGCAGTGGCCCGAGTCGCTCGGACTCGCGGCCCTGCGCGACGCGGCGCTGGTGCGCGAGTTCGGTGACATCGCGCGCCAGGAGTACTGCGCCGTCGGCATCCGCGCCGCACTGCACCCCACCCTCGACCTCGCCACCGAGCCGCGGTGGGCTCGCCAGTCGGGCACCTTCGGCCAGGACCCTGACCTGGTGACCGAGTTGGCCGTGGCCTATCTCCAGGGCTTCCAACAGGATTCGCTCGGACCTGGCAGCGTCGCGTGCACGAGCAAGCACTTCCCGGGCGGCGGTCCGCAGAAGGACGGCGAGGACGCGCACTTCCCCTACGGACGCGAGCAGGTCTACCCCGGCGACCGGTTCGCCGACCACCTCAAGCCGTTCCCGCCGATCATCGCGGCCGGGACCGCGGCGATCATGCCCTACTACGGGATGCCCATCGCGCTCGAGGTCCACGGCGAGAAGATCGAGGAGGTCGGCTTCGGCTTCAACAAGCAGATCGTCACCGGCCTCCTGCGCGGCACGCTCGGCTATGACGGAGTCGTCGTCACCGACTGGGAGCTCGTCAACGACAACCACGTCGGTGACCAGGTGCTGCCCGCGCGTGCCTGGGGGGTCGAGCACCTCGACCCGGCGGCCCGGATGGAGCTGATCATCGAGGCCGGGTCGGACCAGTTCGGCGGCGAGGAGTGCGTCGAGCTCCTGCTCGACCTGGTCGCCGAGGGTCGGGTGGCCGAGTCACGCATCGACGAGTCGGTGCGCCGGCTGCTGGCCGTGAAGTTCCGGCTCGGACTGTTCGACGACCCGTTCGTCGATGAGGACGCCGCGGCAGAAACGGTGGGGCGCAAGGACTTCCGCGATGCTGGGTATGCCGCGCAGGCACGGTCGGTGACCATCCTCCAGAACGGTACGGACCGGCATGCCCCTGTGCTGCCGCTGTCCCGGGGCCAGCGCGTCTATGCCGAGAACGTGTCGCCGGAGGCCGTCGCCGTGCTCGGCGAGCAGGTCGACCGGCCCGACGATGCCGACATCGCGCTGGTGCGGCTGATGGCGCCGTTCGACCCGAGGTCCGACCTCTTCCTGGAGTCGTGGTTCCACCAGGGCTCGCTCGACTTCCCGCCGGGGCTGGTCTCGCGCCTGGCCCGGATCGCAGCCCACTGCCCGTTGGTCGTCGACGTGGTGCTGGACCGACCCGCCGTCCTCACCCCGCTGCTGCCCCTGACCAGCGCACTCGTGGGCAGCTACGGCACGAGCGACGAGGCCCTGGTCGATGCGCTGACCGGCACGGTCGCGCCGGTGGGCCGCCTGCCCTTCGACCTGCCGCGCTCCATGGAGCAGGTCCGCCGGCACGGCGAGGACGTCCCCGGGTACGACGACCCGTTGTTCGCCTTCGGGCACGGTCTGGCGGTCATCCCTACCGTTTGACCGTCCCACCCTTTATGTTTAGGCCGTGAATCCATCCCAGGCGGCTCCCGGCTCGCAGGCGTCCCTGCGTGAAGCCAACCGGCTGCGTGTCCTCGAGGCGCTGCGGGACCAGGGCGCCATGACACAGGTGGAGATTGCCGGGTTCACCGGGCTCAGCCCGGCGACGGTCTCCAACATGGTCAAGGAGCTGGACACCTCCGGCGCGGTCGAGCTCGAGCCGAGCATCAGGAACGGCCGGCGGGCAGTCCTGGTGTCGCTGGCGACCGGCAGCGTACTCATCGCCGGCATCGCCTTCGGCGACCGCGACGTGCGGGTCGCGCTCGGCACCGGGCCGCGGAACATCATCGGGCGACAGCGGATGCCGCTACCCGCCGACCACGCAGCCGACGAGGGGATGGACCGGGCATCGCGCCTGCTGCTCGACCTGGTCGAGAAGGCCGGCAAGACGATGGCGGACGTCCGCGCGGTCGGTGTGGGCATCCCGGCACCCGTCGACTCCGTCTCTGGTCAGGTGGGGAGCGAGAGCATCCTGCCCGGCTGGCGCGGTGTGGCCGTCGCATCCGAGATGCAGGGGCGGATCCAGGCCCCCGTGACGGTTGACAACACGTCGAACCTGGCGGCGCTGGGGGAACTCAGATGCGGTGTGCTGCAAGGGGTTCAGCACGGTGTCTACATCAAGCTCTCGTACGGTGTCGGAGCCGGCCTGATCCTCGACGGTGACCTCTTCCGGGGCGCCGCCGGGACGGCCGGGGAGATTGGGCACCTCACGATCGACGAGAACGGCCCCGTCTGCCGCTGTGGCAACCGGGGATGCCTGGAGACCTACATCGGGGCGCGCGGGCTGCTCGACGCGTTGGCCTCCTCGCACGGTCCGTTGAGCCTGCGTGACGTGATCACGCGCGCGCTGGACGGAGACCCGGGCTGCAAGCGTGTGCTCGAGGATGCCGGTCGGCACCTCGGGGTCGCCGTCGCGGGCCTGGTCAACCTGCTCAACCCTGAGGTCATCGTGCTCGGGGGGCAGCTGTCCAGGGTCGGCTCGATCATCATCAGCCCGATGCGTGCGTCGCTCGAGCGCTGCGCCATCCCGAGTGCTGCCGCCTCGGTCGTGGTGCGCGAGAGCGAGCTCGACACGGATGCCGACGTGGTCGGCGCCCTGGTGTGCGCAGCGGCTCTGCTGCCGGCCAACGCAGGGGTCTTGGCGACCGCCGTACCCATTTCTTGAATTCAACCCTTGACCCCATTTCTTGAATTCAACTCTTGACGTCAACGGTCAGGCCGCGCTTAACTCAGTGCACGCCCGCACCAACGTGGTTGTCGGCGCCTGACCAAGGGAGTTCAGCTATGCCCACCCGTTCCATTCGTCTCGCCGGGGCCGCGCTAGTGGCTGGCCTCGGCCTCGCGTCGCTCGCCGCGTGTGGCGGCAGCGGTGACTCCGGCTCCGGCACCAGCTCATCATCGTCCGGTGGCGGTGCAAAGCAGACCATCGCCCTCCTCCTGCCCGAGTCCAAGACCACGCGCTACGAGACCTTCGACCGCCCGCTGTTCGAGGCTGCCGTCAAGAAGGGCTGCGCAGACTGCAAGATCATCTACAGCAACGCCGACCAGGACCCGGCCAAGCAGCAGCAGCAGGCCGAGGCCGCGCTGACCCAGGGCGCCAACGTCCTCGTCCTCGACCCGGTCGACGGCAAGGCTGCTGCCGCGGTGGTCGCCAGTGCCAAGGGCCAGGGCGTTCCCGTCGTCGCCTACGACCGGTTCATCGCCGGCGCGGACTACTACGTCTCCTTCGACAACGAGACCGTCGGCAAGATCCAGGCCCAGACCCTGGTCGACACGATCAAGGCCGGGGGCAAGACCTCGGGTGACATCGTGATGATCAACGGCGCGCCGACCGACCCCAACGCCGCCAGCTTCAAGAAGGGCGCCCACAGCGTCCTCGACGGCAGCGGCTTCAAGATCGCGGCCGAGTACGACACCCCGGACTGGAGCCCCGACAAGGCACAGGCCTGGATGGAGGGCCAGATCTCGGCCGTCAAGGGCAACCTCGTCGGCGTGTATGCCGCGAACGACGGCACCGGCGGTGGCGCGATCGCAGCGCTCAAGGCCGGTGGCGTGAACCCGCTCCCGCCCGTCACGGGTCAGGACTCCGAGCTCGCCGCGATCCAGCGGATCCTCGCCGGTGACCAGGCCATGACCATCTACAAGCCGGTCCCGCCGGAGGCCGAGGCCGCCGCCAAGGCTGCCATCGCGCTGGCGAACAAGCAGAAGCCCGAATCGACCGGCGACACCGACGGTGTCCCCTCGACCATCCTCGACCCGATCGCGGTCACCAAGGACAAGGTCAAGGACACCATCATCAAGGACAACGTCTACAAGATCACGGACCTCTGCTCCGGTGCTTTCGCGGCGGTCTGCGCCAAGGCAGGCTTGAGCTGACGCACCCGCACCAGCGGGTGGGAGCAGCGCCTCGGCGCCGTTCCCACCCGCCGGTGCACGCGGCATACCGACACGACGGACCCGTTCCGACGCAACGGCATTCGCACTCGCTCCGGCTCCACCGAACCACACGAAGGACTGACATGACCGCGACCCTCGCACCGCCGACGACAGCCGTCCTGGCGCTCACCGGCATCTCCAAGCACTTCGGCGCCGTCCAGGCACTCAAGGACATCGACTTCGACGTGAACTCGGGCGAGGTCGTGGCCCTGGTGGGCGACAACGGCGCGGGGAAGTCGACGCTCGTCAAGACGATCGCCGGCGTCTACGCCCCCGACGAGGGCCAGATGACGTTCGACGGCAAGGCCGCCAGCGTCGCCAGCCCGGCGGAGGCCCAACACCTCGGCATCGCGACGGTCTTCCAGGACCTGGCGCTCTGCGACAACCTGGACGTCGTCGCCAACCTCTTCCTCGGCCGGGAGCTCTATCGCGGCCGTGCCCTCGACGAGGTGACGATGGAGCAGGAGTCCTGGCGGCTGCTGCGCCAGCTCAGTGCCAAGATCCCCTCGGTGCGCATCCCGGTCGCCAGCCTCTCCGGTGGCCAGCGCCAGACCGTGGCCATCGCCCGGTCGCTGCTCGGGGCGCCCAAGGTGGTCATGCTCGACGAGCCGACCGCGGCTCTCGGCGTCGCCCAGACCGCCGAGGTGCTGAACCTCGTGGAACGCCTGCGGGAGAACGGACTCGGGGTCATCCTGATCAGCCACAACATGTCCGACGTGATGGCCGTCGCCGACCGCGTGAGCGTGCTGCGCCTCGGTCGCAACAACGGCACGTTCAACGTCAGCCAGACCACCAGCCAGGAGATCATCGCCGCGATCACGGGTGCGACGACGAACGCCGTCTCCCAGCGGGCCGCCCGCCGCGCGGTCACTCCCGAACCCGCAGACACGACTGGCGCAGAGACCACAGGCCCAGCGGCCACCGGTCCCGCTGCCACCTCGGAGGAGCAGTCATGAGCACCCCCACGCCCACCCCCGAGGCGCAGGCCCTGGACGCCACGGCCGCGCTGCCCGCCGACCTGCAGGACGAGCGGCTGATCGCGTCGCAGGGCATCGGCGGCTTCCTGCGCGCGTTCCTGTCGCGGCTGCGCAGTGGTGACCTCGGGTCGCTGCCCGTCGTCGTCGGCCTCATCGTCATCTGGGGCGTCTTCGCCCTGCGCAACGACGCCTTCCTGTCCAGCCGCAACCTCGTGAACCTCACCCAGCAGAGCGTTCCCACGGGGATCATCGCGCTCGGGATCGTGCTGGTGCTCCTGCTGGGCGAGATCGACCTGTCGGTCGGCTCGATCAGCGGGTTGTCGGCCGCCATCCTGGCCGTTGGCTTCGTCGGCCACGGGTGGTCGCTGCCCCTCGCGATCATCGCCTCCCTCGTTGCGGGTGCGGTCATCGGCGGGGTCTACGGCGTGCTCTACACGCGGTTCGGCGTGCCCAGCTTCGTCATCACCCTGGCTGGACTCCTCGGCTTCCTGGGCCTGCAGCTCAAGGTCCTCGGGAAGGAGGGGTCGATCAACATCCCCTTCGACTCCGCGATCGTGAAGTTCTCCGCCCTGAAGTTCCTTCCCGATGCGGTGGCCTACCTGATCGTCGTCGCTGCGGTGCTCATCTACGCGGCCCTGCGCCTGCGTTCCAACCAGCGTCGCGCTGCCGCGGGTCTGTCCACGACACCGGTCGTCACGGTGGCGCTGCGTTCCGTGGCGCTCCTGCTGCTCCTGGGCATCCCGGTCTACGTGCTCAACCGGGACCGTGGCGTGTCCTACATGTTCGTGCTCTTCCTCGCGCTCGTGGTCATCTTCGACTTCGTCATCCGGCGCACGTCGTGGGGTCGATCGGTGCTGGCGATCGGCGGCAACGTCGAGGCCGCCCGTCGCGCGGGCATCAACGTCAAGCGCATCTACGTCACCGTCTTCGTGTTCTGCTCGACCCTCGCGGCCCTCGGTGGCCTCCTCGCAGCCGGTCGCCTGGCGGCCGCCAACCAGAGCAGCGGCGGCGGCGACGTCAACCTGAACGCGATCGCGGCCGCTGTCATCGGTGGTACGTCGCTGTTCGGCGGGCGTGGCTCGGCCTACTCCGCCCTGCTCGGCATCCTCGTGATCCAGTCGATCTCGAACGGCCTGAGCCTGGTCAACCTCGGCTCGCCCGAGCGCTACATGATCACCGGCGGCGTCCTGCTGCTCGCCGTCATCGTCGACTCATGCCGGGTGGTTACCACCCGGCATACCCCTCCTCGCGCCCGTCCCACCTTTATCGGGTGACCCGATAAAGGGCGGCTTCACCCGGAAACGGTTTCCGGGTGAAGCCGCCCTTAGTCCCTCAACCCGATAAAGGTGTGATCAGGGGGTGGCGAGGTGGTCTGCGGCCTGGCGCTGGGACCAGGCCCGGTCGGCGGCATCGATGCTGGCGCGCGAGTGGAGATCTACACCGGCGCGCTTGGCCGCCGCCCTGGCGGCAGCCGTCGTCAGGTCGGGCGCGCGGAACTGCTCAGGCGTGATCGAGGCGTCGACGCCTGCGTAGCGACGCTGTTGGCTGGCGAGGCGGTCGGCCGACAGCTCGGCCTTGCGCAGGCTGACAGCGGTGACCATGAACGCGCTCCCCGTCAGGGGGGTGCTCACGAGCGGGGCGTAGCCGTCGCGGTGACCGGCGACGTTGGGGTGGTAGCTCTCACCGACCGGGTTCGACAGCCCGTTGAGCCATTCGACGTCGTCGCACACGGCGTGGCCCACGAAGCGGCTGGTGGGATTGGCGAAGCTGAAACCCTTGGCGCTCGCCTGGGTCGACGTCTTGCTGTTGAGCAGGTCGGCGGTCTGGTTGAGCCGGGACTCCTCGGCGGGGGAGAACCAGGTGAAGGCGTTGCAGTCCTCACCCTGGAAGATCCGGGGGTAGCCGACCACGACCACCTTGGCGTTCGGCGCCTTGGCCCTGATCGAGGCATAGAGGGTCGAGAGCCTCGCGGGAAGGGTGCTGTTGATGATGGACTGCGCGGCGTCGATCGCCCCGTTGCAGTCGCTCATCCAGCCCGGCTTGGCACACTCGGTGAGGACGTCCGCGAACCCCGCGTCGTTGCCACCGACCGAGATGGAGACCTGCGTGGTGGCGGCAGACAGTGCGCTCAGCTGGGTGTTGGTGACGTCGGCGACCTTGGCACCAGAGCAGGCCCGGAAGTTCAGGGTCAGCCCCTTGCTTGCCGAGATGAGCGACGGGTAGGCGTAGACCGAGCGCTGGCACGAGGTGCCGTCGTTGATGTACGTCCGGGTCCCGGTCCCGGATGAGTACGAGTCGCCCAGTGCCACATAGGAGTTCGCAGCCTGCGCCGGTGCTGCCGAGACAGTGAGGGCTGCCGCGGCACCCAGTGCCGCGATCACGCCGAATGCGCGGGTCATCGCCATTGACAGCTCCCTGCGGTCCAGTGGATCGGTGAATGCACAGTAGGGCTGCCAGGACCGTGGTGAGCGCCCAGCGCGAAGTCGGGACGAACCCTTGTCAACTTCATACCTGCCGCAGGGGGTTCGCGCTCACCTTCGTGGGGAGCTACCCGTCGGCCACCGAGCCAGTCGACGTGCCCACGCGGATCCGGTTGCCGTCGGGGTCGACCAGCTCGGTGTCGCGCGCCCACGGGTTGTCCTCGACGACCGTGCCGAACTCGGCCGCCACGGCGTCGACGTCGTCGACCCACAGGTAGGCCAACCCGCCCGGCCTGGCGTCGCCGAGGTGCTCGGACAGGTGGACGTGGACATCGCCACGACGGACGATCAGGTAGACCGGCATACCGGGCCCGAACCGGTGCGCGCTCACCTGCTCGAACCCGAGCCGCTCGTACCACGGCAGGGCCGCGAACGCGTCGGCCACCCGCAGGATCGGGCTGATGCTCTCGGTCAACGGGACCTCCTCGGACGGGCGCGGTGCTGGTGGGTGGCCGCCGAGATCATCTTCGCAGGGACTGCCCCCGACCGCCCGGTTCTCCGGTATGGCGAAAGGTGTGCGTGATCGGCCCCTGACCTGCGCAAACGCCAGGTTCTGAGTGGCGGCTCAGGGCTGCGTGGCATAGGAATGGGGAAGCGGCGTGACACGGCGTCGCTCGACGACAGGGAGAACCAGCCATGACCGAAACCCCCCTGAACGAAGCAAGCGACGACGAGGCCGGCATCGGACCGTCTGAAGGTGGTGCGGCCGGTATGCCGGGCAGCGCCGACGACGGTGGCGCGGACGGTGGAGCCGACGGCGGCGCGGGCGAGGGCCCGGCCGATGGTGGCGCGGACGCCGGTGGCCACGACGGTGGCGCGGACGGTGGAGCCGACGGCGGCGCGGACGGCGGAGCCGGGGAAGGTCCCGCGGATGGCGGCGCGAACCCCGACGGGCACGACGGTGGCGCCGACGGCGGTGCAGACGCCCAGGCGTAGCGATCCCGACCTTCCGTCGGTGACTCGGTGACGACCACGTCGCCGCACCGGGTGCCCGCCACCAGCGGTGGGCACCCGGTGCTGTCACGACTGCTGGCCGTCGCTCCGGCCGAGTTCGCGCAGCGCTACTGGTCGCGCGAACCCCTGCTCAGCCGAGCGGCCGACCTGCCGAGGTCCTTCGACGACCTCTTCTCCGCCGATGCCGTCGACGAGCTCGTCTCCGGTCGTGGGCTACGAACACCGTTCCTGCGCATGGCGCGTGAGGGGACCACGCTCGAGGACCGCAGCTTCACCCGCGGCGGAGGGATCGGCGCCGCCATCGGTGACCAGGCCAGCGACGACGCGGTCCTGCACCACTTCTCCGAGGGTGCGACGTTGGTCCTTCAGGGGCTGCACCGGACCTGGCGCCCGATCATCGACTTCTCCCAGGCCCTCGCGGCCGAGCTCGGTCACCCGGTGCAGGTGAACGCCTACGTCACCCCACCCGAGAACACCGGCTTCAGTGACCACTACGACGTGCACGACGTGTTCGTCCTGCAGGTTGCGGGCGAGAAGAGGTGGCGGATCCGCCCACCCGTGCACGAGCTGCCGCTGCGCGACGAGCCGTGGACGGACCGGCGAGCTGCCGTCGAGGAGGCTGCCCACGACCGCCCCCTCATCGAGGAGACCTTCGCCCCGGGTGACTGCCTCTACCTTCCCAGGGGATACCTCCACTCGGCCACGGCCCTGGGGGGTACGAGCATCCACCTCACCATCGGCGTCCATTCGTGGACCCGACGCCACGTGGCGGACGAGCTCGTTCGCGCCGCCGTGACCCGCGCCAGCCAGTCCCTCGAGCTGAGGTCGGCCCTGCCGGTGGGCACGGACCTGGTCGCGGCCGGTGCTGCCACCGACGACGTCGAAGCCGTCCGTGCCGCCCTGATCGAGGCGCTTGCGGAGGTCGACGCCGCCGACCTCCGCAACGGCCTGGCCGGTGCGGCCCGCGCCGCCCAGCGCCCGGCACCGTTGGCGCCGTTGGCCCAGGCCGAGGCGGCCCGTGCCCTCACCGAGTCGTCGCGGGTCGAGCTGCGCGCCCACGTGACGGCCGCCCTCGTGCCGGCCGCCGGAGGCCGTACGGTCCTGCGCAGCCGAACCGGAGCGCTTCCCGTCGAGCGAGCCGACCTGGCTGCCGTGGAGCAGCTCCTGGCCTCTGGCTCCGCGACTGTGGGGGAGCTCGGGCTGGACCTCGCCCGGACCCTGATGCGCTCCGGCGTCGTCGTCCCCGGATGACGACTCCCCGGTGCTCGACGTCTGCCCGGCGTCGGGGCGACCCGCTGGTGGGCACCGCGGCTCCGGCCGTGCGGTGGCTCCTCGTCGAGCACCCCGGCGGATGGGCACCAGCAGCGCTCGACAGCCCTGGCATCGACGCCGCGGTCGCGGATCGCCTGCATCGGACCGCCCTGGACGTCGGTGGCAGGGTCGTGCTGATCCGCCGACCCGGCCGGCCCGTCGTCCCGCGACCTCCGGAGCAGCGCCGCTGGACCGTTCTCGACCTCGACGGCCGACAGCAGTGGGGCACCTGGGGGCGGTCGGAGGACCTGCTCGCCGCCGGCTCGGCCCTGCTGCACGGACCCGCCGGCAGGGTCGGCGGCCACCCGCCCGACCCGCTCTTCCTGGTCTGCACGCATGGCAGGCACGACCTCTGCTGTGCGGTCAGGGGGCGTCCGGTCGCTCAGGCGCTCGCGGTCCGCTGGCCGCAACAGACCTGGGAGTGCACCCACATAGGCGGCGACCGGTTCGCCGCCAACCTGCTGGTCGTCCCCGACGGCACCGTCTATGGCGGCCTCGACGCGGCCAGCGCCGTCGACGTGTTGCAGGGCCACCTCTCAGGGTCTGTGGACGTCGAGCACCTGCGCGGGTTCTCGGCCCACCGACCCCCCGTGCAGGCCGCCCTCGCTGCGGTTCTGCGCGCCCACGGTCCGGCGGCGGCCGGTGACGTGCTGCCCGGCGAGGTGGTCACGGACGGCGAGGTGTGGCGCGTCGAGGTGCTGGGCCGAGGAGCCGTGCCGGCGCGGTCGGCGGTGACCGTCCGCCGCACCAGCCAGGCCGCCGCCCGGCTCACCTGCCGGGCCGAGGCCGACGCCACGGCCTACACGTGGACTGCCGTGGTCGCCGGCCCCGCCGGCTAGGACCGGCCGACCCGGAGGGGGCAGGAGGGCCAGGCTGGCAAGGAGGGGCCAGGAGGGCCCGCCCCGTCCCGGAGAGACGGGTTTCAGCGTGGCGTTGCGGTCACGCGTTCCCTGGTCTGCTCCACGGTGGGACCGCAGGTCCGGGTCGGCTTCGCGGCTCCGGGCGTCCCGGCGCCGGCGCCCTCGCCCTCGCCGGCCGGCGGTCCAGCTTCGGGTGCACGGTCCTCGATCCTCGACCCGTTGATCAGGGTCACGTCGTCGTAGGCGGGGCGTCCTTCGATGACGTTGCGGAACTGGTAGCGCGTGAGTGAGGCCAGTCGGCAGTCGGTGCCGAACGTCGCGATGTCGAACGCGGACGGCTGGCCGGTGAGCTCGCCGGCGTCGCCCTTGTCGCCGTTGCCGGCAGCACCTGTGTCCTCGCTCGCGATGAAGTGGCTGAACGGTCCACCGCCGGTGAAGGTGCCGACTCCGATCCGTGACCCCTCGAGCTGCGTGGCGTGCAGGTGGCCGTTGACCCGGATGCCTGCCCGGGCAACGTCCTTGGCCGCCGACGGCTCGTGGGAGACGACGATGTCCGGGGCGGCGAGGTCCGCCATGGCGGCGTTGAACCGCGCTGCCGCCGGCCTCTGCTTGGCGGCGTTGTTGGTGTTGTCGTCGCCGAACCACCGAGGGTCGTTGAACCCGGCGATCCGCAGGCCGTGGATGCTCTCGACCGTGTAGGTCTGAGCGTCGGGCTCGAGCAGCACGACGTTCCGGATGGAGGCGAGCCGGTCCAGCACCTCACGGTCGACGTCGGACCGTCCGTCGTGGTTGCCCTTGACGAAGAGGTACGGCACCCCCAGGGAGGCGATTCCCTTGAAGAGGTCGGCCGCATCCGCCTCCGTGGCGCTGCCGAAGTTCACCAGGTCACCGGAGTCGATGACCGCGTCGATCCGCTCCTGCTCGACGATGGTCTTCATGAGGGCGTACTGGTTGGCGCCGTGGATGTCCGACACGAGCAGGATCCGCGCGGCGACCGGCTGGCCGAGCACCTGCGGTGAGTACTTGTCCTGGAGCGCGGCCGAGAGCGCGAGCAGGTTCTTGAGGTAGGGCGTGACCTGCTCGGCCCTGGTCTCGACTCCCTCCAGCAGGTCGGCGTTGCGCTGGACCGTCCCGAGGATCCCTGTGGTGGTGAAGCTGTCGAGCCGTTCGGGCTGGTAGGTCACCCCGATCACCCCGAACGTCGCGACGCAGGAGGAGACCCACACGGAGGCGACCACCGCGCTCCACCGCACCCGCGGCGCGCGTCGCCGCCACGCGGCATACCCGCCGAGGCCGAGGAGGGCCACGACGAGGGCACCGGCGGCGAACCGCCAGCCCAGGGCGATCGCGCCACCGCGGGCGGCGCGCTCGAGCTCGAGGGGACCGGGCTGGAGGGACTGGACCGAGATGTTGGGACGCGCGAGGAGATCGGTGATGCGTTCCTTGACGTGCACCTGGGCGACCACGCCGGGTGCCGGCACCAGTCCCGCGAAGTCCATCCGGATGTCGCCGAAGATGGTCGGGCTCTGGATGGCGGAGACGTCGCCGGGGTTCAGCGACAGCCGCAGGTCGGCGCCGTAGTTGAGGGTGTCGGCGCTGCTCGGGAAGAGCGTCGTCGCGGCCACGCCGCCGCTGTTGCAGGCGACGAAGAGGACGATCAGGGCGCCGAGCCGCAGCAGCCACCGGGACACACGCCGCCACCGACGTGGGCTCTCGGGGGGCGTGCTCACCTCTCCACCGTAACGGGCGGCGCCGGTGGCCCCACGGTCACCAGCCCCGCCTCCTCCCGCCTCCTCCATGCCGCACCCTCGGGGCCTCCTAGGCTTGGGGTATGCCGCGCAGCCTGGGAACGCTCGAGGGCCGCACCTTCGCGGCGGTGTTGTTCGACATGGACGGGACGCTGATCGACTCGATTCCCGTGGTGGTCCGGTCCTGGCTGCGCTGGGCGCAGGAGGAGGGTGTCGACCCCGGCCGGCTGAACGGCTTCCACGGTGTGCCGGCGCGGGGCATCATCACGGCGTTGCTGCCGGTGGAGCGCGTCGACGCCGCCTTCGACCGGATCGAGGCGATCGAGATCGCGGACACCGAGGGCATCGCGATCCTTCCCGGCGCGCTCGACGCGCTCACCACCCTGCGCGCCGCGGGGGCCGACGGCCGCGACCTGGCGGCGATCGCCACCTCGTGCACGACCCCGCTGGCCACCGCGAGGATCGCCGCGACAGGGGTTCCGGCACCAGCTGTCGTCGTGACCGCGAGCGACGTGGCCCGGGGCAAGCCGCACCCCGACCCCTTCCTGCTCGCAGCCGCACGGCTGGGGGTCGACCCGGCCGACTGCCTCGTGGTGGAGGACGCGCCCGGCGGGCTCGAAGCAGCCCGGGCGGCTGGGTGTGCGACGCTCGCCGTCACGACCACGACGGCTCGCGCCGAGCTCGTCGCGGACGCGGTGGTCGACGACCTGGGCGACGTGCGGTTCGTCGTCGAGTCCGGTCGCGTTCGCCTCACGGACCGCCCCCGGGTGACCGACCCCGTGTGACCGATCCCTTGTGACCGAACCCGCGGTGACCGCCTGCGCCATAGGGTGCGGTCATGGACGCTGACGTCATCGTGGTCGGAGCCGGACTGTCCGGACTCGTCGCTGCTGCCGAGATCGCCGATGCCGGGCGCCGGGTCCTGGTCGTCGACCAGGAGAGTGCGGCGAACCTCGGCGGGCAGGCGCACTGGTCGTTCGGTGGGCTGTTCCTCGTGGACAGCCCCGAGCAGCGACGGATGGGCATCAAGGACACCGTCGACCTGGCCTGGCAGGACTGGCAGGGCTCGGCGGGTTTCGACCGGCTCGACGACGAGGACAAGTGGGGCGCCCAGTGGGCCCGCGCCTACGTCGACTTCGCGGCCGGGGAGAAGCGGTCCTGGCTGCACGAGCAGGGCATGCGGTTCTTCCCCGTCGTCGGCTGGGCCGAGCGCGGCGACGGGTCCGCGTCGGGGCACGGCAACTCGGTGCCGCGGTTCCACATCGTCTGGGGGACCGGGCCCGGGGTGCTGGCGCCGTTCCTGAGGCGCGTCGCCGAGCACGTCGCAGCGGGCCGCGTCGAGCTGCGGCACCGGCACCAGGTCGACGAGCTGATCACCTCCGACGGCACCGTCACCGGGGTCCGGGGCACGCTCCTGGCTGCCGACGATGCCTCACGGGGCCGGCCCACCAACCGGGACGCCATCGGCGAGTTCGACCTCACGGCGCAGGCGGTCGTGGTCACCAGCGGCGGCATCGGCGCCAACCACGACCTGGTCCGCGCCAACTGGCCCGAACGGCTGGGCTGCGCGCCCGAGCACATGCTCACGGGGGTCCCGGCGCACGTCGACGGCCGGATGCTGGCCATCACCGAGGCCGCGGGTGGGCGCCTGGTCAACCGTGACCGGATGTGGCACTACGTCGAGGGCATCGAGAACTGGGACCCCATCTGGCCGTCCCACGCCATCCGCATCCTGCCCGGGCCGAGCTCCCTGTGGTTCGACGGGAACGGCGATCGGCTGCCGGCCCCGCTCTTTCCCGGCTTCGACACGCTCGGCACGTTGTCGCACCTGCGCCGGACCGGGCACGACCACAGCTGGTTCATCCTCACGAAGAAGATCATCGGCAAGGAGTTCGCGCTCTCCGGTTCGGAGCAGAACCCCGACCTCACCGGCAAGTCGGTCAAGGACGTGCTCGGGCGTGCCCGGGCCGACATGCCCGGACCGGTGCGCGCGTTCCTCGACAAGGGCGCCGACTTCGTCTCGGCCGACACCCTCGGCGAGCTCGTCGCCAAGATGAACGCGCTCACCCCCGACGCCCCCCTCGACCTGGCCCACCTCGAACGCCAGATCGTCGACCGTGACCGGCAGATCGACAACGACTTCTGCAAGGACGCCCAGGTGACCGCCGTGCGTGGGGCGCGGAACTACCGTGGTGACAAGCTGATCCGCACGGCGTCACCACACCGCATCCTCGACCCCAAGGCCGGCCCGCTCATCGCGGTGCGCCTCAACATCCTCACCCGCAAGACCCTCGGCGGCCTCGAGACCGACCTCTCTTCGCGCGTCCTGTCCGCGTCGGGTGAGCCGGTGCCCGGCCTGTATGCCGCGGGCGAGGTTGCCGGGTTCGGCGGCGGTGGGGTGCACGGGTACCGCGCGCTCGAAGGCACCTTCCTCGGCGGCTGCATCTTCTCCGGGCGCACCGCAGGCAGGGCCGCCGCCGCCGCCGTCAGCTGACCGCGGGTCGCCGGTTCAGCGAGCGCGGCCCACCGGGCCGCCGCCGCTTTTCGTGACTTGTCCAGGCTGAGCCTCGTTGTCCGACCAAGAGCCGCACCTCTGGAGGATCACATGCACCGCATCAGCCCATCCGTTCGCGCCGTCCTGACCGGTATCGCGGGCGCCGCCATCCTGGTCCCGTCGACGGCAGGTTTCGCCTCCGCTCACGGAGACCACGGCAAGGACGCAGGGCGAGCGGCAGCAGCGCGTCAGGCCTACTCGGGTGGCACGAGCGTGCCCTTGGTGAACAGCCCCAACCTGCGCCTGGAGGCGAACTTCCCGGAAACGGCCGGCATCTCCGGCTGCTTCCTCAAGACGGCACCGCTGTTCGTCATGTCCTCGTTGGACTCGCTCAGCGTCTTCGACGTCAGTGACCCGGTCGCGCCCAAGCTGGTCGGCACGCTGCCCAACCTGGTCTTCGAGAACGAGGCGATCAACTGCGGCGAACGCAAGACCGCTGCCGGTACCGAACGCTTTGCGCTCATCGGTGTGGACACCTACGACGTGTCCGCAGACATCCAGCACACCGCCGCGGCGGCTGGTGGCAAGGAGCTCATCGTCGTCGATGTCACTGACGCGACCAAGCCCAGACTGCGCTCGAGCGCGACGGCCACGACGAGCACGCACACGGTGGCCTGCGTCGACGACCGCGACTGCCGCTACGCCTACTCCGCAGGTGGTCGCACGAACTTCTCGATGATCGACCTCGACAACCTCGACGCACCTCACGAGGTCGACGCGGACCCGGCGACGGTCGGGGTTCAGCCCTTCGCCTCGCCGAGCGGTGGGCACAAGTGGAACTTCGACAGGGCCGGATACGCGACGCACACCGGCTACAACGGCTCGTCGATCTTCGACGTGCGCGACCCGCTCCACCCCCGCGTGGTCACGACCACGGGACTCGCCGGCCGCGGGCTCGAGGCGGACGGCACCACCAAGAACGGGTACAACGACTTCATCCACCACAACTCGTTCCGGCCCAACGCCGAGGCCTTCGTCGCTGACGCAGCACCCAGCCTGGCCAACGGCAACATCCTCCTGGTCACCGAGGAGGACTACGAGCAGGTCGACTGCACCAAGTCCGGCTCGTTCCAGACCTGGTGGGTGAAGCGGCTCGACGGCACCCCGGACGCGATCGTCCCGCTCGACAAGGTCGAGCTGTCCGACCTGGGTTCGTTCCCGCTGCCCGTCGGCGCGTTCTGCTCGGCACACTGGTTCGACTTCCACCCGTCGGGAGTCGTCACCGTGGGCTTCTACGGCGGCGGGACCCAGCTGGTCGACGTCCGGGACCCCCACGACATCAAGCCCTATGGCCACGCCGTCTGGGGCGCCTCGGAGGTGTGGGACTCCTACTGGGTGCCGGACTACACCAAGCACGACGTCCGAACCGACCGCAAGACCAACGTCGTGTACTCGGTGGACCTGGTCCGGGGACTCGATGTCTACATCGCCGACCTGCCGGGTGCGCGGACCACGTCGGTGGCACCGTCGGCCATTCCCAGCGGCCTCCTGCCCTAGGGCCAGGCCGTCAGGGGAGGCGGTCGCGCACGACGGTGTCGAGCACGGCCAGCGGGACGCTGCCGCCGTCGAGCACCGCGTTGTGGAAGGCCTTGATGTCGAACCGGTCCCCTTGTCGCTCCTGTGCTTCCCGACGGATCCGCAGGACCTCGAGCCGCCCGATCATGTAGCCGCACGCCTGACCCGGCATCACGGCATACCTGTCGATCTCGGCCTTGACCCCACCGACGCTGAGCGGGCAGTTGGCGACCATGTAGTCGACGGCCTGCTGGCGGCTCCACCCCATCGCGTGCAGGCCGGTGTCGACGACGAGCCGGCAGGCGCGCATGGAGTCCATGGTGAGCATGCCGAGCCGCTCGAGGGGACTGGTGTAGAGGCCCATCTCGTCGGCGAGACGTTCGGTGTAGAGCCCCCAGCCCTCGGCGTAGGCGTTGAAGATCGTGAACTTGCGGTACTTCGGCACCTCGGTGAGCTCGCCGGCGATGGCCAGCTGGAGGTGGTGGCCGGGGATGCCCTCGTGGTACGACAGCGCCTCCAGCTCGAACCGTCCCCAGTGCGCCGGGTCGGCCGTGTTGATGTAGAACGTCCCGCCGCGGCTGCCGTCGTCCGCGGGTGGGAAGTAGTAGGCCGCGGCACCCACGTCGGTGGACTTCACCACGCAGTCCGCGACCGGCAACCGGTCGAACCACTCGGGCATGACCCCGCGCGCCTTGGCGAACGCCGTCTCGCAGGCGGCGACGATCTCGGTCGAGCTGGAGTGCCGCAGCGCGGGGTCGTCCCGAAGGGCCCGGTAGATCGACGGGAGGTCGTCGGTGCCGACCACCTCCGGTGCGAGAGAGCGGTACTCGTCCTCGAGCGAGGCGATCTGCTGCAGCCCGATCTCGTGGATCTGCTGTGCCGTGAGGGAGGTCGTCGTGTCGCGGGCCAGCAGGTGGGCATAGGTCTGGTCCCCGTCCGGGAGCCAGGACAGGCCGCACTGCTCGTCGGGTCGCATCACCGGCGTGACCTCGTCGCGCAGCACGTCACGGAAGGCCTCGAGGGCGGGACGGACGTCGGCGGCGATGACGTCGGCGAGGCGGCCGCGCCAGGCCTCGACGTCATGGCCGGCAGGCGGTTCGGTCGTGGACGTGAGGAGCACGTCCTCGTCGAGCGGAGTGGCCAGCCACTGCTCGACCTGCTCGATCGAGCGTTCCACGGCGAAGGCTGCGGGCGTGCGTCCCGAGGCAACGCCCTCGCGGTGCCGCTCGGCGAAGTCCTTGATGTTCTGGCCGATCCCGCGGTACTTGGACACCATGGCGTCGGCGACGTCCGCGGTCGGCAGCGACAACCCGGCGATGGTGACACCGAGGGCGACCTGGACCCCGAAGACCGGGTCGACGCCGAACTCGGCCAGGTGCGACTCGCCCACGTCGGCCGAGGTCGTCGCGTCGAAGGCAACGACATCGCGGGTCACCCGGTCCGGGCCGTCGAGGCCCTCGTCGGGGATGGCTTCGGCGCGCGCGGCGAACTCGCGCAGGGACGCGACCTCGGCGTCCTCAGCAGCCCGCGACCCGTCCTCGTACCGGTCGGCGAACCGGTAGTCACCCAGCATGTGCGCCCAGGTGGGCGAGGTCCGCATGCGGTAGTCGTGGAAGTCGTCCGCCAGCTGCTGCACCGAGTCCGTCATGACCCAGAACGTAGCGGGTGGTTGCCTGTCAGAGGTACTGGCCCGTCGGGCCGCTCTCACCGGGGTGTGGAGGTATGCCGTGTGCGCCGGCCATGCCCTCGGCGCCGGGTCCGCCCTCGGGCGCGTGACCGGGCGGAAGGGCACGCCGCATCTGCTGGAGCTGTTGCTGGGCCGCCATCTGCTGGGCGAACAGCGCCGTCTGGATGCCGTGGAACAGGCCCTCGAGCCAGCCCACGAGCTGGGCCTGGGCGATGCGGAGCTCGGCGTCCGTCGGTGGTTCGTTCTCGTTGAAGGGCAAGGCGATCCGCTCGAGCTCGTCGATCAGCTCGGGAGCCAGGCCGTCCTCGAGCTCCTTGATCGAACGGCGGTGGATCTCCGCCAGCCGGGCCCTGCCGGCCTCGTCGAGCGGGGCGTTGCGCACCTCTTCGAGCAGCTGCTTGATCATCGAGCCGATGCGCATGACCTTGGCCGGCTGCTCCACGAGGTCGGCGGGGTTCGTGGGTCCGTCCTCACCGTCACGGTGCGGGGCGACGCCCATGCCGTCCTGGGTCACCACCACGACGCGCTGCTGGTCGCCGTTGCCGGTCGGGTCGGTCTCGTGCTGGTCTGGCGTCTGGCTCATGCCACCCATCCTGCCCCACCCCGTCCACGGCCATCAGGGGTGTGGTCGCGGGAGGGCGGCACGCTAGTCGGCCCGGCGCGTCATGGCGGGAGCTCGTCTGATCGCCAAGGCGGAGAGCAGTCCTGCGAGCAGCGGCACCCCGAGCACGACGAGCAGCAGCGGTGTCCAGGGGATCGACAGGAAGGGTCCGCTCCACTGCTCCACGCCGGTGGCCGGGTCCGAGTTGTACTGCGTGGTGAGGGGATAGGTGATCGCGATGCCGGGGACCAGGCCGACGGCGATGCCGAGGATGGCGCCGATGAACCCGACCACCATGGCCTGGGAGGCGGCGAAGGCGCGCCGGGTGCGACGGGTGGCGCCGACCGCCGCGAGGGTGCCGGAGTCGGCCTGCTGCTCGGCCATCGACAGCGCCGTGGAGATGAGGGTCACGATGAGCAGCAGGAGCGCGGCGACGCCCATCATGATCCGCATGACCGTCTGGTCGTAGCGCTGGAAACCCCGCTCCACATAGACGCCGCCGCCGTCGCCGACGAGCTCGTCCAGGGCCTTCTGGGTATCGGAGCTGATGGCGCCCTCGGCGTCGCGCAGCAGGACCGACTCCTGCTGCAGCGGCCATCCCAGCCTGGTCGCGGTCTCGGTGGAGACGATGGCGCCCGACTGACCCGGCATCGAGCCGTCCGTGAGTCGGTCGGCGGGCACGCCCACGACCGGGACCGAGGTGGTCGTGCGCTCGGTGACCTGGGTCGCGGCATACGTCTGGTTGTCGAGCACGAAGGTGCCGGAGACCACGGTCAGCGCCGGCTTGGCCCCCAGGTCCTTCAGGGCCACGACCATCGCACCCTTCTGCACTGCCGTGCGCTGCGTCTCGGTGAGCCGGAACCGCCGGGCGATCTCGGAGGCCGGAAGCGCGCCGATCTGTCCCCGGTCGTAGGCCTGGCTACCGAGGCGGACGCAGTTCTGGTGCTCGCCCGTGCTGCTCGGGAGGGTGAACGTCGCCGTGCACCCCTCGGGCACCACGGACACGAACTCGACGGGCTTGCCCGGTGCCGCGGTGCCCGCGTTCATCATCGGGTCCTCCTTGGGGCGCGCCACCACGAAGGGCGTCTGGACCAGGGCGGGGAACTGCTTGAGTGCGGCCGCGGCGGACAACCGCATCTCCGGGTCAGCGGTGTAGACGACTCCTTCACCGCGCAACGCCTGTGGCTGGTAGGTCGCCATCTGCTGCTTGGTGTCGCTGGCCAGCCCGATGCTGAAGGCGGTCAGCGCGACGACACCGGCCAGGATCGCCGCGACGGTCGGGGTGGAGCGGCTGCGGTGTCGCGCGGCGTCGCGAATCGCGATCCGTGGTGCCACCGGGAGCCGTGCGGCGAGCCTGCCGAAGGCGACCAGGATCGCGGGGACAAGGAGCAGGGTGCCGAGCACCAGGCCGACGGCGCCGATGGCCACACGGAAGTCGCCACCGCCCCGGAGCTGCGCCGCGGACAGGACGACCGCGCCCCCGATGACGGCGAGAACCAGGCCGACGACGGGAACCACCTTGTTGAGCCTCGGCGACACGCTCTGGCCGCGCATCACGCCGATGATGTCGAGGCGACCCAGGCGCATCGAAGGCAGCAGCGCCGCGATGATCGCGCTGAGGACGGCGCACGGCACGAGGATCGCGAACGCTGCCCAGGGGAGGTCGAGGCGGATCGCTGCGAACGAGCTCTCGGGGTGCGCTCGGACCCACCACCACAGGCCGACGGTCACTGCGGCAATCCCCAGGAGGACGCCGCCCAGTGCCGAGATCACACCGAGGACCAGTGCCTGCGCGAGCACGGTGCGGCGCAGCTGTCGTGTCTCAGCGCCGTTGGTCGCCGCCAGGGCGAGGGTCCGCCGCTGTCGGGCGGCGCTCACCGCGAAGGCCGGGCCGACGAGGAGCGTGGTGAGGATGAAGAGCATCACCCCGCCGATCACGGCGATCATCCGACTGGTGTCCTGGGTGAAGTCGTTCTGGGAGCGCAGCTCGACGGGCAACGAGCTCTCCGGCGGGGGGTTCTCGAGCACCGCACGGCTGTACACGGTCAGGCCGTAGGCGTTGAGCCGCTGGACCTCCTCCCAGCTCACCGGTCCACCGCCCACCAGCACCCAGGACCCTGCTGCCCCCATTCCACTCGCGTCGGCGGCGGCACCGTCCGGCATCGAGGGCACCACGAAGTCGGGCATACCGCCCCACTCGAGCAGGGCCGTGGCGGTGCCGACGACCTTCACCGATCGTTCGGTTCCGCCGGCTGACAGCGTCACCGTGCCGGAGCGCGGCAGTCCCTTGCGCTCGCCGGCGGGGGTGATGACGATCTCGTCCGGATCGGCCCCCCACGAACCGGAGGCGAGCCGCGCCTTGTCGCCGAGGTCCGCCACCCGCGGGTCGGCGACCAGCCCCGGTGACACGCACCCGGCGGTCTCCGACGACGAGTCGCATCTGCGTCTCCCCCACGGCGACGGCAGTCGCGCCACCCGCGAGCCGACCGATCGCGGCCGCGTTGTCGGTCGACGACCCGCTCGCCACGAAACCGGGGATCGTGGTGGCCGGGTTGTCGCCGCCCCATGCGCTGCCACCGCGGTTCGGGTCGGGGGCCTGCTGGATCTTCCCGATCTGGGGGCCTTGGACGAGCGCCTGGCCCGTACCCATCCGCGCCGTCACTAGATCGGCTCCGTCGGCCTGCTCCGTGGCGCCCAGGGTCGCGCCGCCGGCCAGCAACCCCACGGGGATGGCGACCATGAGGAAGACGAGGATCGACCGACCCTTGTGGCGACGCAGGTCGCGCCTGGCCATGCGCAGGGCGATCCGCCACGAGGCACGCCACCGGGCGGCGCGCGAGCCCGAACCGTCGGCACGGCCGGAACCACCCGGCATACCCACGGGTGCCTCCTGCTCCAGGAGTGTCGTCATGGCCGGCCTCAGGCGGTGGGCTCGAGGAGCGTCTCGGCCGTCTCTGGCGATCCGGTGCTGTCGACGACCACGCCGTCACGCAGGAACACGACCCGGTCGGCCCACGCCGCGTGCCGCGCCTCGTGGGTGACGAGGAGTCCGGCCGCACCGGCGTCGCAGCGTTCGCGCAGGACGCGCAGCACGCCCTCGCCGGTGTGCGAGTCGAGGGCGCCGGTGGGTTCGTCGGCGAGCACCAGGCGACGGTCACCGACCAGTGCCCGGGCGATCGCCACCCGCTGCTGCTGGCCGCCGGACATCTTGTCCGGATAACGGTCCGCGAGCTCCTGCACCCCCACCATCGTCAGCGCGTCGACAGCCCTGCGGCGCGCCCTGCCGACGCGCTGGCCGTCGAGCTCGAGGGGGAGGGCGACGTTCTCGACCGCGGTGAGGGACGGGATCAGGTTGAAGTCCTGGAAGACGAACCCGACCCGTCGGCGCCGCAGCCGTGCGAGGGCGTCGGCCTTGAGGCTCCCGATGCTCTGGCCCTCGATGATCACCTGTCCGCTCGTGGCCGCGTCGAGTCCGCCCGCGAGGTTGAGCAGCGTGGACTTGCCGGAGCCGCTCGGGCCCATGACGGCGACGAGCTCTCCGGCGCGGACGTCGAGGCTGACGCCGGCCAGGGCGCGGACCGCCGTGCTGTCGGTGCCGTGGACGCGGGTGACGTTGTCCAGGCGCAGGATCACGTCGGTGCTCGGTGGCGAGCTGGGTGCGCTTCTCATCGTTGTTCCCCCCTGAGTGCTGAGCTGATGGTGTGACCGGCGGTGTCCGTGGTGCTGCTACCGGTGCTGCTGTCCGTGCTGGTGGCTGTGGTGTCGGTGCCGTGGTGACGCCCCTCCTCCACTGCTCCGGGTATGCCGCGCGCGGGCGTCCGCGGGCGGGTCGCCTCGCGCACCAGCCGGGCCTCGACGTGGTCGAGCCAGCGGACCTCGGCCTCGCCGGCGTAGATGAGGTTCTCCAGGACGAGGAGCCAGGCGAGGTCGACCTGGCCGTCGCCGTCCGCCGCCGACTCGTGGTGTGTGGTGGCCCGCTGCTTCAGGCGGGTCAGGTCCTGGAGGTGGCGCAGGGTGGCGGTCCGCTGGGTCTGCACCACCCGGTTGACGTCGACGCCGTCGACCGTGACGGCCAGGGCCAGCTTGATGACCAGCTCGTCGCGGGGGGTGGTCTCCCGGCTCACGGGGGACGTCCACCACCTGGCCACCTCGGCCCGCCCGGTGCGGGTGAGGCGGTAGGAGATCCGCCCCTCGGCGTCCTCCCCGATCGCCTCGACGAGCCCGTCGCGCTCGAGCCGCGCCAGCGTCGTGTAGACCTGCCCGACGTTGAGCGGCCAGGTCCCCCCGGTCCTCGCCTCGAACTCGGCACGCAGCTGCGCGCCATACATCGGCTCGGTCGCCAGCAGGGCCAGGAGCCCTTGTTTGACCGACATCCGCCCCACCGTCCCCGTTCTGGTGTCCCCTACCTACCCAGTATCACGCCTGTAGGGGAGATGTATACCGAGTATGTAGGGGGATCGTCAAGCATCCTGAGCCCGCCGCGGGGGCTTGCGTCAGTGGGCCAGCAGGACGGCGGCCAGGGCGAGGGCGCCGGGGACCGCCTGGACGAACAGGATCCTGCGACTGGCCGTGGCCGCGCCGTAGGCGCCGGCGACGATCACGCACAGCAGGAAGAAGACCTGGAACGCGAAGCGCAGGTGGTCGGGGCCGACGATGCCCCAGACCAGCCCAGCAGCCAGGAAGCCGTTGTAGAGCCCCTGGTTCCCGGCGAGGACCTTGGTCTGCTCGGCGAACTCCGGCGTCAGGCCGAAGGCGGCCCGGCCCCGAGGAGTCGTCCAGAGCGCCATTTCGAGCACGACGATGTAGACGTGGATCAGGGCGACGAGGGCGACCAGCACCGTGGCGACTGCGTTCATGGCCTCAGGGTGGCAGACGCGGGCGGGGCACGTGCCCGACTCGGTGGGTCACGTGGTTCGAGAGCTGGCCTCAGGCGGTCAGCAGGATCTTCCCGATGTGCCCGCTGGCCTCGAGCTCGCGATGCGCGTCGGCTGCCTCCGTGAGGGGGTAGCGGCTGTGGATGACGGGTTTGACGCGACCGGCCGCCACGAGTGGCCAGACGTGCTCGCGCACCGCCGCGACGATGGTGGCCTTCTCGTCGGCCGGACGGGCACGCAGGGAGGTGGCGATGACGGCGGCTCGCTTGCGCAGCAGCAGCCCGAGGTCGAGCTCCGCCTTCGCGCCACCCTGCAGGCCGATCACGACCAGGCGTCCGTTGGGGGCCAGCGCGTCGACGTTGCGGGCGAGGTACTTCGCTCCCATGTTGTCGAGGATGACGTCGGCCCCGGCCCCGGCGGTCGCGGCGCGCAGCTCTTCGACGAAGTCCTGCTCTCGGTAGTTGACGAGGATGTCGGCGCCCAGCTGGCGACACACCTCGAGCTTGTCCGCCGACCCGGCCGTGACGGCGACGCGCGCTCCCACCTCACGGGCCAGCTGGATCGCCATCGTCCCGATGCCCGACGATCCACCATGAACCAGAAAGGTCTGTCCCGGAAGGAGATTCGCCGTCATGAACACGTTGGACCACACCGTGCTGACCACCTCGGGCAGGGCTGCCGCGTCCACGAGCGAGACGCCCGTCGGGACCGGCAGGAGTTGTTCGGCGGCCACGCACACCAGCTCGGCATAGCCACCACCCGACAGCAGCGCACAGACCTCGTCGCCGACGTGCCAGCCGTCGACCCCGTCGCCGACCTCGTCCACCGTGCCGCTGACCTCGAGACCGGGGTAGTCCGGCGCCCCGGGTGGGGGTGGGTAGAAGCCCATCCGCTGCATGACGTCGGCCCGGTTGACTCCGGCCGCCACCACGCGGACCCGGACCTCGCCGGGAGCGGGGTGCGGGTCGGGGACCTCGGTCTGCACGAGCGCCGAGGCGTCGCCGGGCTGCGGGATGGTGATCGCCTTCACGGGTCGAGCCTATGGCGCGCCGACTCGAGGTCAGCGGTGGTGTCGACGTCCAGTGCCGCACCCTCAGGAAGGGTCACCACGAGGGTGCGCAGCGCGTCGAGCAACCGCATCATCGGTGTGCCCGCGGGCGAGTCCGGCAGCGCGTCGCGCAGCGCAGCCGTCCGGTATGCCGCGAGCAGCGGTTGCAGTCGGCCGTCACCGTCCCTGCCGAGGACCGCTTCGACGTCGGGGGACGCCGCGAGGCGGGAGGCGAGGCTGGGAGCCGGGCCCGCGGCATACGGCATGTCACCGCCGAGGACGACGACGAGGGGCCGCTCGACGTGGGCCAGGCCAGCCGCGATCGCGGCGACCGGGCCACCCCCTGGAGGGGACTCGCGGCACCAGGCCGCCGGTCGTCGGGTGGGGCGCGGTTCGCCGACGCAGATGACCGCCCAGTCGGACGGCAGGCCGTCGAGGACGTGGTCGAGCACCGGGCTCCCGGCCAGGTCGGCGCGGGTCTTGTCGCCCCCGAAGCGCCGCCCCTCGCCCCCGCAGAGCACGACCGCCGTCACGAGGGCACCCACCGGAGCGGTGGGGACGAAGGCCGAGGTCACAGGCCCATTGTGGGGGATCCTGGAGGGCGCTGTGGGGGTTCCGATGCGCGCGGGTCCGGTCTAGGTTGGCGAGATTCGACGATCTCGAAGGGAAGAGGATCATGACGCTCGAAAGACGCACATTTCTGAAGGGGAGCGCTGCGGTCGCGGGAGGGGCGGCGTTGGCCGGCCCGTTCGCCGGTCTGGTCGCGGGTCCCGCATCGGCCATCGGTGCGGCGCCTTTCCGTGGCCTGCGTGCCACGCCTGACCTGCGTGACGGCAAGGTGCGGTTGCACCTCCCGGAGGGGTTCAGCTACCGCTCCTTCCACGACACCCAAGCGGTGCCGCCGCCCCTCGTGGACGGCAAGCCCATGCCGGGACGCCACGACGGCATGGGTGCCTTCGAGGGCCCCGACGGCGCCGTCACCCTCATTCGCAACCACGAGGTCGCGGGCACCGGAACGCCTTTCGGCGCCGTGGGCTCGTGGACCTACGACACCGGCGCCCGAGGCGGGTGCATCCACGTCGACGTGACCGGCGAGGGTGAGGTCCTGGGGGAGTTCACCGCCATCAACGGGACCGCGAACAACTGCTCCGGTGGGCAGATGCCGTGGGGTGCCTGGGTGACCTGCGAGGAGACCGTCAACGGCCCCGACGTCGGGCCGGACTTCACCGGGGCGTCCAATGTCCCGTTCACCAAGAAGCACGGCTACGTCTTCGAGGTCCCCGTCACGGGCCGCTCGGCGGCGATGCCGATCACGAGGGCAGGTCGGTTCTCCCACGAGGCGGTGTCCTTCGATCCGCGCGAGGGACGGCTCTACCTCACCGAGGACAACTTCGCCTTCCCGTCCGGCTTCTACCGGTACACCCCGGGAACCAACCCGATGGAGAGCGGCCACCTCGACAACGACGGCCACCTGCAGATGCTCGCCGTCAATGGTCAGCCGAACGCCCACCTCGAGGCACACCAGGACAAGGGAGCGGTCTACGACGTCGAGTGGGTGGACATCGCCGACCCCGACCCGACCTTCCCCTACACGCCGGGCCAGCCGGCGCCGACGAAGAACGACGACGCACTGGTCCACGTCAGCAACCAGGGTCGAGCGCTCGGCGCGGCAGGCTTCTCCCGGCTCGAGGGCCAGATCTACGACAACGGAGTCGTCTACTTCACCTCGACGCAGGGCGGTGGCGACGCCGAGACCGGGCCCGAGCTCATCGCCGGGTACGGCAACGGCTTCGGCCAGGTGTGGGCCTACGACACCCGCTCCGAGAAGCTGCGGCTCGTCTACCAGTCGCCCGGCAAGGAGACGTTCGACTTCCCGGACAACATCACCGTGAGCAACCGCGGCACGCTCGTCGTGTGCGAGGACCACGACGTGGACAACTACATCCGTGGACTGAACAAGGGCGGCCAGCTCTGGGACATCGCACTCAACCGAGCAGCCAACGCCAACGGCACGCCGAGGTTCGACGACGAGTTCGCGGGGTCGACGTTCAGCCCAGACAAGTCGACCTTGTTCGTCAACATCCAGGCCAGCGCCGGACTGAGCTTCGCGATCTGGGGGCCCTGGCACACGATCGGCGTCTGACCCGCCCCCCGTCAGCCGGCTGCGGTCGGCTGGCGGGGCGGGCACGTCGAGGTGGCGAGGTACTCGAAGTGCCACCACTCGTTGTCATAGGTGCGACAGATGCCGTATGCCGCGCCATGCGTCTGGAGCCACGTCGCCGCCGCTTGCGGGTGCACGTCGACCGCATAACCCTTGACGTGCGCCGACTTCGCCGGGGCGAGCACCCACTTGGCAGCCTCCCCGCGTGAGCCGTATTTCGTCACGGCGCGGTCGAACAGGATCTGCTGCCACTCGGCGCTGCGCCAGGCCGACCTGATCTCGGGGGCCAGCCCGTCAGCGCGCGCGTCGGCGAAGGCACGGGTGAAGGCGGCTGCGGCTGCGGCCTGCATGTTCGTGGTGCCCGGGATCGGAGCGGACAGTGCCAGGCTCGTCGTCGGCGCGGGGATCCGGTCGGTGACGACTGGCGCAAAGCCTTTGCCACCAGCGGTTTTCGGTTTCCCCGGTTTCCCCGTCTTCGGCTTCGCCTTCGACGCGGCGAGCGCCGCGCCCCGGTCGGCCCCGCTGGTGGCTGACGCCTGCGGCCCCGCGGCAGCCGAGGAGTCGTCGTGCCACGCGGCATACCCGGCTGCTCCGCCGAGCCCGACCAGGACGGCCGTCACGACCAGGGTGCGGCGCAGCCGTTGGCGCCGTCGCCGACCAGCCGACACGTGCGTCGTCGTCATGGACTCACCCCCTCTGCTGCGGCCCTCTGGAGTCTGGCAGGCCGGGGGTGGATGTCAGCGGACGCCGCCGATTCGCGCGGACAGCGTGGCGGCGGCGCGGGACACGGCGGCGACCAGCCGACTGCGTTCCGTGTCGTCGACCCCGTCGCGGGGGAAGGTCAGCGCGACGCCGGCGACCGGGTGCCCGGTGTGGTCGAGGACCGCCTGCGCCACCGACGAGAGCCCCACGCTGACCGAGTCGTCCTCGAGCGCGTAGCCGCGGGTGCGGACCTCGGTCAGCTCACGCCGCAGCTCGCTGACCGTGGTGGGGCCGTGGCCGTCGCGCTGCACCAGGGTGTCGCGGTGTGGGAACAGGGCCCGCACCTGGGCCGCCGGCAGCTGGGCGAGCATCGCGAGGCCGCTGGCGGTGAGCGTCGCGGGCAGCCGCACCCCGACGTCGGTGACGAGAAGGGGACGGCCGGGGGCGCGTTCCTCGATGACGTAGAGGACGTCGCGGCCGTGCAGCACCGCGAGGTGGGCGTTGTGCGTCGTGGTGTCGACGAGGCGGCCGAGCAACGGCCGGGCGATCCGCTGCAGGGGCGCCTGTCGCTGGTACGCAGAGCCCAGCTCGAACGCCGCGACACCCAGGCCGTAGCGCCGCTCCTCCTCCAGGTGGGTGACGAAACCGTGGTCGCGCAGCACTGCGAGCAGGTGGTACGTCGTCGAGCGCGGCAACCCCAGCTCGCGCGCGATCGACCCCGCCGGAAGCGGTTCGGTGTGCCGCGCGAGGAGGGTCAGCAGCTGGAGCGTGTGCGCGGCTGCGGGTGCGTTGGCCACGCCACCAGTGTCTCAGGTGTCAGACAACCTGGGACGCGACGCGCGAACCACGACCGGGTGTGCCGCGAGCGCAGGGCGCGCACGCGGCATACCCGAGGTGGTGGTCGTGAGGGGTGAAACGCGCGGTCAGGCGCGGGTGACGAGGACGCCGTCCTCGTCGGCGAAGAGTCGCTGGCCCGGGGCGAAGTCGACCCCGCCGAAGCTGACGACCACGTCGCGTTCGCCGACCCCGTCCTTGGCGCTCTTGCGCGGGTTCGACCCCAGGGCGAGGACGCCGAGCGGGAGCTCGCGCAGCGCCACCACGTCGCGGACCGCGCCGTGGATGACCACGCCCGCCCAACCGTTGGCGACCGCGCTCGCAGCGATGAGGTCTCCCATCAGCGCCGACTCCAGCGAACCGCCACCGTCGACCACGAGCACCCGGCCGGAGCCGTCCTCGGTGAGCGTGGACTTCACGATCGCGTTGTCGCGGTGACATCGGATCGTCGTGATGACGCCCTCGAAGGAGGAGTGGGCACCGTAGTGACGGAACTGCACCGAGCAGGACTGCAGGTCGTCACCGTGCTCGTCGTAGAGGTCGGCGGTGGACACCGAGGCCATCAGTCCCTGGCCGCCTTGACTGCCAGGACCGGCGCCTCCGCCTCGAGCAGCACGGTCTGGGCGGCACTGCCCATGATGAGCTTGCCGACCGGTGACCGGCGCCGAAGCCCGATGACGATGAGCTCGGCGTTCGTCTCCTCCGCGACACGCAGCAGCTGGTCGGCCGGGTCCCGGGCCTCGACGGACTGGGCAACCTCGTGCTCCACCCCGGACTCCTCGAGCTGGGCCTTCACGGCGTCCCAGTCCGAGGACGACGCGAACCTCGAGTCGACCAGGGCGTCTCCCCGGCTGACGTTGAGGACGACCAGCCGGGCACCGCGCAGCCTGGCTTCCTCGATCGCTCGGTCGAGGGCTGCGTGACCCTCCGGACGGGGGACGAAACCCACGACGATGGCCATGACTACTGCCCTTCCTGGTTGGCGTGCTGGTGGCCGGGCGGCGACCCGTCCTGGATGCCGCTGTCGCCGTCGCCGCCACCGCGCCGCGACCGCACGCGATCGATGACCACGGGGACCACGAGCAGGAGGACGACGATGACGTAGACGACCTTGGAGAAGGGCGTGTTGACCAGACCGGACAGCTCGCCGTCGCTGATCTGCAGTGCCCGTCGCAGCTGCTCCTCAGCCACCGGGCCGAGGATGATCGCGATGATGGCCGGGACGACCGGCAGGCCGAAGCGGCGCATGAAGAACCCGAGACCGCCGATGATGAGCAGCAGCCACAGGTCGAAGGTCGAGGTGTTGGCGGCGTAGGCCCCGATGCTGGCGAAGAAGAGGATGCCGGCGTAGAGGTAGGGGCGCGGGATGTTGAGCAGCCGCGCCCAGATGGTCGCGAGGGGCAGGTTCAGGGCCAGCAGGATCACGTTGCCGATGAACAGCGAGGCGATCAGGCCCCACACCAGCTCCGACTGGTCGTCGAGCAGGCGCGGTCCGGGCTGGATGCCATAGGACTGGAACGCACCGAGCATCACCGCCGCGGTCGCGGTGGTGGGGATGCCGAGGGTCAGTAGTGGCACCAGGCCACCGGCCGCCGAGGCGTTGTTGGTGGCCTCGGGCCCGGCCACGCCCTCGATGGCTCCGTGACCGAACTCCTCGGGGTGCTTGGTGAGCTTCTTCTCCATCGCGTACGACAGGAAGGTCGGGATCTCAGCTCCACCCGCGGGGATGGCACCGAAGGGAAAGCCGATCACGGTGCCGCGCAGCCAGGGCTTCCACGAGCGCCGCCAGTCCTCGCGGTTCATCCGGGCGCCGTCGACGTGGATGATCTCGGCGGGGTTGCGGCGCAGGTGCGCGGCGATCCAGAGCGCCTCGCCGACCGCGAAGAGGCCGACCGCGACCACGACGACGTCGATGCCGTCGGCGAGCTGGGGGATGCCGAGGGTCAGCCGCTGCTGGCCGGAGGTCGGGTCGATGCCGACGGTCCCGATGAGCAGTCCGATGCCGAGTGAGGCGAGGCCACGGATCTTCGACGACCCCAGCACCGTGGTCACGGCGATGAAGGCCAACATCATGATGGCGAAGTAGTCGGGTGAACCGAGCTGGATCGCGAGCTTGACGATCTGGGGAGCGACGAGGGCGAGGGCCAGGGTGCCGATGGTGCCCGCGATGAAGGAACCGATCGCCGCCGTGGCCAGGGCAGCTGCGCCCCTGCCCTTCTTGGCCATCAGGTTGCCCTCGATCGCTGTGATGACCGACGCGCTCTCGCCTGGCGTGTTGAGCAGGATCGACGTCGTCGACCCGCCGTACATGCCGCCGTAGTAGATCCCCGCGAACATGATGAACGCCTGGGTGGGCTCGAGCGTGAACGTCAGCGGCAGCAGCAGGGCGATGGTCATCGCCGGGCCGATGCCGGGCAGCACGCCGATGGCGGTGCCGAGGACCACGCCGATGACGGCGTAGAGGAGGTTCGTCGGCGTCAGCGCGGTGCCGAAGCCGTCGATGAGGGCGTTGATTCCGTCCATCAGAGGATTCCCTTGAGCAGCCCGACCGGGAGCTTGATGCCCAGACCGAGGAAGAAGAGGTACCAGGACCCCACCGAGAGCACGATCGAGATCAGCGCCATGCGGACGTAGTGCCGCGCACCGAGGGCGTAGGTGGTCCCGAAGAACAGGATCGCCCCGGAGATCGGCCAGCCGAGCGGGTCGATGAGCAGCGCGTTGGCGGCGAACGAGCCCACGAGCAGGCCGATCGTGCGCCAGTCGCTGCCGTGGGTGAGGTCGACGTCCTCGCCACCCTCGGCCTCGCCCCGCCCACCACGGACCAGGTCCACGGTGAGCAGGACTGCCATGAGGATGAGCAGCAGCCCGACCGCGATCGGAACGGTGCGCGCATTGACGGGACCACGGGACGCAGTGTCGGTCACCCCGAGCGCGTCGACGATCGCCCAGGCGCCGAGGCCCAGCAGGAGGAGGGCCACCCCGTACTCGGAGCGGCCCCCCTTCTCTGCCGCAGTCGGGCTGCTGGACATCAGGCCAGTCCCAGTTCCTTGAGAACGCCGGCGACGCTGTCGTTCTGGGCGGTCAGGAAGGTCTTGAACTCGTCACCGGTCTGGAAGGAGTCCGTCCAGCCCTGGTCGGCCAAGGTCTTCTTCCACTGGTCGGTAGCGTGCATCTTGGTCAGCAGGGCGACGTACTCCTTGGTCTTGGCGTCGCTGAGCCCGGGGGGACCCACGATGCCGCGCCAGTTGGTGAACTCCATGTCCACACCGAGGCTCTTGAGGGTGGGAGCGTCCACGCCCTCCACGGGCTTGGCGCTGGTGACGGCAAGGATCTTCACGTCGCCGGACTTCGCCTGCTCGGCGACCTCACCGATGCCGGTCGCCGCGAAGGCGACCTTCTTGCCGAGGACACCGGTGAGCAGCTCGCCGCCACCGTCGTACGCCACGTAGTTGACGTCCTTCGGGGTGATGCCCACGGCCTTGGCGAGGAGCATCGGGGTCAGGTGGTCGGGGCCACCGGCGTTGGACGCGCCACCGACGGGGACCTTGCCCGGGTTGGCCTTCCACGCCGCGACGAGCTTGTCGAGGGTGTCGTAGGGGGAGCCCTTCGGCACGACGATCGCCTCGGACTCCTCGATCAGCTTGGCGATCGGGACGGTGTCGTTGAGCGTGGCCTTCGACTTGTTCGTGTAGACGGCGCCCACGACCCCGAGCCCCATCTGCATGAGGATGTCGTCGTGGCCCTTCTCGTTGACGAGGCGCTGGAGACCGACGGTGCCGCCGGCGCCTGCGGAGTTGAAGACCTCGATCGTCTCGCTGAGCTTGGCGTCCTGCATGGCCTTGGCCGCGAGGCGGGCGGTGGTGTCGTAGCCGCTGCCGGGTGAGTTCGGCACGAGGATCCGCAGACCCTTGACGGGGCCAGAGGAGCTGCTCGTCTCGCTTGACGAGTCGTCGCCGCTCACGCCACAGGCGCTCAGGGCGAGACCGGCGACCGTGGCGGCTGCCACGACCTTGAGGGGGGTCCGTACTTGCACGGGAGACTCCTTTGTCTGAGGGGGTTCGAAGCACACCGTGCCCCGGCCTCGATCGCGGTGTCACGGTTAGGTGCGCAAACTCTGTTTTGTCCTTTGTGCTCACGCGGTGCTGGTCGGACGCAGGCAGCCCAGACACAATCGAGCCGTGGACGTTCGATGGCGCGCGTGGCTGGCCCGCCGGCGCTGGCCCTGGCGGCGGCGCTGGACGCTCGCCAGCCGGATGCTGGCGATGCAGCTGGCCATCGTGTGCGTCGTCCTCGTCGGAGTGGCCGCGGTCTCCCTGGCCCAGTCCGACGCCCGCGCCCGCGAGACCGAGGGAAGCCGGGCCCTCGCCGTCGCGGAACGCCTGGCGGTCACCGCTGGAGTGCGGGAGGCTGCGGCATCGGGCGGTGAGGACTTCCTGGGCCAGGCCCAGTCGGTGGTCGAGTCGGGGCGCACCTTCTCGAGCTCGACCACGGTGCTGCTCGCGCTCAGGGACCGGCGGGTCATTGCCTCGAGCGACGCGCTTCCGCGGAGGGCCATGTACCTGCAGCAGACCGACGCCTTCGAGGGGCGGTCGTGGGTCGGTGCGCAGGAGGGCACGGGAGCGGCACTCGCGATGGCCCCGATCATCAACGTCGACACCCGTGAGACCGACGGTGTGGTGGCGGTCGTCCGCGCCTACCCCTCCATCCTCGACAACTTCGAGACCGCCCTGCCCAACCTGCTGACCTACCTGGGGATCGCGAGCCTGCTCGGGGTGGTGGGTTCGCTGCTCCTCGCCGGGCGCGTGAAGCGCCAGACCCTGGGGCTCGAACCACGCGAGATCGCCGGACTGGTGGAGCAGCGCGAAGCCCTCCTGCACGGCATCAAGGAGGGCGTGCTCGCGGTCGACCTCGACCACCGCATCACCATGGTCAACGACGAAGCGGCGCACCTGCTCGGCATACCCCTCACGTCCGGGGGGCGGACCCTCGCGGAGGTGGACGGCACGGGGCGGGCTGACCAGATCTTCGACGACGGGACCGAGCTCACCGACCACGTCATGCCAGTCCGTGGCAGGGTGCTCACCGTGAACCGGATGCCGGTCACCAGCCGTGGCAGGCACATCGGCTGGGTGGCCACGATGCGCGACCGCACCGAGATGCTCGAGCTCCAGCGCGAGCTCGACCTGACCAAGAGCACCACCGACACGTTGCGGGCGCAGGCCCACGAGTTCAGCAACCGGATGCACGTCGTGAGTGGTCTGATCGCGCTGGAGGAGTTCGACGGGGTGCGCAGCTACATCCGGCAGATCACCGACGACTCGAGCACCCTGACGACCAATGTCGCTGCGCACGTGCAGGATCCGGCGGTTGCCGCCCTGCTCATCGCCAAGGCCAGCCAGGCGGCGGAGCGCGGCGTCGAGCTGGTCGTCGACGCCACCAGCAACGTGCCCCCTCTCGACGACGCGCTGGCGGCGGACGTCAACACCGTGATGGGCAACCTCATCGACAACGCCTTCGACGCGGCCGCCGGTGGTGGCGCCGATCCCGTTGTGCAAGTGACTCTTTCGCACTCCGGCGACGCGATGACCGTGACCGTGCGCGACAGTGGCCCGGGCATCGACTCCACGATCGGTGAGCTGGTCTTCACCCGGGGGTTCAGCACGAAGTCCACGACGACGGCGCAGGAGCGTGGCATCGGACTAGCGATCGTGCGGCTCATCTGTCGCAATCGCGGCGGGGACATCATCGTCACCAACGACGAGGGCGCGGTCTTCGTCGCCACGCTGCCCGTGCTGGTGCACCAGGAGGCATCGTGATCAGGGTGCTGGTCGTCGACGACGACTTCATGGTGGCGCGGCTGCACTCCAGCGTCGTGGCGAGGCAGCCGGGCTTCGAGGTCGCGGGCATTGCCAGCACGGGCACCGACGCCCTCCGGGCGGTCGAGGTGACCCGGCCCGACCTGGTCCTGCTCGACATCTACCTCCCCGACATGACCGGGCTGGAGGTGCTGGCGCGGCTGCGCGAGGGCAGCGGCGAGGACGTCGACGTCATCGTGATCAGTGCCGCGCGCGACCTCGACACCTTGCGAACCGCCTTGCGTGGCGGGGTTTTCCAGTACCTCGTCAAACCGTTCGAGATCGAGTCACTCCAGCAACGACTCGGTGAGTATGCCGTGCACCGGGCTGAGCTCGCCGAGCTCACCGAGGCGGGGCAGGACGACGTCGACCGGGTGTTCCGGGCGAGCGGGGCCCGCTTGGTGGGAGGCTCACCCAAGGGCATCAGCCCGGAGACGACGGACCTGGTTCGCCAGGCCCTCGAGGCGGCCGACGAGGACGGGCTGTCGGCGACGGAATGCGCCGAGTCGACGGGCCTGTCCCGCAGCAGCACCCGGCGCTACCTCGAGCACCTCGTGTCGGTCGGCACGGCCGAGATGCGTCCGAGGTACGGCGCGGCCGGGAGGCCCGAGCGTCGCTACCGGCTTCGCTGACGCCGTGGACCGGGCCGCAGGCGTTCAGCCGGACTGCTCGAGCCGGTCGGAGATGGCGCTGAGCGCGGTGTCGCGCGCCGCGAGCACGTGCGCCTCGGCAACGGCGTGGGCGCGGACGGGGTCCCGGGCCACCAGGGCCTCGAGGATGTCCTGGTGCTCGCGCAGGGCAGCGGTCCGGCGTTCCTGGGACTGGTTGGTGAACGCGCGGTAGCGCGCCATCTGCCCGTCGACCTGCCCGTGCAGCCGAGAGGCCCACTCGTGCCCGGCGATCGCGCCGATGGCCAGGTGGAAGTCGTGTCCCGCGTTCATCGCGTCGCTGGGCAGGTCGACGAGCTTCTCGTTGCGGTCCACCAGTCGACGCAACGTGGCTGCGCCCTCGTCGTCGAGGCGGGCCGCGGCCTCGGCGGCCATCAGGCCCTCCAGCGCGGCGCGCACCGAGTAGAGCTCCTCGATCTCGCGCGCGCTCAACAGCCGGACCACCATCCCGCCGGTGGGCAGCTGGTCGAGCAGGTCCTCGGCGAGCAGCAACCGCAGCGCCTCGCGCAGGGGCGTGCGACTCACCTGCATCCGGGTGGCCAGCTCTGGTTCGTAGAGCCGTTCACCGGGCTTGAGCTCGAGGTCGAGGATCTGGCGGCGCAGCTCGCTGTAGACGAGCTGTCCGCCGGACGCCCGTCGTGGTCGATCCACCATCTGGTCTCTCCCATCTTGCACACTTGTATACAAGTATGCTTCCCTTCACGCAGTCTCGCACAGTCCGACCAAGGAGCGCCACGTGACCCAGGCCGAGCCCGCCGGAGGCGCTGCCCCTCGAGGGGCCAGCTTCGCGGCCACGGACCTCGCTGACTTCGCGACCCGCCTCCTGCGCGCCGACGGAGTGCCCGACACCGACGCCGTGCTCCTGGCCGACTCCCTCGTCACCGCAGAGCTGTGGGGCCACGCCTCGCACGGGATGCTCCGACTGCCCTGGTACCTCACCCGGCTGCGCAGCGGAGCGATGGAGGCGGTCACCGCCCCGGACGTGGCGCGGGACAGTGGCGCCGTGGTCGTGCTCGACGGACGGCACGGCATCGGCCAGGTCATCACGCAGCGGGCGGTCGACCTGGGGATCGAGCTCGCCCGGGAGCACGGCATCAGCGGGGTCGCGGTCCGCAACTCCGGACACTTCGGCACGGCGGCGTACTTCACCCGACAGGCGGCCGAGGCCGGCTGTGTCGCCCTGCTGGTCACCAACGCCAGCCCCGCGATGGCGCCCTGGGGCGGGACCGCGAAGAGCATCGGCACGAACCCCTGGTCCATCGCCGCCCCCGCAGGTCGTCATGGCGTGGTCGTCATGGACCTGGCCAACACGGCTGTCGCCCGCGGCAAGGTCTATCTGGCTGCCGAGCGTGGCGAGGAGATCCCCCAGGGCTGGGCCGCCGACAGCGATGGCGCGCCCACGACCGACCCCGCGGCGGCGATCGCGGGCCTGATCCTGCCGATGGCCGGGCCCAAGGGCTACGTCATCTCGTTCATGATGGACGTGCTGGCGGGGGTGCTCACGGGCAGCGCGTTCGGCGCCGGCGTCGCGGGTCCCTACGACCCGGAGCGGCGCAGCGGCGCCGGGCACCTCCTCATCACCATCGACGTGGCCGCGGTGTCCGACCCGGACGAGTTCTCGGCCCGCATCGAGGCGTTGGTCGACCAGACCCGCGGTGGCGCCCTCGCGACGTGGGCGGACGAGATCCTCGTCCCCGGTGAGCTCGAGGACCGCAGCCGGCGCCGGCTGTCCGCCGACGGCATACCCCTGGCCGATGCCACGACCGAAGCGCTCACCGCGCTCGGGCGGGAGGCGGGCATCGCCCTCCCCGCCCCACTCGCCGCCAACCCGACCGCCCCTGACGGACCGGAGGTCCCCGCATGATCGCCCTCGTCGTCTCTCTCGCCGTCGTCCCGGGGAGGCTCGACGAGTTCGTCGCCGCCATCGCCGTGAACGCCGAGCGCACCTTCGCCGACGAGCCGGGGTGTCTCTACTTCGACGTGACCCAGGACGTCACCGACGACCACCACTTCGTGTTCTACGAGGTCTACGCCGACGACGACGCAGTGGCCGCCCACCGCGCGACTCCGCACTTCGCGGACTGGCGCGCCGCCGCGAGCCGGTGCGTGGTGCCGGGCAGCCAGGTGAACACCCTCGCCACACGACGGTTCCACCACGACGGGAGCGAGCTGTGAGGATCCTCGTCCTGCCGGGGGACGGCATCGGCCCCGAGATCACCCGGGCGACCGTCGAGGTCCTGCTCGCCCTCGATCGCCGGCTGGGTCTGGGGCTCGAGCTGGAGCACCGTGACATCGGGCTGGCCTCGCTGGAGTCGGTCGGCACGACCCTGCCGGACGAGGTCCTGCAGCGGGTGACCGAGGTCGACGGCACCGTCCTCGGACCGGTCTCGCACTACGACTACCCGGCGCGGGAGCAGGGTGGCATCAACCCCAGCGCGGAGCTGCGGACCCGCTTCGCGCTGTACGCCAACATCCGCCCGTGCCGGTCGGTCGACGGCCTGAGCGTGCTGCGCACCCCGATGGACCTGGTCATCGTGCGGGAGAACACCGAGGGCTTCTACTCCGACCGCAGCATGTATGCCGGCAGCGGCGAGTTCATGCCCGACGAGGACTCCGCGTTCGCGATCCGCAAGATCACCGCCCCAGCCTCGCGACGCGTGGCTCGCGCAGCCTTCGAGCTGGCGCGCACCCGCCGGGGTCACGTGACCGCGGTGCACAAGGCGAACGTGCTCAAGCTGTCGGACGGGCTGTTCCTGCGCTCGGTGCGGGAGGTCGCGTCCGACTTCCCCGACGTCGAGCTGCGCGAGCTCATCGTCGACGCTGCCGCGGCCAGGCTGATCCGCGACCCCGGGTCGTTCGACGTGCTCGTGACCACCAACATGTTCGGCGACATCCTCAGCGACGAGGCCTCCGAGCTCTGCGGCAGTCTCGGCCTCGGTGGGTCGGTGAACGCCGGGGACGGGGTCTGCGTGGCGCAGGCCCAGCACGGGTCCGCGCCCGACATCGCCGGGCAGGGCATCGCCAACCCCACCTCGCTGATCCGTTCGGCCGGGATGCTCCTCGACTGGCACGGCGCACGATCCGGCAGGCCGGAGCTGCGCGAGGCAGGACGACTGCTCGACGCCGCGGTCACCGCCACCATCGCCGACCCCGCCACCCGCACCCGCGACCTCGGCGGCCCCCTCGGCACCGACGACTTCACCAGCGCCCTCATCGGCACCCTGACCCAGGAGCCCTCCCGTGCCTGACCAGCCCCTCGCCCCCACCCTGCTCATCCGCCCCGACGAGGTGCGGCCCTTCGACCGTGGCAACGGCGTCGTGACCGTCCCGTACGTCGGGAAGTGGAACTGCGAGGCCAACCGGATCACCACCGGCCAGACCCAGTTCCAGCCCGGCACCGGCCTGCCGCTGCACAGCCACAACGTCGAGGAGTCCGTCCTGGTCCTCGAGGGCGAGGCCGTTGCCGAGATCGGTGACGAGCGGTTCGACCTCGTCGCCGGCGAAGCCACGTGGGTGCCGGCCGGCGTCCCGCACCGCTTCTACAACCGCGGCGTCGGGCCGATGCGCATCTACTGGGTGTACGGCGGACGCGACGTGACCCGGACGATCACCGCCACCGGTGAGACGTTCGAGCACCTGTCGGAGAGCGACCGAGGCGGCCTGAGCACGCCATGAGCACGATCACGACAGTCAACCCCGCTGACGGGAGCGTCCTCTCTAGCTACGACTCGATGGGGGCCGACGACATCGAGAAAGCGCTGGTCGCCGGTGCCGCCGCAGCCCGTGCCTGGGGCCAGGTGGCGGTGGCAGACCGCGCAGAGCTGCTCGCCCGGCTCGCGGCCCACCTTCGCGCCGATGCCGAGAGGTATGCCGCGCTCGTCACCTCCGAGATGGGCAAGCCGCTGGCCCAGGCCCGCGGCGAGGTCGAGAAGTCAGCGGTCACCGCCGACTACTACGCGAGTCAGGCGGCCTCGATCCTGGCGCCCCGCCACGTCGAGATCGACTCGCCCGCAGGGGTTTCCGCCTTCGTGTCGCCAGAACCCCTGGGGCTGGTGCTGGCCGTGATGCCGTGGAACTTTCCCGTCTGGCAGGTGATGCGCTTCGCCATCCCGACCCTGGCTGCCGGCAACGGGGTCCTGCTCAAGCACTCGCCCAACGTCACCGGCTCCGCCCTCGCCCTCGCCGAGGCCTTCGTCCGGGCAGGGTTCCCCAGCGACCTGTTCACCACCCTGGTCGTGGCCGAGGAGGACGTTCCCGCGACCGTTGGGCGGCTCATCGAGGACGAACGCATCGCCGCGGTCACCCTGACCGGCAGCAACCGAGCGGGTGAGATGGTGGGCGCGGCCGCGGGTCGCGCGTCCAAGAGGTCGGTCCTCGAGCTCGGTGGGTCGGACGCGTTCGTCGTCCTCGCCGACGCGGACGTGCCCGCAGCGGCGGCGGCTGCCGTCGGCGCCAGGTTCACCAACTCGGGCCAGAGCTGCGTCTGCGCGAAACGGTTCATCGTCGAGGCGCCGGTCGCCGAGGAGTTCACCCGGTTGTTCCTCGCGGGCGTGCGGGCGCTGGTCGTCGGCGACCCCACCGACCCCACCACGACGGTCGGGCCGCTGGCCCGCTCGGACCTGCGCGACGCCCTGCAGCGACAGGTCGACCTGTCGGTGACCGCGGGGGCGACCCTGGCTGCCGGCGGGCACAGCGTCGACGGCGCGGGCTACTTCTACGCACCCACCGTGCTGCTCCACGCAGGTCCCGGGATGCCGGCGTTCGACGAGGAGACCTTTGGTCCGGTCGCGGCTGTCGCGGTGGCTTCCGACGAGGCCGACGCGATCCGGCTCGCCAACGCGACCCCTTACGGACTGGGCCTCAGCGTCTGGAGCCGGTCCCCCGAGCGGGCCGTTGCCGTCGCGCGACAGGTCACCTCGGGTGCGGCGTTCATCAACGCGGTGGTCGCTTCCGACCCCCGGGTCCCCTTCGGGGGCACCAAGCGCAGCGGTTACGGGCGTGAGCTGGCCGACGCGGGGATCCTCGAGTTCACCAACCAGCGCACCTACTGGGTGTCCGCCTGACCCATCGTCTCGCATCCGAGACGGTATGCCGCCTGCGCAGGGCGCGCACGCGGCATACCTCCGCTGCAATGGAGGCATGACCACCACTGTCACCTCAGCGCCGACCGTCACCGTCGGGACCGGGCCCGTCTCGTTCGACGACGTCGTCGCGGTCGCCCGGCACGACGCCAGGGTCGAGATCTCCCATGAGTCGCTGGCGGAGGTGCGCCGCACCCGCGAGGTGATCGAGGCGCTCGCCGACGACACGGTCGCGCACTACGGCGTCTCGACCGGGTTCGGTGCGCTGGCGACGCGGCACATCCCGGTCGAGCTGCGCGCCCAGCTCCAGCGCTCGCTGGTGCGCTCGCATGCCGCCGGGTCGGGCGCCGAGGTCGAGCGCGAGGTGGTTCGCGCGCTGATGCTGCTGCGCATCTCCACGCTTGCGACCGGGCGCACGGGCATCCGCGAGGAGACCCTGCAGACCTACGTCGCGATGCTCAACGCCGGCATCACCCCGGTCGTCCACGAGTACGGCTCGCTGGGCTGTTCGGGCGACCTCGCGCCGCTGTCCCACTGTGCGCTCGCCCTCATGGGCGAGGGAGTCGTGCGTGACGCGGACGGGGAGAAGATGGACACGGCCGCGGCTTTCGCCGCCGCCGGCATCACCCCGGTCGAGCTGCGTGAGAAGGAGGGCTTGGCCCTCATCAACGGCACCGACGGCATGCTCGGCATGCTCGTGCTCGCCATCACCGACCTGCGCTCACTGCTCAAGACCGCCGACATCTCGGCCGCGATGAGCGTCGAGGGCCAGCTCGGGACCGACGACGTCTTCGCGGCGGACCTCCACGCGCTGCGCCCGCAGCCGGGCCAGGCCAGGTCCGCCGAGAACCTGCGAAAGCTGATGCAGGACAGCGGGATCCGCGACAGCCACCGCGACCCCGAGGCTTGCACGCGCGTCCAGGACGCCTACTCGCTGCGCTGTTCACCGCAGGTTGCGGGCGCGGTCCGCGACACCGTGGAGTATGCCGCGACGGTGGCGGGCTTCGAGCTCGCCTCCGCGGTCGACAACCCCGTCGTCACGCCCGACGGACGGGTCGAGTCCAACGGCAACTTCCACGGGGCGCCGGTCGCGTACGTCCTCGACTTCCTGGCGATCGTCGCCGCCGACCTGGCCTCGATCTCGGAGCGGAGGACCGACCGGTTCCTCGACGTGTCGCGCAACCACGGGCTCAACGCCTTCCTCGCGGACGACCCCGGCGTCGACAGCGGCCACATGATCGCGCAGTACACCCAGGCGGCGATCGTGTCCGAGATGAAGCGCCTGGCGGTGCCCGCCTCGGTCGACTCGATCCCGAGCTCGGCGATGCAGGAGGACCACGTGTCGATGGGGTGGTCGGCTGCCCGCAAGCTGCGTCGCTCGGTGGACGGGCTGACCCGCGTCCTCGCGGTCGAGCTGCTCACCGCCGCCCGCGCCATCGACCTGCGGGCCCCCCTGACCCCGGCACCGGCCACCGGGGCCGTGGTCAAGGCGCTCCGCGACGCGGGCGCCCCCGCACCGGGTACCGACCGCTTCCTGGCCCCTGAGATCGAGGTGGCCGTCCAGCTCGTCGCGAGCGGCGCGGCCGTCGCCGCGGCAGAGTCGGTCACCGGCCCGCTCAACTGAACCCCCCGGCATACCCCGCTCGTCACTGAACCGTCTGACCAAGGCACTGAAGGAGAACGACATGGAAGGCGCCCGCCCCGTCCGCTCACCCCGCGGCTCGCAGCTCACCGCCCAGCACTGGGGGGCCGAGGCCCCGATGCGCATGCTGATGAACAACCTCGACCCCGAGAACGCCGAGCGTCCCGACGACCTCGTCGTCTACGGCGGCACCGGCCGAGCGGCGCGTGACTGGAAGTCGTTCGACGCCATGGTCCGCACCCTGACCACGCTCAAGCAGGACGAGACGATGCTCGTGCAGAGCGGTCGTCCGGTCGGCGTCATGCAGACCCACGAGTGGGCGCCGCGCGTGCTCATCGCCAACTCCAACCTCGTCGGCGACTGGGCGACCTGGCCTGAGTTCCGGCGGCTCGAGCACCTCGGGCTGACGATGTACGGGCAGATGACCGCGGGCTCGTGGATCTACATCGGGACCCAGGGCATCGTGCAGGGGACCTACGAGACGTTCGCCGCGATCGCCGAGAAGCGTTTCGGCGGAACGCTCGCCGGCACCCTCACCCTCACCGGCGGTTGTGGTGGCATGGGCGGCGCGCAGCCGCTCGCCGTCACGATGAACGAGGGCGCCTGCCTGATCGTCGACGTCGACGAGTCGCGGCTCCGGCGCCGCGTCGAGCACCGCTACCTCGACGAGGTCGCCTCGTCGCTGGACGAGGCGATCGACAAGGCTGTCGCCGCCAAGAACGAGCGGCGCGCCTGGTCGGTGGGTGTGGTCGGCAACGCCGCCGAGATCTTCCCCGAGCTGCTGCGTCGCGGGGTGCCGATCGACATCGTCACCGACCAGACCTCTGCGCACGACCCGCTGTCCTACCTCCCCGAGGGGATCGAGGTGGGCGACTGGCACGAGTACGCCGAGAAGAAGCCCGAGGAGTTCACCGACCGGGCGCGCGAGTCGATGGCCAAGCACGTCCAGGCGATGGTGGAGTTCCAGGACGCAGGGGCCGAGGTCTTCGACTACGGCAACTCGATCCGCGACGAGGCGCGGCAGGGCGGCTACGAGCGGGCCTTCGAGTTCCCCGGTTTCGTTCCGGCCTACATCAGGCCCCTCTTCTGCGAAGGCAAGGGCCCCTTCCGCTGGGTGGCGCTCTCGGGCGACCCGAAGGACATCGCGGCGACGGACAAGGCCGTCCTCGACCTGTTCCCCGACAACGACCGGCTGCACAAGTGGATCCGCGGCGCCCAGGACCGGATCGCCTTCCAGGGTCTGCCTGCCCGCATCTGCTGGCTCGGCCAGGGGGAGCGCGACAAGGCGGGTCTGGCGTTCAACGAGCTCGTCCGCACGGGAGCAGTGAGCGCCCCCATCGTCATCGGGCGCGACCACCTCGACACGGGTTCGGTGGCCAGCCCCTACCGCGAGACCGAGGCCATGCTCGACGGCTCCGACGCCATCGCGGACTGGCCGCTGCTCAACGCCCTCGTCAACACCTCTTCCGGCGCCTCGTGGGTCTCGATCCACCACGGTGGCGGCGTCGGCATCGGTCGCTCCCTGCACGCCGGCCAGGTCTCGCTCGCGGACGGCACGGAGCTCGCGGCGCAGAAGCTGGCCCGCGTCCTCACGAACGACCCGGCGATGGGCGTCATCCGCCACGTCGACGCCGGCTACGACATCGCCGAGCGCACTGCCCGGGAGCAGGGCGTGCGGATCCCCATGCGCGAGAGCTGATCTCGCACCAACGCGAGGTATGCCGGGTGGTCACCACCCGGCATACCTCGCGGTGGGGGTGGGTCCAGGCGGGGGGTTCAGGCCGGGTCGGTGACGTCGGCGACCTGGGCGCCGAGGGCGGCGACCACGTCGTCGGCCTGCGCGGTCGCGGCGACACCGTGGGCACCGGCGCCGATGGAGATGAGGCGTCCGGCCACGGAGGCGTCTGCCACGACGGGCCACGCCGTCAGTGAGCCGAAGGGCGTGATGGTGCCGCGCTCGTAGCCGGTCACGTCCTTGGCGGTGGCGGCGTCCGGCATCGACATCCGGTTGACGCCCAGCAGGGCACGCAGCTTGGGCCACGAGATCTCACGACCACCCGGCACGAGCACGAAGAGGTAGTCGTCCTCCGCCCGCCGCACCACGAGGGTCTTGATGATGTCGCCCGGTTGAACGCCCCGTGCCGCGGCCGCCTCCTCCAGCGAGCTGACCCGGCCGTGGCGCGTGATGGTGTGCTCGATGCCGCTCGCCGCAAGCGCTGCCGCCGCCCGCGCCGCGCCGTCGTCAGTCACGGTGGAAGCCTAGCCGCCACCCTGGGCGCCACCCTCTCGCCCGGCGCCTGTCTGTGATCCGAGACGGAATGGTGGAGGAGCCCGCACATCATCACGTCCGCTGGTGTGGAATGGTCTGGTCGTCGGTCTGCGTCCACCGCGGACCGGCCCCAGTCCTGCCGCCGCCGCCAGAGAGGGCACCGTGAGCTTCGAGTCGATGTGGGCTGACCTCCAGCCCGTCGGACGCAGCGCCCAGTCAGGTGGCTACCGGCGCTTTGCCTGGACCCGCGAGGACCACGACCTCCGCGAGTGGTTCACCGGCGAGTGCGGCGCGCGCGGGCTCGACCTCACCGAGGACCGGATGGGCAACCAGTGGGCCTGGTGGGGGGACCCCGATGCGGCGGCCGCCCGCGGGGACAAGGGAGTCGTCACGGGGTCGCACCTCGACAGCGTCCCCGACGGCGGTGCCTTCGACGGTCCGCTGGGGGTAGTCAGCGCGCTCGCGGCCATCGATGTGTTGCGGGACAAGGGGTTTGAGCCCTCCAGGCCGATCGGGGTGGTGAACTTCGTCGACGAGGAGGGCGCCAGGTTCGGCGTGGCCTGCGCCGGCTCCCGGGTCATCACCGGTGCCATGACCGCGCGTCGCGCACGCAGCCTGACGGACGCCGACGGCACCACCATGGCTGACGCGCTCAAAGCAGCTGGTCGCGACCCGCACCAGATCGGTCGGGACGACGACGCCATGCGCCGCATCGGGAGCTTCGTGGAGCTGCACGTCGAACAGGGACGCGGCCTCATCGACCTCGACCACCCCGTCGCGGTCGGCAGCGACATCTGGCCCCATGGCAGGTGGCGGCTGGACTTCACCGGCGAGGCCAACCACGCCGGGACCACCCGGCTCGAGGACCGCCACGACGCGATGCTCGGGTATGCCGGTGCGGTGCTCGCCGCGCGCGAGGCCGCCATCACGAACGGCTGCGTCGCGACCATCGGCAAGGTCGTGGTGACGCCGGGCGGTGTCAACGCCATCCCGAGCGCCGTGACGGGATGGCTCGACGCCCGTGGCGCCAGCCCTCGCGCCGTGCGCCGCGCGGTCGCCGACATCAGCGCGATGGTCGAGCAGTCCGGCGGGCGGATCACCGAGGAGTCGTGGACCCCGTCCACGCCCTTCGACGCCGGGCTGAGCGCGCGGCTGGGGACCCGGCTCGGCGGCATACCTGTCCTGGGCACGGGGGCCGGGCACGACGCCGGCATCCTCGCGAACGCCGGCATCCCCACCGCGATGCTCTTCGTCCGAAACCCCACGGGCGTCTCGCACTCACCCGAGGAGCATGCGGAGCTCTCCGACTGCCTCGAAGGGGTGGCGGCCCTGACGGCCGTCCTCGAGGACCTGACGGGGGCGCAGGCGTGACGGCTGGATCAACCCAGTACTGGGCGGAGCACGCGTGGCTCCCCACCGGACTGGCCACGGGTGTGCGGTTCGAGGTGGTCGACGGGGTCTTCGCAGGGGTGCACCGGGCCCGCCCCGAACCGGGTGACGAACGGCTGCACGGCGTGGTGCTGCCGGGATTCGCCAACGCCCACAGCCACGCCTTCCACCGCGCCCTGCGCGGGCGCACCCACGGAGACGGCGGCAACTTCTGGACGTGGCGACAGCAGATGTATGCCGTCACGCGGCACCTCACTCCGGACACCTACCTCGCCCTGGCCAGGGCGGTGTTTGCCGAGATGGTGCTCTCGGGGATCACCGTCGTCGGGGAGTTCCACTACCTCCACCACAGCGTGGGCGGCCGCCCCTACGCCGATCCCAACGCGATGGGGGAGGCGCTCATCGCGGCCGCGCGGGACGCCGGCCTGCGGCTGACCCTGCTCGACACCTGCTATCTCGCGGGTGGGCTGGCAGGGGACGGGCACGTGCCACTGGACGATGTCCAGCGGCGGTTCAGCGACGGCGATGTCGACGCGTGGGCAGCCCGGGTGGCCGCCCTGGCTCCGGACGCCACGACCCGGATCGGCGCCGCAGTGCACTCGGTGCGCGCCGTGCCGCGGGACGACCTGCGGGCGATGGCCGAGGTGACGCGTGGCCGCACGGTGCACGCCCACGTGAGCGAGCAGCCGGCCGAGAACCTCGCGACGCAGATGTTCTACAACGCCACGCCGACCGAGCTCCTCGACGAGGCCGGTCTGCTCGGCGGCCGGTTCAGTGCCGTGCACGCGACGCACCTGTCCGACCGGGACATCAGCCTGCTGGGCGAGTCGGGCACGACGGCCTGCTTCTGCCCGACGACCGAGCGCGACCTCGCCGACGGCATCGGTCCCGCGAGGGCGCTGACGGCTGCGGGCGCGCGCCTGTCGCTCGGCTCGGACCAGCACGCGGTCATCGACCCGTTCGAGGAGGTGCGGGGGCTCGAGATGCACGAACGGCTCGCCAGCAACGAGCGCGGCCGGTTCACCCCCGACGAGCTGCTGACGGCCGCCACCTCGGACGGCTACCGCAGCCTCGGCTGGCAGGACGCCGGTGTGATCGCGGAGGGGGCCGCGGCGGACTTCGTCGTCGTGCGCACCGACACCGTCAACACCGCTGGCGCCAAGGCGGGTCAGATCCTCTACTGCGCCACGCGATCCGACGTCGACCGGGTGGTGGTCGGCGGCAGCACGGTCGTGGAGGCGGGACGCCACCGGCTGGGCGACGTGGCGGCGCTGCTCGGCAAGGCGCTGGCCGACGTGAGGGAGCACCAGTGAGCAGCACCGTCGTCACCGGGATCGCCGAGCTCGTCACCTGCGACGGGTCGACCCCTGACCGGCTCGGCCTCGTGCGCGACGCCGCAGTGGTCATCGAGGGCGGGCACGTCGCGTGGATCGGTCCGGCGTCGGGCGCCCCGATGGCCGATGACCAGGTCGACGTGGGGGGTCGAGCAGTACTGCCGGGCTTCGTCGACTCGCACTCCCACCTCGTGTTTGCCGGGGACCGTGGTGACGAGTTCGCCGCGCGGATGGCCGGCACGCCCTATGACGGTGGTGGCATCGGGGTGTCGGTGGCCGCCACCCGGGCCGCCACCGACGACGAGCTGCGATCACTCGTCGCCCTGCGGGTCGCCGAGATGCGCGCCCAGGGCACGACGACCGTCGAGATCAAGAGCGGCTACGGCCTGACCATCGAGGACGAGGCGCGGGCCCTGCGCATCGCCCGCGAGTTCACCTCCGAGACGACCTTCCTCGGGGCCCACGTGGTGCCGCGCGAGTACGCCGAGGACCGGGCGACCTACCTCGAGCTCGTGACCGGCCCGATGCTCGAGGCGGCCACTCCGTACGCGAGGTGGGTGGACGTGTTCTGCGAACCACACTCGGCCCACGCGTTCACCGAGGACGAGGCGCGCACCGTGCTGCTCGCCGGACGTCGTGCGGGACTCGAGCTGCGGGTGCACGGCAACCAGCTGGGTCACGGGCCCGGGGTCCAGCTGGCCGTCGAGCTCGGAGCGGCCAGCGTCGACCACTGCACCTACCTCTCAGCCTCCGACGTCGACGCGCTGGCCTCCGCAGCGGACACCACGGTGGCGACCCTGCTGCCCGGGGTGGAGTTCTCCACGCGCTCGCCCTACCCCGATGCCGCTGCCCTGCTGGCGGCCGGCGTGTCGATCGCACTCGCCACGGACTGCAACCCGGGGACCTGCTACTCGTCGTCGATGCCGTTCGTCATCGCCCTGGCGGTGCGCGAGATGGGCCTGACGCCCGGCGAGGCGGTGCTCGCGGCCACGACGGGTTCGGCGAAGGCGCTGCGGCGCAATGACATCGGACGGATCGTCGTGGGGGCTCGAGCCGATCTCACCGTCCTCGACGCGCCGTCGCACGTCCACCTGTCCTACCGTGCGGGCGTACCGATCGCCAAGGCCCTCGACCTGGACGGGGCCTGACGCTCAGGCGTCGTGGAGGTCTGCGCCCTCAGGCGTCGCCGTGCTGCATCGCCTTGGGCAGGTGCCCGGCGGACTTCTCGTAGTACTCGGCGGCCTTGCGGGTCGCGATCACCCGGGCAGCACCAGCCGCCAGTCCGGTCAGCGCAGCGAACGCGATGGCGTCCTTCCACGGGGTGCGCGGGTCACGCGGGTCGACGACGGCGTCGCGGCCGGCCTTCTTCCACGCGGTGGTGACCAGCTTGTTGGCGACCACACCCGCGAGCACCGCCGATCCGGTCCCCAGCACTCGCCACACCAGTGGTCCCATGTCGCACACCTCTCCCGTACCTGTCGCGGACCCGTTGAGGATCCGTGTCCCCGCGTCGCGACCCGTCGCCACGCGAAATTGCCGCTGACCTGCGGCTCCACCCTGCCACACCCAGGAGTATGGTTCGACGGGTAACGACAGGGGAGCGCGCAAGCGCTGAGAGTGCGGGAGACCGCAGACCCTCACACCTGATCCGGTTCGCACCGGCGTAGGGAGTCGAGAATCTCAGACACCTGTCGGGTGAAGTGCGCCACCACAGGTGTCTTCTCCCGGCAAGGGGTCTCCCCGAGGCATCCACCGGATTCCACGGGAGAAGAACACATGAGCACCAAGAACACCCCGGCCACTTCGGCCGACACGGCACCATCCACCCCGGCCACCCAGGCCGACACCACCACCCCGGCCACCTCGGCCAGCGCGACCTCGTCCACCTCTTCCACCGGGACCCGCCGCGGCAGCATCCGCGCCAGCGGGAACCTCTGGGGTTGGCGCACTGTCGACCTCTTGACGGTCTCCTTCCTCGGCGCCGCGTTCGGTGTCGCCTACTGGGCCTGGGGTCTGGCCTACACCGCACCGGCGGCTGGGCTCGAGGCCCTCTTCCCACCGCTTCAGGGCATCACGGGAGCCCCCTGGTTGATGGCCGGGGTGGTGGGCGGCCTCGCCATTCGACGCCCGGGCTCGGCCTTGCTGTGTGAGGTGGTGGCGGCCCTCGTCTCGATGCTGCCCGGCACCAAGTGGGGTTTCACCACCCTCGTCTCGGGCATCGTGCAGGGTCTCGGCGCGGAGATCGCCTTCCTGATCCTCGGGTACGCGGCGTTCGGCCTCGGCGCCGCCCTGCTTGCCGGAGCCCTCTCGGCTCCGCTGGAAGCTCTCTACGAATGGCAGGTCTACTGGACCGACTGGGACATGGGCTACAAGCTCGCCTACGCCGGGATCCTCACCGTCGCGGGCGCGATAGTGGCCGGCGGTCTCGGGTGGCTGCTGACGCGCGGCCTGGCTCGAGCCGGCGCCCTGGGAGCGTTCCCGGCTGGGCAGGAAGCCCGGGAGTCACGCGCTGTCTGAGCACCCTCGTCCCGGCGCCCCCAAGGAGCGTCGGGGACATCTCGAGGTCCGGGGACTGACCTGGCGTCCGTACGGCCGCCGCGAACCGGTCATCCCCGGCCTCGACCTCGACATCCCCTCGGGACAGCGGGTCCTGCTCGTCGGTCCGAGCGGCTCCGGCAAGTCCACCCTCCTGCGTGGACTTGCCGGGGTGCTCGAGGTCGCCGACTCCGGGGAACGCACTGGCACCGTGCTGCTCGACGGCGCGGTTCCCGGGACGCGGGCCGGCGACGTCGGCCTCGTCCTCCAGGAGCCGGGCGCGGGCATCGTGTCGGCCACGGTCGGCCGCGACGTCGCGTTCGGCCTCGAGAACATCGGTATGCCGCGTGCGGACATGTCGGCGCGCGTCACCGCCGCGCTGGCCGCCGTCGGCCTCGACCTGCCCCAGGACACTCCCACCCATGCCCTGTCCGGCGGTGAGCAGCAGCGGCTTGCCCTGGCGGGGGCGCTCGCCCTCGAGCCCACGGTCCTGCTGCTCGACGAACCCACCGCGATGCTCGACCCCGCCAACGCCGACTCCGTCCGCAGGACCGTCGACGAGGTGACCCGGTCCCGCCGGCTGACGACGGTCGTCGTGGAGCACCGGCTCGGTCCGTGGCTCGACGTCGTCGACCGGCTCGTCGTCCTCGACCACAGCGGCCGGGTCGCAGCCGACGGCGAACCACTCGCCGTCCTCGCCCAGCACGGAGAATCCCTCGCGGCCCAGGGGATCTGGGTGCCCGGATTCCCCGACCCGCAACCACGCGGCATACCTGCGGGTGTCTTCGACACCTCGTCGACCGGAGCCAACCTGCTCACCCTCGACGCCGCCGACGTCACCATCACCCGGTCCGTGCAAGCGCTCGACGGCTCGACCCGCACCACGGTCGCGGTGCGGGACCAGTGGTTCCAGGCGCGCGCAGGGCAGGTGCACGCGCTGGTGGGCCCGAGCGGGGCGGGCAAGTCGACCTTGCTGCTGGCGCTGGCCGGGCTGCTGCGACGGCAGGCCGGTGAGGTGCGGCTGCGGCCCGACCTCGCCGTCGACGGGGAGCGCGACCCGCACGCGCTGGGCACCCTCGACCTGGCCCCGCGGGTTGCCTGGGTGCCCCAGTGGGCGAGCTCGACGATCGTCAGCCACACCGTGCTCGACGAGGTGATGACCACCTCGCGAGCGGTCGGGCTCGTCGAGTCCGAGGCGCTGGAGCGCGCCCGGGCCCTCCTGGACCACCTGGGCCTGGCCCACCTCGCGCAGGCTGACCCACGACACCTGTCCGGCGGAGAGCAGCGCCGGCTCGCCATGGCGTCCGCGGTGGTCCACCAGCCGGACCTCGTCTGCGCCGACGAAGCCACGGTCGGCCAGGACCGGCTCACCTGGGCCGCCGTCATGGGCATCGTCGAGGGCTTGCGGGACGCGGGTTCGGCGGTCGTCCTGACCACTCATGACGACGCAGTCATCACCAGGGCGGATGCGGTGACGATGATCGACCGGCCCGTGCAGCCACCCGTCGAACCGGCACGTCGACGCCCGCTGGTGGCGCGGGCCGGCCCCCTGTCGCTGATGGCGGGGGCGAGCCTCGCGATCCCGGCGGGCGTGGTCTCACCGCGCTGGTCCACGAGCCTCGTCGTGCTCGCGGTGCAGGTCGCGCTCGCGGGCCTGGCACTGCTGGCTCCTGGCGACGGGCCAGCGCCCACCGGTCGGCTGCGCGGGGTGCTCCTGCGGCTCGGCCCAGGACTCCTCGGCGCCCTGTCCGTGGCGTGGTCGACGTGGCTGCTGGGGGGCCACGACCTCGACACCGCCTTCACCGGGGGACTGCGGGTGCTCATCATCGTGCTGCCGTCGGCGGTGCTCATCCAGCACGTCGACGCGGATGCCCTCGGCGACCACCTCGGGCAACGGCTGCGGCTGCCCGCCCGTCCCGTGGTGGCCGTGGCGGCAGCACTGCAGCGGGTGCACACGTTCGGCGAGATCTGGTCGGAGATCGCGCGGGCCCGACGGGTGCGGGGGATCGGCGCCACGGCACGGTCGCCCCGGTCGGTGCTGGCCGAGCTCTGGGCCCTCACCATCGGGATCCTCGTGCGGTCGCTCCAGGCCGCGGCCACGCTCGCCGTGGCCATGGACGCCCGCGGGTTCGCCACGGCATACCGCCGCACGTGGGCTGCGCCGGCTCCGTGGCGGGGTGCGGACTGGCTGGTCGTCGCGGCGAGCATGCTGCCGGTGGTCGTGGCGGCCGGCTGGCGCTGACCGGGTGTCGTCCGGGTCTTGTGCGCCGTGGGTGACCGGAGCAAGGTGAACCCATGAACCGTGTCAGCGACGCCGCGGGTCCCTCATCGCCCGAGCAGATCCGCAACGTGGTCCTGGTGGGGTCGAGCGGGGCCGGCAAGACGGCCCTTTTCGACCAGTTCGTGGCGGCTCGGATCCCGGGCCGCCGCGCTCGTGAAGGGGACTCTTCGGCGACGTTGTCGCTCATGGCCGCGTCGGTCCCGACGGGTGGGCTGACTGTGAACCTGCTCGACACCCCGGGCCACCCGGACTTCATGGGCGAGGTGCGCGCCGGGCTGCGGGCGGCCGACGCGGCGGTGTTCGTCGTCTCCGCCGCCGACGGTGTCGACGAACCCAGCCGGCTGCTGTGGCGCGAGTGCGACGTCCTCGGTATGCCGCGCGCGGTCGTGGTCACGCGCCTCGAGCAGGCGCGGGCGGACTTCGAGGCGACGGTCGACGCGTGCCAGCGGGCGTTCGGTGACGCCGAGCCGCTTGCCCTCCCGCTGGTCGTCGACGGTTCGGTCAAGGGCCTGCTCAACCTCCTGCGTCGCACCGTGACCGAACAGCAGCCAGGGGGCGGTGAGGCCGACAGGGAGCCGAGCGTCGACGAGGGTGAGCTGATCGACGCCCAGCGTGGTGAGCTGATCGAGTCCGTGATCGAGGAGTCCGAGGACGAAGGGCTCCTCGAGCGCTATCTGGAGGGCGAGGAGATCGACACCGAGGTGATCGCCGCCGACCTGCGCATGGCCGTGGCCACGGCTCGGTTCTTCCCGATCCTGCCGACGCATGCACCCACGGGCGTGGGCATCGAGGCGTTGATCGAGCTGTGCGAGAAGGGATTTCCCTCACCCGTCGGAGCGGCGATCCCCACCGTCTACACCTCGGCCGGTGGGGACTTCGGTGCCGTGACCTGCGACCCGGCCGGCCCGCTCGTGGCCGAGGTGGTGCACACCACGACCGACCCGTTCGTGGGCCGGCAGTCGCTGGTCCGGGTGTTCTCGGGGACGCTGCGCCCCGACGAACCGGTGCACATCTCGGGGCACCTGCAGCACTTCGCGACCCACCTCGTCGACGAACACGCCGACCACGACACCGACGACGAGCGCATCGGGCCGCTGGCTGCCCCGCTCGGCGACGAGACCCGACCTGTCGGTGCGGGGATCGCCGGTGACATCGTCGTCGTCTCCAAGCTCGCGGGCGCGGAGACCTCCGACACGTTGTCGCGCAAGGACAGGGCCGCTCTGGTCGAGCCGTGGTTGTTGCCGAACCCGTTGCTGCCCGTGGCGATCCACGCCCGTTCCAAGGGGGACGAGGACAAGCTGGCCACGGCCCTGCAGAGACTGGTCGCCGAGGACGTCACGATGCGGCTCGAGCACAACTCCGAGACCCACCAGCTGGTGCTCTGGGCCATGGGGCCTGCCCACGTCGACCAGCTCATCGCGATGCTGGAGTCGCGCTACCACGTGCCGGTCGAGGTGGAGCCGGTGCGGACATCGCTGAGGGAGACCTTCGTGCGGCCCACCAAGGTCCAGGGTCGACTGGTGAAGCAGTCCGGCGGTCACGGGCAGTACGCCGTGTGCCACCTCGAGATCGAGCCCTTGGAGCGAGGGGCCGGCATCGAGTTCGTCGACAAGGTGGTCGGCGGGGCGGTGCCTCGCAACTACATCCCGTCGGTGGAGAAGGGCGCCCGAGTCCAGCTGGAGAAGGGCGTGCTGGCGGGCTACCCGGTGGTGGACGTGCGGATCACCCTCGTCGACGGCAAGGCCCACTCGGTCGACTCCTCGGACATGGCCTTCCAGACCGCCGCGGGGATGGCTCTGCGCGAAGCCGCCAACGACTCGACCGTCGCGATGCTCGAACCCGTGGACGAGGTGCACATCGAGGTCAGCGACGACGCCGTCGGCGGGGTCCTGGCCGACCTCCGCGGACGCCGCGGGCAGGTGCACGGCACCGAGCCTGCACAGGTCGGGGGGCGCACCCTGATCCATGCCGAGGTGCCCGCGCACGAACTGGCTCGCTACCCGGTCGACCTGAGGTCGGTCTCCCACGGCACCGGCACGTTCACGCGCAGCTTCGTCCGCTACGACTACATGCCGCCTGCCCTCGCCAGGGAGATCACCGCCGGCTGACGCCTCCCGGGCCGTCGGGCCGAGCCCGCTCTCGTTCTCCGGCGAACAGGTCGCTGGGGGTCTCGGCCCGGCCGCGACGCACGAGGTAGCCGTGCCACAGCAGTCGGGCAGCCGTCGATCGGTGCGGCCGCCAGCGCTCGCCCAGGGCTTCGAGGGCAGCCTGGTCGGGAACGGTGTCGAGCCCCAGGGTCTCGGCAGCGGCCACCTGCAGGGCGCGGTCGCCGACGGGCCACAGGTCCGGACGGCCCAGACAGGCCAGCAGGTACACGTCGGCGGTCCACCGGCCGATGCCCGGCAGGGCCGTCAGCGCACGACGGACGGCGGCGTCGTCGAGGTCACCCAGCCCGTCGAGGTCAAGGGTGCCCGTCTCGACGGCCGTGGCCAGGGCGCGCAGGTAGCCGTCCTTCTGCCGGGACACCCCGTCGAGCCGCAGCTCCTCCGGGGTGCTGGCGAGCAGTGCGCTGGGAGCCATGTCCCCGATCCGCTCCACGACCTTGCGGTATGCCGCAGCGGCACTGGCGAGGGAGACCTGCTGCTCGAGGATGAACAGGACCAGGCTCGGGAACCCCGTGGGCCGCAACCACAGGGCAGGAACCCCGTGGGTCGAGACGAGCTCGGCGAGCTGGGGGTCGGCAGCCGTGAGCCCCGCCACCGTCCGTCCGAAGAGGTCGTCGTCCACGTCGCGACGCTGCGGAGGGGACACCACCGCCGGACGCCACCCGCCAGCCTGCGGGCAGGGGACCCGTTCAGGCTGGCTCGCCCTCGACCTCACGGGCCGCGACCGTAGGGGATCGGTCGCGCCGGGGTCGGGCGAGGTGCAAGGTCCCCTCGGGGACAGTGTGGTGGGGGCCCGCCACACGTTCGGCTGCGGCGTCGTAGGCGTACGCCGTGCGCCACAGGACATCAGACCAGTCGTATGCCGGGCGCACAGACGTGTTGTACCGCTGGATTCGCGTCCGCAGACCAGCATCCGTGCAGAGCCGGACCAGCTGCCAGGCCAGCTCGGCGTCACTGCCGGCCAGCAGTCCCTCCACGCCGTCGGAGACGAAGTCGGCCACCCCGGTCCCGGATCGCGCGACCACGGCCAAGCCGGACGCGCGGGCCTCCAAGGCTGCGATCCCGAAGGACTCGAGCGTGGCAGGGGCCACGAACACGTCGGCTCGTGCATAGAGGGCCCGGATCTGCCCGTGCGCCAAGGCTCCCGGCGCTTCCACCCAGCCCTGCATGCCCCACTGCGAGATCCGACCCCTGACCTGGCCGAGCTGGGGTCCGTCACCGACCAGCACGACGCGAACCTCCACGTCCGGGGGAAGGGCCGCACGCATCCGGCGCAGGGTCGACACCAGCTGCAACGGCCGCTTGCGGCGGGTCATCCGCATGACGCTGACGATCGTGACCTGGCCGGCCTCGCGGTCGGTGGGGGCGCCGCCTGCCCCGAGGGGCCTGCCGTGCGCGGTGCGCCGGGCGGCGGGCGCCCACAGCGCTGTGTCGACGGCGTTCGGCAGGACCAGCACGGGACGACCTCGCAGGGCGCGACGCAGCGGTTCGGACGCCGCCTCGCTCACGGCTGCCCACTGGATCGGCAGCTCGGCCCAGCCCCGCACCGCCGAGGTCGCGCGATACAGCGGCCACGTGCCCGTCCACATCGAGTGGACCGTCGCCACGACCGGGATCCCTTGGGCAGCAGCGAACTCCGCAGTCCGCAGGGCGAGCGGGGAGATGGCCGACACGTGGGAGTGGACGGTGTCCGCCTGCGACGCCAGGGCCCGCGATGCGCGGACGTCACGCACGACGACCACGCCGTTCGCGCCGGGGCCGGTCGGGCCGGCGGTGCGGGTCAGCACGGTGACCTGGTGCCCTTCGGCCGCCTGGCGGCCGGCGAGGTCGTGGACCATCACCTCGATCCCGCCCACCGTGGGGGCATACGTGTCGGTGGTGTGCAGGATCTTCATCGCAGCACCCGGGCCATCCGGCTCCTGGCAACCAGCCAGCCCCCGAGCCACACTGCACCGACCGGGATCTCGAGCAGGAAGATGAAGCCGCGGTAGAGCAGGACCCCCGATGTCACGGCCAGCGGGTCGCCGCCCAGGGCAACGAGCGCCGCGACCGTCCCCGCCTCGGCCGTCCCGGTGCCCCCGGGTGTGACGACGACGAGCGAGAGGAGTCGTTCGACCGCGAAGGCCGCCAGCACGGCATACCAGGGCACGGTGGCCGCCACCACGTGCAGGCACCCCCAGAGCAGCGCCCCTTGGAGCAGCACGTAGGCGCCCATTCCTGCGCTCAGCTGCGGCCACGTGCGGGCCGCAACGGCGCACACCTGGGCACGCGTCTCGAGGACGCCGCGGGTGGCGCCCTCGAGCCACCGCTCGCCCCTCCCGCGCAGCAGTGCGCGGAGCACCCGCACCACGGCGCCGACGGAACGGCTGGCAGACCGTTCGCTGCGCAGCGCACCGAGGACGGCGGCCAGCACCGCCGCCAGCAGGAGCACGGCCCCGGCAGCGGTGGTTCGCACGAAGTGCCCGCTGCCGTGGCCGGCGAGGAGGAGGGCGCTGAGCGCAAGGACGGGCAGCAGCAGCTTGGAGAGGACGTCCCAGATGTTCGTGACCACGGTGAAGGCGGCGAAGGCGGTCTCGCGGAACCGCCAGGCCCGGACCATCGCCAGGTTGGTCGCCACCCCGAGGGCCCCGCCCATGGGCGCGACGTTCGAGACCGCGCTGCCCGTGAGGCTCAGGGTCAGCGCACGGCGTCGACTGAGCCCGGGGAGGGCGCCGGTGAGGACGAAGGAGTGGGCTACCAGGCCGGCGGCCCAGACCAGCGTGAGGACCACGAGCTCAGGTGTCCCGACCTTGGCGAGCACCCCGCCGATCGCGGACCACCGCGCTCCGGCGAGGGCGGGGAGGGCCCACCCGAACACCGCCCCGATGACGGCGGCCGCCGCACCGAGACGCAGCACGGCGCGACTCCACGGAGCTCGGCCCCATGGGGCGCGACCCGACGGCGCCCCTCGCCCCGGAGCGCGACCCGGCGGGGTGGCCCGTGGGGACGTCGGCGCTGCCAGTGCTGCCATGGGACCCCCTCGCTCGGCAGGTACCCACGGTGGCTACCCCGTCCACCATGATGCCTCGAACCTGAGCCATTCCTGAGAGTCACCTCGATGAGCTTCGCAGGGGTCCTCTCGCCAGTCCCGGGAGTCACTTCCTCAGGAATCGCTCAGACTCCGCGCCTGACACTGAGCACCCGAACCCCTGAGGAGCTCCGCCCATGAGTCACCCCGCCGCCCTGCCGACGTCGGCCGGACGCACGCCGCCATTCCCCTCGGTCCCGGGCGCCGTGGTGGCGTGTGCCGTGGCCGCCGTCGCCGCGGGACTCGGCGTCGTGGCGCTCGCGGACGGCGCCGGCGAGCACGGTGACCTCTCCGCCCACGACCCCGCCGTCACCGATGCGGTCGTCAGCCACCGGACCCCGGTCCTCACCGTGCTGGCCCACGCCCTGACCGCGATCGGCAGCGAGGTCTCGATCGGACTGCTGACCCTGGTCGTCGTGGCGTGGCTGGTGCTCCGCCGGCGCGACCTCGCCGCCGCAGCGGTCGTGGGCGGTGCGATGGTGGTCGGCTCGGCGTTGACCCTCGCCCTCAAGCACGTCGTCGGACGCGCCCGTCCCCCGGCCTCGACGATGCTGGGCGCCTTCGACTCGGGGTACTCCTTCCCCTCCGGGCACACGGCCTTCTCCACGGTCTTCTTCGGGCTGGTCGTCGGTCTGCTGCTCCGAGGGGCCTGGAGTGCGGCGCGCCGCTGGCTGGTCGTGTCGGCGTGGGTCGTGGTCAGTGGGGCGATCGGGGCCAGCCGGCTCTACCTCGGCTACCACTGGCTGACCGACGTGCTGGCCGCGTGGGCGCTGGCGGTGTGCGTGCTGGCCGTGACGGCGGCGGTGGTCCTGCTGTTCGGGCGGCGACTGTCGGACCTGTTGCGGCCCTACGCTGGGCGCTGGCAGTCCACCGACACCCGAGCCGACGAGAGTCGATCCGACAGAGGGGCAGGGTCCGATGCGCGTCTTGCTCGTTGAGGATGAGCTGGCCCTGGCCGACACGGTCCGCCGCGGCCTGACCAACGACGGCTTCGTCGTCGACGTGGCCCACGACGGCATCACCGGTCAGTGGATGGCGACCGAGAACCCCTATGACGTGATCGTCCTCGACATCATGCTGCCCGGGCGCAACGGCTATGACGTGCTGCGCAACATCCGCTCCCTCAAGATCTGGGCGCCCACGCTGATGCTCACCGCCAAGGACGGGGAGTACGACCAGACGGATGCCTTCGAGCTCGGCGCCGACGACTACCTCACCAAGCCGTTCAGCTTCGTGGTGCTCGTGGCCCGGTTACGAGCGCTCGTGCGCAGGGGCGCCCCTGCCCGACCGGTCACGCTGACCGTCGGCGACCTCGAGCTGGACCCGACGAAGCGCACGGTATGCCGTGCCGGTTACCAGATCTCGTTGACGGCTCGCGAGTTCGCGGTGCTGCACTACCTGATGCGCCACCCCGAGTCGGTGTTGTCGAAGGCCGAGATCCTCGAGAACGTCTGGGACCCGGCTTTCGACGGCAGCGAGAACATCGTCGAGGTCTACGTGGGCTACCTGCGCAAGAAGATCGACTCGGCCTTCGGGGTGACGTCGATCGAGACCGTGCGCGGCATGGGATACCGGCTGATGCCGGTCACGTCGACGGCCCCGGGTCCCGGGGGAGCCTGATCTCGAACCGGCACTGACCTGTCGGCGAGACGCCCGCCTGCGCAGTGCCGCCGTGGGCCTCCACCACCGTGCGGACGATCGCCAGCCCGAGCCCGCTGCCTCCGCGGTCTCGCTCGCGCGCCTGCTCCAGCCTGGCGAAGCGGTCGAACACCCTCTGCCGCTCGGTCTCCGGGATCGGTGGGCCGTCGTTGTCCACCGTCACCACCACCTCGCCACCCTCGACGCTCACCCCGAGGTCGACGCCGCCGGTGGTGTGCCGGGCGGCATTGTCGACGAGGTTGCGGATCGCCTGGCTGAGTCGCGCCGGGTCGCCGGTCACGCGGGCGGCCGCGATCGAGCCGGTGACCGGGAACTCCACGGTGGCGCGCAGCCGTCGTACCTCGACGTCCACCAGGTCGTCGACGTCGACTTCACGCAGGGACAGGGGTAGTCCGTCGTCGGCCTTCGCCAGGGTCAGCAGGTCGTCGACGAGCCGTTGCATGCGCAGCGCCTCGGACGCGATGACCTCGTCGCGGGCCGGGTCGGGGGTCGAGCTCCGGTTGGCGACGTCGATGGCGGCGATGATCGTGGCAAGCGGGCTCCGCAGCTCGTGCGACGCGTCGCTGACGAACCGCCGCGTCGTGGCGTCCGCCTGCTCCAGCCGGTCGAGCATCAGGTTCATCGTCTCGGCAAGTCGGGCGATCTCGTCCCCCGAAGGCGGCACCGTGAGGTGACCCCGACCGCGCACCTGGGTGATCCTGGCGACCTCACTGCGGATCCTCTCGACCGGTCGCAGGGCCTGCCTGAGGATGCGCCAGATGAGGAAGAGCAGCAGCACCAGCATGGCGGTCGCCCCGACCGCCAACAGACCGGTCGCGGTCTGCACCGTGGTGGTGGCCACGTCGAGTGGCGCGCCGACCACCACCACGAACTCGCTGCCGGCCGGGTCCCGGACCCCCTGCGCCACGATGGCGTGCGGCTCACCGGTCTCCCCGGGTATGCCGGTGACCTGGTCGACAGCGACGCTGCCGGGAGCGGGGCGCAGCTTGGTGATCGGTGCCCGCTGGGCCACCTCGGACGAGGCCACGACAACACCGCGACGCTCGATGATCTGAAGGATCGAGCCCGAGCCGGGGATCTGCTGGAGGGCGGCGCGGGCAGGCGCCTCACCGTCGGCCACGACCGCCGCGACCTGGGCGGCCTGGACCCGGGCGGCATCCTGCGCCGAGCGGTAGAGGATGCGGTCCAGGGTCAGGCCGAAAGCAGCCAGGCCCAGCACGAGCACGACCGTCGCGACGGCAGCGGCGACGACGAGCACGCGCCGCTGCAGCGACCAGGACCGCCACCGCTTCACGTCGGTCCCCCTCGTGGGCGTCTGCCGGGGTGGAGACCACGCGGCTCGGATCGTGCGCACCGGACTCTACCTTCGCGACCTGCTCCTCACCTGAGCAGGCACTGAACGGCAGCACGTCCGAAGAGAAAACTTCGCGGGAGTGGGAACACCCCGGCGCCGCACGAAGTTGAGTCGAGTGAACGCAAGTTTGGCGCCTCGATTTGCCACACGGCACACCGGCTTCTAACTTGAGTGCAGGCAACTCAACCCAGAGCTCTACCCAGACGTAACCCAGATACAACCCAGACACACAGGAGATTCACCATGGCACGTGCGGTCGGCATCGACCTCGGTACCACCAACTCGGCTGTCGCCGTCCTCGAGGGCGGGGAGCCGACGATCATCGCCAACGCGGAGGGCGGTCGCACGACCCCGTCCGTCGTGGCGTTCTCCAAGGGCGGTGAGGTCCTGGTCGGCGAGATCGCCAAGCGCCAGGCCGTCACCAACGTCGACCGGACGATCCGTTCCGTCAAGCGCCACATCGGCCGCGACTGGACCTCGCCGGAGATCGACGGCAAGACCTACACCGCGCAGGAGATCAGCGCCCGCATCCTGCAGAAGCTCAAGCGCGACGCCGAGTCCTACCTCGGTGAGGTCGTGACCGATGCGGTCATCACCGTCCCCGCGTACTTCGACGACCACGAGCGCCAGGCCACCAAGGAGGCCGGTGAGATCGCGGGCCTCAACGTGCTGCGCATCATCAACGAGCCCACCGCCGCGGCCCTGGCGTACGGTCTCGACAAGGGCAAGGAGGACGAGCTCATCCTCGTCTTCGACCTCGGTGGCGGCACCTTCGACGTGTCCCTCCTCGAGGTCGGCAAGGACCCCGAGGACGGCTTCTCGACCATCCAGGTCCGCGCGACCAGCGGCGACAACCAGCTCGGTGGCGACGACTGGGACGAGCGCATCGTCAACCACCTCCTCACCACCGTGAAGAACACGTCTGGAGTGGACCTGTCCAAGGACAAGATCGCCATGCAGCGGCTGCGCGACGCGGCGGAGCAGGCCAAGAAGGAGCTCTCCTCCTCGACCACCACCAACGTGTCGATGCAGTACCTCTCGATGTCCGAGAACGGCCCGATCCACCTCGAGGAGACGATCAGCCGCGCCCAGTTCGAGCAGCTGACCAAGGACCTGCTCGACCGGACCCGTCAGCCGTTCCAGAACGTCATCAAGGACGCCGGCATCGCGCTGGCCGACATCGACCACGTGGTCCTCGTCGGCGGTTCGACCCGCATGCCCGCCGTGAGCACCCTCGTCAAGGAGCTCACCGGTGGCAAGGAGCCCAACAAGGGCGTCAACCCCGACGAGGTCGTGGCTGTCGGCGCGAGCCTGCAGGCCGGTGTCCTCAAGGGTGAGCGCAAGGACGTCCTGCTCATCGACGTCACGCCGCTCTCGCTCGGCATCGAGACCAAGGGTGGGCTGTTCACCAAGCTCATCGAGCGCAACACGGCCATCCCGACCAAGCGCTCCGAGGTCTTCTCCACTGCCGAGGACAACCAGCCGAGCGTGCTCATCCAGGTCTTCCAGGGCGAGCGTGAGATCGCGCAGCACAACAAGCAGCTCGGCACCTTCGAGCTCAGTGGCATCGCGCCGGCGCCCCGTGGCGTCCCGCAGGTCGAGGTCACCTTCGACATCGACGCCAACGGCATCGTCAACGTGTCCGCCAAGGACCGTGGCACCGGCCAGGAGCAGAAGATCACCATCTCCGGCGGCTCGGCTCTCGCCAAGGAGGACATCGAGCGGATGATCAAGGAAGCCGAGGCCCACGCCGAGGAGGACAGGAAGCGTCGCGAGGAGACCGAGGCCCGCAACACCGCGGAGAACCTCGTCTACACCACCGAGAAGTTCCTCGGTGACAACGCCGACAAGATCCCTGCCGACGGTCGCGGCGACGTCGACGCGGCGCTCGCGGACCTCAAGGAGGCCCTCAAGCCGGAGTCGGGCGCGACGCCCGAGGACATCTCGGCGAAGAGCTCGAAGCTCTCCGAGGAGTCGCAGAAGCTGGGCACCGCGATGTATGCCGCGGCCGCCGAGTCCGAGCAGGCCGGCGCCGCCGGTGACGGTGCGCCTTCGGGTGACGCCCCCCCCCCCCCCCCCCCCCCCCCCGCCCCCCCCCGGCCCCCCTCGACGATGACATCCTCGCCGGCGACATCCTCGACGACGAGGCCCCCGTTGAGGCGGGCACGCCGCCCGAGGAGTCGGGGAGCGACACCGCTGCGTCCGACCTCCACCCGGACACGTTCCTGGCGGCGGAACGCCTCAGCGACCTCCAGCGGCTGCAGGCCGAGTACGTCAACTACAAGCGCCGCGTGGACCGCGACCGGGCGCTCGTGCAGGAGCGCGCCGCCCAGTCGGTGATCGAGGCGCTGCTGCCGGTGCTCGACGACATCCACGCTGCGCGGGAGCACGGCGACCTCACCGAGGGGCCGTTCTCCGCCATCGCCGACAAGCTCGAGTCCACCCTCACGAAGTTCGGGCTGCAGCGCTACGGCGCGATCGGCGAGGAGTTCGACCCGACCCTGCACGAGGCGCTGATGCACACCGCCTGGCCGCAGGACGGTTCCGTGGAGCCCACCGGTTCGACGACGGTCGTGCGCGTCCTGCAGCCCGGCTATCGCGCCGGGGAGCAGATCCTGCGGGCGGCGCGCGTGGCCGTGGCCGATCCTGAGTGACCAGGGGATGACCGCAGGTTTCCCACCCACTCGGAACGAAACCTGCATGACTCAGCAGAGAGGAGGGCGCCGACATGGCTAGCCAGGACTGGTTCGAGAAGGACTTCTACGCGATCCTCGGTGTTCCCAAGGATGCTGACAGCGCAACCATCAAGAAGGCCTACCGCAAGCTCGCCCGCAAGCACCACCCCGACCAGAACGCGGGGGATGCGGCAGCCGAGCAGCGCTTCAAGGACGTCGGCGAGGCGAACTCCGTCCTCTCCGACCCCGAGAAGCGCCGCGAGTACGACGCGATCCGGCAGATGGCGCACGGTGGCGCCCGCTTCACCGCGGGCGGTCCGGGCGGCGGCTCCGGGGGGTTCGACGACGTGTTCTCGGCGATGTTCGGGGGCGGCGGAGGTCGTGGCGGTGGCACCAGGGTGCGCTACTCGACTGGTGGCGGAGGCGGCGAGCCCAACCTCGAGGACCTGCTCGGGGGGATGTTCGGGGCCGGTGCCGGCCCGGCATACGGAGGGGCGGGTTTCCGTGCGCCGCAGGGGCCGCGCAAGGGTGCGGACCTGACTGCTCGCACGAGCCTGTCCTTCCGCGATGCGGTCGAGGGCGCGACGGTCACTCTGAGCACCACTGGCGGCGGCCAGATCACCACGCGGATTCCCGCCGGTGTCAAGGACGGCCAGAAGATCCGGCTGCGCGGCAAGGGCCAACCCGGCGACTCGGGCGCCGCGCCCGGCGACCTCATCCTCACCATCACGGTGGAGAAGCACCCGGTGTTCGGTCGCGACGGGAACAACCTGACGATCGACCTCCCGGTGACCTTTGCCGAGGCGACCCTCGGGGCCACCGTCTCGGTACCGACCCTCGACGGCTCGGCCGTCAAGGTGCGGGTGGCTCCGGGCACCCCCAGCGGCCGGGTGCTGCGTCTGAAGGGTCGCGGCGTGCCCCTGAAGGACAAGCCCGGCGACCTGATGGCCCGGGTCACCGTCGTGGTGCCGCAACGGCTGTCGGACGAGGCGAAGGCCGCCGTCGAGACGCTGAAGTCGCTGGACGAGGGCTTCGACCCCAGGGCCGAGCTGTTCGCCAACGCGAGGGCGTGACCGGGCGATGACCGAGGTGCGCGGTTTCTCCCCCGACGACGATGCGCCCATCTTCGTCATCTCCGTGGCGGCCACGTTGGCCGGCATGCACGCCCAGACGCTGCGCCAGTACGACCGGCTCGGGCTGGTCAGCCCGTCGCGGACCCGCGGAGGCGGCCGTCGCTACTCCGGCCGTGACGTCGCCATGCTCCGTGAGGTGCAGCGGCTGTCGCAGGAAGAGGGCGTGAGCCTCGCAGGCATCCAGCGCATCCTGGAGCTCGAGAACCAGGTGGCCGCTCTGCGGGGTCGGGTGCTCGAGCTCTCCGACGAGCTCGAGCGAGCACGGGTGTCGGCGGGGATGCGCCCGGCCTCGAGGGTCTTCGCCGTCGGCCCCACCGGAGATGTCATCGCCGTGCGGGCCGGTCAGCGCCCGCGCCTGCAACGGTCACAGGCACTGGTCGTCTGGCGTCCCTCGTCGCACTGACGACCAGGGCGAGAGCCCTCAGGCGTGGCGCAACGGTGCGGTGGCCAGCAGGGCGCGGTAGTCCTCGATCTGCAGCTCGCGCAGGAGAGCCGTGTAGAGCTCCGGGCTGACCCGCAGCTTGCTGCCGTTCTCGAGGTGCCTGATGTAGGACCTGTCGACCTCGAGCGCCGCGGCGAGATCTGCGACGCCACGCCCGCGGGCTTGGCGGATCACTCGAAGTGCGTAGCCGTGCACCTCGATGACACGGTGTGGCGATGTTCCCCCAGACATGACCATGAATGTAGTCAGGCACGGTCATTCGGGCAAGCGCCGCGCCTGGGAAACCACAGAAAGACGGCCCATCACGCGGCTGGTGGTCAGGAAGGGTGGTCGTGACGGGTCGTGATGTGACTGAGCAGGACCAGGAGTGACTGGATGTGACTGGGGGTGACTGGCAAGATGACGGCCATGAACCCGGAGCACCTGGAACAGCTGGGACACCGCGTCGAGCGCGCGCGGCTGGCCCGTGGCTGGAGCAAGGAGCAGGCGGCGAGGGAGGCGCGGATCTCCTCGATCACGTGGAAGCGGGTGGAGGACGGGCTCGGTGTCCAGGACGTCAAGCGCGCGCAGGTCCTCGACGCGCTGGGACTGGACGACCGCGGCGAGCCTGTCGGTGGGTCGACGCACAATGGCGGCTTCGTGACCGCTCCCGGTCCACGAGTCCGGCCAGGGGTCGGCGACGAGGAGGTCCTCGCGCTGATCGACGAGATGAGGAGCAGGCTTGATGCCCTCGAGCGACGAATCCGGGGTTCCTGACCCCTGGAAGCTGCTCCGCGAGATGCGTGACGTCGTCATGCTGCGGCAGCCCATTGCCGAGCCCGCCCGCTACTACCACGGTCGTCGCGCGATCGTGCTCCGCTCCGGACGCAGCCTCGAGCAGGAGCGGCAGTCCCTGTGGCACGAGCTCGTCCACGCCGAGCGCGGCGACACGGAGTGCACCGGCTGGGCAGGGTCGACCATCGAGCGCCGGGTCGAGCGTGAGGCGGCTCGCAGGGCCATGCCCGTGCCGGTCATGGAGCGACGCCTCGCCGTCGCCAGCGACTGGGAAGACTTCGTGTGGCACATGAAGGTGCCTGAAGCCTGGGTCCGGTTCCGGCTCGCGCAAGCCCGGCCGGCCGAACGGGTCCGACTGCAGCGGGCCTGTCGGTGGTCCGACTGGACGATGACCGCCTGACAGGCCTCCACGCGGCCACGCGGCATGAACGCGGCTCCACGCGGCCTCGACGCGGCATACTCCTGTCTGTGAGTGAACACCTGCTGGTCTTCCCGGACCGTGAGACCGCTGACGACGTGGCCGCGGAGCTGGCCCACGAGGGCTTCTCCGAAGTGCGCGTCGTGCGGGAAGCGCTTGCGGGAGAGGACGACTCCGAGGACCACGAGTGGGCCGTCCACGTCGTGGAGGAGATGGTCGCCGACGAGTCGGGGCCGGTCGAGTCAGGTCTTCGCGACCGGTTCAGCGCGCTCGCCGAGGAGCACGGCGGCTGGTACGACCCGGAGCCACGCACCGACTCCTGACGACAGCCAGCGTGTTCGGTCAGGGCGCCGGCGTCAGAGGGGTGAGGTCGAGGAAGTCGCCTACGTCGAGCAGGCCGAGGGCGGCCCGCTCGACCGGCCGGATGCCCTGACGCCCGGGGTCCCGGTAGACACGGGGCTGCCCACAGGCGACCAGCCTGCCGCGGGTCTCGATCGTGCAGCCGCCGGCGGCGAGGACGTTGCGCACCCAGTCGGTGTGCGGGCCGTAGGCGAGCGCGATGACGAAGCGGTCGCCGATCGTGAACAGGTTCACCGGTGTCTGGTACGCGCGGCCCGACCGCCGTCCGCGGTGGTGGACCACGGCGAAGCCGGGCAGGTGTCGCGCCACGGGCGTGCTCAACCGGTTGAAACCGACGCGGTTCCACCGCCCGACGACCAGGGGGATGGGCACGCCCCCACGGTATGCCGCGTGGCCGGCGCGCGCACGCGAGGTGCCCCGGTCCGGCTGGAGTCGGGGCACCTCATGGGTGGCCTCCTCCGGCGACGGGCTTCGGGGCGCCTGAGGAGGCGTTGGTAACTTGAGTGGAATAGACTCAACTTTGGTCCAGTTGTCGATAGTGGACCCAGTCACCGATCACAGGAGAGCATCCACGCATGGAGCTGAAGCCCACCGCCAAGGTGGCCGAGGCGCTCGCGCTCGCCCAGCGGGCGGCCCAGAGCGCCGGCAACCCCGAGATCACCCCCGACCACCTGACGAGCGCCCTCGTGCAGCTCGACACGGCGCAGGCCGACGCGCTGCTGCAGGCCGCCGGGACCGGCGCCGCCCACGTGCTCGGCCAAGCCGACGCCCGGCTGCGCGCCCTGCCGTCGACGACGGGCGCGACCCAGCCGCCCACGTTCGGTCGTGAGGCGTTGGCCGTCCTCCAGCAGGCGGACACCCTCATGCGGGCCAAGGGCGACACCTACCTCGCCCTGGACCTGCTCCTGCTGGCCCTCGCCGAGACGGGCCACCTCGCCGCCGTCCAGAAGCGCGGCGCCAAGGACATGGAAGCCAAGATCGAGGCGACCCGGGGCGGACGCACCGTGACGAGCGAGACGCCCACCGAGGGCGGGGAGGCCCTCGAGAAGTACGGCACCGACCTCACGCAGGAGGCCCGGGACGGCAGGCTCGATCCCGTGATCGGGCGCGACTCGGAGATCCGCCGCGTCGTCCAGGTGCTCTCCCGCCGCACGAAGAACAACCCCGTCCTCATCGGCGAGCCCGGCGTCGGCAAGACCGCGGTCGTCGAGGGACTCGCCCAGCGGATCGTCGACGGCGACGTGCCGGAGTCCTTGCGCGACAAGCGGTTGATCAGCCTCGACCTCGGCGCCATGGTCGCCGGCGCAAAGTACCGCGGGGAGTTCGAGGAGCGGCTCAAGGCCGTGCTCGAGGAGATCCGTGAGAGCAACGGGCAGGTCGTCACGTTCATCGACGAGCTGCACACCGTCGTCGGCGCCGGCGCCACCGGCGAGGGCGCCATGGACGCTGGCAACATGCTCAAGCCGCTGCTCGCCCGCGGGGAGCTGCGGCTGGTCGGCGCCACCACGCTCGACGAGTACCGCCAGCACATCGAGAAGGACGCCGCCCTCGAGCGACGCTTCCAGCAGGTGTTCGTCGGCGAGCCGTCGGTCGAGGACACGATCGCGATCCTGCGCGGCCTCAAGGAGCGCTACGAGGCGCACCACAAGGTCGAGATCGAGGACGCGGCCTTGGTCGCGGCGGCCTCCCTCTCCGACCGCTACATCAGTGGTCGACAGCTCCCGGACAAGGCCATCGACCTCGTCGACGAGGCGGCCTCGCGCCTGCGCATGGAGATCGACTCCAGCCCGGTCGAGATCGACGAGCTCCGACGGTCGGTCGACCGGCTCAAGATGGAGGAGCTGCACCTCGAGCGCGAGACCGACGACGCCTCCGTCGAGCGGTTGGCCCGGCTCCGCGAGGACCTCGCCAACAAGTCCGAGGAGCTGGCCGCACTCAACGCCCGCTGGGAGTCCGAGAAGTCCGGCCTCAACCGGGTGGGTGACCTGAAGACCCAGATCGACGAGGCCCGCACCCGGCTCGAGAAGGCGCGCCGTGAGTACGACTTCGAGACCGCCAGCCGGATCGAGTTCGGGGAGATCCCCGAGCTCGAGAAGGCACTGGCCGTCGCCAACGAGGACGAGGTCGCGTCCGGCCGCGCCAGCGCTGACCTCATGGTCAAGGAACGCGTGGGCGCCGACGACATCGCCGAGGTGATCTCGGCCTGGACCGGCATCCCGGCCGGCCGCCTGCTCCAGGGCGAGACCGAGAAGCTGCTGTCCATGGAGTCGATCATCGGTTCGCGGCTCATCGGGCAGAGCGCCGCCGTCGAAGCCGTCAGTGACGCCGTCCGTCGCTCCCGTGCCGGCCTCGCCGACCCGAACCGCCCGACGGGCTCCTTCCTGTTCCTTGGCCCGACCGGGGTCGGCAAGACCGAGCTCGCCAAGTCCCTTGCCGACTTCCTCTTCGACGACGAGCGGGCCATGGTCCGCATCGACATGAGCGAGTACTCCGAGCGGCACGCGGTCGCCCGCCTCATCGGTGCGCCACCCGGCTACGTCGGCTACGAGGAGGGCGGTCAGCTCACCGAGGCGGTCCGCCGCCGTCCTTACTCGGTGGTGCTGCTCGACGAGGTCGAGAAGGCGCATCCCGAGACGTTCGACATCCTGCTCCAGGTGCTCGACGACGGGCGGCTCACCGACGGCCAAGGCCGCACGGTGGACTTCCGCAACGTCATCCTCGTGATGACCAGCAACCTCGGCAGCCAGTTCCTCGTCGACCCGAGCATGGCCGACGAGGCCAAGCGCGAGGCGGTCATGGGGATGGTCCGGGCGAGCTTCAAGCCCGAGTTCCTGAACCGGCTCGACGAGGTCGTCATCTTCGACCCCCTCACGTCCGCCGAGCTGGGCCACATCGTCGAGCTCCAGGTCCGGGAGCTCGCCACCCGCCTGGTCGACCGCCGGATCACCCTCGAGGTCACCGATGCGGCACGCGAGTGGCTGGCGATCACCGGCTACGACCCGGCCTACGGCGCCCGCCCGCTGCGCCGGCTCGTGCAGAAGGAGATCGGCGACCGACTCGCCAAGGCCGTCCTCGGTGGCCAGGTCCGCGACGGCGACACGGTGACGGTCGACCTCGACCAGGAAGCCGACGCCCTGACCCTGCGCTGAGGCCACAGCGACGACCCGAGGGGTATGCCGCGTGGTGACCACCCGGCATACCCCTCGCCGCTGTGCCGCGTTGCGGCCATGGGGGGCGCTCCCTTCCGACTACCGTGGGTGGCATGCGCCTCAAGGGAATCGCCATCGCCGCCATCGCGGCACTCGCCCTCGTGGGTTGCTCGTCCAACGACAAGGCCCCGGCCAAGGAGGGCACCCCGGCCGAGCAGCTCGCGGCGGCGCGCACGAACCTCGAGAAGAGCCCGGCGGTCACGTTCACCCTCGATGCGACCGACCTGCCCAGCAAGGCGGTCGGCGTCTCGGCGGCCAAGGGGACGGGGCTGTTCACCCCGCCGTCGTTCCAGGGCACCCTCAACGCCACGATCGCCGGCGTGACAGGGACGGTCGACGTGATCGCCGTCGAGCAGGACGTCTACATGAAGTTCTTCACCCCGGACTACAACAAGATCGACCCGGCGACCTACGGAGCCCCCAACCCGGCGCAGCTCTTCAACAAGCAGACCGGGATCACCAGCCTGATCGGCAAGACCCAGTCCCTCGCCAAGGGTGAAAAGGTCCGCGACGGGGCGGATGTGCTCACGGCCTTCACGGGCAAGCTCCCGGGCGCCGCCGTGGCGGACCTGCTCGTCATCGGAGACCGCTCCGGGACGTTCGACGTGACCTACGGCGTCACCCAGAGCGGCCAGGAGCTGCGCACGGTCGTCCTCAAGGGACCGTTCTACGCCGGGGCCACCTCGACCTACTCCCTGCGGCTCAAGAGCCTGCCCCAGCCCGTTGCGATCACCCGCCCCTAGGGCGCTGCTCGCCACGGCGTCCGTGGCGGTGGCACTTGCAGCGGCGGACACCTACGTCGTCGTCCTGGCCCTGACGGACATGATGACCGGCGTCGGTCTCGGCATCGACGCCCTGCAGAAGGCCACGCCGATCATCTCGGGCTTCCTGCTCGGCTACATCGCCGTGCTGCCCCTCATTGGCCGTCTCGCGGATCTCGTTGCCAGACAACGGATCCTGGTCGCCTGCCTGACGATCTTCGTCGTCGGGTCCGCGATCACGGCCCTTGCTGTCGAGCTGCCGGTCCTGGTGACCGGGCGGGTTCTGCAGGGCATCGGGGGTGGTGGTCTCGTTCCAGCCACGCTCGCCATCGTGGCCGACCTCTGGCCGCCTGACCGGCGGGGCACCCCCTTGGGCGTGGTCGGCGCGGTGCAGGAGGTGGGCAGCGTCCTCGGGCCGGTGTTCGGAGCCGCCGTCCTCGCCATCTCCGGCTGGCGGACGATCTTCTGGCTCAACGTGGTGGCCGGTCTCGTCCTCGCTGGAGCGGTACTCGTCATCGGAGGCGTGCGGCCAGGACGACCACGCGGCATACCCCTCGTGCTCGGCGCCTCGGCGCTCGTCGTGGGCGGGCTCGCACTCGCTGCGCCGTCGCGGCTGGCGGCCGACGTGACGCTGGGAGTTCCGTTCGTGCCGTTCGGCGACTCGACGTCGCGGGTGTTGACCCCGATCGGGGTGGTCGCCCTGACCCTCGTGCTGGCGCTCGTCGTGGTGACGGCACCGCGGTGGTGGGTACTGCTGCGGCGCGCCGACCTGCCCGGTGCTGTGCTCCTCGGGCTGGCCCTCGGCAGCGTGGTGCTGACCTTTGCCGCCAGCGATCCCGAGCGTGAGGTGGTCGGGCCGCTGGGGTTCGCGTTGCTGCCGGTCGGGGCCCTCGCCCTGGGGCTCTACCTCTGGAGGCACCACACCGTTGCCGAGCCCCTCGTGGCGCGCGGTGTCGTGCGAGGCCGGGCGCGGACCTCCCTCGTCGTGAGCCTTCTCGTGGGCGCCGCCCTCGTGGCGGTCATCGTCGACGTGCCGGTGCTCGCGAGGCTGACGCTCACCGACTCGCAGACTGTCGCGGCGTTCGTGCTGGTGCGGTTCCTGCTGGCCGTGCCCGTGGGTGCGCTGCTCGGGGGCTGGTCGCTGCGCAGGCTCGGTGACGGGCTGGTCAGTGGGGCCGGCCTGCTGGTGGCGACCGTCGGCCTGTTCGCGATGAGCGGGTGGGGGGAAGGCTCCCTCGACGGGCCGATGGCCACGGTGGTCCTCGTGGCCGTGGGGCTGGGGATCGGGCTGGCGCTCGCTCCGGTCAACAACGCGGCCCTCGCCGACGCCCCGGCCGAGGCGCACGGCGTGGCCTCAGCCCTGGTCGTCGTGGCCCGCATGGTCGGGATGGTCGTGGGCCTGGCGCTGCTGACGGCGATCGGCCTGCACCGCTACTACGACACCGTCGCAGCGCTGCCCGACCAGACGGACACGAAGGCACTCCTCGCCGCAGGCCTCGTGCAGGTGCAGACGGTGTTCCTCGGCGCGGCGATCGCGGCCCTCCTCGGCGCCCTCGCGTCGGTGGGACTCGGTCTTCGCCGGAACGAGCAGCCGGTGGCTTCCCTCCAACCTTGGTGAACCCTTCTCGTGCGCTCGTGCTCGCCGGCGTGCTCGGCCTCGTGCTGACGACCGCGGCGTGTGTCCCACCGCCGCGGGCGTGCACGGAGATCGGCGCCACGAACGGTGTCCGCGTCACCATCGCCGGCTTTCCGCGGGCGTTCGACGCCCAGGCCCTCAACAACGAGATCAGCGTGCGCGCCTGCGTCAGAGGCAGGTGCGGGACGGCGGCCTTCATGGGTGCCGAGGAGGACTCGGCGTGGGTCGACCTCCCGGCCATCAGCTCCACCGAACCCGTCGACGTCACCGTCACCGCGCGCGACACGGCAGGCGCGGTGTTCGTCCCCGAGACCACGGTCCGCGTCACCCCGCGCAAGGTCCAGCCCAACGGGCCAGGGTGCGAGCCCACGGCCTTTCAGGCGCAGGTCACGGTCACGCCACCGGCGAGAGCAGTGTCGTGAAGGCCTCGACGACCTCGTCGGTGGCTTCGTACACCAGCATGTGACCGCGACCGGTGAGGATCCGCAGCTCTGCGTGGGGGATCAGCTCGGCGAGCCGTCGACCGTGCCGGGGCGGCGTGAGCCTGTCGCGGTCACCGACCAGCACCACGGTGGGTATGCCGGCCAGCTGGCTCAGTGCCTCGCTCTCGTCGTGCTCACCGAGGGCGCCGAAGAACCGGCCCATGGTCGGCAGCGACGTCCGCGCCACCATGTCGCGGGTCAGCTGCACGTGTGACGGGTCGGCGTCGGCACCGAACAGCAGCCGTCGCTGGCCCCGGTTCGTGACGAACCGGCCCGCCGGGATCCCTGGCATCCGCGATGCGAGGGCCATCAGGCGGGCCTCGACGGCTGAGAGGCGGTTCTGCAGGTCACCCGCGCTGGTCGCCACGAGCACCGTGCCGGCCACCCGGGTTCGGAACTCGTCGGGGTGCAGCCCCGCGTAGGCCATCACCGTCATCCCGCCCATCGAGTGACCTCCGAGGAGCACTCGTCCCCGCGGCGCCACCACGTCGAGCACCGCAGCCAGGTCGCCACCGAGCATCCGCACCGTCGGCCGGCCACGCAACGGGCTGGACCCGCCGTGCCCCCGCTGGTCGTAGGTCACCACCCGCACCCCCGCCGCGACGAGCTGCTCGACGACCGGGAGCCACGACGCCCGCGTGAGCGTCCACCCGTGCGCCAGGACCACGGTGGGGGCGTTGCCGACGGAGGTGGCGGCGCCCTTGGAGGCCGTGCCCGCGGCATACTCCTGCACCTGGAGCAGGGCTCCGTCGGGAACGGCGACGGTGAAGGTGCGGGACGTCATCCGCTCAGTCGTCCAGCTGCACGACGACGGGGGCGTGGTCGGAGGCGCCCTTGCCCTTGCGCTCCTCGCGGTCGATCACGGCGCCGGCCACCCGGGCCGCGAACGCCGGGGTGCCGAGGATGAAGTCGATCCGCATCCCGCGACGTTTCTGGAAGCTCAGCATCTTGTAGTCCCAGTAGGTGAAGGTCCCGGGCTCGGGGGTGTGGGGCCGCACGACGTCGACGAACCCGGCGTCCAGGAGCGCCTGAAAGGCCGCCCGCTCACCGGGGGAGACGTGGCTCTTGTCGAGGTAGTACTCCATCGACCAGACGTCCTCGTCCTGCGGTGCGATGTTCCAGTCGCCCATGAGCGCCGCCGTCTCGCCGGCCTCGACGGACGTCCTCGCCTGGTCGCGGAGCCGGGCCAGCCAGTCGAGCTTGTAGACCATGTGCGGGTCCTCGATGTGGCGACCGTTGGGGACGTAGACCGAGGTGACCTTGACGCCCCCGCACGTGGCGGTGAGGGCGCGTGCCTCGACGACCGGCGGGTCGCCCCACGCCGGGGCGTCGGGGAAGGACGGCGTGACGTCCTCGATCCCGACCCGGGACACGATGGCGACGCCGTTCCAGTGGTTCAGGCCGTGGTGGGCCACCTCGTAGCCGAGGGCCTGAAGCCGGTCGAACGGGAACTGGGCGTCGGTCGCCTTGGTCTCCTGGATCGCGAGCACGTCGACGTCGCTGCGCTGCAGCCAGGCCTCGACACGGTCGATGCGGGAGCGGATCGAGTTGACGTTCCAGGTGGCAATGCGCACGCAGGCAACCCTATGCGGACCCGCCTAGAGTGAGGACATGAGCACTGCCCTCGTCACCGGCGCCACCGCCGGCATCGGCCTGTCCTTCGCCCACGCCCTCGCGGAGCGCGGGCACGACGTCGTCCTCGTCGCCCGTGACCGTGCGCGGCTGGAGAACGTCTCCGACGAGCTGCACGCGAAGTACTCCGTCGGGACCGAGATCCTCGTCGCCGACCTTTCCGACCGGGCCGAGACGGGCAAGGTCGCCGAGCGGCTGGCCGACCTCGCCCGTCCCGTCGACCTGCTGGTCAACAACGCGGGTTACTCGCTCAAGGGCTCGTTCCTGCGCCACGACGTCACGGAGGAGGAGGCCAACTTCGACGTCCTGTGCCGGGCGGTCCTGGTCCTGTCGCACGCCGCGGGCAACGCGATGCGCAGCCGCGGGCACGGCGCCATCATCAACGTCTCGTCGGTCGCCTCGTTCATCACCGCGGGCACCTACTCCGCCAACAAGTCCTACGTCACGGTCTTCACCGAGGGCCTCGCCGCGGAGCTGCGCGGCACCGGCGTGACGGCCACCGCCCTCTGTCCCGGGTTCACGCACACCGAGTTCCACGAGCGGGCGCAGGTCGACATGTCGAGCATCCCCGACTTCATGTGGCTCAATGCCGACCGGCTGGTGCGCGACTGCCTCGACGACGTCGCCAAGGGCCGCGTCGTGTCGGTGCCGTCAGCGCAGTACAAGGCGATCGTCGCCGCGCTGCGCGTCGTGCCCCGCTCACTGGTGCGCCGCCGCGCCCGGAGCGTCCACCGCCCAGGGAAGTAGGTCTGTGCCGCGTGGCTGAGCCACGCGGCATACCTCGGCGTGGTCAGGGGTGGTCATCGGTGGCCCGCGGCGTAGTGCCGGGCCAGCAGGTCGCCACCCCAGTCGTCTGTGAGGTCCCGCCACACGCTGTGGATGTGGTTCGCGTCGTCCTGCGTGTTGTCGTACTCGAGCAGGAAGGTCGGTCCGAGCACCGAGTAGTAGTGGCCCTCGCCGGGACTCGTCCCGCCTGCCCACGCGAACCGGATCTCGTCGAGATCCGCCTTGTCGGCCGCTGCCCACGCGGCTGCCGCGGCTGTCTCGGGCGTGCGGCCGAAGTAGTGGCGCACCAGTTCGTGCAGTCGCTGCTGCTGCGTGGTGGTCAGGTCCGCGTGCCCGATGCCCGCGCTGATGCGGGAGGAATCGGCGACCGGGTCGTAGCGGGTCAGGATGTCGCGGGGGGCCTTGGCGGACGTGATGGCCCGCTGCCGCTGGGTTTCGTCGAGGGAGGCGAGCAGGTCGCGGGCGAGGTCCTCTTCGGCGGTGAGCGCACTCATTCCCTCGCGTGGACCCGTGGGCACCCGCGCCGGTTCGGACCCGAAGAAGCTCGGCGTCACGCTGAGGTCGTCACCGACGGCCGTCACGTGGACCGCCAGGTGGTGGCCGTTGACCCGCCAGGCCCACGCGCCCCCGTCCGACGGCGTGCCGAAGACCCGGAACCAGAACCGGTCGTCGCCCGGTTGTGGCTCGCCCCCGGCCAGCTGTCGGCGAACGAAGTCGAGCTCGATCACGGCCCGCGCGGTCTTCGCCCCTGCGGCACTGCAGCCGGTGTCGAGCAGGTTGAGAGCCGCCTCCCGCTGGTCCGTCGTCAGCTCGGCGAGCGACAGGCCGGGTCGGGGCCCGGGCAGGTAGGACCAGTCACGGAACCCCGGGTCGTCGAGGTCGGCAGCGAGGGCCCCCTGCTGTGGAGGCGTGAGCAACGCAACCAGTGCGGAGGCAGCGTCTGCCATCCGACCGGTGAGGCGCCGCGAGGTCGAGGCCATGACGTTCACCCTAGGCAGGGCGAGCGCGCTGACAAGGTCTGAGGCGGGGCCAGAACGGGCCTCGGTAGGCTGGCCAACCGTGACCGACACTGCCGCCGCCCGTGCCCGCCTGCTCGAGATCGTCAAGGAGAAGGCCATCGTCCACGGCCGGGTGACGCTGTCGTCCGGCAAGGAGGCCGACTACTACGTCGACCTGCGTCGCATCACCCTCGACGGCGAGGCCGCGCCGCTGGTCGGGATCGTCATGCGCGACCTGGTGGCCGACCTCGACTATGACGCCGTGGGCGGGCTGACGCTCGGAGCCGACCCCGTCGCCACCTCGATCCTGCACGCGAGCGCAGCTGCAGGGGATCGCAAGGACGCGTTCGTCGTCCGCAAGGCGGGCAAGGCCCACGGGCTCCAGCAGCGCATCGAGGGGCCCTCGATCGAGGGCCGCCGCGTCGTCGTCGTCGAGGACACGACGACCACCGGCAACTCACCGCTCGACGCCGTGGACGCCGCCCGCGAGGCCGGGGCCGAGGTCGTGGCCATCGCGACCATCGCGGACCGCGCGACCGGTGCCGGGCAGCGGTTCGAGGACGCCGGGCTCGAGTACCGGTTCGTCTACGGCCTCGACGAACTCGGTCTGGCCTAGGCTGCACTGCAGAAGGCGCACCGTGGAAGCTGCACCGCTGTAGGCGAGACGCCGCACAAGACGACGCCGCACAAAACAAGGGGATTGCTCATGTGGGTCTGGATCATCATCGCGGTCGTGCTCGTGCTGCTCGTCCTGTGGGCGGTCGGTGTCTACAACGGGCTGATCAAGCTGCGCAACCTCGTGCAGGAGGCGTGGCGCCAGATCGACGTCGAGCTCAAGCGCCGGCACGACCTCATCGGCAACCTCGTGGAGACGGTCAAGGGCTACGCCGCCCACGAGCGGGGCACGCTCGAGGACGTCATGAAGGCCCGCTCCGCCGCCATGGCCGGTGGTCAGAGCCCCGCGCAGCAGGCCCAGAGCGAGGGCTTGCTGAGCCAGGCGCTCGGCCGGCTCATCGCGGTCGCCGAGGCCTACCCCGACCTGAAGGCCAACCAGAACTTCCTGGCGCTGCAGCAGGAGCTGACCTCCACCGAGGACCGGATCGCCGCGGCCCGGCGCTACTACAACGCCAACGTGCGTGAGCTCAACACCAAGGTCGAGACCGTCCCGTCCAACATCATCGCCGGCATGTTCAACATCGGCCGCGCCGAGTACTTCGAGGTCGAGGGCGAGGAGCGCGACCCCGTGAAGGTCGACTTCGGCCAGCGCGACGCAACGATCCCCCCGCCCAGCGGGTATGCCGGGGGCACGCCAGCAGGCGCCCCCGCCACCCCGCCCGCCCCGCCCACGCAGGACACCCCGCCAACCCCGTAGGCGCGGCTGGGGTCCACCGGTCGGTGGACGGGGAATCAACCGGGTGGGGCTGACGCCGGCGCCTGCGGGCACGACAGGCTGTAGCCATGTCAACACCAGACGCACCCATCCGTTTGACCGGACTGCGCAAGACCTACGGAGCTCGCGAGGCCGTCGACGGCATCGACCTGCAGATCGAACGAGGCGAGGTGTTCGCGCTGCTCGGCCCGAACGGCGCGGGCAAGACGACGACCGTCGAGATCCTGGAGGGTTTCCGCAAGCGCGATGGCGGCACCGTCAGCGTCCTCGGCGAGGACCCGCAGACGGCGGGTCTCGCCTGGCGCAACCGGCTCGGCGTCGTGCTGCAGTCCTCGACCGGGCTGGACCTCATCACGCCTCGCGAGGCACTGGCCAGCACCGCCAAGGTGTTTCGCACCCCACGCGATGTCGACGAGGTGCTCGCCGCGGTCGGGCTCGTCGACAAGGCGAACGACCGGGTCGGCAAGCTCAGCGGTGGCCAGCGTCGCCGGCTCGACGTCGGCCTGGGCATCGTCGGCACCCCCGAGCTGCTGTTCCTCGACGAACCCACCACGGGCTTCGACCCCCAGGCCCGACGCGACTTCTGGGAGCTGATCGGCTCGTTGGCCGACGGCGGCACGACGATCCTGCTCACGACCCACTACCTGGACGAGGCCGAGCAGCTGGCCGACCGGGTGGGTGTCATCGCCGCGGGCAGGATGCTCGCCCTCGACACCCCGGCCAACCTCGGTGGCCGGGCCTCGTCCGAGGCCACGGTGACGTGGGAGGACGACGCGGGCACGCGGCATACCGAGAAGACAAGCACGCCAACGCAGTTCGTCGCGCGCCTCGGCGCCGAGCTCGGCGGCGAGGTCCGCAAGCTGACCGTGACCCGGCCCTCCCTGGAGGACACCTATCTCTCCCTGATCACCCCGCACCTCGCCGCCGCCGTGACCGGCCGCGAACCCGAACTGGAGGTCGTCGCGTGAACACGTTCGCCATCGGCTGGGACCGCACCGTCCTCGAGCTGAAGATGTACTTCCGCGAGAAGGAGGCGGTCTTCTTCTCGTTCGTCTTCCCGATCCTCATGCTGAGCATGTTCTCGGTGATCTTCGGCGACAGCTTCAGCAAGGGCGACGCTGCCGACGCCGGGGTCACCGCTGCCCGCTTCTTCCTCCCAGGGATGGTCGCGGCCGGCGTGATGCTGACCAGCTTCCAGTCGATGGCGCTGTCCGTCGCGGTCGAGAGGGACGACGGCACCCTCAAGCGCCTGCGGTCGACGCCGATGCCGCCGGTGGCCTACTTCCTCGGCAAGGTCGGGCTGGTGGCGATCACGAGCCTCGCGCAGTTCGCGCTGCTCATCGCCGTCGCCAAGCTCGGGTTCGGCGTCCAGCTGCCGACCGACGCGGGGCGGTGGGGCACCTTCGTGTGGGTGTTCCTGCTCGGTGTCGCCTCGGGCACGGTGCTCGGGATCGCCTTCTCCTCCCTGGCTTCCTCGTCCCGCTCTGTCGGCGCCATCGTCATCGCACCGACCCTCATCCTGCAGTTCATCTCCGGCGTCTACTTCGCCTTCACCGACCTGCCCGAGTGGCTCAAGCAGGTGGCTTCGGTCTTCCCCTTGAAGTGGATCGCGCAGGGCATGCGGTCGGTGTTCTTCCCCGGCGACTGGCAGGACCAGGAGATGGCCGGCGGGTGGGAGCACGGTCGCACCGCCCTCGTGCTCGCCGCGTGGCTGGTCGCCGGGCTCATCGTCTGTGCCCGCACCTTCCGCTGGACCAAGCGCGGCACGACATGATGGTCACGTGAGTGCCGGGATGAGGGCCACATGAGCACCGACAGCATCGGGCCGGCTGACTGCTCGGAGCAGGGCGCGTCAGCCGATGCCCTCGACGAGATGTGGCGCGGCCAGATGCGTTGGTGGCACGGACTGTTCGCCGTCCTCGTCGTGACGACCGTCGTGGTGATGGTGGCAGAGGACAAGGAGTACCTCGGCTGGCGGATCGCCTGCGTGGTCGCCATCGGCGCGGCGTATGCCGTGTGGGGCCGCCGCGGGATGGGTGAGCGTGACCCCGTGGCGGGCATCGCCTACACAGGGGTCGCCTGGGGGCTGATGATCGTCCTGATGTCGCTCGACGGCACGGGCACGGCCTGGATCCTGACGTTCGGGCTCTTCCCGCAGACCTGGGCGATCCTGCCACGCAACAAGGCTGCCGTGACGGTGATCCTCGCTGTGGTCGGGATCGGGCTTGCGCGCCTGTTGCAGGGCCCCCGCACCGGCGACGACGCCATCGGCATCGCGATCAGCACCGTCATCATGCTCGTGCTCTCGCTCACCCTGGGCCTGTTCATCGACCGGATCATCCGGGAGGCCGACGCCCGGGCGCGGACCATCGACGAGCTGCACCGCACGCAGGACGAGCTCGCCGCGGCCGAGCGCGCGCAGGGCGTCGCCGGCGAGCGCGAGCGCATCTCGCGCGAGATCCACGACACCTTGGCGCAGGGCTTCACCTCGGTCGTGACGCTGGCCCGGGCGACCGAGCTGGCGCTGGACCGCGGCGACCTCGCCGCGGTTCGCGAGCGGCTGCGGCTGATCGAGCAGACCGCCGCCGACAACCTCTCCGAGGCCCGGCTGATCGTCGCTGAGATGACGCCCGGCCACCTCCAGTCGCGGACGCTTTCCGAGGCCTTGCAGCGGCTCGTCGACGCTGTCTCGGCGGAGAGCGGCATGGCCGGGTCGCTCCGCGTGGACGGGGAGCCGGTCGTCCTGTCGGCCAACTCCGAGGTGGTGCTGCTGCGCACCGCCCAGGAAGGGCTGGCCAACGTGCGGCGTCACTCGGGTGCCTCCACCTTCGAGGTGTTCCTGTCGTATGCCGCGGACGGCCCCATCGCGCTCGTGGTCACCGACGACGGAGTCGGGTTCGACCCGGTCGCCGGGGCCCGGGGCTACGGGCTCGACGGAGCCACTGCCCGTGCCAGTGAGGTCGGCGGCCGGTTCGACGTCGACAGCACGCCGGGCGCGGGCTCGCGACTGAGGGTGGAGGTGCCCCGATGACCGAGGGTGGAGGTGCCCCGATGGCGTTGCGGCTCCTGGTGGTCGACGACCATCCGGTCGTCCGCATGGGCCTTGTGGCGATGCTGTCCGAGCACCCGGACTTCGAGGTGGTCGGTGAGGCCGCCGACGGAGCCGAGGCGGTGGTGCTGGCGGCCCGGCTCAGGCCCGACGTGGTGCTCATGGACCTGCGCATGCCGGTCATGGACGGTGCCGACGCCACCGCCAGGATGCGGGCGGGCGAGCCTGCTCCGGCGGTCCTGGTGCTCACCACCTATGACACGGATGCCGACATCGTCAGGGCGGTGGAGGCGGGAGCCAACGGCTACCTGCTCAAGGACGCGCCCCGCGAGACCCTCGCCGACGCCATCCGCCGTGCGGCGCGGGGCGAGACCGTGCTGGCGCCGCCCGTCGTCGCACGACTGGCCAGTCGGATGCGCGCGCCCGCGCCTCCCACCCTGACCGAACGCGAGACCGAGGTCGTGCGCTGCGTCGCCAAGGGCCTGTCCAACGCCGAGGTCGGTCGCGAGCTGCACATCGGGGAGGCGACCGTGAAGACGCACCTGCTGCGGGCCTTCGAGAAGCTCGGGGTGACCGACCGCACGGCAGCCGTGACCGCGGCATACCGGGCCGGGCTGATCGAGCTCTGACGACCGAGCCCGAAGGATTGAGCGCTGAGGATCCAGCCCTGAGTCACGCCGCGGGTGTCTGGCGGGCCCTTGATCCGGGTAAGACCCGGTTCGTCCGATGCACCTGGGGTAGTACCAGTGTCCCTGTCGGCGTGCGCTCGGGCCCGCGACCATGGGTGATAGACCGCGGCGCATCCGCACGCGCCCCGCGGCGAATGGAGAGGGGTCAACAATGCGCAATGTCTACCGGGTACTGGCGTTCCTCGTGGCGATCGAGGTGGCCATCCAGGCGATGTTCGTCGTCTATGGCGACGCAGGGTTGGGGCTGTGGATCGAGAACGATGGTGGTGTGGTGGACAAGGCGACGTTCGATGCGGCGATCGAAGGGGGCGAGGCGCCCTTCCCGGAGTTCCAGGCCCTCCTCCTGCACGGAATGAACGGGATGATGGTCATCCCCGCGTTGGCGCTGTTGCTGGTCATCTCGTCGTTCTTCGCGAAGGTGCCGCGCGGCATCCTGTTCGCGTTCGCGGTGCTGGTGCTCGTCCTGCTGCAGGTCACCCTGGGCCTGATGGGTCACAGCATCGCGGCACTGGGCGCCCTGCACGGGCTCAACGCGCTGGCGCTGTTCTCGACGGCGGCCTGGACGGGAATCAGGGTGAAGCGGGCGGCTCCGGCGAGGACCGGAGCGCGCGAGTCCGCTGATCGCGTTGCCGTCTGAGGGGCAGGCTCGCCGGCGTGGCCGGGTCCGACTGGTGGTCGCGCTTGCGGCGACCCTCGCGGTCCTGGTCCCGCTGGCCTGGATGTGGGCCGCCAGCCTGGTCCCGTCGTCCTACTCGGTGATGCGGATGGGGCCGGTCGACCTCGGTGGCGTGGCCGAGCTGCATGCGCACCTGCCGGGCGCCACCGGAGGCCGCGACGTCACCACCCTCGTCGAACCCGACGACGGGACTCCCGACGTCGAGGTCACCCTGACCGCGCGCCGGCAGAAGGTGACCATCGCCGGCGGACCCACGCTCACGGCATACACCCTCAACGGCACGACGCCGGGGCCGACGATCCGTGCGCAGGCGGGTGACCTCGTGCAGGTGACCCTCGTCAACGAGTCGGTTCCGGGCGGCACGACCCTGCACTGGCACGGGATCGATGTGCCCAACGCCGAGGACGGTGTCGCCGGGGTCACCCAGGACGCCGTGCCGATCGGCGGTCGGCACGTCTACCGGTTCCGCGCCGACCAGGTGGGCACCTTCTGGTACCACTCGCACCAGGTCTCGCACGCGCAGGTGGTCAAGGGCCTGCTGGGAGCTGTCGTCGTCACCCCTCGCGGTGGCATCGGCGGCGACGTCGACGTCGTGGGGCTGTCGCACCTGTACGCCGGCAAGCGGGCGGTGCAGGGCAGGGCCGGAGATGTGCCGGTCGAGGTCGCGCCCGGGGCGAGTGCCAGGGTGCGGATCATCAACACCGACAACGGAATCATGCCGGTGTGGGTGAGTGGGGCGGCGTTCGAGCTGGTAGCCGTCGACGGCACGGACGTGAACCAGCCGACGGCCGTCGAGGGCCGGAAGGTGCTGGTGCCGGCGGGAGGTCGGGCCGACCTGCGGGTGAGGGTGCCGACCTCGGGTGAGGCCGTACGGGTGGAGATGGGCGGAGCCGCGCTCGTGCTGGGTCCGGCCGGTCGCTCGGGGACCGCCACCCGCGCGCCCAGGCCCGTCGTCGACCTGCTGACCTACGGCTCGCCTGCCGCACTGCCCTTCGACCCGGCGAGTCCCGACCGGCGGTTCGACTACGAGATGGGTCGGCGCCCGGGCTTCCTCAACGGACGCCCCGGGGTGCAGTGGACGATCAACGGCCAGATGTTCCCGGCAGTCCCGATGTTCATGGTCTCCGAGGGCGACGTCGTCGTGATGCACATCGACAACCACTCGGGCGAGACGCACCCGATGCACCTGCACGGGCACCACGTCGTCGTGCTGGCGCGCGACGGGGTAAAGGCCACGGGCAGTCCGTGGTGGACCGACTCCCTGGAGGTCAACAGCGGTCAGACGATGGATGTGGCTTTCGTCGCCGACAACCCCGGCATCTGGCTGGACCACTGCCACAACCTGCCGCACGCCCAGGAGGGTCTGGTCGCCCACCTGATGTACGAGGGGGTGACCACCCGGTTCCGACTGGGGCGGGACACCCCCAACAGCCCTGAGTAAGTGGGGTGCCTTGGGGTGGCGTCACCCAAGTCCCTGAACCCGAGAAAGGTAGGACTGGTGGGTCAGACGCGGTCGTCGCGCAGGTCCTCGATGGCCTCGCCGGTCTCATCGACGATCTCCTCCGCGTCGGTCCGGCCGCGGCGAGCCCGGATCACCTCGACGACCATGGGGACCAACGACACGGCCACGATCGCCAGGATGGCCAGCTCGAGGTGGTCCTTGAGCGCGGGGAACGAGTTGCCCAGGAAGTAGCCGAGCAGCGTCACGACCCAGACCCACAGGACTGCGCCGACCCCGCTCCACAGGAAGAAGTGCCGGCGCTCCATCCGGCTCACCCCGGCGACGACGGTGATGAAGGTGCGCACGATGGGCACGAACCGGCCGATGACCAGTGCCTTGGCGCCGTGCTTCTCGAAGAAGGCGTGGCTGTCGTCGAAGTACTTCTTCTTCAGGATGCGGCCGTCGCGCTCATAGAGCGGTCGGCCCACGGCGCGGCCGATCTCGTACCCGACGACGTTGCCCGCGAACGCCGCGACGCTCAGCACCACGAGGGCGACGACCAGGTTCATCGAGAAGTCACCGGTGCTGATGAACAGCCCGATGGCGAAGAGCAGCGAGTCACCGGGCAGGATCGGGAAGAGCAGCCCGCACTCGATGAAGACGATCGCCACGCTCACCCAGAAGAACTGGGATCCGAAGTGGTCCAGGAGCCACTGGGGGTCCATCCAGTTGGTGCTGAGTGAGTGCATGGACTACAGGGTATGCCGCGTGCCCGCGACCGCCCGAATCCTCACCTGAGAGCAGCCTGAGCCCGACAGCAACCCCTCGGGCGCGAGTTTGAAGGATCTGCCGGACCAGGGTCCGGCAGATCCTGCAAAGACTCCAAGGTCAGTCGGGGTGGGCAACCGGCTTTCGGTCCGGCAGGGGCACGATGCCCAGCCCGAGGACCGCGGCGACGGGCAGCAGCGGCCACACCCAGTGGACACCTTCACGCGAGACGATCCCGGACGCCGCCATCACCCCGAGTCCACCGCACACTGCCGCGGTCGCGACCGCCGGGCGTCACACGGAGGGCGCGGGGCGACGGTCGCGGATGGGCTTCTCGAACCGGCCGAAGAGCAGGACCAGCCCGGAGGTCACAGCGCCGAGGACGGCGAACCACACAGGCCGGGTGGTCCACCAGGAGCCGGTGAGGGGAGTGGCCCGTAGCCCGAAACCCCCTGCCAGCAAGGACATCCCGATGACCAGCACCATGGCCGTGAGGTGCCAGAGGTAGAGCGACATGATGCGCAGGTTCACCGCCACGGTGACGGCCCACACCCTCGGCCGCTCCAGCAGGAGAGCCAGCCGCCGCTCGGCCAGCAACACCACCCCGGCCTGGACCATCCCCAGGAAGGCCAGCGTGACACGGGTCGGGTAGGAGTTGTTGAGGACGGCACCGTCGACCCCGATCATCGAGACGGGGTAGGGGCCGGCCCAGACGAGGGCCGCGAGCCCGACGAGGCCGACGGCGGCGAGCGAGGCCCGCCGCCCCGTGGTGGCCAACGAGCCGTCGAGCCAGGCGAAGCCCAGCTGGTGCACCGTCGCCCAGACGACGAGGTAGTTGGCGAAGCCCACCCAGTGGTTGTCGCCGGCGATGCTCCCCCAGTCGACCAGGCTCCCGAGGGCGAGCCCGGCCCCCACGCTCCACCAGCCCAGGCGCTCCCAGGCTGCGAGCAGGAGGGGCGCCACCGCGACCACGACGATGTAGGCCGCGAGGAACCAGGTGGGCACGAGGGCGACCTGCGACGCAGTGCGCAGCGTTGCCCCGGGGACGCCCGCGGCATACGCGATGGAGGCGATCGCCAGCCACACGAGGAGGAGGGGGACCACCGGAGCCGCGAGTCGCTGGAGTCGAGCCCGCAACCACGTGGCGTAGGTCTCGCCACGGCGGCGGGCCGAGCGCCAGGACAGGCCGTTGGCGTAGCCGCCGACGATGAAGAACAGCGGCATCACCTGGAAGACCCAGGTGAGCGGGTGGCTCCACGGCGCGATGTTGAGCACGGCGTTCGGCACGAGCTTTCCGTCCCGCACCATGACCGCGGCCATCAGCCAGTGGCCGAGGACGACGGTCAGGATCGCGGCGGCGCGCAGGAAGTCGACGACGCGGTTTCGGTCAGCGGGGGTGGCGGCAGCGAGGGCGCGGGGGTCCATGGGTCGAGCGTGGCGGGTCGGGGGGCGCGGCGCCTGAGTAGCAGCGCCCATCCGCTGGCAGCGGCTTGGCACACTCCGCCCCCTAGGGTGGCGGGCGTGAAGGACGAGGCGAGCCCGAGCGACGAGGTCGGCGTGGGCCCGTGGTCGGGCGACTGGCCGGCCGGCGACCACTGGGACCCCGAGCTGCTGCGTGACGGTGACCGCCGCAACGTCGTGGACGGCTACCGCTACTGGCGGCACGACGCGATCGTCGCTGACCTCGACACCCACCGCCACGACTTCCACGTGGCCGTCGAGAACTGGGGCCACGACTTCAACATCGGGTCGGTCATCAGGACGGCGAACGCCTTCAACGCCAAGGCTTTCCACATCGTCGGCAAACGACGGTGGAACCGCCGGGGAGCGATGGTCACCGACCGCTACCAGCACGAGCACCACCACCCGACCGTGGAGGACCTCGTCACCTGGGCCGCGACGGCGGGCACCGGCGCGGGCGCTGCGGATCCCGGTGCCGGCGCGGGCGGCGCGCCACGCGGCATACCCCTCATCGGCATCGACAACCTGCCGGGCTCGCTGCCCCTGGAGACCTATGACCTGCCGCGCGAGTGCGTGCTCGTCTTCGGACAGGAGGGGCCAGGGCTGTCGGCGCCGATGCGTGCGGCCTGTGAGGTGGTGCTGCACATCGAGCAGTTCGGGTCGACGCGCTCGATCAACGCCGGCGCTGCAGCAGCGATCGCCATGCATGCCTGGGTGCGGCGGAACATTTTCGGGCAGGCTGTCGATTAGCACTCCGCTCGCCCGTCATCAGGATGGAAGCACCCACCGATGAGAGGAACAGCCATGACCCAGTACATCGTCCTGCTGCCGGCCGACGAGACCCGCTACGCCTCGGCCTCCGCCGAGGAGCGCACCGACCTCACGGCGGCCCACGGGGAGTTCGTCCAGCTGCTCGCCGAGCGCGGGCACAAGATGACCGGCGGTGCGCAGCTGACCCCGGCCGGGGCGGCGCGGGTGGTCCGCGGGTCCGCCACCGACGAGGTCTCCGTGACCGACGGCCCCTATGCCGAGAGCGCCGAACAGGTCGGCGGCTACTACGTCGTCGAGACCTCGGACGTCGACGACCTGGCCAAGGTCTGCGGCCGGCTGCTCGCGACGCCGTTCCACGACGCGATCGAGATCCGGCAGCTCGTCGAGGGCATGTGAGGTCGTCATGACCGAGTACGTCGTCCTCATCGTCGGTGATGCCGACCGCTGGTGGACCACCATGAGCCCGGAGCGACGCCAGGCCGGGTATGCCGAGTACACCCGGTTCGGGGAAGAGCTGGGCCGGCGTGGTCACAAGATCGTTGGTGGAGCGGAGCTGCACGCGACCTCCGAGGGGCGTCGCATCCCGCGTGGCGGCGGCCCGGTCACCGACGGCCCCTTTGCCGAGGTGACGGAGCAGGTCGGCGGCTTCTACCAGATCGAGACCGACGACCTCGACGACCTGTTGGAGTGCTGTCAGATCATCGCCGCCGTCGGGGACGGCATCGAGGTGCGGCGGGTGGTCAAGCCCGAGGACCGCGGGTCGTGAGGTACGTCGTCCTCATCGCCTACGAGCCCGGCCGCTGGGCCGAGGCCGGCGAGGAGGTGCGGCAGGAGTACTTCGATGCCCACCACGCCTTCGAGCGGTTCGTCGACGAGCACGGACGGCGACTCGGCAGCGCGGCGTTGAGCGATGCCGACCTGGCGACGACGATCCGGCGTGACGGCGACGGCTCGGACGTCGTCACCGACGGACCCTTCGTCGAGCTCGCCGAGCAGATCGGCGGCTACTACGACGTCGAGCTGCCCGACCTCGACGCCGCCATCGCGGCCGCTCGGCTGCTGCCGCGGGACTACACCCTCGAGATCCGTTCCGTGGTCGGCGTGGAGGGCTACGAGAGCCGGTGAGCTCCGACGAGGTCGGCGGGTCGGCCGAGTACCCGGCCGAGGTGCTGGCCACCGTGGTGCGGGAGGAGTGGGGACGGCTCACGTCCCTGCTCCTCGCCCGCTTCCGCCGACTCGACCTCGTCGAGGACGCGCTCGCCGACGCTGTCGAGACCGCGACGCGGCGCTGGACCCGCGACGGCGCACCCGACAACCCGGCGGCCTGGCTCCACACGGCGGCCCGGCGCCGCGTGCTGGACCGGCTGCGCGCCGAGTCGATGGCGCACCGCAAGGTGCCACTGCTGATCATCGAGGCCGAACGCGAGGAGGGATCGCCCGTGCGCGCAGACCCCGGCGACCTCGTCGAGGACGACCTCCTGCGGCTGGTCCTCATGTGCACCCACCCCGCGCTCGACCCCGCCACGGCGAGCGCCCTCGCGCTGCGCCTGGTGCTCGGCGTGAGCACCGCCGACATCGCCCGCCTGTTCCTCGTGCCGGAGCCGACCATGGCGGCCCGCATCACCCGCGCCAAGCGCAAGATCGTCACGGCAGGTATCCCCTTCGCCTTCCCTTCCGCGGAGGGGCTGCCCGACCGGCTCGACACCGTGGCCCAGACTGCCTACCTGGCGTTCACGGCCGGCTACGCCCCCGGCTCCGGACCGGACGCCGTGCGCACCGGCCTCGCCGGTGAGGCGATTCGGCTGGTCCGCGTCGTGCTCGCCCTGCGCCCCGAGACGCCAGTACTGGTGGCCCTCCTCGCCCTGATGCTGCTCCAGCACTCTCGGCGTGACGCCCGGGTCGACGAGGCGGGCCGCATCGTGCTGCTGCCCGACCAGGACCGGTCCCGCTGGCACCTCGACGAGGTCGACGAGGCGGTGGAGCTGCTCGGGTCGCCGAGCCTCACCGGCCCGATCACCCTCCAGGCGGCGGGGTATGCCGTGCAGGCCCGGATCGCGGTCGAGCACGCCACCGCACCCACTGCCTCCGCGACGCCGTGGGATCGGGTCGTCGCCCTCTACGACGAACTCCTGGCGCTGACGCCCACTCCCAGCGCGCGGCTGGCGCGCGCCGTCGCCGTCGCCGAGGCCCGCGGACCGCAGGAGGGACTGGCGGCCCTCGAGGGACTGGACGACCTGCTCGCGCACACCCACCGGCTGCCTGCCGTCCGCGCCGAGCTGCTCACCCGCGCCGGCGACCGCGAAGGTGCGGCCGCGGCATACGCCGTCGCCTTCGAGCGCTGCGGCAACGAGGCGGAACGCGCCCTGCTCAGTGAGCGGCAGACGGCCCTGGGCATCAGCGGGGACTGAGCCAGGGGCGGGGCACTGGACCGACCCACCAGCCTGAGACACGGGTGTCCGCCTTCGCGCGGGTCGTGCAAAGATCGGCGACGACGCAAGGCCGCCCCACGCACGAGTCGAAGGAGACTTCCATGCCCATCGCCACCCCCGAGGTGTATGCCGACATGCTGGACCGCGCGAAGGCCGGCTCCTTCGCGTACCCCGCGATCAACATCTCGTCCTCGCAGACGCTGAACGCGGCGATCCGCGGCTTTGCGGAGGCCGGCAGCGACGGCATCGTCCAGGTGTCGACAGGTGGCGCCGAGTACCTCTCCGGCCCGACCGTCAAGGACATGGTGACCGGATCCATCGCGCTCGCGGCCTACGCCCACGAGGTCGCCAAGAAGTACGACGTCAACATCGCGCTGCACACGGACCACTGCCCCAAGGACAAGCTCGACGGCTTCGTCCGCCCGCTGCTGGCGGCCTCCGCCGAGCGCGTGAATGCCGGTGGCACGCCGTGGTTCCAGTCGCACATGTGGGACGGCTCCGCCGTGCCGCTCGACGAGAACCTCGAGATCGCCCGCGAGCTGCTGGGCCTCGCCAAGGCGGCCCACATCATCCTCGAGATCGAGGTGGGCGTCGTCGGCGGCGAGGAGGACGGCGTCGAGGGCAAGATCGACGACAAGCTCTACTCGACCCCCGAGGACGCGCTCGCGACCGTCGAGGCGCTGGGCCTGGGCGAGCAGGGTCGCTACCTCACCGCGCTGACCTTCGGCAACGTCCACGGCGTCTACAAGCCGGGCAACGTCAAGCTCCGCCCCGAGATCCTCAAGGCAGCCCAGGACGCCGTCGTCTCGGCCAAGGGACTGGCTGCGGATGCCAAGCCGTTCGACCTCGTCTTCCACGGTGGGTCCGGCTCGACGCCTGAGGAGATCGCGGCTGCGGTGGACTACGGCGTCGTCAAGATGAACGTCGACACCGACACCCAGTACGCCTTCACGCGTCCCGTCGCCGGTTACATGCTCAGCAACTACTCGGGCGTCTTCAAGATCGACGGTGAGGTCGGCAACAAGAAGCAGTACGACCCGCGCGCCTGGGGCAAGGAGGCCGAGGCCGGCATGGCGGCCCGCGTCGTCGAGGCCTGCGAGAACCTGCGCTCGGCCGGCACCCACGCATGAGCGACAACCTCCTCGGCATCCCCGAGACCCGGCTGCCCGTCGACCCCGCTGCGGCCAAGCTCGAGGAGGGGGTCGCCGCGGACCAGGTGGCCGCGGCATACCCGACCTCGTCGCTGGCCTGGGCCACGCTGGCCGAGGACGCGCTGGCGGACGGTCGCACCGTCGAGGGCTACGCCTACGCACGCACCGGCTACCACCGCGCCCTGGACTCGCTGCGCAAGAACGGCTGGCGCGGTCAGGGTCCGGTGCCGTGGGAGCACGAGCCCAACCGCGGTTTCCTTCGCGCGCTGGCCGCCCTGTCCAGGGCCGCCGGAGCGATCGGCGAGACCGAGGAGGAGCTGCGGTGTGCGCAGTTCCTGCGCGACTCCTCCATGACGGGGGCGCGCGAGCTCGGTCTCTGAGCGGGTCGGGCCGTCCTCTCGCCGGCGCGAGGACGGCGGGCTCGCGCACCCACGAGAAGCAGTGACGCCGGGGGACCGGACCCGATTTCCCAGATCCCGTCCCCCGGCGTCGCCCCCTGCCGCGGACCGGGGCCCGCGGGTGGCAACTCGTCAATGTCGTCCCCTGCCGCCTGACGAGCAGCGCTCGGTCATTGTGCACATACGAGGGGCACCCGAGGTGGCACTATGCTGCCAAAGGACAGAGGATGTCACTACCGTGTGGGAGGCGTCTTGACCAGCGGCGATGCCTTGTCTCGCGACGTGGAACGGATGCTCACCGAACCCATGGAGCGCCTGTTCGGCGTCCTCGAACGTGGCGAGCGAGAGCTGGAGGCACGCCGGGCCGAGCTCGCCGAGGTCCGCTACGCCCTCTTCCAGCTCTCGGCGGGCGGCGCGGCCGCCCAGCACGCGCGGCACAGCGTCGTCGAACCGCTCGCCGCCGACATGGCGGCTCCGATGCTGCGCTACCTGCTGCAGAACACCACCGGCTTGTCCCGGGTCAGCACGATGAGCGTCGACGTGGGGGCCGGGGTCGTGCAGGAGAACTACCGGCTCAACCAGGACCTGCTGACGCAAGGCCGGTTCCGCCAGCGGACGATCTACCCGATGGACATCATGGCCGGCGAGGACGGCCGCGCCTGGGTGCAGTCCTTCGCAGCGGCAGGCGAGGAGCAGCGGCTGTCACTGTCACCGCCGAGCGAGTTCTCCATCTTCGACCAGCACTCGCTCGTGGCCGTGTCCGAGTGGGGCAACCCCGACAGCGACTACGTCATGGTCCGTGACCCGATGCTCATCGCGGCCTTCACACAGCTGTTCGACCGCGCGTTCGACCTGGCCCTGCCGGTCGTGCCCCACGATGACCAGGACGACGAGGACCTGCGCCTCGTGAAGCTGCTGGGACTCGGTCTGAAGGACGAGTCGATCGCCCGCTACCTCGGGTGCAGCCTGCGGACCGTTCGCCGACGGGTGGCCTCGCTGATGGCTCGACACGGCGTGCAGACCAGGTTCCAGCTCGGGCAGGCGGCGGCCAGCGGTGAACTCGGCTCCCCTCGCGAGACCGTGGAACGGTAGCCTTTCCCGGTACGGGCCCCGTGCGAACACCACGGGGCCTGCTGCATGACCACGGTGACCGACTCCGTCACCGACGCAGACATGGAGAGGTGCGGTATGCCGGCAATCGTGCTCGTGGGCGCTCAGTGGGGCGACGAGGGCAAGGGCAAGGCCACCGACCTGATGGGCAGCGACGTCGACTACGTCGTGAAGTTCAACGGTGGCAACAACGCAGGCCACACCATCGTGATCGAGAAGGACGGCAAGCGAGAGAAGTACGCCCTCCACCTGCTCCCGTCGGGCATCCTCACCCCGACCTGCACCCCGATCATCGGCAACGGCGTCGTCGTGGACCTCGCGGTGCTCTTCGAGGAGATCGACGGCCTCGAAGCGCGAGGAGTCGACACCTCACGACTGCTGGTCAGCGCGAACGCGCACATCATCGCCCCCTACAACCGGGTGCTCGACAAGGTCACCGAGCGCTTCCTCGGGTCGCGCAAGATCGGCACGACCGGCCGCGGCATCGGCCCGACCTATGCCGACAAGATGGCGCGCAACGGCATCCGTGTGCAGGACCTGTTCGACGAGAAGATCCTGCGCCAGAAGGTCGAGGCGGCGCTGGCCCTCAAGAACCAGATCCTCGCCAAGATCTACAACCGCCGTGCGGTCGAGGTCGACGAGGTGATGGAGGAGCTCCTCGGGTATGCCGAGCGGTTGCGTCCCATGGTCGCCGACACCTCCCTGGTGCTCGAGCAGGCACTCAACGAGGGCAAGACCGTGCTGCTGGAGGCCGGGCAGGCGACCCTGCTCGACGTCGACCACGGGACCTACCCCTTCGTCACGTCGTCCAGCGCGACGGCTGGTGGCGCCTGCACCGGCTCCGGCATCCCGCCGACTCGGGTCAACACCGTGATCGCGATCCTCAAGGCCTACTCGACGCGAGTGGGTGAGGGCCCCTTCCCGACCGAGCTGTTCGACGCCAACGGCGAGTTCCTGCGCAAGACCGGCGCCGAGTTCGGCACGACCACCGGCCGCCCGCGCCGCTGCGGATGGGTGGACACCGTGGTCGGTCGCTACGCCACGCGGATCAACGGGGTCACCGACTTCGTCATCACCAAGCTGGACGTGCTGACGGGTCTGGACACCATCCCGGTGTGCGTGGCCTACGACGTCGACGGGGTCAGGCACGACGACATGCCGGTCAACCAGACCGACTTCCACCACGCCAAGCCGATCTACGAGGACCTCCCCGGCTGGTGGGAGGACCTGACAAAGTGCCGGACGTTCGAGGACCTGCCGGCGAACGCCCAGGCCTACGTCCTGCGGCTCGAGGAGCTCATCGGCGCTCGGGTCTCCGCCATCGGCGTGGGCCCGGGTCGCGACGAGATCATCAGTCGCCACTCCCTGCTCGGCGCCTGAGCTCACTGGTTCGTCCCGCCAAACCCTCCGGGCACGTTGTGCGGGACCCGCGCCGAGGTCAGGTGTGGGTCAGGCGGGGCGCAGCACAGTCATCCGGTGCGCGGCGCGGGTGAGGGCGACGTAGAGGACGCGCACTCCCCCCGGGGACTCGGCCGCGATCTCCTCGGGGTCGACGATGACCGTCGCGTCGTACTCCAGACCCTTGGTCGACATGGGGTCGATGACGCCGACCCGGTCGCTGAGGGCGCCCAGCCCGGCCAGCGACGCGGCATACCTGGTCGGGGTGATGACCGCGATCGAGCCCTCCACCTCGTCGAGCAGCGCCTCGACCGCGGAGGTCGCAGCGGCCTCCCAGCCGCCGTCGGCGACGGTCGTGTCGACTGGGTCGAAGCCGGTCTCACGGACAGCTCGGGGGATGTCGGCATCCGGCACGTGGGCCTGGACCACCTTCGCCGCGTAGTCGAAGATCTCGCGGGCGTTGCGGTAGTTGGTGTCCATGTGGAAGAGGCGACGCTCCTGTGACCCGAAGGCTTCCTCGCGGGCACGGCCTGCCTCCACGGCGTCGGGCCACGACGCCTGCGCAGCGTCGCCGACGACGGTCCACGACGAGTAGCGGCCGCGGCGACCGAGCATCCGCCACTGCATCGGGGACAGGTCCTGAGCCTCGTCGACGAGGACGTGGGCGTACTCGCCGGGGCCCTCGATGCGGCCCTGGAGGAGCAGCTCACGCGGGTCGGTGGGGGAGGTGCGTGACGACTTGGTGCCGACGGCGCGGGAGTCCAGACCTGCCCGCACCTCGGCGACACCGAACTGCGAGACGTCCTCGAACTCCTCGATCTCGTAGAATCCGCGCTCCTCGGCCGGGCCGTCCTGGACAGGACCGAGCCGGGCGGAGAGGTCGTCGACGAGGGCGGCGTCGGCGGCCGACCAGGTGCCGACCTCCAGCGCGTGGCGCATCGAGGCGGCGAACAGGTCGCACTCGTGCGGCGACAGGACACCGGCACCGTGCTGGCGGGCGCGCTCGGGATCGGCGAGCCACAGCAGCACCTCACGGGGGTCCACCTGCGGCCACCAGGCGGCGAGGAACGCGTCCACCTCCAGATGGTCCTCGAACCGGTCCATGAACTCGGCCCGGTCGCCCTCGCGGACGCTCGCCCAGGCAGCCTCGGCGAGCGCGCTCTGGACCGCCTTGGCCGACAGGTTGCGCTGGTGGTTGCGCAGCACCTGCGCCCGGATCCGGTCGAGCGCGGGTGCGTCGACCCGGACCGCCTTGCCGTTGACGAAGGCGCGGAACGCCTGCGGCGCGTCCGGGGGTGCGTCCGACGAGGCGCGCGCCAGCAGCCGCCGGATGCGCAGGGAACCCTTGATGGCGGCCACCTCTGGCGTGTCCAGCCGGGTCGCCGTGATGCCGTCGACGACGTCGCCGAGCGAACGCAGCGTCACCGACTCCTCACCGAGCGAGGGCAGCACGCGCTCGATGTATGCCGTGTAGGCGGACGAGGGGCCCACCACCAGGATGCCGCCCGCCTCGAACCGGCGGCGGTCGGAGTAGAGCAGGTAGGCGGCGCGGTGCAGGGCGACGACCGTCTTGCCGGTGCCCGGGCCGCCGGTGATCTCGGTGATGCCGCGCGCCGAGGCCCTGATCGCCTCGTCCTGGTGGCGCTGGATCGTGGCCACGATGTCGCGCATCTGGGCACCACGGCTGCGGGTGAGGGCTGCGAGGAGCGCGCCGTCGCCGACGACCACGAGGTCGTCGGGGGCATCGGTCACCATGAGGTCGTCCTCGACGCCGACCACGTCCGGGCCCTTGCACCGCAGGACCCGGCGGCGCAGGACATCCATGGGTTCGACGGGAGTGGCCCGGTAGAAGGCGGCGGCCGCGGGCGCGCGCCAGTCGATCACGAGGGGCTCGTAGTCGTCGTCGCGGACTCCGAGCCGGCCGATGTAGCGGATCTCGCGGTCCGGCTCCTTGGCCTCGTGGGCCAGGGCGTGGTCGAGGTCGAGCCGCCCGAAGACGAGGCCTTCGTACTGGGTGTCGAGCGTGGACCGGCGACGGGCGGCATTGAAGACCAAGGCATCCCGCTCGAACAGCCCGGTCAGCTCCTCGTCGCGGACGTCGCCGGTGCGGTCGGTCCGGCCGCGGGCCAGGCCATCGGCCTCGACCAGGCCGGCCCGGGCCTGGGCCTTGAGGAGCTCGGCATAGACCAGGTCGACATGGGCCTGCTCGATGGCGATCTCACGGGCGACCTCGGCGCTGGACGCCTTCGCGCTCGAGTGGTCCGATCCCGTCACGGTGCAACGCTTTCTGGTTGTGCGGCTTGGTGTGGTGCGACGTGCTTCCTCCCGGGGGAGAACGCACGAGTCTAGCGAGCACGAGGAGCCCCGCCGTGCACCAGTTCACAGGGTGGCGAGGGCTAGATCATCCCGCGGCGGGCGGCCTGGACGCCGGCCTGGAACCGGGTGCCGGCGCCGAGCTGGTCCATCAGCGCCCGGACTCGGCGCTCGACGGTGCGCTGGGACACCCCGGCCTGACGCGCGATCGTCGCGTCGGGAGCCCCGGCCGCGAGGAGGGCAAGGATCATCTGGTCGCGCCGTTCGTTGGCCATCCCGCCGAGGCCGAGTGGCGAGCCGAGGTCCCAGAGGTGGTCGGACAAGGCGATCAGGGCCAGCACCATCGACCGGGCGCGGATGAGGGCCGACCCGAAGCCCGAGGGGTCGAAGGCACTCACGTCGACGATCGCCGCGGCCTCGTCGACGATCACGGCGGAGAACGGCACCGAGGACGTCAGGCGGAACCGTTCGCCGCCGCGCTCGCGGGCCTCGAGGATCTCCAGCGCCCCGTCGATCTCCAGGACCTCCGTGTCGTAGACCGTCGTGTAGTCGAGCTGGTTGCCGCTCACGCCCCGTGTCGGCTCCTCGTGGCTGTGCAGCGGGCTGGCGAAGATCGCCCGCGTGCGCGGTGACAGCGACCGGAAGCTGCGGATCTGCCGGGTGCCGGCGGCCACGGCTTCCGCGGTGACCGCCGCGATCTCGTCCATGGAGTTCAGGATCCGCACTGTGCCCACGTCGGGTGTGCGGGACGCCGACCTCGCCTGGAAGAACACCTGCGCGAGCTCGTGTGCGGCAGAACGGGTTTCGCGCGCCCGACGCTCGTAGTCGAGGGCAAGGGCAGGCAGGGAGATGTCCGGCGGGATGACCTCGATCCGGTCGCCCGGGTGGACGCGGATCAGCCCGCGGCTCGCCAGGACCTCGAGCGAGTGGTCGATCAACGGAGCCTTCATGCCCTGGGCGACCAGCAGCGCCTTGGTGGGGTCCGGATGCTGCAGTGCGGCCAGGAAGACCCGGGTGATCACTCCTTCGGCCTCGTCGTCGTCGGCGGCGAGCTCCAGGCTGCTCGCCAGCGCGCGCTCGTCGATCGCCGGGTCCTTCGGCCGGTTGGTCGCCTGGCCCCTCCCGTCCACGGTCCCCGCTGACTGGCTCTCGACGACCATGGGGCACATGCTCGTCTCCTGGCGAGATTCCGTCAATGACGCAAGTCCGCCACCTCTGGGCTTTACCTCCGGGCCGACCATGGTCCACTCTGGAGTCAGTCGACAGCGTCGACCCACGTGCATGGTTGCAGGTTCCCCCGCCAGGCGACCGCACGTCGGCTGCGCGGCGTCCCCGGGAGATGTCCCCCCTGCCTCCCCGGGACGCCGCGCACTCATCTCCGGCGGACCGCTGACGACGACTTTCGCGACGACTCTCTACGCTGGGGGCCGTGAAGGTACTCGTCATCGGCTCCGGTGCTCGCGAGCACGCCCTCGTCAAGTCCCTGGGCGCCGACCCGGAGGTGGAAGCGGTGATCGTCGCCCCCGGAAACCCGGGGATGGACGCGATCGCCCTGTGTGAGGCCCTCCCGGGCGGCGTGCTGGACGGGCCGGGCATCGCGGCGCTCGCCCGCAGGCACGGTGTCGACCTCGTGGTGATCGGCCCGGAAGCGCCCTTGGTGGCCGGGGTCGCCGATGCGGTGCGCGACGAGGGTTTCGCAGTGTTCGGACCCTCCGCTGAGGCCGCCCGCCTGGAGGGCAGCAAGTCCTTCGCCAAGGAGGTCATGGCGGCAGCGGACGTGCCCACGGCCCTGGCCCGGGTCTGCGGCACCCTCGACGAGGTCGCCGACGCCCTCGACGCACTGGGCGCACCGCATGTGGTCAAGGACGACGGGCTGGCCGCCGGCAAGGGCGTCGTCGTCACCGACGACCGCGACCAGGCGTTGGCCCATGCGCAGCTCTGCCTGGCCAAGGAGGGCGGCACCGTCGTCATCGAGGAGTTCCTCGACGGTCCCGAGGTCTCGTTGTTCTGCCTCTGCGACGGCAGCACCGTCGTCCCACTGGCCCCGGCCCAGGACTTCAAGCGGGTCGGTGACGACGACCAGGGCCCCAACACCGGTGGGATGGGCGCCTACTCGCCGCTCGACTGGGCGCCGGCCACGATGGTCGACGAGCTGGTCAGCCGCGTGGCCCAGCCGACCGTCGACGAGATGGCTCGCCGGGGCACTCCGTTCGTAGGGGTGCTCTACATCGGGGTGGCGATCACCTCCCGTGGTCCACGGGTCATCGAGTTCAACGCCAGGTTCGGTGACCCCGAGACCCAGGTCGTGCTGGCTCGGCTGCAGACCCCGTTGGGTGGACTGCTGAAGGCTGCAGCCACCGGTCAGCTCGACGACATCGCCCCGCTCACGTGGTCGCGGCAGCATGCCGTCACGGTCGTCGTCGCGTCCCAGAACTACCCGGACACCCCGCGGACCGGCGACCCCGTGAGCGGCGTCGAGGACGCGGCTGACGTGCCCGCGGCATACGTGCTCCATGCGGGCACGGCCCGCGACGAGGACGGGGTGCTCGTCTCAGCGGGGGGACGGGTGCTGTCCGTGGTCGCCCTGGGCGAGAGCCTCACCCAGGCGCGCGAACGCGTCTACGAAGCCGTGGACCACATCGAGCTCGAGGGTTCGCACCACCGCACCGACATCGCGCTCGCGGCCCAGCGCAACGAGCTGCACGTCGGCTGAACCCCACGCATCACCCCGCCCGGCGCGCCGCCACGAAGCCGACGACGCCGACCATCGCGCAGCTCGCCATCGTCGACGCGAAGAGCCAGCCGGGCAGGTGGGGCGCCTGCCACGCGATGAGGGCGCCGGCGACGGCCAGTCCGACCGCCTGGGCCACGGATGCGGTGAGGCTCGACGCCGCCGTGATCCGGCCCTGGTCCTGCATGGGAGCGAAGCGCAAGAGCTGGGTGGACAGCGTCGGAGACACCACACCCATGCCCAGCCCCGCCACCCCCCAGAGCGCCAGGCCTGCGACGACGGGCAGCGCGTCGAGGCTCGTGAGGGCCGGGCCCAGGACACCGACGGCGATGAGCCCGAAACCGATCTCGAGCCGACGGACCGGGCTGACCGCACGCTGGACCGCGCCGAGCCCGTGGACCTGCGAGCCCGCCGCCCAGCACAGCCCGGTCACGGTGAGGCTGACGCCCGCCGCCGCGGGGCCGAGGCCGTGGATCGTCGTGAGCATGAGGGGCAGGAGGCTGCCGGCCGTGCCGAACGCAGCCGCCACGAGCCCGCGGAGGGCGACGAGCGCCGGTATGCCGTGGGCGAACCTGAGCGTCCCGGCCGGCAGGACGGCGCGCACGGCCGGGGCAGCGGAGGCGACCCCGATGAGGACGAGGCCGGCTCCGAGCAGCTCGACGGGTCCGGATCTGCCGAGCAGCGACCCGCCTGCGGTGAGGGCTGCCAGACCTGCCGCCGCCAACGCCGCGGCCCGGACGGCGCGGTGTTCGCGAGCGGTCCAGGCGGTGGGGTGCTCGTGGGGGGTGGCGGCCGTCATGGACGGTCGTAGGAGGAACCACGCCGGCGGGAGGAGCGCCACCCCCACGGCAAAGACCGCGCGCCACGACACGGCCTCCGTCAGCAGTCCGGCGACCGGTGGACCCAGCAGCGAAGGCAGCACCCAGGCTGCGGCGAACGCCGCGAAGACCTTGGCACGCAGCTCCTCCGGCAGCGCTCGCGCCATCAGGACCGTCAGCGAGACGTCCATCAGCGCCTCGGCGATCCCGGAACCGAACCGGCCCGCAGCGAAGACCACCATTCCCGGCGCGAGCGCCATCGCCACCTGCGACGCGGCGAACACCACCATGCCTGCCTGCAGCGGCCGCACCGGCCCACGGTGGTCGGCCCACGCGCCGGCCACCACCGTGGCGACGACGAACGACACCAGGGGTGCCGCACTCGCCGCGCCGAACAGCCACAGCCCGTCGAGCTCGCGAGCGACCGTGGGCAGCACGGTCATCGTGGCGCGGTTCTCGAAGGCGCCCAGCGTCACCAGCGCCACCGCCCCGATGGCGAACGGGAGGTGTGCGCGGTCCCGCAGCGTGGCGGTCCTGGTGGCGGCGTCGTGGGTCGCAGTGGGCATGGCGAAGAGTCTGGAAGTTGAAGTGGACTTCAAGTCAAGCGAGGAATCCGGCACGTCTTGCGCTGCCGTTGTCACGTGACGTCGAACTGGGGTCCACGTGCCGACCTGACGGCAGCACGTCGGGGCTACGGCTGGGAGGATGTCGGCCATGACGTCCTCCCAGCCCGACTCGACGCCCGCGCCCCTCGCCCTCCCCGGCTACGCCCACGTCTACTCCGGCAAGGTCCGCGACCTCTACGCCCCGCTGGACGACTCGGGCGAGCCGCGTGACGACCAGCTCCTGCTCGTGGCGAGCGACCGGCTCTCGGCGTTCGACTTCATCCTCGACACCCCCATCCCCGACAAGGGCGCGGTGCTGACCCAGCTGTCCCTGTGGTGGTTCGAGCAGCTCGCCGACGTGGTGCCCAACCACGTCGTCTCGACCGACGTCCCGGCCGAGGTGGCCGGTCGCGCGGTCCTGGTCAGGCGGCTGAACATGCTCCCGGTCGAGTGCGTCGCCCGCGCCTACCTCACCGGCGGTGGCCTGCGCGAGTACGTCACCGACGGCCACGTGAGCGGCGTGGCGCTCCCGGACGGTCTGGTCGACGGGTCACGGCTCCCCGAACCGGTGTTCACCCCGTCCACCAAGGCGCCCGTCGGCGAGCACGACCAACCCATGCCGTATGCCGCCGTGGAACGCGAGCTGGGCGCCGATCTGGCCGCACGCGCCAAGGACCTCACCGTGGCGATCCTCAAGCGGGGCAACGAGATCGCGGCCGATCGCGGCATCCTCATCGCCGACACCAAGGTCGAGTTCGGCCTCGAGGATGACGCCCTGGTGCTGGCCGACGAGGTGCTGACGCCGGACTCCTCGAGGTTCTGGCCGGCCGACCAGTGGGAGCCCGGCCACACGCAGCCGTCGTTCGACAAGGAGTTCGTCCGCGAGTGGCTGATCTCCCCGGCCAGCGGCTGGGACAAGGCCTCCGGCGAGGCCCCGCCCCGGCTGCCCGACGACGTCGTGGAGCGCACGCGTGCCAAGTACGTCGAGGCCTACGAACGCCTCACTGGACGCACCTTCACGGCTGGCTGAGCGGCCTACCGGCCGCCCTCAGGCCAGCGCCGCGTCCTCAGGAGCCTTCCTGCACCGCGTAGATCTCGTCGGCCACCAGGCCGTGCGCTTCGCGGTGGACGGTGTTGGCAGCCTCGGCGTCGGGCGCGTCGACGAGGCAGAAGATCTTGCCCTGCGACTCGTCGACCCAGTAGCGCAGGTACTGCACGTCGTGGCTCGACTGCTCCTGCAGGTCGGCCATGTGGGCCTGGGCGACGTCGCCGATGGCCACCCCGCCGTCGATCGTGTGCACGTCCATGAACAGTGGCATCGTTCTCGCCTTTCGTCCGGGACCCCGGTGGTCCCTCTCCCCGAAAGGTAGGAGTCGGCGGGGCCGCTCCTCATCGGTGACCGGTGCCTAGATTGCGGGGGCGACGGTGCCCATTTCCGTCGTGGGTGATGCGGCAGTGCCGGCCCCGTTCGCACGTGCCCTGGCCACGGCCTCGGTGCGCGACGCCGCGCCGAGCTTGGCGAGGACGGACGCCACGTGGTGGTCGACCGTGCGTTCGGAGATGAACAGGCGGGCGCTCACCTCGCGGTTCGAGAGCCCCTCACCGACGAGGGCGAGCACCTGCTGCTCGCGACCCGTGAGCCCGTGCGGGTGAGCCGTCGCCGCGGCCCGCGGCCCTCGGGGTATGCCGCGCGCCCCGGCCTCCTTCAGCCGTCGCCGTGCCAGGGTGGCGCCCGGCGTCGACCCGATCGAGGTGAACAGGTCGAGCCCCCGGCGCAGGTCGTCCTCGTCATCGGAGGCCATCAGCGCTGCCGCCGCCTCGTAGGGGCACCCGAGCTCCTGCCAGGTTGCGGCCGCGCGTCGGGGGTCTCCCGCGAACTCGGCCGCATAGGGGTCGGGCGCGTCGGCGGGCGCTGCCTCGAGCAACCCGGTGCGCCCCAGCCAGAGGGCGAGCTCTGCCCGGGGCCAGGGCCCCTCGTGCTCGCTTCCCTTCCACACGTCGAGCACCCAGGCCTCGTCGCCGACCGGGCCTCCGGACAGCCACGCTTGCTGGAGCACGGCGACGGCGGCGAAGGCCCGCCAGTAGGGCTCGCCGTTCGCGTCGGCCAGCTCTCTGCACTCGGCGAGTCGGGTCGTGGCCCGGGGGTCACCGAGCCGGGCGAGGGCGGGCCCCATGCCGATCAGGACGTGCAACCGGTTCACCGGGGAGATCTGCTCGGCCAGCATGCTCGTGCACAGGGCGACGGCCTCCGTCAGGCGGCCCATCCGCACCAGGGCCGTGACCCTCGACCCGAGCAGGCACCACCAGAACGTCGGCATCTCGCAGTCCTGGTTGTAGGCCGCCCCCTCCTCGTAGACCCACTCGTACTCGGCGACACGGAGGTGGTCGACGGCCGCCTGGTAGAGGTTGGCGTAACCCCGGGCCGCGTCCCGCTGGAAGCCACCGTCACGGGCGAGGACCAGCGCCTTCTCCATCTGGCCCCACCCGTCGAGGCCGTGGTTGATCCGGTCCCACCCGAGGTTCTGGAGGGTCGAGGCATACATCTCGTCCGACCCGAGCTCCTGTGCCATGGCAAGGCACTGCTCGGCCATGGCCATCCCTTCGTCGGCGCGACCCGTGTCCGACAGCAGGCCGGCCTTGTAGCCGTAGGCCATCACCTTCTCCGTCGACAGTGGGGCGTCGCGCATCATCGAGAAGATCTGCTCGACGAGCTCGGCATGGCCGTTGCCGTCGCAGAGCCGCCACCGCGTGATGGCGAGGGCGCGCAGGTTGCGGCACAGCTGCTCCAGGTCGCCGCTGGCGCGGGCGAACGCGACGGCCAGCTCGCGTGGCGGCAGCGACTCCTCCCACCGGTCCATGAGCGAGAGGGCGTGAGCCAGGCCTTCGTGCAGCTCCGCACGTTCGGTGTCAGTGGCCGACCCGGCATACCGAAGGGCCCGAGTGAACTGCGCGACAGCCTCGGTGGTGGACGACAGGGCGGCTGCCTCCCGAGCAGCCGCGGTCGACTCGGCGAAGGCCTCGTCGACCAGGCCGGCGGCATCCGCGTGGTGGGCGAGGCGCGCGTGGTCAGGGTCCCGGTTCTTCGTGGGGTCCGCAAACCATCGGTATGCCGCGGCGTGCAGCTGGGTGGCGCGGTAGGCGGGGACGTTGGTCTCGACGGCGAGCCGAGCCAGCTCGTGCCTGAAGGCGAACAACCGAACGGGGTCGCCCGGCCCGCCCGCCGGTACCAGTCCACCGGAGGCCAGGCACTCGTCGAGGTGGGCGGGCTCGCGTCCGGACACTCCGGCGATGGTCGCGGCCGAGGCCGGCTGCCCGATGATGGCGGCCGCCCACACGAGCTGCCGCGCGTCGTCGGTGAGCTGTGCCGTGCGGGCAGCGACCACGTCGCTCACGGAGGACGGGACGTGGTCGCTGGGGTTGCTGAGGAGCTCCTCGACGTAGAACGGGTTGCCACTGCTCAGCCGGTAGATGGCAGCCGCGTCCGCACGGCCCTGCGACCGCGCGAGCTCGGCAACCGCTGCGGGTGTCAGCGGCGGGAGGGTCATCCGCCTTGTCGGCCGCTGCGTGGCCAGGGATGCCAGCGCACTGCGCAGCGGACTGTCGGCGCCGACCTCCTCGTCGCGATAGGTCAGCAGCACCATCGTCGGCATGCTCGTGAGCCGTCGCGCCAGGTAGGTCAGCCAGTCGAGGGTCGCTTCGTCGGCCCAGTGCACGTCCTCGACAACCACCGCGGTCGGTCGGCCTGCCGCTCCGAGCCGCTCCAGCGACGTGGCGAAGAGGGTGTTCCGGTCGGCTCCCGTGCGGAACTGGTCGAGCAGGCCGTCGCCGTCCGCCGTCGCGATCTCGAACAAGGGGCCCAGCGGACGAGGGGTGAAACCACCGTCGCACGCCCCACGCAGCCATCTCAGGTCGGGCCGCTGCGCCGCGAAGGTGTCGAGCAGCGCGGTCTTGCCGATGCCGGCCTCGCCGGCGACCAGGACGAGGCGGCCGTGCCCGCGAGCCGCCTCATCGGCATACTCGCCCAAGGTCTCCAGGAAAGTGGCTCGTTCGAGCAGCTCCACGCCTCGAAGTGTGTCGGAGAAGCCGTCGGGACGACATCCTCCATTGTGCGGAGTTCAGCCCGCGGGCGTGAGCACGGCCACGGGGATGGTCCGCCCCGCCTTCCGGGCGTACTTCGCGACTCCTGGGAGCCTGGCCAGGATGACGTCGTTCCAGGCCTGGTCGCGCTCTTCGCCGTGCAGCTCGCGAGCCGATGCGCGCATGCGTTCGGCAAGCACCTGCAGGTCCGTCTCGCCCGCCACCCGCAGGTTCCTGAACCAGTCGGGGTCCCTTGGGCTGCCGGAAGCGCTGCCCCACACCAAGTAGCCCTCGGGCCTCGGAATCGCCCTCACGCAGGTCGAATGCGGCTCTCCGGTGCGGCGGCCCGGCGTGGTCAGCATGACCACCGGGGCATCCTTGGTCCCGCCCATGGCGCGACCGTTCAGCCGGCGGTACATCCACGCGCCGATGAGGGTCGACCAACGGGCCATCGACATGATCCGAGTGTCCCGCTCGCCCGGGCGCGTGAAAAGGGTCCCGGGCGGACCGCCGACCTGTCGTCCGGGAGGTGACCGTGCGGCATACCCACTGCCGTGGCGCGGATAGACTGCGGTCGCTTCCTTCCCCGCGCCACCGTGCTCAACCCAGGAGACCCCCGAATGGGCCACGTCGTCATTGACGTCATGCTGAAGCCAGAGATCCTCGACCCCCAGGGTCAAGCCGTGAACGGGGCTCTTCCCCGGCTCGGCTTCGAACAGTTCACGGACGTGAGGCAGGGCAAGCGGTTCGTCCTCACCGTGGACGGCGAGGTCACCGACGAGCACCTCGCGGCCGCCGCGGAGGCAGCTGAGAAGCTGCTGTCCAACCCCGTGATCGAGGACGTCGTCAGCGTCCGTGCCGAGGACCCCGACCAGTGAAGGTCGGGGTCGTCACGTTCCCGGGGTCGCTCGACGACCGCGACGCAGCCCGCGCCGTGCGCGCCGTCGGTGCCGAGGCGATCACCCTCTGGCACGGCGACGCCGACCTCAAGGGTGTCGACGCGGTCGTGCTGCCCGGCGGGTTCTCCTACGGCGACTATCTGCGGTGCGGGGCGATCGCCCGCTTCGCGCCCGTCATGGACGCGCTCATCCCGGCCGCGCAGGGCGGGCTGCCGGTGATCGGGATCTGCAACGGGTTCCAGGTCCTGTGCGAGTCGCACCTGCTGCCGGGCGCGCTGATCCGCAACGACCACCGCAAGTTCAACTGCGTCGACCAGCGCCTCGTCGTCGAGAACAACCAGACAGCCTGGACCTCGGACTTCGAGGCCGGCCAGGAGATCACGATCGTCCTCAAGAACGGCGAGGGCGGTTTCGTCGCCGACGAGGCCACCCTCGACCGGCTCGAGGGCGAGGGCCGCGTCGTCTTCCGGTATGCCGGTGACAACCCCAACGGCTCGTACCGCAAGATCGCGGGCATCACCAACGACCGCGGCAACATCGTGGGCCTCATGCCCCACCCCGAGCACGCCGTCGAGGAGGGCTACGGCCCCTCGACCGACGGGCTCCCGTTCTTCACCTCCGTCCTGAAGGCAATGGCCAGCGCATGACCGTCCAGACCCACAAGCCCACGCTCGACACCGTCTCGCACGCAGCCGACACCCCCGAGGTCGAGCAGCCGTGGGCAGAGCTCGGCCTCAAGGAGGACGAGTACGCCAGCATCCGCGAGATCGTCGGCCGTCGTCCCACCAGCGCTGAGCTCGCGATGTACTCGGTGATGTGGAGCGAGCACTGCTCCTACAAGTCGTCCAAGGTGCACTTCTCCCTCTGGGGTGAGAACACCACCGACGAGATGCGCGAGAAGCTCCTCGTCGGCATCGGCGAGAACGCCGGCGTCGTCGACATCGGCGACGGCTGGGCGGTGACCTTCAAGGTCGAGTCGCACAACCACCCGTCCTACGTCGAGCCCTACCAGGGTGCGGCCACCGGGGTCGGTGGCATCATCCGCGACATCATGTCGATGGGTGCCCGCCCGATCGCGATCATGGACCCGCTGCGGTTCGGCAACCTCAACCATCCCGACACCCAGCGGGTGCTCCCCGGCGTCGTCGCGGGGGTCGGCGGCTACGGCAACTGCATCGGCCTGCCCAACATCGGTGGCGAGGTCGTGTTCGACGACTGCTACCAGGGCAACCCGCTCGTCAACGCGTTGTGCGTCGGCGCCATGCGCATCGAGGACATCCACCTCGCCAAGGCCTCCGGCGTCGGCAACAAGGTGATCCTGTTCGGTGCCAAGACCGGTGGCGACGGCATCGGCGGGGTCTCGGTCCTCGCCTCCGAGACGTTCGACGAGGGCGGCCCGACCAAGCGCCCCGCGGTGCAGGTCGGCGACCCGTTCGCCGAGAAGGTGCTCATCGAGTGCTGCCTCGACCTCTATGCCGCGCACGTCGTCGACGGCATCCAGGACCTGGGTGGCGCAGGACTGTCCTGTGCCACCAGTGAGCTCGCGTCCAACGGTGACGGTGGCATGCAGATCGAGCTCGACCGCGTGCCGCTGCGCGACGCGTCGCTGCGACCTGAGGAGATCCTCATGTCGGAGAGCCAGGAACGCATGATGGCGGTCGTGGCACCCGAGCACCTCGACGAGTTCATGGCGATCACGGACCGCTGGGACGTCGAGGCCACGGTCCTCGGCGAGGTCACCGACGGCGAGCACCTCGTCATCACCTGGCACGGCGAGGTCATCGTCGACGTGCCGCCGCGGTCGGTCGCCCACGAAGGGCCGACCTACCACCGCCCGCTGGAGCGGCCGGCATACCTGGATGACCTCCAGGCCAACGGCACCGACACCCTGGGTCGCCCCGTCGACGGCCTCGGGCTCAAGTCCGACCTGCTCACGCTGCTTGCCTCCCCGAACCTCTGCGACAAGTCGTGGGTCACCGACCAGTACGACCGCTACGTGCTCGGCAACACGGCGCTCGCGATGCCCGACGACGCGGGTGTCGTCCGTGTCGACGAGGAGACCGGTCGCGGTGTCGCCGTCTCGACCGACTGCAACGGCAGGTTCGCCAAGCTCGACCCCTACGTCGGAGCCCAGCTGGCGCTGGCTGAGTCCTACCGCAACGTCGCGACGGCGGGCGCCACCCCGCTGGCGGTGACCGACTGCCTCAACTTCGGCTCGCCCGAGGACCCGGGCGTGATGTGGCAGTTCCGCGAAGCCGTCAAGGGCATCGCCGAGGGCTGCAAGACCCTGGGCATCCCGGTCACCGGCGGCAACGTCTCCTTCTACAACCAGACCGGTGACGTGGCGATCCACCCGACGCCGGTGATCGGCGTGCTCGGTGTCATGGACGACGTGTCGCGGCGGACCCCGTCGGGCTGGAAGACGCCCGGCCAGGTCATCTACCTGCTCGGCAGCACCCGCAACGAGCTGGCCGGCGGCGAGTGGGCCCACGTCGTGCACGGCCACCTGGGTGGCCTCCCGCCCGCGGTGGACCTCGGGGCCGAGCAGCTCCTGGGCGAGATCCTGGTCAACGCCAGCCGCGACGGCCTGGTCGACGCCGCCCACGACCTGTCCGACGGTGGCCTGGCGATCGCGCTCGCCGAGGCGACCATGCGCTACGGCGTCGGGGCCAGGATCTGGCTCGACGCGGTGTGCGAGCGCGACGGAATCGACCCCTTCACCGCGCTCTTCAGCGAGTCCACCGCCCGGGTGATCGTCTCGGTGCCGCGCTCGGAAGAGGTGCGCTTCACCGACATGTGCACCGCCCGTGGGCAGGTGCACGCCCGGATCGGGGTCGTCGACGACGAGACCGACGGCCTCGACGTGCAGGGCAATTTCGAGGTGAGCCTCGCCGACCTGCGGGAGGCCCACACCGGAACGTTGCGAGCGGTCTTCGGCGGCTGACCCTTCGGGGCGCGCGAGCGGCCCGGTCGCGTCCCCCAACGCGTCCGGGCCGTTCGTTCCCCTGGGTGTCCCCGCAAGGAACAGTACGTCCGTGGTCTGACAGCGTCGATGGGTAGAAGTACTCATCTTCGCCCGCCGAACGGCCATTTCCACGCAACCGCGGACGCCCGGGCGCCTCGTGCGACGATGCCGGTATGCCGCCGCGCCGCCGAGTTCCCGTCATCGACGGCCGCGCCGCCGTGGCCGCGTGGCAGGCGGGGGCGGAGTCGACGTCCCGGGCGGACCTGGCGACGGCGGTGCGCTACACGCTGGAGGAGCTGTCGGTCGTGGCGCCCGGTCGAAGCGTCGAGGTGCGGGTGCCACCCTTCGGGGCGGTGCAGTGCATTGCCGGGACCACCCACACCCGCGGCACCCCGCCCAACGTCGTCGAGACGGATGCGCAGACCTGGCTGGCGGTCGCGACCGGCGCGCTCAGCTGGGACGGCGCCTGGGAGGCGGGCACCCTCCGGGTGAGCGGCCACCGCGCCGACCTCGCGGCATACCTGCCCCTGGTGGAATGGTCTGGCGCACCCGAACAGCCGAAGGAGATCTGATCCCATGCAGATGAAGCTGGAGCTCGTCCCCGTGCCAGTGGCGGACGTGGAGCGGGCCATCGAGTTCTACGTCGGCAAGCTCGGCTTCATCAAGGACGTCGACGTGCAGCCCGCCGAGGGTGTCCGGATCGTGCAGGTGACCGCAGCGGGCTCTGGTTGCTCGATCGGCTTCGGGACGGGGCTGGACGTCTATCGCGGAGAGCCGGGCAGCATCAGGGGACTGCACCTGGTCGTCCAGGACATCGATGAGGCGCGGGCCGACCTCGTCCGCCGCGGTGTCGAGGTCAGCGAGGTCCACGACTTCGGCGGTGGGGTGAAGGGGGCGGAGTTCGCCGACCCCGACGGCAACTCCTTCGAGCTGCAGGAGATGCAGTGGCGCCGGGGCGAGACCTTCTAGCGAGTTGGTCTCCCTGGCAGAGTCCGTCCTGCCAGAGCTATCGGATCGTCCAGGTGTCGCCTAGGCACGCGCGCCCCAGGGTGGCGATGGCAGGACTCCGGGTGATTTCGTCCGGGCCCTTGGCTGGATAGGCCGAGAACCCGGCATCAGGAGTGCAGCCGGCGTCCCCGTGCTCGATGCGGACGTTGCGCCTGTCGTGGGGCAGGAGATCCGCGACCAGCACATTGCTGTCGGCCGTCAGCAGGATCTGAAGACGCTGATCGGTGTCGTTCTCGATCGTCATTCCCTCCGGAGTGCACCCTGACGCGAGAGTCGTGGCCATGACGACGCCCACGACCTGGGCGCACCCGCCCCAACCCGTCTTTCGGCCCATTCTCGCCCCTGGTCCAGTCCCCACTGATGCATGGTGTCAGGGCGACCCACCGCACCGCCGCCGAACGCAGTTTCCCGCCGGAGCTCCGCGACTTGTTGCGCGCGGATCGTCACCGAACCCCGAATTGGGGGTCCAGTGACCACGAGGCGGCAACAAGTCCGATGGTGTGGCGACCTGTTGCGCGCAGATCGTCACCGGACCCCGAATCGCAGCTCCGGTGACCACGAGGCGGCAACACGTCGCCTTCGTGGACGCGGGCTTCACTCGCCCGGGTAGCGCACCCCGACCTGGGCCCGTATGTCGTCCAGGGCGTCCATGATCCGCAGGGTCTCGGCGTGCGGCATGAGAGGTGACTCCACCTCGCCCCCCGTGACCCGGCGCGCCACCTCGACAGCCTCGAAGTGCAGCCCGTGCTCGGTGTCCTCGTTGACGTAGCGGTCGAGCTCGGTGCCGTCGTTGGCCACGAGCCGAACGACGGCGCTGGGCGCGTAGAACGGGCCGCTGATCTCGAGGCGCGCCTCAGTGCCGCAGACGGCTGCCACCGTCGGGGTCCTGGTCGCCATCGTCGTGCCGAGGACACCCATCGCCCCGCTGCCGCTCGTGACGCCGATGGCGGCCTGCGCGTCGACGCCGGTGTCCGTGAGCACCCCGGTCGCAGTCACGTCGACGAAGTCGCCGAGGACGAAGTGGGCGAACGACACCGGATAGATCCCCAGGTCGAGCAGGGCTCCGCCGGCGAGGGCAGGGTCGGCCAGTCGTTGCGGACCGTCGGGATACAGCGCCTGTCCGTGGTCTGCGTGCACGGTGTGGATCTCACCGAGCAGCCCGTCCTCGAGACAGCGACGCACGACGTCGACGTGGGGGAGGAACCGGGTCCACATCGCCTCCATGGCGAAAACGCCTGCGGCGCCGGCGGACTCGACGATGTCACGGGCCTCGGTGGCATTGCGGGCGAAGGCCTTCTCGACGAGCACGGGCTTGCCGGCACCGGTGGCGAGCAAGGCCTGGGTGCGGTGCTCCGAGTGCGGTGAGGCGACGTAGACGACGTCCACGTCCGGGTCGGAGACCAGGTCCGCATAGGACCCGTGCGCCGTGTCGATGCCGAAGTCGGCCGCGAAGTCCTGCGCGCGCGGCAGGCTCCGTGACGCGACAGCCTGGAGGTGTTGTCCCGTGCGGGCCTGCAGCGCGCTGGCGAACGAACGCGCGATGCCGCCAGGCGCGAGGATCCCCCAGCGGAGCGTCGGCGCGTCACGCGGATCCGGGGTGCGGGGAGGAGGCAGCGTCAGGGAGGGCACCGACCCATCATCGGTCCTGTCCGGTGACCGCGCACTCGGCATCCATCAGGTGTCACGGGGGGTCGCGACGAACGCGACGGCTCAGCGGATCCGCCAGGCATCGGGAGGGGTCGGTGGTGAAGGAGTCGGCGCCGCATCGGCGTCGGTGAACGGTCGACCCGAACCCAGGGCCCGGCTGAGCGCGGCTCCGTCGCGCACGGTGCTGGGGAACGCGCCCTTGGCGACGCTGCGGACGATCGAGCCCATCGCCAGTGGCTGACGGGAGCCGACCAGCACGAGGTTGCCGAAGCGGCGCCGTTTCCAGATGTCGACCTGAGCGATGGCGGCCGTGTGCGGGAGGTGGCGCGCGAGGCCGGCGTGGACGCGCGCCACGTGCCGATGGTCCGGCTCGTCGGCGGTGTTCATCACCAGCACACCACCGGGCCGCAGCACCCTCGCCACGTCGGCGAACCACTCCACGCTGGTGAGGTCGGCCGGCACCTGGCTGTCGGCATACGCGTCGACGACGATCGCGTCGGCACTCGAGTCCTTCAGGGCGGCCACTCCCTCTCGACCGCGCTGCGGACGCACGCGGATGCGGTGCCCGCGCGGCAGCGGCAGCTCGCGACGCACCTCCTCGGTGAGCGCCGCATCGGGTTCGAGGACGACCTGCGGCGACCCCGGCCGAGTGTGGTGGACGTAGCGCGGCAAGGTCATCGCAGCGCCCCCGACGTGCGTCACCGCCACCGGACCGTCGGGCAGGGAGTCGATCACCGCGGCCAGGTGCTGGACGTAGCCGAAGACGAGGAGCTCCGGATCGGTAAGGCTGACGTAGGACTGCGGGTAGCCGTCGACGAGGACGGTGCTCCCGCCGTGTTCGTCGACCTCGAAGCGGAACTCCTGCATCAGGTCGGGTCGGGTCAGGGACGGATCAGCGACTTGACGGCACGACGCTCGTCCATGGCGGCATAGGCCTCGCCGACCTCGGAGAGCGGGACCTCGAGGTCGAAGACCAGCCCGGGGTTGATCGCCCCGGAGAGCACGTCGTCCCGCAGCTGCGGGAGGTACTGGCGAGCCGGCGCGATCCCGCCGGCGATCCCGACGTTGCGCGCGAACATGTCCCGCACGGGGTACTCGATCCCGTGCGGCACGCCCACGTAGCCCACCGTCGCCCCGGGCCGCGCGGCAGCGATCGCCGTCGACATCGACTCGTTGGTGCCGACGCACTCCAGCACGGCGTCCGCGCCCACCCCGTCGGTCAGCTCCTTGACCGCAGCGACGGCCTCGTCGCCGCGGACCTCGACCACGTCGGTGGCGCCGAACTCGCGTGCCATCCGCTGGCGGGACTCGTGGCGGGACATCGCGATGATGCGTTCGGCGCCCATCCGTGCGGCGGCGAGGACGCCGCTCAGGCCGACCGCGCCGTCACCGACGACCACGACGGTGTCACCCTCCTGCACCTGGGCCGCGACGGCGGCGTGCCAGCCAGTGCCCATCACGTCCGACAGGGCGAGCAGGCTCGGCACCAGGTCGTCGCCGGGTACCTCTCGCGTGGCGACGAGGGTGCCGTCGGCGAGCGGGACGCGGACGTACTCGCCCTGGCCGCCGTCGGCCATGATTCCGTCGCGGTCGGGACCACCCCAGAAGCCGCCGTGGTCGCAGCGTGACTGGATCCCGACCCGGCAGTGCGGACACGTGTTGTCGGAGTACATGAAGGGCGCGATGACGAAGTCTCCCGCCCGCACGCTGCGGACGTCGCTGCCGACCTCCTCGACGATGCCGACGAACTCGTGGCCGATGCGGGTCGGCTCGGTGACCGCGTTGATCCCGCGGTACGGCCACAGGTCGCTGCCGCACACGCACGCTGCGGTGACCCGCACCAGCGCATCGGTGGGCTTGGCGATGCGGGGGTCGGGGACGTCTTCGACACGGATGTCGCGGGGCGCGTTCAGGATGGTGGCCTTCATGGTTGCCAGCCTGCCACGGTCCAAGGCGTCGGTATGCCGCGTGGTGACCACGCGGCATACCCTCGCTGCATGCGCTTTGGCATCACCATCCTCCCGGAGCACCGCTGGTCCGAGGCCGAGCCCCTGTGGCGGCGCGCCGAGGAGTACGGCTTCGACCACGCGTGGACCTACGACCACCTGGTCTGGGCGGGGCTCCAGGACTCGCCGTGGTTCGGCGCCCTTCCGACGTTGACGGCCGCTGCGATGGCGACGTCGACGATCCGGCTGGGAACCTTCGTGAGCTCTCCGAACTACCGTCACCCCTATGTCTTCCTCCGGGATCTGCTTGCGCTGGAAGACATCTCGAACGGTCGGCTGATCTGTGGCCTGGGAACGGGTGGTGACCTCGATGCGGCGATCCTCGGCGAGGAGCGGCCCCTGAAGGAGCGCGTCGACCGGTTCCACGAGTTCGTCGAGGTGCTGGACCGACTGTTCCGTGAGGACCACGTGTCGCACGACGGCACCAGCTACCGGACCGTCGACGCGCGCACCCTGCCCGGTTCGGTCCAGCAGCCTCGAGTGCCCTTCGTCGTCGCCGCCAACGGCCCGCGGTCGCTGCGGCTCGCCTCCGCCCACGGCCAGGGGTGGGTTACCTACGGCAAGGGTGGCGAGACCCTGGACGAGTGGTGGGCCGGGATCGCCGAGCTCAGCGCGAAGCTCGACGATGTCGAAGGTGCTGCCGCACGCCAGGTCCCACTCGACCGGTACCTCTCTCTCGACGGTGCACCACGCTTCTCGCTCGAGAGCGTCGAGCTCTTCACCGACCAGGTGGGACGGGCAGGTGAGCTCGGGTTCAGCGACGTCGTGACGCACTGGCCACGGCCGAACGGCGTCTACGCCGGCACCGAGTCGGTGCTGGCGGAGGTCGCCGGCCTGCTGCCCGGTCTGAGGTAGGCCTGGTTAGGAGAATGCGAACAGTGCGAGTGGTTCGGTCGTCGGTGCGGTCGAGCCGCCGGCCGGCTCCATCGTGATGCCGGCGCCGGTGGCCGTTGCGGCATCGCCGCTCAGGAGCACCGTGACGGTGTCGGCCGATCCGTGGGGCATGACGCCGGCACTGACCATGCCCCGGTTGGGCTGGTCCAGCCAGACCTGGAAGTCCTTGCCGTCGGGCGCAGCCGGCATGTGGTCGGCAATGATGACGGCCTTGCCGAGAGAGGCGCTGCGGACGATGGTCGCCTTGGCGCCACCGATGACCTTCTCGTAGCGCTGGGCGTCCTTGGCCTCGAGCACCTGCTCGGTGGCGCTGACGTTGCCGCGTCCGTTGGAGTTGTCGTCCCACGGGCTCCACGCGATTCCGCCGACGAGGAGCACGGCAGCTGCGGCCGCACTGGCGAGCCAGGCGGTCACCCGGCGCCGCGGGCGCAACTGGACCACGTTGGAGTCAGCCGGGGTCGGCGCGTCAGCGGGCGAGGATCCGCCAACGGGCCCAGAGGCGACTGGGCCACCGGACTGCGCCTCGAGAGGGGGGAGCGGGCGGACCATCTTGATGCCCGCCAGGACGGAGTCACGCATCGAGGAAGGAGGGGCGGTCTCGGTCATCAGGGAAAGCTGGGTCGCAGCCTCCTGCAGGGAGGCCACCTCCGCCTGGCACTCTGGGCACTCGGCGAGGTGCAGCTCGAAAGCGCTGCGCTCCTGCTCGTCGATGGCGTCGACTGCATAGGCGCCGACCAGTCCGTGGATGTCGGCACTCATGACTGCACCCCCATGGTGTCTCTCAGGCGGATAAGTCCGTCACGTATTCGGGTCTTGGCGGTGCCGAGGGGCACCCCCAGGAGGGAGGCCACCTCGGTGTGCGTGTAGCCACCGAGGTAGGCGAGCTCGACCGCGCTGCGCTGGGTCTCGGTGAGCGAGTCCAGGGCGTTGCGCACTCGTTGGGCGTCCAGGCGACGGTCGACCGTCTCGGCGGTCTCGTCGAAGCTGCGTTCCTGGTTCCGTGAGCCGTAGGTGTCCTCACGGTCGGTGGACGCCTGCGCGGACCGCACCCGGTCGACCGCCTTGCGGTGCGCGATGGTGAGCATCCAGCTCACCGCGCTGCCCCGCGCGGGGTCGAACCGGGCGCTGGTGCGCCAGATGTCCAGCAAGGCTTCCTGGGCGACTTCCTGCGACTGCGCCGGGTCCCGCACCACGCGGAGGACCAACCCGTAGATCCGGGCGGACACTGCGTCGTACAGGCGGGCGAAGGCTGCCTCGTCACCGAGGGCGCTGGCCCGCAACAGCCCGGCGAGGTCGGTGCCCACGGCAGCACCTCCCCAGGTCGGTTCGGGACCCGGGGTGGTTGCTGCCATGGACACCATCATCGCTGATTCAGCTCAGCCGGGGAGGAGAACGCCGTCGATGATGTAGACGGTGGCGTTCGCGGTCTGCACGTTGCCGCAGATTACGTTCGCCTCGCCGACCTTGAACGACTCACCGGAGCCGGTCACCTTGATGGTGCCGCCGCCGAGGGTCTTGTGCTCGCCGGCGAGCATCTCCGGGGTGAGCTTGCCGGGCACGACGTGGTTGGTGAGCACCTTGGTGAGCAGACCCTTCGGGTCCTTCATCGCGGCATCCATCGTGGCCTTCGGCACAGCAGCGAAGGCGTCGTTGCTCGGAGCGAAGACGGTGATGTCCTTGGCCGAGTTCAGGGTCTCGCCGAGGCCGGCCTCGGTCACCGCGGTGACGAGGGTCGACAGCACGGGGTTGTTGCTCGCGGCGGTCGCGACCGGGTCAGTGGCCATGCCGGAGAACGAGCCCTTGCCGTCCGCGGGAACCGCGGAGCAACCAGCACCGAACGGCTTGGCCGTCATGTCCTCGGACGTGCTCGAGGAGCTGGACGAGGAGCTGGAGCTCGGCATGGACGAGGTGCTGGAGGCCGCGGTGTCGGAACCGGAGTTCCCACAGGCAGCGAGGCTGAGCGGAAGGGCGAGGCTGAGGGCAGCAATGGTGCTGCGGCGTGCGAGTCGCATGATGGTGGCTCCTTGTTGTGGACTGTCTGACACCCGGTATTCGGACCTGCCCAACAGGTGGATTGGTCGCATTGAAACCTTTCTGGCACAAGGGTTTCCGTGGCCCGAGCGCAACGACGTCTGGCCACTGGTTCCCGATGGTGGGCGCTCAGAGCGCGACCATCGGGCACCAGTGGCCAGACGTGCAGGAAGAGTCTGCAGGGTCAGGAGATGAGGACGACGATCGAGTGCCAGCCGGACGCGCCACCCGGGAACGGGTCGGCCCGCTTCTCGGTCTGCACCTGGCCGGTCCCGTCGGTCGCGCGCACCGTCAGGTCGTGCCGGCCCGTCGTGGCGTCCCACACCCAGAACCACTGACGCCAGTAGTCGGTGCCGCCGTCCGGGCCGAGGGTGGCCTTCTGCCACGGACCCTTGTCGACGCGTACCTCGACCTCCTTGATGCCACGGAGCTGCGCCCAGGCGACACCACCGATGGCGACCTTGCCGGGCTTGTAGGTGGCGAGCCCGGCGGGGGTGTCGATCCGCGCCTGGGTCTTCACGGTGCCGTCGATCGCCCAGTCGCGCTTGGTCCAGTAGGCCTTCTCCGCCGCATACGTCGTCGCAGTGAGCTTGGTGAGCCACTTGGTGGCGCCCACGAACCCGTAGAGGCCGGGGGTGACCATCCGCGCGGGGAACCCGTGGCGGGCAGGCAGCGGCTGACCGTTCATCGCGACGGCGATCAGGGCGTCGCGGTCGTCGGTCAGCGCCTCGATCGGCGTCGAGATCGTCATGCCGTCGGTGGACTCGCTGAGGATCTGGTCGACGCCGTCCTGCACGCCGGCCCGTTCGAGCAGGTCACGGACGCGCACACCCAGCCAGCGGGTGGAGGAGATGTAGGGGCCGCCCACCTCGTTGCTGACGCAGTTGAGGGTGATGTCCTTCTCGACCATCGGCATCTTGAGCAGTTCGGCGAACGTGATCGAGAGCTTGTTGTCGACCTTGCCGTCGATCTCCAGCACCCAGTTGTCGATGTCGATGCGCGGGATCACCAGCGCGGTGTCGACGCGGTAGAACTGGTCGATCGGCGTGCTGAATGCGCTGACGCCCTTGACCTTGCCCTCGATGCCGGTGGGCAGCGCCGGCAGCGAGTTCTGCGGCGTGGGGAGGGTGACCGAGGACGGCAGGCTCGCGGGGGCCGCCAACTTCTGGCCCAGGGCGCCGAGCGCCGCGGCGCCGACCGTGACCCCGGCGGCACCGATGAGGAAGTTGCGGCGGGCGGGCGCGCCCTCCGCCCCCTTTGCGTATGCCGTGTGGTCCAGCGGCGACTCGGGCGTCACCCTGTCGGCCGTCCCCTTGTCGGGCGTCCCCTTGGCGGTCGTGACCGCACCGGGGGTGGGCAGGTTGGGGATCAGCGCGCGCAGGCCGGTGAGGGTCGCCACTCCGACGGCGGCCGTCACGAGGGCGGGCACGATGTCGAACGGTGCGGAGGCCGGACGGAACCAGGCGGCCAGACCGGCGAGCATGGCGAGAGCGACCACGAGGACGTTGGCCAGGCTCGGCTTGGTGCGCGACACCAGGCCGATCAGCGCGGCGGCGATGACGACGACGAGGGTGACGCTGCCGAGCAGCACCGGCTTGTCGGCCGTGCCGAAGTTCCGGACCGCCCACTCCTTGACCGGTGTCGGGGTGGCGTCGATGACCGTCGAACCGACGGCAAGCACGGGTGAGGCCGAGGGGTTGACGAACGCCGCCACAAGGTGACCCACCGCCATCCCGGCGGCGGCCGCGAGGACGCCGCTCACGGCATACCTGAGGCTTTGGCTCCGGGTGCCGGGTGACCTTGCGATGTGTTCCATAAGTGCTATTCGTACTCGCCTCTCCTGCGGATGGGTCCCTGGGCGAGGCGTCCGGGTGCGTCGCGGGTAGCGTGAGCACGTGCCACCGACCCGCCGATACCCCAACTTCGTCGCGTTCATCTCGACGGGCGTCATCCTCGGCTTCGTCGCGGGCTCGGCCGTGGCCTACCTCAGCGACGACACCGCGACCTACGGCCACGACTACAGCGTGACGAGCGCGGTGCTGTTCCTCGGCATCGTGGGCGCGTGCGTCTTCGGGCTCCTGGCCGCAGTCATCGCTGTGCTGCTGGACCGGCGCGGATGACGGCTGGGGCAATGCCGCTCGTCCCTGTGGGAGACTGAGCCACGTGGCACGCGGCGACGGACAGCTCTCGCACGATCTGCTTCCCGGCGAGAAGGGCCCGCAGGACGCCTGCGGGGTCTTCGGCGTCTGGGCTCCCGGCGAGGACGTCGCCAAGCTGACCTACTACGGGCTCTACGCCCTGCAGCACCGTGGGCAGGAGTCGGCAGGCATCGCCACCTCCGACGGGCGCTCGATCCTGGTCTACAAGGACATGGGCCTGGTCTCCCAGGTCTTCGACGAACGGTCGCTCGCGTCGCTGCGCGGGCACCTGGCCGTGGGTCACTGCCGCTACTCCACGACCGGCGGCTCGACGTGGGAGAACGCCCAGCCGACCCTCGGCGGGCACGCCGAGTCCACGGTGGCCCTGGCCCACAACGGCAACCTCATCAACTCCGCCGAGCTGCGCGAGCTGGTGGCGGACCGCCGCGCCGAGGGCTACGGCACCGGTGGTGGCGAGCTGGTGCGCGGCAACACCACCGACACGGCGCTCGTCACGGCGCTGCTGGCTGACGACCCCGACCGCTCGCTCGAGGCCGCGGCGCTGGACCTGCTGCCCAAGCTGCGCGGCGCCTTCTGCTTCGTCTTCATGGACGAGCACACCTTGTATGCCGCGCGCGACCCCCAGGGGATCCGCCCGCTGGTACTCGGTCGCCTCGAGCGCGGCTGGGTGGTGGCGTCGGAGACCGCAGCGTTGGACATCGTCGGTGCCTCGCTGATCCGTGAGGTCGAGCCGGGCGAGCTCCTCATCATCGACGAGGACGGCCTGCGTTCCCAGCGGTTCGCCGAGACCGACCGCAAGGGCTGCGTCTTCGAGTACGTCTACCTCGCTCGCCCCGACACCACCATCAACGGCCGGGGGGTCCACGAGTCGCGGGTCGAGATGGGACGCACCCTGGCCCGCGAGCACCCGGTCGAGGCCGACCTCGTGATGCCGACGCCCGAGTCGGGCACGCCCGCCGCGATCGGCTATGCCCAGGAGTCCGGCATCCCCTACGGCCAGGGGTTGGTGAAGAACTCCTACGTCGGCCGCACCTTCATCGCCCCCTCGCAGACGATCCGTCAGCTCGGCATCCGGCTCAAGCTCAACCCGCTCCGCGAGGTCATCAAGGGCAAGCGACTCGTCGTGGTCGACGACTCGATCGTGCGCGGCAACACCCAGCGGGCGCTGGTGCGGATGCTCCGCGAGGCGGGGGCCGCCGAGGTGCACGTGCGCATCTCGTCGCCGCCGGTGCGCTGGCCCTGCTTCTACGGCATCGACTTCGCGACGCGGGCCGAGCTGATCGCCACCGGCATCGGGGTCGAGGAGGTCTGCACCTCCATCGGTGCCGACTCCCTGGGCTACATCTCGGAGGAAGGCATGATCGCCGCCACCGAGCAGCCCGGCAACCAGCTCTGCACCGCCTGCTTCACCGGGACCTACCCGCTGGAGCTCCCCGACGCGAGCCGGCTCGGCAAGAACCTCTTCGAGACGCTGCCGATCGACGTCGAGGGCGTGGGCGGGGTCGACGTCGACGGTGTCTCGCTCGGAGTGCCCGGCGGCGCAGCAGACGCCCTCACCCGACCCTGACCCGCCCTCTCCCCGGGTCGATCTGCCGCGACGTGTTGCGCGCAGATCGTCACGGGACCGCGAAAACGCGGCTGAGTGACCACCAGATCGCAACAAGTCGGCATGCGCCGCGACTTGTTGCGCGCAGGTCGTCACGGGACCCCGAAATCGCCGCTGGGTGACCACCAGGTCGCAACAAGTCGGCCAAGGGAAGAGGGTCAGGCGCCGGCGACGGGGGCGTCCTGGCGCCGGGGCTCGCGCCACAGGTCGATCGTCTGGGTCAACCAGAACGTCGCGAACTGGCCGATCAGGGCCGCCTCGAGCCAGAACACCCAGTGGTCCAGCCACCCCAGCCAGGGACCGGTCACGGCGATCACGACGATCGAGGCCACCATCAGCACGAAGCCCCAGAAGTAGCGGTTCCAGAAATGGTCGCGCACCGGACGGTGGTCCTCGCGAGCCTGCTCGCGGGCCAGCCCGCGCGCATTCACGAAGACCACGGCGACGATGCCGAGGAAGAGCAGGATGGCCGCCGTGTCGTGGCCGTGGCACATGAACGCTCCCCGGTTGAACAGGTAGAAGGCGACCAGCCCGACGAAGGCCAGCACCGACAGGCCGATCGCCACCCCGACGCCCTTCGACAGCTCGCGCTCGTCCTCAGGCGTGGCGAAGAGCTGGATTCCCATGACGACGGCGAACGCCAGCACCGCGACGATGAACAGCGACCCGACGTTGTTGGAGATCGCCTCGCGCACGTCGGGAGCAATCGCCGAGGACACGCACTTCTCCTCCGGACGGGTGGGCACGAACGCCACGATGAAGGCGAAGAAGCCCGACCCGTTGAGCAGCACGTCCTCGAGCTCGCTGCTCCCCTGGTAGACGATGAGGCAGGTCCCGATGGCGCACAGCCCGGCGACGAAGACCGCCCGCACCGGCGTGTAGTAGGACGCGCTGATGGACTGGAGCATGGTGTCGGTGGACCAGATGTGGCCCACGACCGAGATGAAGATGACCAGGACTAGCAACACCATGGCCAGCCGTAGGAACCGGTAGGTGCGCAACAGGTCGAACTGGTAGCTCGTGGACATGGCAGATTCCCCTCCCTGACGAAACGGTCCCTGCCCGAGCAGGATCCCGCCGCCCGGACCGCCTCGGCTCAGTCATTCGTACCGGTCTAGGGTGGGCGCGTGAGCGAGCCGATCACCTATGCCTCCGCCGGTGTCGACGTCGAGGCCGGTGACAAGGCCGTAGAGCTCATGAAGGCTTCGGTCCGCCGGGCGACGCGTCCCGAGGTCCTGGGGGGTCTGGGCGGTTTCGCCGGCCTGTTCGACGCCACGGCGATCGCGCGGATGAGCCACCCGGTCCTGGCGACCAGCACCGACGGGGTCGGCACGAAGGTCGCGATCGCCCAGGCGCTCGACAAGCACGACACCATCGGGTTCGACCTCGTGGGCATGGTCGTCGACGACATCGTCGTGTGCGGCGCAGAGCCGTTGTTCATGACCGACTACATCGCCACGGGCAAGGTGGTCCCCGAGCGGATCGCGGCCATCGTGTCCGGCATCGCCGCTGCGTGCGAGCAGGCCAGGGTCGCGCTCGTGGGCGGCGAGACCGCCGAGCACCCCGGGCTGCTGCGGCCCGACGAGTACGACGTGGCAGGTGCCGCGACAGGCGTCGTGGAGTACGCCGAGGTGCTGGGTCCCGACCGCGTCGTGCCTGGCGATGTGGTCCTGGCGCTCGGGTCGAGTGGTCTGCACTCGAACGGATACTCGTTGGTGCGCAAGGTGATTGGCGCCGCGGGCTGGCAGCTCGACCGCCAGGTCGAGGAGTTCGGCCAGACCCTGGGCGAGGAGCTGCTCACCCCGACCCGCGTGTACTCCGCCGACCTGCTGGACCTGATCCGCACGGACGGCGTCGACCTGCATGCGCTGTCGCACGTGACCGGTGGTGGGCTGGTGGCCAACCTCGCCCGCGTCCTGCCGCCCACCGTCTTCGCCCGACTCGACCGCTCCACCTGGACCCCGCCGGCGGTGTTCTCGACGGTCGGCGGCCTCGGCCAGGTTCCCCGAGCCGACCTCGAGCGCACCCTCAACATGGGCGTCGGCTTCGTGGCGATGCTCCCGGCCGACCAGGTCGACGCCGCAACCCGGTTCCTCGAGGTACGCGGCATACCGGCCTGGGCGATCGGTGAGGTGACGGGTGCCGAGGACGCACCCACGGACGACGGCCATGAGGTGGTGCGCGGCGCCAAGGGCGTCGAGGGCGGCGCAGTCCAGCTCGTCGGGGACCATCCCGCGGGCTGAGTACCCGACCCCATGCGGTGGGCGCCCTTCGCCGACAACACTGAGCGGCATGAGCACCCGCTCGAGAAGCACCTTGGCCTGGTCCCTCGCGGTCGGGTGGGTCGGCGCGCTCGCCATCGGGGCGGCCGGACTGGTGCTGACGGTCATGTTGGGCGCCGTGTCCACAGCACTCGACGTCCTCGGCCACGCTCCGTCGGATCCGACGTCGGGCACCGACCTCTGGGTGGTGACCGGCGCGTCGATGGCGTTGTGCCTGGCCGTGGCCGGCGGTGGGGGCTGGACCCTTGCGGGGGCGCCTGACGGCCTGACCCCCCGCTGGCTGGCCGGACTGGCGGCGGGACTGGTGGGCGTGGCGGCGGGTGCGGCCCTCTTCGCGATCGTGGTCGGGTTCGCACCGGTCTGAGCACGCACGGGCCCACCGAAGCCGTCACTCAGCGGCTTCCGCCCGTGACGGCGGCGGGGTTACCGTCGGGCTGTGTGGGCGCCACAGCACGAGGACCAGGCGGTACGCCAGTACCGCTTCCTCCTGCGCACCGCCCCGCTCGACGCGCTCGAAGAGGCCCACGTGGAGGTGCTGGCGGCCATGGCCCGGGCTCGCCGGGCGATGGTCCTGTGGGCCGTGCAGGACGGGCTGGTGGCCGGGCTGCGCCTGCGGCCGGATGACGTCCGCCCCATCGCCCACCTGGTGACCCTGGGCGAGCGCCGGCGCCCGGGTGAGTTCCTGCGTTCCTGTCTTCCCAGCGTGCTGCTGGAGGTGGCCGAGGGCGTCATCGTGGCCGAGGCCATGTTCGGCCGCTTCGGCGGGTATGCCGCGTGGGACGGGGCCGAGCCCGAGCTCACCGAAGAGGGTGAGTGGGTCGACGGCGGCTTCGGCGAGCAGTGGCACGACGCGTTGATGGGACATGTGCTCTACCGCAACTTCGCGGGCGGGCCCAGCTCTCCGGACACCGCGTTCGGCGGCCACTGAGATCCAACGGAGGTCATGGGATCCCCCATCTGGTGGAGTCCGAAAACGCATTCTGGGTGAGCCCCTTTGCATGGCGGCTGCCTACCGTCGGTGGAGTGAGCATGACCCTGTTCAAGCGGCGGCAGGTCGAGCCTCCGGCCCCCGTCGAGCGTCCGGAGGTCCGTCAGTACCGCTACGTGCTCCGCACGGCCCACCTCGAGCAACTGGAAGCCCTCCATCGCGAGTCGATCGCTGCCCTCGACGTCCTGAACCGTGCCCACGTCCTGCGCACCGCGCAGGATCGCCTGCTCAGCGGGCGGGAGCTCACGGTGGACGACATCGCCGGGATCGCCCACCTCGTCACGGTCGGCGAGCTGCGGACACCCGGGATCATCGTGTCCGCCCTGAACGAGGCGGCGCTCGCACGGCTCGCCCACCTGGTCATCACCAGGTCGGCGGCAGTCCCGCTGCTCGAGGGCCACGAGGACTGGGACGGCCAGGACGGCGACGTCCGCGAGGCGCTCACCCGGTCGTCGCTGAAGGCAGCGTCGCGAGCAGCGCGGAGAACGGCGCCCGGGCTGGCTCCCGAAGGTGCCCACCAAGGCGCCTGACTGCGGCCTGGCATGAGGCATGGGGACCATCGCTGACCGTGCGCCGGAGGACCAGATCGTCCGGCAGTACCGCTTCCTGCTCCGCACCGGGCCGCTGGACGCACTCCAAGCCGCTCACCACGAAGCGCTCGACGACCTCGGCCAGGACGTTCGGGGCCGCGTCCTGACGGCAGTCCAGGACGGGTTGGTGGCCGGCCAACGGCTCGGTCCCGGCGACACGGCTGCGATCGCCCGGCTGATCAGCATCGGCGAGCGCCGCAACCCGCGGGGCTTCCTCGACGCCTGCGACCCGTCGGTGCTGCGGGTGCTCGCCCAGGCGGTCATCCACGCCGAGGCCGCCTTCGGCCTCTTCGCCGGGTATGCCGCGTGGGACGGCGTCGATCCCGCGCCCACCGATGTGGGCGTGGACCACGGTGGCGACTCGCAGTCGACCAGCACCGATGCGGCGGTGGCCGAGGCCCAGGCGCTGGCCTACGGGCACGCCATGGTCGTGTCGCCCTGGGTTGGCGGGGGAGGCTTCTAGGCCTGGGCCAACACCTCGGCCGTCGTCGCGAGTGACACCAATGGCGCGTAGAGCGACATCACGTCGAGGGCCTTCTGGTGGTTGTCATCGGTCGACCCCGCGCAGGCGTCGGTCACCACGGTGACGGTCGCCCCGGCATCGGCTGCGGCCAGCACCGTCGACACCACGCAGCAGTCCGTCGCCACGCCGGCCACGAACAGGGACGGCTGTTCGCCCACCACGGCTCGCAGGTCGGGGGTCCACTTGCCGAACGTCGTGGCGACGACGGTCGTGGTCGCGTGGGCGGCCACGTCGTCGGTCAGCTCGTACAACGGGTCGTCCGCGGGCTGAAGTGCCCACGCGAACTCCTCGTAGTAGCGCGCCCAGGCACCGGCGGGCTCGGCCGGCGCGACGAACCGGGTGAAGACCGTGCGGTCACCGAAGGCCGTGGCGAGGCGTACGACGTTGGCCGCGGCCGCGGCATACCGGGGAGCACGCCAGGCGCTGGCCGGGTCACCGAAGACACGTTGCAGGTCGATCGCCACGAACCAGGGGCGACCACTCACGTGCCGGCCTCCTGGCGGCGGACGGTGCCGCGACGCAGGACCAGCGTGACCACGAAGGAGAGCACCAGCGCCAGCAGGACCCCGAGGTTGGCGTAGGGCCAGTTGCCCTCCCAGTAGGGACCGGCCGGGTCGTCGACGAACTTCCCCAGCCCGAGGGGCTCGAGCAGGTAGCCCTGCCAGTTGTTCCACGACGCGTCGCCGGCGAAGCTGTTGACGACCAGGCCCCAGCCGAGCACGGTCGCGACGACCATGGTGCCGATCGAGGTCCAGTCCCAGGTGCCGTAGCGGCCGCGCGGGTCGAAGAGGGCGTCGTCGTCGTAGTCGCGCTTGCGCAGGACGAGGTCGGAGATCATGATCCCGGCCCACGCCGCCAGCGGGACACCGAGCGTGATGAGGAACGACTGGAAGGGGTTGATGAAGCTTTCGGCGAAGAAGACCACCCAGATGGTGCCGATCGTGAGGATGACGCCGTCGATGAACGCTGCGCGGGGCCGGGGGATCCGGACGCCGAGCGAGAGCAGGGTCAGGCCGGACGAGTAGATGCCCAGCACCGCCCCGCTCACCAGGGCGAGGATCGCGGCCACGAGGAAGGGCAGCAGGAACCACGTCGGAAGGATCGTGGCGAGGGTGCCGATCGGGTCTGCCTGGATGCCGTCTCGCAGCTTCTCGTCGGAGCCCGCCAGCAGCAGCCCGTAGATGACCAGCACGGTCGGTGCCAGCGCGCCGCCGAAGGTGTTCCAGGCCACGATCGAGGCGCCCGAGGCGTCCCGCCGCTGGTAGCGCGACCAGTCGGCGGCGATGTTGATCCAGCCGAGCCCGAAGCCGGTCATGACCAGGACCAGGGCCCCGACCACGGCGCCGGTGGAGCCGCTCGGCAGCGCGTTGACCGCTGACATGTCCACGTCGTCGACCGTGAGGGCGATGTAGACGACCGTCGCGATGCCGGTGATCCACGTGAGGTACGACTGCATCTTCATGATGATGTGGTAGCCGGCCACCGACGCCGCCACGATGAGGGTAGCGACGACGACGCACGCCACGATCTTGGTGCCGGTGCCGCCGCCCCAGCCGAGCTGCTTGAAGATCGTCGCCGTGGCCAGTGTCGCCAGGATCGCCAGGAAGGTCTCCCACCCGATCGAGGTCAGCCAGGAGATGACCCCGGGCACCTTCTGGCCGGTCACGCCGAAGGCCGAGCGCGACAGGATCATGGTCGGCGCCGAGCCACGCTTGCCGGCGATCGCGATCAGTCCGCACAGCAGGAACGACACGACGACGCCGACGACGGTGACCAGCACGGCCTGCCAGAACGAGATCTTGAAGCCCAGCACGAAGCCGGCGTAGCTGATCCCGAAGACCGAGACGTTGGCCGCGAACCACGGCCAGAAGAGGTCCTTCGGACGGGCCGTGCGAGCGGCCTCGTCGATGATCTCGATCCCGGTGGTCTCCACCCCAAGGCGCTGGGTCTCAGCGCGCGTGTCAGTGCTCATGACGCGAGCGTAGTGCTCACCCGAGCACAAACCGCTGCGCCACGGCACACGGACATGGCCGCACGCCGCGGCGCGGCGGAGGTGACACACGAGCCCGAGGGCCCGCGCATGAGGTGGAGGTCAGTCAGGACGTCGGGTCATTGCTGACCCGAGGCCCACTTTCCGTATTCGTCGTACTCGTCCTCGCCCACAGAGCTGTCGGAAACAGGTTCCGGCTCCGCGTAGGAAGACCCGTGCAGTTCTCGCTCAAGCGCCGTCAGGTCGGTGTTGGGAGAGAAGTACTTCAGCTCCCGAGCGACCTTGGTCTGCTTGGCTTTGGCCCGGCCGCGCCCCATGGCGTGACCCCCTCATGCGTCTGCCGGGACGGCATCGCCTTGTCGAGTCACCATGTCGGCGCCTCGGCTCGACGGAGCGGTCCCGGGAATCGTGTATTTGTCGTGAGGACAACGCTACATGAGCGATGCAAGTTCTGTGGCGAGACCCGCGTCTCACCGGGCGATCGCGTGCTCAGCGGGCAGGGAGCCAGATCCCGGCGGCCTGCCTGGCCGCCATCCGCTCCTCGGCGATGTGGTCGGCGGCCGCGGCAGGGGTGATGTTGCGCGCATCCGCCGTCTCGAGCACCTCGAGGGTGTGGTCGAAGATCGCCGTGGCGCCCTTCTTGGCGCGCTCGAAGTCGAAACCGTGCAGCTCGTCGCTGACCTGGATGACGCCGCCCGCGTTGACGAGGAAGTCCGGGGCGTAGGTGATGCCGCGTTCGCGGAGCCGGTCGGCCGTGCCGCCCTCACCCTCCACCACGAGCTGGTTGTTCGCGCCGCCACAGACGACGGTGGCCTTCAGGTTCTCGACCGTGGTGTCGTCGAGTGCGCCGCCGAGGGCGCACGGCGCGTAGACGTCGATGTCGGAGGTCACGAGGGTCGCGGTGTCGGGGACGACCTCGATCTCGGGGTGCTGCGCCGTCAGGGCCGCCAGCGCCTGCTCGTTGACATCGGTCACCACCACCGTGGCGCCGTCCTCCAGGAGGTGTCCGGCGAGGATGCGGCCGACCTTGCCGACCCCGGCGATGCCGACGGTCCGGCCCTTGAGCGTCGGCTGGCCCCACAGGTGCTGGGCGGCAGCGCGCTGGCCCTGGAAGACGCCGAAGGCCGTGAGCACGGAGGAGTCGCCGGCGCCGCCGTTGGCCTCGGAACGACCGGTCGCGAAGCGGGTGGTCTCGCTGACGATGTCCATGTCGGCGACGTAGGTGCCCACGTCGCACGCCGTGACGTAGCGGCCGCCGAGGGACTCCACGAAGCGGCCGTAGGCGCGCAGCAGGTCGGGGGTCTTGTCCGTCGCCGGGTCGCCGATGATGACCGCCTTGCCGCCGCCGAGGTCCAGGCCGGCCACCGCGTTCTTGTAGGCCATGCCCTTGGACAGGCGCAGCACGTCGGCCAGTGCCGCGTCCTCGCTGGCGTAGGGGTAGAACCGCGTGCCGCCCAGGGCCGGTCCGAGAGCCGTGCTGTAGATCCCGATGATGGCCCGCAGGCCGGTCGCCCTGTCGTGGCAGAAGACCACTTGTTCGTGCTGGGACGTGGAGGTGGCAGGCGTCGAGATGCTGGGCGACGAGGACGCGGTCACGGTGGTGACTCCTTGAGCTCGGTGAGGCGCAGGGCGGGGAGGTCGGCGCGGATCGCGCGCCTGGACCCAGCGTAATCCCGCTCACGGGTTGGTCCGGTGACTAGTCCCAACGGGCCATATCGGATGACCCGTTGGGAATGTTCCCAAAGGGTCCCGCTTGTCCGATTATGGAACCACGTCCCCTGCACAAGGAGTTAGACATGGTTACTCGCACCACCGAGGTCGAGAAGTTGCTCACGCCTGCGGAGGTGGCCTCACTGTTCCGGGTCGACCCCAAGACAGTGACGCGTTGGGCCAAGGCGGGGAAGCTCAACTCCATCCGCACGCTCGGTGGCCATCGCCGCTACCGCGAAGTCGAAGTTCGCGCGCTTCTCACTGACGTCCTCTGACAGTTCACTGACCTCCGCTGACGGACTCGCGCGTCGAGGGGCAGGGCCTGGCGCGCACCTGACAGCGGTGCTGGCGGTACGTTCGGTCCCATGGACTCGGCGCGCCGTTCTGGCCCTCTCGCGGGCGTCCGGGTCGTCGAGGTCGGCGGGATCGGTCCCGGCCCTTTCGCCGCGATGATGCTGTCCGACCTCGGTGCGGACGTCGTACGCGTCGACCGGCCAGGTGAGGACCTGAGGGCCACCCATGGAGTGCTGCTGCGGGGGCGGCGGTCCGTGGTCGTGGACCTCAAGTCCGACGAGGGTCTGGCTGTCGTGCTCGGGCTGATCGCTGCGTCCGACATCCTCATCGAGGGATTTCGTCCGGGTGTCGCCGAGCGGCTCGGCTTCGGTCCAGACGTTGCGCTGCAACGTAATCCGCGCATCGTATACGGCCGCATGACGGGGTGGGGGCAGGACGGACCGTATGCCGCCCTGGCCGGTCACGACATCACCTACCTGGCGGTGGCGGGCGTTCTCGACGCCTTCGCCGGCCCCGACGGGCGGCCGGTGCCGCCACTGAACCTGCTCGGGGACTTCGGCGGCGGGGGGATGCTGCTGGCACTCGGGGTCGTCTCGGCGCTGTGGCACGCGCGCGAGTCCGGGCAGGGCCAGGTCGTCGATGCGGCGATCGTCGACGGCGTCGGGGCGATGACCGCGATGCACCAGTCGATGCTCGGCTCGGGGATGTGGCCGGCGGCCAGGGGGTCGAACCTGTTCGACGGGGGAGCGCCGTTCTACCGCTGCTACCGCACGAGCGACGACCGCTGGGTCGCGGTGGGCGCGATCGAGCCGATCTTCTACGAGCGGCTCCTGGCCGGGCTCGGGCTGGACCGCGCCGCGGTGGGTGCCGACCAGATGGAGCTCGCCTCCTGGCCGAGGGTCTCGGAGATGGTTGCCGACCGCTTCGCCGCACGGTCCCTTGCGGAATGGGTGGCGGTCTTCGGTGACCTCGACGCCTGTGTGGCGCCGGTCCTGACCGCCCAGGAGGCGCGCTCCGATGCCCACCTCGACGCCAGGCAGGCGTATGCCGCCGTCCCCGGCACCCCCGGGACGGTCCAGCCGGCCCCGGCCCCGCGCTTCTCGGTGACCCCCACGACGGCGGGGCAGCCCGCGGGCCCGCCGGGACGGCATACCGACGAGGTCGTGCGTGGGCTAGCCGAACGTTAGGCGGATTGACGGTCCACCGAACAGCCGACCCAATGGTCAAGGCTTGGCAAAGTTCGTTCTCCGGAGCCGAAATCCGCGCTTCCATCAGGGGCACACCTCTTCACACCCTTGGAGCCCCCGTGACCAACAGCCTCGGCACCTTCCTGCAGGAGCAGCTTCGCGTGCTCGGCTGGAGCCGCGCGACCCTCGCGACGCGCAGTGGTCTGGACGAGTGGACGCTCGAAGGGATCCTCGACACCCCGGTCCTGCCGGAATGGCCCCAGCCCGACGAGATGCTGGCGCTGTCCCGTGCCCTGTGCCTCTCCGTCCGCGAGATCGTGCTGCGATCCGCCGAGGGGTGCGGCCTGTCCGTGCTCGGCGGCATCGAGCACCCCGAAGCTGTACTGCTGGCCACCAACGACGAGCTGATGCGCGAAGTGCGCCGTCGGCTGGCCCTCGGTGCACGCACAGGGCAGTACATCACCAGCGCACCCCAGCACTGGGGTGTCGACACCGGCATCCAGTCGGCGTAAGGGTGGCCGGCACCTCCCCCTGCGGTGCCGCGCCGTCCGACTCACCCAGCCCCCGTCCCTCAGCCAGACGGGCGCTGGAACGGCAAGAGAGCAAGTCCCTTCAACGGAAGCCACCGGTCATCCCACAGATGACCGGTGGCTTTCGTGATGGAGGCGTGGGGGTCAGGACAGCCGGCGCAGCGTGACAGCGAAGGACTCGAGCGCCCGGACGGCCGCGTCGAGCTCACGTTCCACGGCCACCAGGGCAGGCTGGTCGACGACCACGCCGTCCTCGCCGAGGTGCTCGACGTCCGCGCAGAGCAGTGCGAGCCGTTCGGCCCCGAGGTTGGCCGCGCTGCCCTTGAGACCGTGTGCCGCGCGACTCAGCTCGTGGGCCGCGCCCGCCTCGCGGTGCTCGCGCATGGTGGCCAGCGCGGCCCGGGAATTGGGCCCGAACCTGTCGATGAACCTCAGCAGCATCGTCGGGTCGCCCGGGTCGAGGTCGAGCAGCTCCTCGAGGCGCGAGGGGTCCAGCACGGTGGTGTCCGCCCGAGACGCGAGCCGTCGGCTGTCCGTGGCGTCGGTCTCGGCGCTGTGGTCGCCGTTGACCGGGACCCAGCGCTCCAGGGTGTCGCGCAAGAGCGCCACGTCGACGGGTTTGGTGAGGAAGTCGTCCATCCCCGACTCGAGGCAGCGCTCGCGCTCGCCGGCGATGGCCGCCGCCGTCATCGCGATGATGGGCGTCCGGTACTGGTCGTCCTCGAAGGAGCGAATCATGCGCGTGGCGTCGTAGCCGTCCATCTGGGGCATCTGGCAGTCCATCAGCACCGCGTCGTACGCGCCGTCGGCCGACTGGAACGAGTAGTAGCCGGCCAGCCCGTTCTCGGCGACGTCCACGGCATACCCGAGGCTCTCGAGGATGCCGACGGCCACCAACTGGTTGACCTCGTTGTCCTCCACGACGAGGACGCGGCCCCGGGAACCCATCGGGAGGCGCCGGTCGGCGCGGCCGGGAGTCGAGGAGGCGGTTCCAGGGACGCTCGGCGCACCGCTCGGCGCACCGCTCGGCGGGGCGGTCTCGGCGCGGGCGCCGGCCAGGTCGGCGAGGGTGTCCAGCAGACTGGAGGGCAGCACGGGCTTGGTCAATGACACGTCGATGCCGGCCGCCGTCAGGACCTCCGGATCGAGGTCCATGGCCGAGGTGAGCAGGACGATCCGGGTGTCGCCGAAGCGGCCGTCACCACGCATCATCCGGGCGAACTGCTCGCCGTTGACGCCGGGCATGAGGTAGTCCAGCAGCACCACGTCGAAGGGCTGCCCGCGCCGGTGGGCGTCGTCGAGGAGCCCGAGACCTTCGACCCCCGACGAGGCGATCGCCGCCTCGATCGACCAGCCGGCCAGCTGCTCCTCGAGGATGAAGCGGTTGGTCTCGTTGTCGTCGACGACCAGCACGCGCAGCCCGGCCACCGAGGGCACTGGTGCGGCGACGGCGGCGCTGACGCTGGCCGGCGCGAAGCGCACGGTGAACCAGAACGTGCTGCCGTACCCGGACTCGCTGTTGACGCCGATCTCACCGCCCATGGCCTCGACGATCTGGCGACTGATGGCCAGGCCGAGCCCCGTGCCGCCGTACTCGCGCGTGGTGGAGCTGTCGCCCTGGGAGAACGCCGTGAACAGCCGTTCCTTGACCTCGGGCGTCATGCCCGACCCGGTGTCACTGACCTCGACCCGCAGCACGATGCCTGCGTCGGTGGCCTCCGCGCTCGTCACGTCGCTGGTCTCGACGCGCGTCACGTCGGGCGTCACGTCGCTGGTCGCGTCGCTGGTCTCGTCCGTCGTCTCGACCGTGGCCCGGACGACGACCTCTCCACTGTTGGTGAACTTCACGGCGTTTGCGGTCAGGTTGGAGATGACCTGCCCGAATCGCACGGGGTCGCCGCTCACCACTGCAGGGACGTCCGGGTGGCAGGTCACCGCAAGCTCGAGGTCCTTGGCGCGGGCGCGCTCTGCCATCATGGTGGTGCTCTGCTCGACGATGGCTCGCGGGTCGAAGTCGACCGCCTCGAGGTCGAGCCGCCCGGCCTCGATCTTGGACAGGTCGAGGATGTCGTTGACGAGGGAGAGCAGGCTCCGGCCGGCGCCGTCGATGCCGTCGGCGAGCCGTCGCTGGTGCGGCGTGAGCTCGGTGCGTCCGAGCAGCTCGGACAGCCCGATCACGCCGTTGAGCGGGGTGCGGATCTCGTGGCTCATCGTCGCGAGGAACTCGGACTTGGCCATCGACGCGCTCATCGCGTTGTCGCGCGCCTGCTCGAGTCGCTCGGCGGCCAGCTGACGCTCCGCGACGCGGGAGAAGATCGCCGCCGCCCTGGCCACCGTCAGCCCGTCGCTGTCGGTGGGCGGGGTGGTCGCCCGCGTGTCCATGACGACGACGCACGCGGCGCGGTCCTCGGCCACCACGGGCGCGGCCACGAGGGCGGTGCCCTCCGTCGTGAGGGAGGCTTGGGGGCTGCGCGACTCGACGGCGGCCATCGCGATCCGGGTGGCCTCGGCGACGTCCTGTTCCGGCACGTCGCGGGTCTCGCCCGGGACGGGTTCGAGCTCGCCGTCCCTGGTCACCACCCACGCTGCCACCGGCTGCCATCCCGTGTGCCGTGCCACGTCCTTGAGGATCGTGGGGATGACCTCGGCCAACGTCGTCGCGTCGTTGGCCGCGGTTGCCATGGACGTGAGCAGGGCCAGGGCCTGTTCCGCGTCCTTGCTCTCGGTGATGTCCTGGGAGGTGCCGCCCATGCGCAGGGGGGCTCCGGTGACCTCGTCGCGGGTGAGGCGGCCACGGCCACGGATCCAGCGCAGGGAGCCGTCGCTGTGGAAGATGCGCGCGTCGAACTCGAACTCGCCCGTCTCCTCCAGGGCGCGCCGGACCACCTCGGCCACGGCGTCCCGGTCGTCGGGGTGCATCCGGTCGAGGAAGCCCTGGTAGTTGGGGACGAAGCCGGAGTCGGGCTCCACGCCGTAGATGCGGTAGAGCTCGTCGGACCACGCCACGACGTCGCTGCCGACGTCCCATTCCCAGCTGCCGATCTTGGCGATGTGCTGCGCCTCGGCCAGCTGCGTCTCGCGCCGTTGCAGGGTCTCGATCAGCCGTCGCTGATCGCTGTACTCGGTCACCCGGTGCAACCATCCGACGTGGTTGCCGTCGTCGTCCCTGATCGGGGTGTGGCTGACCAGTGCCCAGAACCGCTCGCCGTTCTTGCGCAGCAGGCTGCACTCGAGGTTGCTGCCGGGGGCGCTGCTGCCCTGCAGTCCGCTCAGGTGTTCGGCGAACTGGGCCTGGCCGGTCGCGTCCAGGGTCTCGAAGACGGACAGCCCGTCCATCTCGTCGACCGTCCTGCCCAGCATCTCCGCAAGTCGTGGGTTCGCGAGCACGGTCCTGCCCTCGGCGTCGAAGACCCACAGGCCGTCGGGCGACGCCTCGACCAGCCAGCGGCTCAGGTCGCCGAGGTCTGCCTTGCCGCCCAGGGTCCCGAGGTCGCTCGCACCTGCGGTACGTCCACGGGCGCCTGGGTCGAGGGGCTGCGGATGCTGCACGCAGTGATCTTCCTTCATCAGCCGCAAAGAAGCGCCCTCAAACACTCAATTCGGCCCAGATCCTGCACCACCAAGCCGCTGAACGACCACAGCGGAGCTGCTCTATCGAGGGGGATGGAGGGGTACCTCGAGGACCTGGGGCTTCTCGGGTGGTGGCCAGGGGCGGGGTCGAACCGCCGACCTTCCGATTTTCAGTCGGACGCTCGTACCAACTGAGCTACCTGGCCGTGGGTGCATGTGCGTGATGGTGACCATGCAATCCAGAACATGCGATCGCGGCGGTCTCGTGCCGAAGCCCGGGGGACCGTCGCGACTGCAGGATCATAGCCGATCCGTGCTGCCCCCTCACAACCGACGGCCATCGCGGAATGGCCCCGCGTGCAACCACGACTTCCTGCGCGGCCTGGGTGCCGAGCCGGTGACGTATGCCGCTGGGCTGGCCGAGCACGAGTGAGCTCGGCCCGTCGGCACGAAGGGCAGCCGCGCAACGGATTCCGTGCGTGGGAGCTCTTTGTCGTCCCACCATGCGAGAGACATATCCTACTTATTTGATAGGCAATGGAGGAGCCGCTACCTTCGACGCAGGTCATGAGCTCCAGTGACAAGCCCCGGCTCGCTGGACGGCAACCCTCCCACTCGCGGTGGGGTGCTCCGGGTGAAGACCAGGTGGCAGTCGAACGACCGCCGCAAGCGCGAGGCTCGAGCCTCATCCGAGGACGGAAACCCATGAAGGACAACGGATCCAGGCAGGCAGCCGATCGCTCCTGCCGACCCGTCCTGCGCAGGCACATCGACCTGCTCAGGGTTTCCAGCGCGCTCTGTCGCCCCTGACGCGCGCCCTCGTCGTTCGTCGGCTTCAGCCGGTCTCTGACCTGCGCTCGTAGGTCTGTTCGGCACCTGCTGCCTCGAAACCCATTCTCCTCCAACGGTTCTGCGCCTCGGCGCGGGACCGGCGATTCCCCTTGCCCGAAAGGATCCACCCATGGCTGTCATTGCCACGATCTCCAGCAGTCCCTCCCTCTCCTCCAAGACCGACGCCGTCCTCTCCGACATCGCGAGACAGCTCCAACGCGCCGGCCACGTCGTCGTCCCGATCGTGTTGCGGGACCTGCCGGCCGGCCCACTCCTGCGCGGGGACGCCCATGACCCCGACGTGGCCCGCGCCGTGGCTGCGCTCGAGGCGGCAGACGCGGTCGTCGTGTCCACCCCGGTCTACAAGGCGGCCTACGGCGGCCTGCTCAAGACCTTCCTCGACCTGCTGCCGCAGTTCGCGCTGCGGGGCAAGGTCGTCCTGCCGGTGGCCACCGGCGGCACGCCCGCCCACGTGCTGGTCGTCGACTATGCCCTCCGCCCCGTCCTGGCGAGCCTGTCGCCGAGCAGCATCACCCCGGGCTGGTTCGTCCTGGCCGACCACGTGAGGCTCGTCGACGGGGGTGAGGCCTTCCTCGACGAGGCTGCCCTGCGCCCGCTGCGCGAGGTCACGACCGTCTTCCTCGACACCGTGGCAGGACGCTCGCTGGTCACCGCGGGTGCCGTGCTCCGCGAGGCGGTGGCCTGATGCGCACGATCCGTGGTTCCTTCACCGCGAGCCGGGCGCTGGTCGCCTCGCTGGCGGCGGCCCTGCCACTCGTCCTGGTGTCCGGCTGCTCGCTCCCGTCGAGCGAGGCCAGCACGTCCGCGAAGGACAAGGGGCCGGTGACCATTCGCTACCAGGGGTGGGCCAACTCGGTGTCGCTACCCGAGCTCGCCTCCGACCTGGGCTACTTCCCCACCCTCAAGCTCAACTGGGTCGGCAACACCACCAGCGGTCCCCAGGACATCCAGTCCGCGGCCACGGGGCAGACCGACTTCGGCGGTGCGTTCTCCGGCGCCGTGGTCAAGCTCATCGGCGCAGGCGCCCCGGTCAAGGCCGTCATCAACTACTACGGCGAGGACGCCAGGACGTTCAACGGCTTCTACGTCAAGAACGACAGTCCGATCCGGACCCCGCACGACCTGATCGGCAAGAAGGTCGCTGTCAACACTTTGGGGGCGCACGCCGAGGCGGTCATCGACACCTACCTGAAGAAGAACGGCCTCACGCCGGAGGAGATCAAGCAGGTGCAGCTGGTCCCACTGCCCCCCAACGACACCGAGCTGGCCGTCCGGCGTGGGCAGGTCGACGTCGGCACCCTCTCGGGGGTCCTGCAGGACCACGCCATCGCCACGGGTGGGCTGCGGTCGCTGTTCAGCGACTACGAGCTGTTCGGCGCCTTCAACGGTGGTCAGTACGTCCTACGGGACGACTTCATCGCCAAGCATCCGGCGGCAGCCAAGGAGTTCGTCACCGGGGTCGCCAAGGCGATCGAGTGGGAGCGCACGAGCTCTCGCGAGACCGTCATCACGCGGTTCACCACCATCATCGAGAAGCGTGGTCGCAACGAGAAGACCGACAACCTCAAGTTCTGGAAGAGCGTGGGAGTCGCCAGCAAGGGCGGCTTGATCAGTGACCAGGACTTCACCCGCTGGGAGCCGTGGCTCGTCGACAGCGGGGTCCTCGAGCAGGGCGCGCTCAAGCCCCGCGACCTCTACACCAACGACTACAACGGGCTCGCGTCGAAGGCGTCCTCATGAGTGCCCACATCGAGCTGCGTGGCGTGACCAAGGAGTTCGCGCTCCGCCCGACCAGGGACCAGCCGCAAGCACGCCCGCTGGTCGCGCTGGACGACGTGTCCCTGGAGGTGCCACGCGGTGAGTTCCTCACGCTGGTCGGACCGAGCGGGTCGGGCAAGACCACCTTGCTCGACCTCCTCGGCGGGCTGAGCCGCCCCACGAGCGGCAGCGTCCTCGTGGACGGCGCCGAGGTGACCGGTCCCGGTCTCGACCGGGGCATCGTCTTCCAGCAGTACGCGCTCTTTCCCTGGCGGACCACCCTCGCCAACGTGACGTTCGGCCTCGAGCAACGGGGACTGAGTCGCCGCGAGCGCACCGAACGGGCCCGCGAGAACCTGGCCCTCGTGGGGCTCGAGGGGTTCGAGGACCGCTACCCCCACGAGCTCTCCGGTGGGATGAAGCAGCGGGTCGCGATCGCCCGGAGCCTGGCCTACCAACCCGGGATCCTCCTCATGGACGAGCCGTTCGCGGCCCTTGACGCGCAGACCCGTGAACAGCTGCAGGACGAGCTGCTGCGGATCTGGCGAGCCACCGACACGACGGTCGTGTTCATCACCCACGGCATCGAGGAGGCGGTCTACCTCGGCCAGCGCGTGGCCGTCCTGAGCGCCCGCCCCGGGCGTCTCAAGGCCCTCGTCGACGTCGACCTCGGCGACCGCGAGTCCACCACGGACCTGCGGTCGGACCCCCGCTTCGTGCACTACCGGCACGAGGTCTGGACGCTCCTGCACGACGAGGTGCGCCGCGCCCAGGACGCCGGTCACCTCAAGATCCAGCCCGACGGCACAGAGAAGGCAGCCTGATGAGCACCGCAACCCTGGACCCAGGTCGTGATCTGACAGCGCCGACGCAGCCCGGCCCGGCACCCGAGGCGAGCGTGGCTCGGCGGGCTGCCACGCGGCATACCTGGTGGGGTGCCGTCGCGCGCCGCCTCGGGCGGGGGACGCGCAGGTCTGCGGCCGTCGTGCTCTTCCTGCTGTTGTGGGAGTTCGGCACGCAGTACCTGCTCGACCCCGCGCGCAAGGTGTTCCTCCCGCCTCTGCACGAGGTGCTCCAGGCGTGGTGGGGACTGGTCCAGAGCGGCCAGCTCCAGCAGCACGTCGCGGCCAGCCTGACCCGGTCGGTGATCGGGTTCAGCGTCGCGGTCGTCGCGGGCATCGGGCTGGGACTCGTGGTGGCGTGGTACGACGGCCTGCGCGAGTTCCTCACGCCGCTGCTGGAAGCCTTCCGCAACACGGCCGCCCTCGCGCTCCTGCCGGTCTTCGTCCTACTGCTCGGGATCGGGGAGACGAGCAAGATCTCGATCGTCGCGTACGCGAGCTTCTTCCCGGTGCTGCTCAACACGATCGCCGGGGTGCGCACGGTCGACCCGCTCCTCGTCAGGGCCGCCCGGTCGCTGGGGCTGGGCAGCCTGAGGCTGTTCCAGAAGGTGGTCCTGCCCTCCGCGGTGCCCACCATCTTCACGGGCGTCCGGATGGCGGGCACGGCCTCGATCCTGGTCCTCATCGCCGCCGAGATGGTGGGCGCGAAGGCGGGGCTGGGCTACCTGATCGTCAACGCCCAGAGCAGCTTCCAGATCCCGGACATGTATGCCGGCATCCTCACCGTCTCGCTGTTCGGGCTCCTCGTGAACACCGTCCTCGTCCGGCTGGAGCGGCACTTCTCGCGCTGGCGCGTCGCTGCCGCGGCCCGCTGACCAGCACCCCAGATCCGTTGAAAGGAAAGCTGAACCATGTCCACTGAACCCCGAGAGCTCCATCTCAACGCCTTCATCATGTCGACCGGCCACCACGAGGCCGCCTGGCGACACCCTGAGGTCGAACCCGCCCGCGCGCTCACGCTGCAGCACTACGTCGACATCGCCAGGACGGCCGAGCGCGGCCTGCTCGACTCGGTCTTCTTCGCCGACGGAGTGGCGCTGCACGGCAACGTGAAGCACAACACGCACAGCGCCTTCGAACCGCTCACCCTGCTCTCGGCCCTGGCCGCCTCGACGACCCACGTCGGGCTCATCGCGACCGCGTCGACGACCTACAACCATCCCTACACACTGGCTCGCGCGTTCGCCTCGCTCGACCACCTCAGCGGTGGGCGGGCCGGGTGGAACATCGTCACGAGCGCCGGGCAGGACGAGGCGCGGAACTTCGGGCTCGAGGGTCGCCCCGACCACGAGGCGAGGTATGCGCGGGCCACCGAGTTCGTCCAGCTCGCCCAGGCGCTCTGGGACTCCTTCGACGACGAGGCCGTCATCGCCGACAAGGTGTCGGGCATCTACGCCGACACCGACCGCATCGCTCCGATCGACCACAAGGGCCCGCACTTCGAGGTGCGCGGCCCACTCAACATCCGCCGGCCCGTGCAGGGCTACCCCCTCCTGGTGCAGGCGGGGTCGAGCGAGTCGGGCAAGGAGTACGCGGCCCGCTTCGCCGAGGCCGTCTTCACCGCGCAGCAGACGCTCGAGGAGGCGCAGGCGTTCTACGCCGACCTCAAGGGCCGGCTCGCCGCCCACGGTCGGCGCCCGGAAGCCCTGCTCATCCTCCCTGGCATCAGCCCCGTCGTCGGGCGCACCGAGGAGGAGGCCAAGGAGAAGGAGGCCGAGCTCAACGCCCTGATCAACCCGGCATACGGGCTGGCGCAGCTCTCGACCATGCTCGACCACGAGCTGACCGAGGGCGACCTCGACGGACCACTGCCGCCCGTGGCGGTGGGCACGGAAGGCAACCAGAGCCGCAAGCAGCTGATCCTCGACCTGTCCGAGCGCGAGGGCCTCACGGTCCGCCAGCTCATCGAGAGGCTGGCCGGCGGGCGCGGCCACCGGGTGTTCGCCGGGACGGCCGTGCAGGTCGCCGACCAGATCCAGGAGTGGTTCGAGCAGGGGGCAGCCGACGGGTTCAACGTCATGCCGCCGACGCTGCCGGGCGGTCTGGACGACTTCGTCGACCTCGTGGTCCCCGAGCTGCAGCGTCGGGGCCTGTTCCGCACCGAGTACACGGGCAGGACGCTGCGCGACCACTACGGCCTGCCCCGGCCGGCCAACCCCAACACCGAGCACGCCCTCACCACGAAGGAGCACGCAGCATGACCGCCATCGCGACCGACCGGGACGTCCGCAAGATCACCGGACGGATCGGCGCCGAGATCGTCGGCGTCGACCTCACCTCCGACCTCGACGCCGAAACCATCCAGTTCCTCAACCAGGCTCTGCTGGAGCACAAGGCGCTCGTCTTCCGCCGTGCCCCGCTCACCGACGATCAGCAGGAACGGTTCGCCGCGCACTTCGGCCCGCTCACGACGGCGCACCCCACGGTCGCGTCGGCGCCGGGCGCCCCGCGGATCCTTCCCGTCGACAGCGAGAAGGGGGCGGCCAACCACTGGCACACGGACGTCACCTTCGTCCAGGCGCCACCGAAGGCGACCACCCTGTCGAGCAAGGTGGTCCCACCCCACGGCGGCGAGACGCTGATCGCCAACACCGGTGCGGGCTACCGCGACCTGCCCGAGCCGTTGAGGCTGCTGGCCGACTCGCTCTGGGCGATCCACACCAACGACTACGACTACGCCGAGCCGGAGGAGTCCCTCGACGACCAGGCCAGGGAGAACCGTGCTGAGTTCACCTCCACCGCCTATCGGACCGCCCACCCGGTCGTCCGCGTGCACCCCGAGACGGGGGAGAAGGGGCTCTACCTCGGCGGCTTCGCCCAGCGGCTGGTCGGGCTGTCCGCCGCGGAGAGCCGGGACCTGATCCGGCTGTTCCAGTCCTACATCACGCGCCCCGAGAACGTCGTGCGTGTCGCCTGGGAGCCGGACCAGCTCGTCATCTTCGACAACCGGATCACCCAGCACTACGCGATCGACAACTACGACCACCTGCCGCGCCGCCTCCACCGGGTCACGGTCGCGGGCGACGTGCCGGTGGGGCTGACGGGGGAGAAGAGCAGGGTGATCGAAGGGGACGCGTCGCACTACACGCAGGGGGACTGACAGGGATGCCGCAGGGCTGGGCCGGCGCACGAGGCCCAGCCCCGCGGCATACCCGGACATGCGAAGAGGCCCGCACGTGTGTGCGGGCCTCTTGGCTTTCGAGCGACCCCGACCGGGCTCGAACCGGCGACCTCCGCCGTGACAGGGCGGCGCGCTAACCAACTGCGCTACGGGGCCTAGATGGTGCTTTTACTGCGTATCCCCAACGGGATTCGAACCCGTGCTACCGCCGTGAAAGGGCGGGGTCCTAGGCCGCTAGACGATGGGGACCAGTTCAACGGCCCCCCGCCGTTAGCGCCAGGCGCGGATCCGTCGAGGACTCGCGAAAGCATACGGGCAGACCGCCCGGATAACCAAAACGGGTCCGTGGGCGAAGCGAGCGGGGGGCTGGTCGCCGCCCGTCCCCACGACCCGACGGTATGCCGCGTGGCTGGTCAGGCGCGTGCCTCGCGCAGCGCCGCGCGCACTCGGTCGACGGCCGCCGACTCGCTCAGCCCGGCCCGTGCGGCCAGGATGGCGTAGTCCGCGGCGCTGCGGTTGAGGGCGACATCGAGGGGTTGAGAGCCCGCCGCCACGACGGTCCCGGCGCGACTTCGGGTGGTGACGAGACCCTCGGCCTCGAGCTCCTTGTAGGCCCGGGCCACGGTGTTGACCGCCAGGCCCAGGTCGGCGGCCAGCCCGCGCACGGTCGGGAGCCGGTCGCCCTCCGCGAGGGTGCCGCGGGCGATCAGCCCGGCCAGCTGGGCGCGGACCTGCTCGAAGGGTGGCTCCGGGGCCGTCAGGTCGACCGACACCGGCGGGGTGCTCACCCGCCGCTCGCAGCCGTCTGCGGGGCGGCCCACGTCAGCAGGCGGTCGACGTCCCAGGTGGTGACGATCCGGTCGGGGTCGATGCCGAGCTCCTCGGCGCGCTCGCAGCCGTAGGCCTTCATCTCCAGCTGCCCGGGGGCGTGCGCGTCGGAGTCGATCGCGAACACGCAGCCGATCTCCATCGCCAGCCTGATCAGCTCGTCCGGCGGGTCGCGCCGCTCGGGACGGCTGTTGACCTCGACGGCGGTGCCGTGCTCGGCACAGGCCTCGAAGACGGCGCGCGCGTCGAACTCCGACTGTGCTCGCGTCCCGCGCGATCCCTCGACGAGCCGCCCGGTGCAGTGGCCCAGCACGTTGACGCGGGGGTTGGACACCGCGGCCACCATCCGCTTGGTCATCGGCGCCTTGTTCATCTTGAGCTTGGAGTGGACGCTCGCGGTGACCAGGTCGAGCTTGGCGAGCATCGCGTCGGTCTGGTCCAGCGACCCGTCGTCGAGGATGTCGACCTCGATCCCCTTGAGCAGCCGGAACTGCCCACCCAGCGACGCATTGACTGCGTCGACGATGGCCAGCTGCTTGGTCAGTCGCTCGGCCGTGAGCCCGTTGGCCACGCGCAGCTGGGGGGAGTGGTCGGTGAGGACCAGCCACTCGTGCCCGAGCTCCACGGCCGTGAGCACCATCTCCTCGATGGGACTGCCGCCGTCCGACCAGTTGGAGTGCGAGTGGCAGTCGCCCTTGATCTGGGCGAGCAGGTCCGTGCCGCCCTGGGCGAGCGGCCTCGCCTTTCCCTGCAACGACTCCAGGTATGCCGGGAGCTCACCGTCCAGGGCCTCGCTCACCACGGCGGCGGTGGACTTCCCGATCCCTGGGAGGTCCTGCAGGGTGCCGGCCTCGTGGCGGCTGCGGAGCTCGTCGTCCGGTGTCTCCCGGACCGTGACGACGGCTTTGCGGAACGCCTCGACGCGGTAGGAGCCTGCCCGTTCCCGCTCGAGCAGGAAGGCGATGCGTCGCAGGGCGTCGTCGGGCTCGACGGGTGCGGTGAGGGGTTCCACGGACGCGACCACGGCGCTACCCCTTGAACTGCTGCCGGATCATGAAGTCCCAGACCCGGTCGCCACCGAGCGTCCTCGTGGCGATGAGCGCACGGGCCGCCGGCGTCACGATGTAGCGCGACCGGGGGTGGCGCGACTCGACCGCCTTGACGACGACCTTGGCGACGGACTCCGGGCCGGTGGCCACCATGGGGTTTCCGTAGCCGCCGGTGGTGTTGCTGGCGCTGGAGGCCAGCAACGCGGCATACGGTGAATGTTGTTGTGCCGCAGCGGCATCGGAGGTGAGGGCGGTCTCCTCGAAGCCGGTCCGGATGAGGCCTGGCTCGATCAGGCTGACGCCGATGCCGAAGCCGCGCACCTCGTTGCGCAGGGCGTCGGTGATCGCCTCCACGGCGTACTTGGTCGCGTGGTAGTAGCCGCCGACGGGGAAGGTGAAGCGGCCCCCCATCGAGCCGATGTTGACGACGCGACCGCTGTGGGCTTCGCGCATCGCCGGCAGGACGAGCTGGGTGAGCCGGGCGAGTCCGAACACGTTGGTCTCGAACATGGTGCGCACCTTGTCGAGGTCTGTTTCCTCGATGGTGCCGTACTCGCCGTACCCGGCGTTGTTGACCAGGGCGCCGATGCTGTCGTGCTCGGCCTCGATCGTTTTGACCGCGCTGGACATCGACTCCTCGGAGGTGACGTCGAGGGCGAGAATGCGCGCTCCCGCGGCTTCGAGGTCGGTGAGGGTCTCGGTGCGACGGGCGGTGGCATAGACCGTGTGGCCGCGTGCGATGAGCGCCTCGGCTGCGGCACGGCCGATGCCGGACGAGCAGCCGGTGACGAGGACAGGTCCGGTGGGGGCGGCGCTCACTGCTCCTCGCCGCGCCCTGCGGGTCCGGCCGGTCCTGCGGGTCCTGCGGGTCCTGCGGGGCCGGCGGGTCCGCCCCCGTTGCGGCGCGCGACCCAGCGCTCGACGCCTGCGTACGCCAGCCAGCCCGCCGCCAGGGCGATGACGAAGACGACCCACGTGTTGAGGCTGGGGAGGACCGCCTCGAGACCTTCGCGGACGAGGACGATCGCACAGACGGCGACGACGATGGGGGCGAAGGCGGCGACGCCACCAGGTCGCTGCCCGGGGCGCTGTCCGGTGGTGGGACTCATGCCGCCAGTCTGCCCCATCACCCGCCGGGAAGGGGTCACGCGTCCCGGGCGCTGCGAGATGTGTTGGAGCGCGGGCGGATCCGCACGGCAGGCATCTCTGGCGCCGGCAGGTGCTTGACCTGGCCGGCGTACCCGTCCACCTCACCGAACCGCTCCGAGTGGGCCATCCACTCCTCGCGAGCGGTCACGATGTCCTCGTGGCTGCGGCCGACGAAGTTCCACCACATGACGATCTCCTCGTCGAACGGCGGCCCACCGAGGATGAGCGCCCGGGCGCTGTCGTTTCCGGTGTTGGTGAGGGTGAGCGTCGCGGTCGCCGTGGGGAGATAGGCCATGGCGCTGCGCGGGGTGGCGGTGCCGTTGACCGTGAGCCCTTCGCTGTCGGCCAGCACCCCGTGCTCGTATGCCGCGTCGAGACCCAGCTCGACCGTGGCCCCCGCGTCGAGGGTGACCTCGGCGCCGAGCAGGGGGGTGAAGCTCTCGACCGGGGAGGTCTGGCCGGCCAGGCTGCCGAGAAACACGCTCAGGGTGGCACCGTCGAGCCGCGTCGGCGTCGGCTCGTGGTGCTGGAATGCCTTGGGGGCGTTGCGGTACGCGTCGGGCAGGGCCACCCACAGCTGGGCCCCGTGGAGGACGGTCGTGCCCGGAGTGGACACCTCGGAGTGGGCGATGCCGAGCCCACCGGTCATCAGGTTGACCGCACCGGGGCGGATGATGGCGTGCGAGCCGAGGCTGTCGCGGTGCTCGATCTCGCCCGTGAACAGCCAGCTGACCGTCTGGAGCCCGCAGTGGGGGTGGGGCGGGACGTCCATGCCACCCGAGCCTGCGACGTCGTCCGGGCCGTAGTGGTCGGCGAAGCACCAGGCGCCGATGAGGGAGCGCTGGCGCTGGGGGAGGGTGCGACGGACTGTCATCGCGCGAGGCCCGCCGAGGGGCACGTCACGGGGTTCGAGGATCTCCACCCCGTCGACGGACGGCGCCGTCGAGCAGACGGTTTCTTGCGGCTGGGTCTCGACATTGCTCACGAACCCAGTCTGCACCGAACGCGCTCACCCGCAGCAGACGTGCCATCGAGTGTGCACGACACGCTGAGGACATCACGGTCGCGTCAGCGTGTCGTGCACTCTCGAGTCACGCGCGCCGCGTCAGACAGCCAAGTTTTTCGGGCACCGGTGGGCCTGTAGGCATTCGGCTGATGGTTGACGGTTTTACGTCGGTTGATCCTTGACACTCCTTACGTCAGTTTGTCCTGCGGGTCTTGGTCAGTGCACCTCCCAAGGGTCGTTTGTTGCGGACGGGGCCGGTGCTGTCGCGTCGCACGGTGCG